>DASZNA010000069.1:0-6252 GCA_035551655.1 Solirubrobacteraceae bacterium
AGCAGAGGACGATCCGGACCCGTCCACTGCGGATGTCGTCCATGGCCCGGCTCACCGTCGCCGGATCCATGCCCGAGGCGATCATCGCCACGGGATGGCCACCCAGCCGCAGCCGCCGATATTGGTCGGCCATCAGCGCGATCAGCGGCGAGACCACGACGGTCAGCTCATCTGAGGCGATCCCGGGCAGCTGGTAGCAGAGGCTCTTGCCGCCCCCGGTGGGCATCACCACCAGGCTGTCGCGGCCTAACAGGGCCGCGACCACAGCATCCCTCTGGCCGGGGCGGAAGCTGGGCAGCCCGAAGTGCTCGAGTAGCGCGTCGGCGTCCCGCGGGCCGTGATAGCGGCACTCGAACGCCGTGTCGATGTCGATTCGGTCCAGGCCGGTGATGGCCCGCCTGGCGGCGATGTCGTCCTGGAATAGGGCAGCCTGGGGAGGAGGGGGGGCCTGAGCGGCGGCGAGCGCCTCGGCGACGCCGGCCGCATCTCTGCGCTCGGTGTCGGTGAGACCGCGCCACAGTCCGCGAAGCTCCTGGAGCTCTGAGGCCACCCTCGGGTCGGCCGGATCCAGGTGCAGTCGCGGAAGGAGCTCGGCGGCGCGGACGGTGAAGGTGCTCACCGGCCGAGGGTAGGCCGCAGGCAGGACGGACCAGGGGAGACATCCGGTCCGCTCGAGGCTCTAGGAAGTGTGGCGGATGCGAGGCGTAGGCGAAGGGTGATCAGGACGCCTGAGTTCCAGCGATGGGTGGCCGGACTCGACGTGGAGCGTCGGGCCAAGCTGACCGCCGCGATTTCTCTGGCGGCCGACCGGGGCTCGACGCTGGGCCGGCCGCACGTCGACGTGATCCACGGCTCGCGCGTGCACAAGCTCAAGGAGCTCCGAATTGACCGGGGAGCTCGGGCCCTGTTCGCCTTCGACTCCAACAGAAATGTCGTCATGCTGGTGGGCGGCGATAAGACTGGCAAGTGGAACCGCTGGTATCCGCCGATGGTCCGGCGGGCGGAGCGCCTGTATCTCACTCACGAGCGGAACTCGGGAAAGGAGCCTCCGGGATGGAATCGAGGCGTGGAGAGGGACGGTCCTCCGAGGAGCCGGTGAACCCGATGCGAGCCGAGCTCTACCGACGGCTGATGGAGGCCCAGCAGGAAATTGCCGTGGCCGTGTATCGGCGCGGTGTGAGCGACGGCGCGGTCCAAGCCGCCCTCGACGCGGTTGACGAGGGTTTGTCTGAGGATGAGCGGCGCCAGGATTTGTACCTCGCGGCGCTGGCCAGATACGTTGGGGCGCTGGGGGGCCGGCTCGAGGTGCGGGCCGTGTTCGGCGACGAGGCCATTCTCGTTCATCGGAATCCGTGACGCTGGCAGGGAGCGACTGGCCGGAGGTCATCTGACGAAAGCGGTAGCGTGCGGAGCGTGCCCGAAACGGTGCGCGTGATCCGCGGGGATCGTGAGGAGATCTACCTCATCACCGAGGAGCGCGACGATGGAGCGCTGCTGCTGAGGCCAGACCGTCCGGCCCCGCCAGTGCCGCCACCCACGGTGGCGCTGGACGATGGATTCGCACCCGCCAGGCCGGACGGGTCAGTTGACGCGATCCTGGACATCCGCGACCTGACCGTGGCCTACGGTCCCAAGGTGGCCGTCTCCGAAGTCAGTTTCCGGATCGGTGTGGGCGAGATCTTCGGACTCCTCGGTCCGAACGGCGCCGGAAAGACGAGCACGCTCAGCGCGATCGAGGGGCTGCTGGAACCGCGCTCGGGAACCGTGCTGCTGCACGACCTGGACATCCGCCGCCATCCGGCCGAGGCGAAGTCCCAGATGGGCGTGCAGCTACAGGCCACGAGCTTTCAGGCCGAGCTGACGATCAGGCAGATCATCCGGCTTTACGCCGGGCTATACGGCGTCCGCCTCTCAGAAGAGCAGATCGCCGACCGGTTCAGGGAGATTGGCCTGGAGGACGAGGCCGACAAGCCCTTCAAGCAGCTCTCCGGAGGACAGCAGCAGCGCCTGGCCCTCCAGATCGCCGTCATCCACGAGCCCGACCTGCTGCTGCTCGATGAGCCCACCGCGGGCCTGGATCCTCAGTCGCGCCGCCAGCTGTGGGGCCGGATCGAGCACTTGCGCCAGCGGGGCGGGAGCATCCTCCTGACCACCCATTCGATGGAGGAGGCCCAGGCGGTGTGTGACCGGGTGGCGATCATCGACCACGGCCGCCTGCTCAGCGCGGAGACGCCGCGGGACCTGATCGCCAAACACCGGGATGATCCGCGAGTGCGCCAGGTCGCGCACGGCGAGGTCACGCTGGAGGACGTGTTCATCGGGCTCACCGGGACCGAGATCCGTGACTAGTCTCGAGCGCCCGGCCGCCCCACCGCTGCGCATCATCTTCGCGTCGCTGTTCCGGGCCGACTTCCTCGTGTTCCTCAAGCACCGGCGTGCCCTCGTCGTCAGCCTGCTGCTGCCGTTCTTCCTGCTGATCACCACCAACAGCTCCAAGGCCAGCTCCAAGTTCGGCGGTGCCGTATTCATCATCGGCCTGGCCATCGCCTACGCCCTGGCGGCCACCTCGATTGTCGGCTACGCGCTGACGTTGGCGCGAGACCGGGAGAAGGGCGTCTTCCAGCGACTGCGCGTTACGCCGGCTCCGACCTGGACGATCATGACCAGCCGCCTGGCCATGCAGGCGGTGGCGAACCTGATCCTGTCGCTGTTCGTGGTGATCCTCGGCACGCGCCTTCATCACCTCTCGCCGTCGGTCGGCCAGTACCTACTGGTCCTGGTCGTCTCGATCGTGGCCGGGGCGGTGTTCCTCAGCATCGCCCAAGCGCTCGTCGGCCTGGTCCGGTCGGCCGACACGGTTCAGGCGGTCGCCCGCTTGCTGCTCGCCGTGGTGATCCTGCTCGGCACCCTAGGCCAGAGCGGTGCTTTGGGCACGGCCTGGACCGACATTTCCCGCTGGAGTCCCGTCGGGGTGACGATGACCCTATTCGCCGGGGTCCTCGACCTGCACGCCTGGGGCAGCCGGGAGACGCTGTCGCTGGTGGCGAGCTTCGGCTACATCCTCGTATGCGCCGGAATCGGCATCCGCTGGTTCCAGTGGGAGGCTGAATGAGCCGCTGAGCGGCGCGATCATCGCGAACCGGGGGCCGATACCTGGTTTCCGGTAGCGGAACAAAGTTGTTCCGCTTGCGGTGCAGCGAGGACGTGGTTCAGCTTCCGCCATCTGCGCCGAGGAACTTCAGCATCGCGGGGTGGAGCTCCCGTGGACGCTCCAGCTGCGGCACGTGTCCGCAATCGAGCTCCAGGTGCTGGCTGTCGGGGAGCGCCTCGCGCACGTGCTCGGCGAAGCCGATGGGGACCAGCGTGTCCCCCCGTCCCCACACGAACAGGCTGGGCAGCTCCAGCTGAGGCAGGCGGGTCCAGAATCCCTTGGGCCCGTAAGGCTCCTCGAGGTAGATGTTGCGAGCGGCCGTGTAAAAGGCGGCGCGCCCGCGCGGGGTGAGGTAGGAGCGCAGGAACTCGTCGACGCCGGCGGCGGTCCAGGTGCTGTCGGCGCCGGGCAACATGCGCTCCACGATGGCTTCGACGACCGGGCGGGGTGCGGGCTGGATCAGCCCGAGCTGGGGGGCGACGAGGCGCAGCAGGGGCGCCCACGACCGGGAGCGGCGCCAGGCCAGTGAAGGGGCGAGCAGGACCAGGCGACGGACCCGCTCGGGGTGGCGAAGCCCGAGCTCGATGGCGACCCGGCCGCCCATGCTGTTGCCGACAATGTGCGCTGTCTCGGTCTCGAGCGCGTCAAGCAAGGCGCACATTGCCGAGGCGAAGTAGGGCGGGTGGTAAGCCGCCCGGATCGGCTTAGCCGAATCACCAAAGCCGGGCAGATCGACGGCGATTGCCCGGTGTGTGGGCGCCAGCGCGGCCAGCGTGGGCAGAAATGACGCCTTCGTGGCTCCCAGGCCGTGGATCAGCAGCACCGTCGGTCCAGAGCCAGCCTCACAGACCGAGATGTGCCCGGCTGTCGTGGAGATCTGACGGAAGCGCAGACCGGCGCCGCCCGCGGCGGTGGCGGCGAGAAACCCGACGCCGAGATGCAGGTCGTGCCGGATGCGCAGCCGTCTCGAGCGGAATGCGTCCATGCCTCCACTCAAGTCCTCGGCGATCGCCTCCCAGGTCGCCTGGTCCGCCGTGAGCAGCGCGTCGGGCCGAGTCCCGTCCGCCTCGACCACGGTGGGCTCACCGTCCTTGAAGAGCACGTCGACCGCTCCGCTGTCCAGGCCCTCGAGCCGGATCCGAGCCGAATCCCGGGCGAGCTCAAACACGTCGGAGTCGTACCGAGCCAACAGCCGATCCACTACAGGCGACCTCGTCGTGCTCATGCCGGCGCCATGGTACGGATGCGCGGGGGGAGAGGGACGGCGAGGTCTCAACTGACCCTGTGAGGCGCGATACGGGTCGGATTTTCCGGGTAGTGAGCGCGCCGATGCCCGATCGAACGCCCGAAGAGATCTGGACCGAGAGCCTGAAAGAGGGTGAGCGCAGGCTGGAACGCAGTTGGGCGGCACTGGCCGCGACCGGGTTCGCCGGCGGGGCTGACGTCATGCTCGGCCTGATCGCGGTGGTGGTGGCCAGCGCCGGCCTGTCGGCCGCCATGCCGGAAGCCACGGCCCACATCCTCGGGTCGCTGCTGTTCGGGCTGGCGTTCGTATTCATCACGCTGGGGCGGGCCGAGCTGTTCACCGAAAACTTCCTCATCCCCGTGGGTGCCGTGTTCTCCAACGGAGCCTCGATCTCACAACTCCTGAGGATGTGGGTGACCACGTTGGTGTTCAACTTCGTCGGGCTCGCCCTGCTGGCGGTCCTCGCCTCGGTGGCGGGCGTACTGCCGCCGGGATCCCTGCACGCTGCCGGGGTCATCACCAATACCCTCGCCGACCGCTCGTTCCTCGCCGCTCTGGTGAGCGCGATCCTCGCCGGCGTCGTGATGACCGTGTTCACCTGGGTGACCACGGCGGCCGAATCCGGCACCGCCCGGATCCTCGCCGCCCTGCTCGTCGGGTTTCTGTTGCTCGCGCCGGCGCTCAACCACGCTGTTGTCGGCTTCGGCGAGATGTTTCTCGGACTCGTCGCCGGAACCACGCACGCCGGCTGGCTGGATCTGGTCCGCAACGTGGCGATCGCCGTCCTCGGCAACCTGATCGGCGGAGTCGGGCTGGTGTTCACCACCCGTCTGGCTCAGGTGAGCGGCGATCCGGTGTCCGGGATGGGTGGACAGCGCGACCGCTCCGCGTAGCCAAGGTTCGCGCCAAGACCACCTCGGCCCAACCGTCGCGCCGGGGCGCTGGGGCTGGGTAGCATCGTGACCGGGATCGGGCCCGTCGTGGCCGATCACGTGCGGGCAGCCCATTCGGGAGAGGAGGCAAGTTATGTCCGCACGCATTCAGGCACGGGAGAGGCAGTTGAGCCACCATCTGAGTCGGCTACTGCTGCTCACTGCGGTCGGATCGCTGATCACGCTCGGGCTAGCGCCCGCCGCTGGCGCCGCGACTCACTCTGCCCGGACCGCCCCTCGTACGCAGGTTGCCCAGCAGTCGAAGGCCGGATCGTCAAAGCCGGACCTCGGCCCGAACGTCTACGTGTTCACGCCGCAGATGCCGCAGAGCCAGATCCAGGCGACCGTCGATCGGATCGCCAATCAGCAGGTCTCCAACCAATTCGGCACCCAGCGTTACGCGCTGCTCTTCAAGCCAGGGACCTACGGGTCGGCCAGCGACCCGCTGATCTTCCAGGTGGGCTACTACACGGAGGTCGCGGGCCTCGGCAAGTCCCCCGGCGACGTGACGATCAACGGCTCGGTCGACGTTTACAACCAGTGCACGAACGGCGACCAGACGCAATGCACGGCGCTAGACAACTTCTGGCGCTCGCTGTCGAACCTGACGATCAATGTGACGGGCCAGAGCGGGTGCAAGGCGAACACGGAGTTCTGGGCCGTTTCGCAGGCCGCGCCGATGCGCCGCGTGCAGATCAACGGCGGCACGACTTTGATGGATTACTGCGATGGCAGCCCCGACTACGCCAGTGGCGGCTTCATCGCCGACTCGGCATTCACCGGGGGGACGGTGGTCAATGGGTCCCAGCAGCAGTTCTACGTGCGCAACAGCGACCTCGATGGCTGGAGCAACGGGGTGTGGAACCAGGTGTTCTCCGGTGACGTGGGTGCGCCCCCGCAGTCCTTCCCGAACCCGCCGTACA
>DASZNA010000070.1:0-12355 GCA_035551655.1 Solirubrobacteraceae bacterium
AGCGGATCCACCGCACCGATGCGCAGTTGCTGCTGGTCGCCAAGGATGTCTGATGGCTGAGTTCCGCGCCGGCAGTACTGAGCAGGAGGCTTATCTGAACGCCTTGGTCGAGGCGGGGCTTCTCACGCGAAGCGGGGTTCATGGTCTCTACGCCCGAGGCGCCGGCTTCGAACGCGTGCGTCTGGGATTCGACGGTCTGGTGACACGGACTGCAGCTTCCGAGTCACCAGAGCCGCTCTATTTCCCGCCCCTGCTGCCGCGCAAGGAGATCGAAACTAACGGTTACCTTGGTTCGTTCCCGCACCTTGCCGGCACGATATTCGCGTTCGAGGGCGACGAGCAGGACGCCGAGGCGCAGCTGGAACTGGCGAACCGGCACGAGGACTGGAGCCGGTTTCAGCACATGAGTGAGATGGTGCTCACGCCAGCCGCCTGTTACCCGCTATACCCTGCTGTGGCTGCCCGGGGAGCCCTTCCGGATGGTGGCCTGACGCTCGACACGGGCGACTCCTACGTATTTCGTCGCGAGCCTTCGAGCGACCCGGCGCGGATGCAGATCTTCCACATGCGGGAGATCGTCCGGGTCGCTGACCAGGACACGGTGATCGAGTGGCGGATTCAATGGCGCGAGCGAGCCGAGCAGATGCTCGTGGGCCTTGGTCTGTCCCTGGAGCTGGACATCGCCAACGACCCGTTCTTCGGGCGCAGCGGACGCCTGCTGGCCTCTCAGCAACGCCACCAGGAGCTGAAATGGGAGCTGTTGGCGCCGGTGGCTGGAGATCATCCGACGGCGATCGCGTCCTCCAACTACCACCAGGACCACTTCGGCCAGACCTACGACCTGCGGACCGCTGGCGGAGAGCTCGCTCACACGGGCTGCATGGCCTTCGGCGAGGAACGGGTGACCTTGGCGTTATTCGCCGCCCACGGCCTGGATCTTCGCGAGTGGCCCCGCGAAGTGACCACGGCACTGGAGCTGGCGTGAGCGTGACCTCCAGCTCCTCTGCCTGCCTGTGGGGCTTAAGCCCAGACTCCTACGTCCCGCACCGGCTGCACCAACCGGGGCGGACCTACTTGGAGACCAACTGCTACGCCGATGTGCTGATTGAACTGCTGCACGCCAGGGGCGATGAGCCGCTGGCAATGCTCGGGTCGCTGGTGTGCACCGATTGGGAGGGAGACCAATTCACATACGCCAAGCCGCGCCAGCTTGACCTGCGAAGGCTGTTCGGAGTGGAGATCCACGAGATGCTCCCCTACCGCCCGTTGCCCGTGCACATTGCCGAACAGTTGCACCAGGGACGCACCGTGCTGGTCGAGATGGACGCCTGGTACTTGCCGGATACCGTGGCCACGAGCTACCGCCGCGAGCATCTCAAAACCACGGTTGCGCCAGACCTGATCGACCTGCCGGCTCAGCGGCTGCGTTACCTCCACAACGCCGGTTGTTTTGAACTCGAGGGGGAGGACTACCGCGGGGTGTTCCGTCTGCTCGAGCATTTCACCGACGACGTGATGGATCCCTTCTGTGAGGTCGTCCGCTTCGATGCCGGCCCTCGCCTGATTGGGGAGGACTTGCGTGCCGAGGCCCTGACTCTGCTGGCGGACCACACGGCTCACCGTCCTCGGCGGAATCCGTTCAGCGCCTGGGGCGAGCGACTGACCGCAGATCTGCCGCGCCTCCTCGCCGGGGACGCCCGTGATTACCACGCCTACGCGTTCGTGACGGTTCGGATGGTGGGTTCGTCCTTCGAGCTGCTCGCCGATCACGTCGAGTGGCTCCTGGGCGCGCGCGGCGAGATCGTAGGCGCGCACCTGCGAGAGATCGTAGATACCACGAAGGTGCTCTCGTTCCGCCTGGCCCGCCGCCGCAGCTTCGACCCCGAGCCGGCGCTCGAAGCGATGGCTCATGCCTGGGAGCAGGGGATGGGACGCCTCGAGCAGCTGCTCTGAACTCCATGGACCTCACGCAAGGCTGGGAACTGACCGGAACAGCACCGGGACGGTGCACCGATCCGACCGAGCTGACCGAAGCGACGTGGCGGCCAGCTCAGGTGCCCGGCACGGTCGCTGCCGTGGTCGGAGCGGATGGTCGGGATTTCGACGCGGAGGACTGGTGGTTTCGTTGCCGCTTCACGCTCGACCCGGCCCGGGTGGGCGCGCCGGCCGCGCTGGTGATGGATGGCCTTGCCACCACTGGTCAGGTCTGGCTGAACGGCGTGCTGCTGACCGAGTTCGGGTCGATGTGGCAGTCGCACGAGCTGGATGTTTCGGAGTTACTCAAGAGTGAAAATGAGCTGCTCATCGCCTGCCGTGCCTTGGTTCCGCTGCTAGCTCGCCGTCGCCGGCCCGCGCCGCGGTGGCGAACCCGAGTGGTCAATTCCAACAATCTACGTTGGTACCGGACCATGATCTTTGGTCGCTCCCCCGGCTTCGCCTCCGGGCCTGCGGCGGTCGGACCCTGGCGGCCGGTTCGGCTACTCGACCATCGGCCGGCCGAGCGACCGCGAGCCACGGTGCGGACCCGCTTGGACGGTCGCGATGGAGTGGTCAGCGTCCGCGTCAGCGCCCTCGCCAAGCCGGTCGCCGGCCAGTGGAATGTGCGCCTGGGTTCCGAGCGTGCCAGGCTGGCTGACCCGTGTCCCGGCGGCCTGGAGACCGAGCTGCGGGTGGCGGACGTTCGGCCTTGGTGGCCCCACACGCACGGTGCGCCGGTGCTTCACGAGCTCGGTCTCGAGCACGACGGCGACGTCGTAGGGAGTTGGAATGTCGGCTTCCGGTCGCTGGGCTGGGCGGATGACATCGCTGAGGATGGGCTCGACCTGCAAATAAATGGTCAGCCCGTGTTCGTGCGCGGCGCCGTCTGGACGCCGGCGGATCTGATCAGGATGGCACCGACGTCCGCCGAGCTACGGAATCTGCTCGAGCGGGTCCGTGACGCGGGCATGAACATGCTCCGTGTGGTCGGTACCGGTGCCTACGAGTCGCCCATGTTTCACGACCTGTGTGATGAGCTGGGAATCCTCGTCTGGCAGGACCTGATGTTCGCCAACATGGATTACCCGGAGGAGGACGGGTTTCTCGGGGCAGCGCAGGACGAGGCCCGGCACGTGCTGCGCGATTTAGCGTGGCGGCCCAGCCTGGCGGTCGTGTGCGGCAACTCGGAGGTGGAGCAACAGCCGGCGATGATGGGGCTTGATCCGGCGCTTGGACGGGGCCGGTTATGGGACTCGCTGTTGCCGGCCGTTGTCGCCGAGTCAGGGGCCGACTGCGCATACATCCCGAGCACGCCGTCCGGAGGAGCGCTCCCTTTCCACGCCGATCGGGGCGTCGCGCATTACTTTGGGGTGAGTGGCTATTTCCGGATGCCTGAGGACGCCCGGCGGGCGAACGTCAAGTTTGCCAGTGAGAGTCTGGCATTCGCCAACGTGCCCGACGAGGTGGAGTTCCCGGTGCATCATCCGCTGGCCAAGGCGGGGGTCCAGCGGGACGCCGGGACTGGGTGGGATATCGGCGCGGGGTGGGATTTCGACGACGTGCGGGACCACTACCTGTCGGCCAGATATGAAGTCAACCCGGTCCAGCTGCGCCGCTACGACCATGAGCGCTACCTGAATCTGTCGCGAGCTGTCTCCGGTCAGGTGATGGCCGAGACGATCGGCGAGTGGCGCCGCGCCGGTTCGCCCTGTAACGGGGCGCTGGTCCTTTGGCTCAAGGACATGCTGGCTGGAGCGGGCCTCGGCATTCTCGATCATCGCGGGCAACCAAAGGTTGCCTACCACCACCTTCGCCGGGCCATGGCACCGGTTGCGGTCTGGCTCACTGACGAAGGGGTAAATGGGCTGGCGGTTCACCTGGCCAATGATCCGGGTCGTCCTTTCCAGGGTCATTTGCGGCTGTCCCTGTTCAAGGACTTCAGCCAACTGGTCGAGCAGACCTCCGTTGAGGTGAGGCTGGCCGGCCACGAAGCCGCGACGCACAACCTCGAAGAGCTGCTGGGGCATTTCGTTGACCCCGCCTGGGCCTACCGCTTCGGACCTCCTTCCCAGGACGTGATAGTGGCCAGCCTGGAGCACGAGGGGCACCTCGTCTCGCAGGCGTTTCATCTGCCCGCGGGACCGCCCCAGGGCCAAGAGTCGGCTGACAGGCTTGGGCTTCAGGCCGTCACCAGCCGCGATGACCAGGACGGCGTGATCGTCACCGTCGCCACGCAGCGCTTCCTCCACGGGGTCCGCGTCCAGCTGGCCGGATACAGGTGTGAGGACGACTCATTTTGCGTCGAGCCGGGAGTGGGCCGTAGGTTGCGCGCGCGCCCAGACAGCGCCGGGGGAGTTAACGGCGGCGCCGAGCTGCCGCGGGGCGAGCTGACGGCACTCAACCTCGCCGGACGTGTGCGGATCGGAACCGCGGCGTGACCTTGACACAGGGCGCGACCCTCACAACTCGACGCGTGGATGGCCCAGCGCTCGCGCAAACTCCGTTCTACCTCCGTCTGGATGCGCACCAGGTGTTCGCCTTCTACCACGAGCCTGCGGAGAATTCGGCCAGCGACATCGGCGTGCTGATGTGTCCGCCATTCGGCTGGGAGGAAGTTTGCTCCTACCGCAGCCGCCGCGCCTGGGCCGAGGACCTGGCCGGCCGGGGTTACGGTGTGCTCCGGATTGACTTCCCGGGCAGCGGGGACAGCGCTGGTTCGCCGCGGGACCCCGGTCGAGTGCAGGCCTGGAGCGATTCGATCGCGGTGGCTGCTGCCTGGCTGCGCGCCCAGACGGGCGCTTCTCGCATCGTGGCTATCGGAGTCGGATTGGGGGGGATGATGGCCGTGCAGGCACTCTCCCAGGGAGCGACAGTGGACGATCTCGTCCTCTGGGCGGTCCCGAGCCGCGGGCGTGCGCTGGTACGCGAACTTGACGTGTTCGCCCGTCTTGAGGTCGAATGGAGCGGAGAGACGCCGCCTCCCGACGAGGCCGGGGGACTGACCGCGGGCGGGTTCGCGATGAGCGATGAGACCCTCGGTGCGCTGCGCGCGTTGAACCTCACGGACTTGGAGCTACCACCAGCTGCCCAGCGCCGCGTGCTTCTGCTGGAGCGAGATGGTCTCGCCCCAGACGCACGCCTGCGCGCCCATTTGGAAGCCGCCGGCGCAGCGGTGGAGATCGCTCCCGGCGATGGATATGGGCGCATGATGGACGATCCTCGCTGGGCCCAAAGCCCCAGATCGGTGTTCGCCACCACGGCCGCGTGGCTGGCCGCCGCGCCCCCGTCACAGCTCGCCTCAGCACCTCCGACCGAGGATCAACCCACGGCCAATCAGACGATGGAGCTGGCAAGCGAGGGTCGACGGATCCGGGAGACGCCGCTCTGGATCGATGCGGGGGGGCCCAGCCTGTTCGGCATCCTGGCCGAGCCCGTCGACCAGCCTCGCTCTCCGGTCTGCGCGGTCCTGCTCAACGCTGGTCCCGTTCGCCGGATCGGTCCCAACCGCATGTGGGTGGAGGCGAGCCGCCGCTGGGCTGCGGACGGCGTGGCCACGCTGCGCGTCGACATGCACGCCCTGGGTGACTCGGAGGGAGACGAGGTGCGGTACACGTCGGACAACGCCTACTACGTTCCGGACCTCACCGAGTACACGCTCAAGCTCCTGAGCGAGCTGGAACGACGCGGCTTGCCTGGCAGCTTCTTCTTGGCAGGACTTTGCTCCGGCGCCTACTGGTCGTTCCGGGCCGCACTGCGAGATCCCCGGGTGCGCGGCGGCCTTCTGATCAACCTATGGTCCTTCTTCTGGACCCGGTCGCTGTACCTGGACCGAGAGTTTCGTCGGGCCCGCGTTCTCATACGCAAGCGTCAACACCTCAGGTGGGCCGGTGTGATGCTGGCGCTCGGCATCCTCCGCCTGCCCGGGCTGGCCTTTCGCGCCGCCCGGCGCCGACGGCGGATCGAGCTCGCTCTGAAGCAGCTGGCCGCGCTCGGCACCCAGCTGTCGTTCGTCTTCTCAACCAGTGAGCCGCTGCTGGCCGAGCTCAGTGTGCGTGAGCTTTGGAGCCGCCTCGCGACGATCCCCGGTATGACACTCGAGCGCCTTCCCACCGGGGATCACACGCTACGAGCCCCGGCCTACCAGCGCCACCTGCACGGAGCGCTCGACGCCGCCCTTGCGCGGACGCTCACCCGGGTCGCGGCTCAAGAGGACGGCCGGGCAACGTAGTGCAGCTCAGGGCTCGGGCTCCGCGCACCGGCGGGCACCACGTGGCCATCCAAATCGAGGCACTGCACCAGCTCATAGCCGGTCTCGGCCAGCTGGCGAGCTTGGTTGTCCCGATTCACGTAGTAGAACAGCTGGCTGTAGTCGTGCAGCGGATCGTTGATCAGCGCGTACTCGGGAGTGTGCAGCTCGAGCGGCCTTAGGCGGCGCTGATTGCGCCGGCGGGTTGGCAGGCTCGCAATCGTTCGCACCAGGCGGTACGGCGAGACGTCCAGCATTCGGCCCGCTCGCCGCCGCGCCTCGGCCCTCGAGGTCGGTAACCGCTTGCGGACGTGCTCCCCGATCCACGGCATCTCATCGTGAGCGTCACGGTTGTGGGAGGAGAAGATCAAAAGGCCCTCCGGGCCCAGCCGGGGACGGATCTCGCTTAGCAAGCGGCGCCGTTCGTCTGGAGCGAGGATGTCGAGCAGGTTGTAGGACAGGAGCACCAAGCTGAGCGGCCTCGCCGGGTACAGGCTCACGTCCCGCATATCAGCCAGCTGCACGTCAGCGTCGGGATAGGTGCGCCGACAGTGCTCCACCATCGTCGGGCTGATGTCCAGCCCGTACACCTCCGGGCTGAGCTCGCACAGATAGCCAAGAACGCGCCCCGCGCCGCAGCCGACCTCAAGCACTCGGCCGGAGAAGGACGGGCCGAAGCGCAGCATCAAGATCACCTCGACTGGCCGCAGACTCCGGCCGCCGTAATCCCGGACGAGGTTGCGTTGCTTCCAGGTGGTCAGGTTGTAGTCGGTCGGATCGCTGCTCAAGATGGCTCCGTAGCTCGGCCGGCGATGGTAACTCTCAGTTGGCCCAGCCGATCGGCTCACCGCCGTCGGCCCGGGCGTACAGCATGATCTGAGTGATGAACCCGGGGCCGAACCCGCGCAGCTGACTGCGGTACGCACGCACAGCTCTTAACTTCGCCGCCTGGTCGGCCAGGGTCAGCGGCACGACCTCCCACTCAACGGGCTGCCCGTCCAGGGAAGGCTCAGCGGCCCGCGGACGCTGGCGGTCGACGGCGGCGGGGTGCCGCACAGCCTGCTGCAGTCGTCTGAGGATTCGCGAACTCAGTTCCGGAGGACCCGCGGCCTCCCAGACCGCGTAGGGCTGCTCGACATAGATGCCAACCTGGACGTCGGGCCCAAGGTGCGCCAGGACTGTCTCGGACACGCAGCGGTGGTCGGACTGAAGCAGGGGCCATCCCGGGAGCAGGACCGCCTCGGTGCCTACAAGCTCCGGTTCGAGCGCAGTCCAGATCGCCGATTCGTCTCGATCTGTCGCGTACTGCTCGTCTGCAAACGGGAGGCGCCGACTCTGTGCTCCCAGCACCCAACACGCCCGCGCCTCCTCCCGAAGCCGTTGACCGAGGGCTTCGCGCGCTGAGCTGAACCCGCACCGCCGGTCCCACGCTCCGGCTGGTACATCTCTCTCCGGAGCTCCGGCCATGACTGTCACTACCGTCACAGCCGCTCCGGTGCGTGTCGCGCGAGCGATGGTTCCTCCCAGGGAAAGCGCAGCGTCGTCGAGGTGGGGGGAAATGACTACAAATCGGCTCAGCCTGCCGATCCGGCTGCCCGACCAAGATTGCCGTGCGGAGACGCTCACGATCCCTTGTCTCCGGATCCCGCGGCGGTGGATTGAAGGCGCCGCCGAGCCCAGAGTGGGCCGAGCAGGCGAGTGACCACTTCACGTTCGAGAGCGGCCGGAGGCATCGACATGTAAACCGCGGCGAAGGCCAGTGATCCCATCGCCCCATCGAACATCACAATGGGCAGCGAGCCGTCACCCAGGATCGCGCGGCTGCCCAGCACGGCCCCCACAGCCGCGATAGCGGCCACACAGGGCGGCGCCAGGGAGTCGCGAACCATCGTTCGGGGCGACACATCCGCGGCATGGACGCCGCGAACGACCACCGGAGCCGTATTGATCACCCCGGCCAGCACTCCGGAGACCGCAACGCCGACGATGCCGAAGGCGAGACCCAGGCCGACGGCGAGGGCCAGCTTAGACACCGCTGAGACGACGCCCGCAATCACAGGCAGCCGAAGGCGGGCCATGCCGGCCAGCAGGTTCTCGGCCGGAGCCATGGCAGCCCAGAGCATTCCTGTGGCAATCAAGAGTGGGGCGATCGAGGAATGGGTGACATAGCGGGCCCCCGCCCAGTAACGGACGAAAGGTTCAGCCAGCAGCGCCACGCTCACCCCGGTCAGCAAAAACGTACCAAGCGCCGCTCGCGTGCCGACGATGAGTAGGTCACGCATCCTGGCCCGATCACCGCGCGCGTTGAGGTCGGCGGCCAGTGGAAGCAGCGTGTCCAGCAGCTGGTCGCTTAGGTTCACGGCTGGTTCAGTTAGCCGGCGGACCGTCGAGTACGGCGCCACCAGACGAACCGACGATATGAGACCTATCACGATCTCATCGCAGTACCAGCGGAGCTGACGGGCCCCGCGCACCAAGGCCTGGGCTCCCCCGAACGACAGCAGCGCGCGGGTCGACTCCCGATCGGCCAGCGGCAGTCTCAGCTTGATCTCGGGCGCTGCACGGCGGATGAACAGGATCATCGGGATCTGGCTCAGAACCTGCATGGGCACGCCAACGGCGACTAGTTCCACCACATTGCCCCCAGTCCACATCACGATCACCGTGGCGGTACCGGTGATCAACGCGGACGCGGTGCCAACGATGTTGACAAGCTCGAAGCGGTGCAGTCCCTGGAGGATGGCCAGTGTGGTGATCGATGGGAACGCAAGCGCAGCGCCCAGTCCACTTAGTGCCACGACCGGCGCCGCCAGACCGCGCTCGGCGACGGGCACGTGAAACACGTCGGCGAAGACCGGGGCGACCAACGCTGTCAGAGCGAGCGTGAGAACCCCTAGGACGAGGAAGACGCGGAACCCGCTAGCCACCCACCGGTTGACCTCGACGATCTCCCCCCGGGCACGGGCGGCGGCCACGTTGCGCGTCAGCGCGTCCCCGATTCCCAGGTCGAGCAGCGGAAGGTAGCCCGTCAGTGTCGTACTCAGCGTCCACAGCCCGAAGGTGGCCAGGTTCAGGTGGTGCAGGATCACCGTTGTGACACCGAACCACACGGCCAGCGTCACGACAGTTCCGATGATGTTCGAGGACGCATTGATGAATGCCCGCTCGCGCATCGAACGCCGTCCTTCGCTGGGACCGGGGCGCGCCATTGCGTGGCTCAATATATTCGGCCTCTTGGGCGAACCCGTCGACGTCTACTACTTCACGGACGCAGTGGGCTACGGAGGAGCCGAGAAGTCCCTCCTGAACCTGATCGCCGGCCTGGATCGGAGCCGCTGGCGGCCGACCCTCGTCTACCACGAGGACGTCGGGATCGCGCGCCTAATCGCCGGGGCCAGCAGGCTGGACTGCGCTCTCTGGGCGGTCCCGCGTATGCCGGAAGGTATGGAGGGTGCCCGGCAGGCGCTTCCGCTCGCCCTCGCGTTGCGCCGGCGCCAACCGGCTGTGTTTCACGCTCATCTGACCTGGTCGCGGGCCTGCAAGTTCGGCCTTATGGCGGCGCTGCTGGCCCGCGTGCCCGCGGTTGTGGCCACGGAGCATGCATTCGTCGATCTCCCCGTCACCCGTTCCTCGCGACTTCAGATGCACCTGATGGCCAAGGGCACCGGGCGGTACATCGCGGTCTCCGCCCATATCAGGCGGTGCCTGATGGAGACTTTCGATCGCCCAGCAGAGAGGATCGTGGTCATCCCCAACGGGGTGGAGGTAGAGAGCTATGCCACGGGCGTCGATCCGGAGCTCAGGGCCCGCTTTAGCGATGGCGAGCGGCGTCGGGTTGTGCTTGCCCTGTCCCGACTTGATCCGCGCAAGGGTTTGGGAGTGCTCTTACGGGCCATGGCGGAGCTTCCGGATATGCGCTTGGTGGTCGCCGGCGAGGGTTTCGAGCGCGATCAGCTCGGCCTGCTCGCCCACCAGCTGGACATTGAGGATCGGGTTGATCTTCTGGGCTACCGGGAGGACGTGCCCCGCCTGCTCGCCTGCTGCGACGTGTTCGTCCAGCCGTCTCTGAATGAGGCCTTCGGGTTGGGCGCGCTGGAAGCCATGTGCGCGAGCAGACCCGTGATCGCCAGCGATGTAGGGGGCACGCCAGAGCTGGTGACGCACGGCGTAACCGGGACGCTTGTGCCCGCCGGCGACAGCGCCGCGCTGGCCGCGGCAATCCGCCATGTCCTCGCCGATCAAGGACCTACGGCCACGATGGTTCAGGCCGCCCGGCGCCTTGCGGACTCTTATTCATTGCAACATATGACCGACGCGGTAACCGATCTCTACGAGGAGCTCCTGTCGACGCATGCCGGTGGAACCCCCAGCGGCTGATCGAATCCCGGCACGGGGCCCGGCAAATCCAACCGCTGCGCTAGGATTTAACCGTGCCCGAGATCGTGGAAGTGTGCTCCGTGACCGAGTTGCCCCCCGGCGCCATGCGCCTGGTGGAAACCGGCGATTTCGAGATCGGCGTGTTCAACTGCGACGGCACCGTGTACGCGATCGAGGACCGCTGTTCGCACGATGACGGACCCCTGGTGGAGGGAATTCTGGACGAGCAAGACTGCACGGTGGAGTGCCCCAGGCACGGATCCCGTTTCGACCTGAAGACCGGGCGGCCGCTGAGCCTGCCCGCATACGAGCCGGTGGACACCTTTCCGGTGATCATCGAGCAGGAAATGATCAAGCTGGAGGTGGAGTGACCCATGGCGACTCCCGAAACTGAGACTAAGGAAATTGTGGCCGCCGAGATGGCAGCCGTGGCCAGCGCGGTGCTGTCCGAGAACGACCAGCTGCGCGATATCAACGCCGACTACACCGAGCGCTACGGCTTCCACGACGCTGAGAACTACCTGTACAAGGCCCCCAAGGGCCTGAACCGGGAGATCATCGAGAAGATCTCCGAGTTCAAGTCAGAGCCGGGATGGATGCGGGAGTTCCGCCTCAAGGCGTTCGAGCACTTCCTGTCGCGCCCGCAGCCGACCTGGGGCTCGCCGATGCTGGCCGAGGTCGACTACGACGACATCCACTACTTCGTCCGCGCCTCCGAGCGCTCCGAGCGCTCCTGGGACGACGTGCCCGAAGACGTCAAGAATACCTTCGATCGGCTCGGCATCCCCGAGGCCGAGCGGAAGTTCCTCTCCGGCGTCGGGGCTCAGTACGAGTCCGAGGTCGTCTACCACCAGATCAACGAGAGCCTGACCAAGCAGGGCGTGATCTTCACCGACATGGATACCGCGCTGCGTGAGCACGAGGACCTGGTGCGCGAGTACTTCGCCACGATCATCCCGGCTAACGACAACAAGCTGGCCGCGCTCAACAGCTCGGTGTGGTCAGGAGGTTCGTTCGTCTACGTGCCGCCGGGCGTCCACGTCGAGATGCCGCTGCAGGCCTACTTCCGGATCAACACCGAGTCGATGGGCCAGTTCGAGCGAACGCTGATCATCGCCGACGAGGGCTCCTACGTGCACTACGTCGAGGGCTGCACGGCGCCGACTTACAGCGCCTCATCGCTGCACTCCGCCGTCGTCGGGCTGATCGCCAAGCCGGGCGCACGGATTCGCTACACGACCGTGCAGAACTGGTCGGCCAACGTGTTCAACCTGGTGACCAAGCGGGCCGTCGCCGAAGCCGACGCCACCGTCGAGTGGGTCGACTGCAACCTCGGCTCCAAGCTGACCATGAAGTACCCGAGCGTCTACCTGATGGGCGAGCGCGCCCACGGGGAGATCCTGTCGATCGCCTTCGCCGGCAAGGGCCAGCACCAGGACGCCGGCGGCAAGATCATCCACGCCGCCCCCAACACGACCTCGAACATCTTCGCCAAGTCGATCTCCAAGGACGGCGGGCGGGGTTCCTACCGCGGCCTGCTGGAGATCGCCAAGGGCGCCCATGGAGCCCGGTCCAAGGTGGTGTGCGACGCGCTGCTGCTCGACGAGGAGTCCCGCTCGGACACCTACCCCACGATCCGGATCTCTGAGGACGACGTCAACGTCGGCCACGAGGCCACCGTTTCCAAGGTCGGCGACGACCAGCTCTTCTACCTGATGAGTCACGGGATCCCCGAGGACGAGGCCGGCAAGCTGA
>DASZNA010000071.1:0-91741 GCA_035551655.1 Solirubrobacteraceae bacterium
CTCATCGTGGCCGCTGTAGGTGATGATCAGGCGTTCGCGGGCGGCCATGAATGCGTCGAGCAGCAGCTGCCGATCCTCGGAGCGGGGGTCCCGGTCACCCACCTCCGGCCGATCGAGCAGGCGGTTGTCCCCGTCGCGCGACTCGTGGCGGGGGAAGGCGCCGTCATCCAGCCCCAGCAGGCAAACCACGCGGTGGGGCACCGAGCGCATCGGCACGAGCGTGCACACGGTCAGATGGCCGGTGCGGAAGTTGGCCCGGGTGGGCCGTCCGGCCAGCCGGGCGGCCATCAGCGCCCTGATCTCAGGAAGCGCCAGCTCGGGGGCCCCAGCCGAGGAGCGTGCCTCGTCCTCCGCCTCCTCGAGAATGCGCTCGAGCTCCAGGCGCTGCCACGCCTCCCAGTCGGGGACGGCGGTCAGATTGTCGGCCGCCGTGCGCAGACCGGACACCCACTCCGCGAGGGCTTGCCGGCCGGACAGAAGCTCGACCGCCACCCCGAGGCGGTCCAGGAATTCGGCGAACCGTCCGGCCAGGCCGATGGAGCTCGAGTCGACGTCGTCGACCGGAAGCACGTTCTCGTACAGAGGCTGTCCTGATTCGCTCAGCGTGACGCCGAGCAACAGGCGTCTCAGCCCGGAACGCCAGGTGCCGTCCTGCACCGCCTCCAGCTTGTAGGCGCGCCGGTGCGCGGCATCCAGTCCCCAGTGGACGGCACTGGCGCTCACCCAATCGCCGAAACGAGCCAGGCCCTCGTCGTCGAAGCCAAACCGTCGCCGGACCGGTTCGGCGTCGGCCAGGTCGAGCACCTGCGAGGCCGTGAGCCGCTCGGCAGGCAATTCCAGCAGCCGGGCCACCACGCCGAGCACCGGGTTGGTCTGGCGCAACGAACGGTCGGCCAGACGAACCCGCAGATCGATCCGTGAGCCCGCTTCCGGATCGCCGGTTTCGGCGGCCTCCTCGGCTGCAGCGGCCGGACCAGATCCGAAGCTGGCCTGGATGAGCGGCGCGAACGCCTCGATATCGGGGCACATGACGATCACATCCCGCGGCTCGAGGGTCGGGTCCGACTCCAGCAGGTGCAGGATCGCCTCCCGCAGCACCTCCACCTGGCGCGGGCGACCGTGACAGGCGTGGATGCGGACCGAGCTGTCGTCCGCCGCCGGAACCATCCGAATGTCCTCGAATCCGGGGAGAGGCACCCCGGGGGCGGCCCGATCGGCGCGGATGTCCGCCTGAAGCCGGCGCAGAAGCGTGGGCGGCTCGCTCTCGGACAGCGGCAGGTGGTCGTCGAGTGCCGGCGAGGAGCCCAACACCAGCTGCAGCTCACGCGAATCACGGCCCCAGGAGGCGAGCAGCCGGTTGGCGGGCAGCGGAGCGGTGGGATCGAGCCGGCGGGGCCCGGCGAACGACTCGTCGCCGAGCTTCCGCCGGACCCGCTCCCACAGCACCGGGGAGGGATGGAGCACCAGCAGGTGAACCTCCCGGCCGGCGGCCAGCGCGTGCAGGGCCTCCAGGTACCCCGGGGGCATCCGGGTCAGCCCGAACAGGCAGAACCGCTCCGGTAGATCGACCAAATCCGGCTCCGTCCGGAGCCGCCGGCAAGCCTCCGGCAACCGCTCGGCGCCGCTGGGCACGCCGATCCGGTCCCGCAGGCAGCGCCACAGCTCGGGCTGCCAATCCGCCCGGTCATCCTGGCCGCGCGCCCAGGCCTGGAGCAGCGCGGGGCGCCGCACGCCGTAGTCGTCGAACAGCTGCGCAATTCGACGCACGCGGGCAAACCGGCGATCTGCTGCGGAATCCAGATGCGCGACCAGCGGTGCCAGCCAGGCCGCCTCCCGCTGGGTTCCGATCACCTCGAGAAGCGTCCAGACCATGCGCTCAGGCAGCCACGGGTCAGTCTCGGGGCTGATCCCGCTGGCCACAGCCAGTGCGCCGCCGATCAGCCGGCCAGGAAATGGGAACTCGACGTTGGCGCAGACACCGTCGCGGCTCTCCGGCCGAGCTCCAAGCCGGCCGGAGAGCCGCTGGATTAGCCAGCGCTCCATTCCGCGGCTGGCCACCGAAACGATGTCGGGGGTGAACGGATCATCGGGCGGCTCGGCGAGGATCTCGGCGAGGGCATCGGCCAGGCGGTCGGCCCGTTCGGCGCGGTGGACGTGGAGCATTAGCTCAGTATCCAATCGCCTCAGCCCGTCGTAACCTGGCCCAAGGTGAGACTCGAGGGAATCGAGACGGGCGACATTGTGGAGGTGGACCGGCTCGGCCGGCGCTTTCACGCCCTGGTCGCGGCCAGCGCGCTGGGCGGGCTGTCGATCCAGCCGCTGGACCGAAAGGTCACCTACCGGTCATGCCGCGCCCGGGAGGTGGTCGGGCACTGGGCTCGGCGAGGGCGTCCGCGCACCTCGATCGACCCACTGGAGCCGAGCGTTCTCCAGCTCGAGTTCGATATGACGGTCCGGAATCGGCCGGAGCCGTAGCCGAGCGACGCCCCGCAGATCCTCGAGCGCCGTGCGCGTCACGTGGACGCGCGAATCCGGATCCTCCACCCAGTCCACCGCCACCTCGCCGATACGCAACCCGTGCCTCTGGGCCAGGATCAGAAGCTCGGTGTCGAAGAACCAGTTCTGGTCGCGGACGGCGGGCAGAAGAGCTCGAGCCACGTCGGCCCGGATCACCTTGAAACCGCATTGAGCGTCGCTGAACCCGGCGCTCAGCGTCCGGCGGAGGATCAGGTTGTAGGCCCGTGAGATGAACTCGCGGCGGGGGCTCCGGGTGACTCGCGCGGACGGAGCCAGGCGGCTGCCGATCGCCAGCTCGCAGTGGCCCGAGGCGACGCCGGCCAGCAGCGGCAGCAGTGCGCGCAGGTCGGTGGAGAGGTCCACGTCCGTATAGGCGAGAAGCTCGCAGGTGCTGCTTGACCATGCCGCGCGTAACGCCCGCCCGCGCCCCTTCTGTTCCAGATGGATGACGCGCACCCGGGGCAACGTCTGAGCGAGGCGGCGTCCGATGGCCAGCGTCTGGTCGGTGCTGGCGTTGTCGGCGATCGTGATCTGCCACGTGAACGGCAGCCCGCGGTCGAGGAAGCCGTGCAGGATCGCGAGCTGCCGCTGGAGCGTCGGCGCTTCGTTGTAGACGGGCACGACGACGTCGACGGAGGGGAGCATGGCGTTGCGCATGCCAGTGACGATTACGCCGCCCTCGAAGGACCGGCTAGGAACCCAATAAGACCAGCGTCGGTAGTCTGACCGTGAGATGAGCGACGACTGGAGACTCCGCGTCAGCCTGCCCGGTCCGGGTGCCGCGGACGAGTTGGCCGATCAGCTCCAGCGAGGGGACCTCGAGCACACGCTGGCCTCGGGCCCTGGCAACCGGGTGATCGTGTCTCGAGATGGAGACGAGGTGTTCCTGTACGCGGATGGCCGCGACCAGCTCGAGCGAGCCCGCCGGGCGATCGAAAGCCGGACCGCGGCCGGGGCGCAGACCGAGCTCCGGCGCTGGCATCCGGTGGCCGAGGAGTGGGAGGATCCAGATGCTCCGCTCCCCCAGGATGAGCCGGGAATCTCGGCCGAGCATGCTGAGCGAATCGCCGAGGAGCGCGCGGAATCACGGGAGCTGACCCGCGAGCTGGGGGCCCCGGAGTGGGAGGTGCGCGTGGAATGTCAATCGCACCGGGACACGGTGGCGCTGGCCGAGCGCCTGGAGGGGGAGGGGCTAGAGCCGCTGCGGCGCTGGCGTTACCTGCTGGTGGGCGCTCTTGACGAGGACGCCGCCCGAGGGCTGGCCGACCGGCTGACCGCTGACTCCGGGCCCGGCTGCACCGTCACCGTGGAGGGAACCGGAGCGGCGGTGACGGCGGAGACGCCGGCCAACCCATTCGCCGTGTTCGGCGGCCTGGGTGGTTGACGCGGTCGGGACTAACCGCCGACCGTGAACACGATCTTGCCGTGCACATCGCCGTCGAGCATGGCGGCGAAGCCCTCTCGAGCCTGAGCCAGCGGCAGCGCCCGGTCGATGACCGGCCGCACGTCGCCGTCCACGCATAGCCGGCTCAGCCGCTCCAGCTCGTCTCGGGTTCCCATCGTCGAGCCGATCACGGACAGCTGCAGGAAGAAGATGCGAGTCAGCTCGGCCGGCGGCGCGTCGCCCGTGGTCGCACCGGAGGTGACCAGGACGCCGCCCGGCTTGAGCGACTTGATCGAGTGTGACCACGTGGCCGCCCCGGTCGTGTCCATGACCGCGTCGACCCGCTCGGGCAGCCGAGCGCCCGCCTCAAAGACCGCGTCGGCGCCCAACTTGAGGGCCTCCTCGCGCTTGTCCGCCGAGCGGCTGGTCACCCACACGCGGATCCCCGTCGCCGAGGCCAGAACCGTGAGTGCGGTGGCCACGCCGCCGGTGGCGCCCTGCACCAGCACCGTGGAGCCGGGGCTGACGCGACCCCGGGTGAACAGCATCCGGTAGGCGGTGAGCCACGCCGTGGGCAGGCAGGCCGCCTCCTCGAAGCTGAGCTCCGGAGGTTTGGGCACCAGGTTGCGCCGGGGTACGGCCACCCGCTCACATAGCGCGCCCGGGTAGCGCTCGGAAAGCAGCGAGCGGCGCGGATCGAGCGTCTCGTCGCCCCGCCACTCCTCCGAGGCGATCACCGCATGCACGATCACCTCGTTGCCCTCCTCGTCGGTGCCGGCCGCGTCGCAGCCCAGGATCATCGGCAGCGCGTCGGCCGACAGCCCGACGCCGCGCAGCGACCACAGGTCATGATGGTTGAGCGAGGCCGCTCTCACGCTGACCGTCGTCCAGCCGGCCGGCGGATCCGGCTCCGGGCGCTCACCGATCTCCAATCCACGGAGCGGGTCGTCCCGATCGATCTGCGCGGCGTAGGCGGCGAGCACTTGAGGCATCATGCCCTAGATGCGGCTTCTCACGCGCCTCTGCGGCCCCTTCTTCGTCCTGGCCGGTGTCATGCATTTCGTCAAACCTCGCGCCTACAAAGCGATCGTCCCGCCATACCTGCCGGCGGCCGAGGCGCTCGTCTACGCCAGCGGCGTGGCGGAGCTCGCCGGCGGGGCTGGGCTGATGATCCCGGCGGCGCGGCGGCCGGCGGGATGGTGGCTGATCGCCACGCTGCTGGCCGTGTTTCCCGCCAACGTGCACATGGCCCTGCATCCGGAGCAATTTCCCCAGGTTCCCGGAGGCGCGAGGGCCCTGGTAGCCCGGCTGCCGGTTCAGGCCGGCTTCATCGCCTGGGTGCTCCGCGCGATGCGAGACAGGTAACTTCAGAGTCATGAAGGATTTCCGCCACCGGGTTTGCGTGATCACCGGCGCCGGTTCGGGCATCGGCCGGGCTCTGGCCGTGAACCTGGCCGGGGAGGGGGCGCGGCTGGCCCTCTCTGACATCAACCAGGAGGCCGTGGTCCACACCGCGTCGCTGGTCCGCCAGCGCGGGGCTGAGGTGGAGAGCTACGTGCTCGACGTGTCCTCGCGAGAGGCGGTGTTCGCCCACGCCGCGACGGTCTGCGAACGGTTCGGCGGGGTCAATCTGGTGATCAACAACGCCGGCGTGGCCGTGTCCAAGCCCGTCATGGACATGCCGATCGAGGACATCGAGTGGCTGATGGGCATCAACTTCTGGGGCGTCGTCTACGGGACCAAGGCGTTCCTGCCCGCGCTGATCGAGTCCGGGGACGGGCACCTGGTGAACATCTCCAGCGTGTTCGGGATGATCGCGGTGCCCACCCAGGCCGCCTACAACGCGGCCAAGTTCGCCGTCCGAGGGTTCACCGAGGCACTGCGCCAGGAGATGCTGGCCCAGGGTTCGCCCGTGCAGGTCAGCTGCGTGCATCCCGGCGGGATCAAGACGAACATCGCTCGCTCGGCCCGCAGCAACGACCAGACATCCGACGAGCTCGCCGCCGCCTTCGATCGGATCGCCAAGATGCCGCCCGAGCGGGCGGCTGAGGTCATCCTGGCCGGGGTGCGCCGTAACCGCGGAAGGATCTTCGTCGGTGCCGACGCCAAGGCGCTCGACATCGTGCAGCGCACGCTCGGTTCCAGCTACCAGCAGCTCGTCTACCGCGCGCACAGCCGGGTCAACCCGACTTAAGCCTCGGGCTCGAGCTGATGTTTGGTTTGGTCAGGCGTTTCGCCCTGGACGTCAGCCCGATGCGCGCGTCCCGCGACTTTCGCCTGTTGACGCTCGGGGAGATCGCGTCGGACCTCGGGACTCAGGCGGCGCTCGTAGCGCTGCCCTACCAGATCTACGTGAGCTCGCATTCGCCAGCCCTTGTCGGGTTGCTCGGGGCATTCGAGTTAGGACCGATGGTCGTCGTATCGCTGTTGGGCGGTGCGCTTCTCGATCGTCGAGACCGCCGGCCAGTCCTGGCGCTGGCCCAGATCGGCGTCATCGTCGTGTCAGGTGCGCTGTGCGTGGCGGCGATTGCCGGGCATCCGCCGGTGATCGTCATCCTCCTCCTGGGAGGAGTGCTGGCTGGCAGTTCGGCACTCGACAGCGTCACCCGGGGCGCCATCCTGCCTGGAGTTCTCACCCCGGACAACCTCCGCGCGGGTGTGGCGCTCAACTACGGCATCCAGCAGGCGGCGGGGATCATCGGTCCTGGCGTAGGAGGCGTGCTGATCGCCGCGACCGGCGTGGCCCCGGTGTACGCGATCGACGCAGTCAGCTGCGGGGCCATGCTGGCCGCTGCACTGGCGATGAGGCCGCAGCATCCGCTGGGTGGCGGTGAGCCAACGTCAGTCCGGGCGGCGATCGGGGAGGGTCTGCGCTTCGTGGTTCGCAACCGGCCGATAGCCGGAGCTTTCGTGATCGATATGAACGCGATGACGTTTGGTATGCCTCGAGCCCTCTTCGCCGTGCTCTCGCTGACCATCTACCACTCGGGCGCGAGTGGGACGGGATTGCTCTACGCAGCGATCGCCGCCGGGGGTACCCTGGCCGTCCTGACGTCTGGGTGGGTGGGGGCGGCAAGGCGGCTGGGGCGGATCGTCATCATCGCCGTCCTACTGTGGGGGGGCGCCATCATCGGTCTGGGTGTTGTGCGGAGCATCATTCCGGCTGCGGTGTTGCTGATCGCCGCCGGGTGGGCCGACGGCGTGAGCGCCGTGTGCCGTGGGGCGATCAATCAGACGCTTACACCTGACCATCTCAGGGGGCGGATGACCTCGGTTCACAGCCTGGTTGTGACCAGCGGCCCGCGGCTGGGTGACATCGAGTCGGGCTTGGTCGCCGGACTTACGGGCGCCCTCGATTCGGTGGTGATTGGCGGCGTGGGATGCGTAATCGGAGCCAGTCTGGTGGCGCTGCGGTTTCCCGAGTTGGTCGCGTTCGACGGCGATGTGGCGAGACCGACGACCGGGAGCAGTGATGATCCGGCCCGCAACAGCCGGCCGGAGGCGCAGCGGGACCTCCCGGTTAAGGGAGATGGGGGTCGGGACAGTGCGTGAGCCAGCGCCGGTGAGCGCAGGAGGATTGGCGGGCCTGATTCTGGCCGGAGGCGCAGGCACGCGGTTCGGTCAGGGGCCGAAGTTGCTGGCGGACCTGAACGGGCGGCCGCTCCTGGAGCATGCGATCGAAGCCATGATTTCGGTGGAGGAGTTGCCAGTCGTCGTCGTTGTGCTGGGTGCCCAGGCAGACCGGCTTCTGGAGGAGGTGGAGTTTGGCCGGTCCATCCCGGTGGTCTGTCCCGACTGGGACCAGGGACTGTCGGCCTCGCTGCGCACGGGGGCGGCGGCGATTTCGGGGGCCGAGCGCGTGGTCGTGACGCTCGGCGACTCTCCGACCATCACCTCAGCGGTGGTCCGCCGATTCCTGGACGCGCCCGCTGGTAGCCGTGCCACGTACGGGGGCACGCCGGGGCACCCGGTCGTGATCGGCCCCGAGCAGCTCTCGCGGCTCGCCAAGCTGCGAGGGGATGCCGGGGCCAGGGATCTGATAGCCGGAGCCGCGGTGATCGAATGCGGCGACCTGGCTTCAGGCCGGGATGTGGACACCCCGGCGGATCTGGCCACGCTCCGACGGGTTGGAATGCTCCGCTGAGGCGGGTCGGCTCACAGGCCGAGGTGGCCACCCCGGGGTTCATTTCGCGTCACGTCAATCGCGGTAGCGTGGGGGTGGATAGACCCACTGGTATCGGTGAGCGGCTCGCCGGAGCGATGGGTTCGTCGGGCGATTACCTCCGCCAAGATCGAGACCGCCGTCTCCGCGGGCGTCCGGGCCCCGATGTCGAGTCCGCACGGAGCCTGGATTCGCTCCAGCTGCTGCTCGTCCGCGCCAGCGGCGGCGAGGCGTTCCAGCCTGGCGGCTTGAGTGCGGCGGCTCCCCAGCGCGCCTATGTACCCGGCGTTCCCGGCGAGCGCTGCCAGCAGGGCCGGCTCGTCGAACTTTGGGTCGTGCGTGAACACCAAAATGGCGTCCCGGGGGCCAAGCTCACGCCCGGCCAGGTAACGGTCTGGCCAGTCGATGGCCACGTCGGCCACCTGCGTGAACCGCGAGCTACTGAGGAAAGGCGCCCGGGCATCGCAGATGGTCACGTGATAGCCGAGCTCTCCAGCCGCCTTGGCCAGGGCGACCGAGAAATCGATCGCGCCAAAGATGATCATCTCGGGCGGCGAGGCGAAGCCCTGGATGTACACCCTGAGCTCGGAGCCCATGACCTCTCCCGAGCCGCTGTAGCGCCTGACCGTGGAGATGCCCTGATCGATACATCCGAGGGCTTCGCGAGCTACCGAGGCATTGAGTAGCGAGATTCCGCCCAGGTCTCCGACTGTCCCGGATTCGTTTACCGCCAGCTTGTCTCCGGCACCTTCACCGTCCAGCAATGTGGCCAGGACCGCGGGAACTCCGGCTTCCAGCGAGCGTTGCACAAAAGCGAGCGGCTCCCTCGCCTGTTCGCGCAGCTCGTGCACGAACAGCCGGACGGTCCCGCCGCACATGAGGCCCACCTCGGCGGCCTGGTTGTCGCTGATGCCGTACTCGACTATCCGCGGTGGGCCACCGGCGATCACCTGTTCGGCCTCGCCGACCAGTGCCCCCTCGACGCATCCTCCGGTCACCGATCCCTCGATCCGGGCCGAGTCGTCCACCAGCATCTCGGCGCCGGGGTCAAGCGGAGCCGACCCAACGGTTTCGATCAGGGTGGCGGCTACGACCCGATGGCCCTGTCCGAGCCACTCGAGGGCCACGGCCTGCCGGGAGGGGAGCATCGAGAACGTCATTGCCCGCGGACCCGCGCTACGCATCTAGCTCGAAGCACCCCGCTCCACCTCCCGCTTGAGCTCGCTCGCCCGGGCTCCGGCGAGCTGCTCGCGCAATGCGCCCACCGCCGGGCCGCGGATGATCAGCCCGATCCGGCCGAGGTCAACCTCCGTGTGGTAGCGGGCTCGGGTCGTCCCGCCCAGGTCGACGAGCTCCCAGGAGCCGTTCACGCCCTTGACATCGCCGGTCTCCTGCACCCAGCTGAGTCGCGTGGGTCCGTCGTAGGTGAACCGCATCCGGCCCTTGATGGTCCGGACCTTCCCGTCGATCTCGACATCAGCGAGCACGACCCGGCCATCGTCGTCGTGCTGGACGGCGATCAGCGACTTCAGACCGCCCTGCCAGTCCGGCGCCCGCTCCACGTCGGCCACCAGCTCCCACACTGCTTCGATCGGCGCGTCGATCTCCGAAGTCGACTCGCCTTCCAGTCCCGCCATGCGTTCTCCTCTCGGCTGAAGCTTGATCTGCGGTGGGGAGCATAGGCGCGGCGCTGGGTAGAGTGGCCGGTCGATGAAGGACCTGGCCGCCTCCGCTTCGGGTCGTACCCACGCGTCGGTCGATGACGCCTACGGGCTGCTGTCGGACTTCGAGTCCTACCCCGACTGGTTCCCGGAAGGCGTGAAGTCGATCCAGGTGCTGGAGCGGTACCCCGACGGCCACGCCAGCCGGCTCCAGGCCAGGCTGCACACCAGCTCCGGCCCGGTGCAGCGAGACTTCGATATGGAGATGACGACCACGCTGCGGGCGACGGAGCTGGTGGAGCTCAAGCGCGTCGCCCACGAGAAGCGGGACCGCGAGGAGATGGTCGTCAGCTGGCGACTCAACAGCGGTCCCCAGACGCTGGTCGCAGTCGATCTGCGAGCCAAGCTGGACCTGCCGGGCTTCCTGCCGGTGGGAGGCCTGGCCCAGGGCATGGCCGACCGGTTCCTGCAGGCCGCACTCCGCCGGCTGAACGGGGCCTAGCCCCCGGAGGACGGCGCTGTGTGGCTCACGCCGTCAGCGCGAGCCGGCCCGCCTCCAGGTCAATCAGCGTGCGCTTGCGGTCGAGCCCTCCGCCAAAGCCGGTGAGACGCCCGTCGGCCCCGATCACCCGATGGCAGGGCACGATGATCGCCACCGGATTGCGTCCGTTGGCCAGCCCGACCGCGCGGGAGGCCCGCACCGTGCACAGCTCCCGGGCGATGTCCCCGTAGGAGCGAGTGGCACCGTAGGGGATGCGCAGGAGTGCATCCCACACCTGGCGCTCCCATTCGGTGCCGGGGAGGTCGAGGTCGATCTCGAATGTCTGCCGGGCGCCGGCAAAGTATTCGCCGAGCTGCTGGCGCACCTGCGCGAAGGGTTCGGGGTCGCGGCGCCAGGCCGGGGAGGGGGAGATGGGGCGTCGCACGCCCGGGCCCAGGAAGGACAGCCGGGAGAGCCTCGCCCCGTCGCCGGCCAGCAGCAGCTCGCCCACCGGCGAGTCGATTGTGGTGTAGATCATGCCCCTATAACGGCATGGCGGCGGCCGGCGTGAGGTTCTCGCGAGCCTCGAGGCCCATCGCCTCGCCGATCAGCTCGTAGGAGCGCCGGCGCGCCTCGTGGTCGTACGTGATCGTCACCACGATGATCTCGTCGGCCAGATACTCCTCAGCCACCTTCTCCAGACCTTCCCGGATCTTGGCCGGGGAACCGATGATCGCCCGGCGACCGGGCAGGGATCCCGCCGTCGGCCGGCGGTGCTCCTCGAGCCACTGCGTCGCCTTCTCGGGCGTGGGGACCGAGATGAGCATGCCCTCGCGCAGCAGGCGCAGCGTCATGCGGCTACTCGAGGCCAGATGCTCGGCCTCTTCGTCGGTCTCGGCACACAGTGCCCATGCGGCCACCGCGGTCCGGTGCGGGCGCCCCGGATGTTCGGTGGTGAGGCGCTGGCGATACAGCGCGGCGATCTCCGCGCCGCCGGGATTGATGAAGTCGGCAAACGCATAGGGGAGATCGAGCTGGGCGGCCCAGATGGCGCTCTGGGGCGAGGAGCCGAGCAACCAGGGCTCTGGCTTCGCGCCGTAGCCCGAAACTACATCGGTCAGCCTCGCGAAGGGATGGTCGTCGGGCAGCGTTCCGTCGAGGTAGGCCAGAAGCTCGGCCAGCTGCTGGGGAAAGTCATCCGCCGAGGCCTGCCGGCGATCGCGCTGCAGGGCGAACGTGGTCAGCGGGTCGGTGCCCGAGGCGCGACCCAGGCCGAGGTCGATGCGACCCGGATAAAGCGCCGACAGGACGCTGAACACCTCGGCCACCTTGAACGGGCTGTAGTGCGGAAGCATCACGCCGCCGCTGCCCACGCGGATCGAGTTGGTGGCGCCGGCGATGGCGGAGATCAGCACCTCGGGGGCGGCCCCGGCCAGCATCGGGCCGCCGTGGTGCTCGGCCACCCAGTAACGGTGATACCCGAGGCGCTCGGTCAGCCGGGCCAGGTCGAGCGTGTTTCGCAGAGCGTCCGCGCCGGTGAGGCCCTCGGGGATCGGTGACTGGTCGAGCACGGAGAGGCGCATGCGTTTGATGGTAGGAAGCCGGCGGCTCCGCGCCCGATGGCGTTGGCGCGAGCAATCGACCGTCGGGCGGCGCGGTCTGCTCGTACGAACGCGAAAAAGGCGTCCGGGCAGCAATCAGCGCTGCTCCGAGACGACTTGCTCGCTGGAGCGCCAAGCCGGCGGCACGGCCGCCTCGGCGCCCTGGATCCAGCGCTGACTACACCAGAAGACGCGACGGTTACCCGTCCAAAATCGAACCCCCCGCCCGGGTGGAATGTTCCCCCCAGACATGGAGGACAGGCACGGGAAGCGGCAAATTCAACTCACGTGAGCGTGATGACAAACCCCCCAGCCCCTCTGGCCGAGGAGCGTCTGTCACCACTCGAGCGACTGGAGGCTCTGTGTGACCCGGGCTCGCTGGACTTGATCCGCACCCAGGTCACCTCGACGCGCATGGGCGAGAAGGCCCGCGCGGGCGACGGGGTGCTGGCCGGCTCGGGCCTGGTGGGCGGTCGCCCCGTGTTCTGTTACGCGCAGGACTCGGGCTTCGCCGGGGGCTCGCTGGGTGAGGCGCACGCAGACTCGATCGTGCGGGTCATGGATCTGGCCGAGCGCTCGCGCTCGCCGATCGTCGGGTTCGTCGGCTCGGGAGGCGCTCGTATGCAGGAGGGTGTGGCTGCGCTGGGCGGATACGGACGGATCTTCCGCCGCACGGTGGCCCTGTCCGGGAAGGTTCCCCAGATCTCGGTGGTCTCCGGACTGTCGGCCGGCGGCGGGGCATACTCCCCGGCGCTCACCGACTGGGTGATCATGACCCGCGAGGCCAGCATGTTCCTCACCGGGCCGGGCGTGGTCCGGGAAGCTTTGGGCGAGGAGGTCACGGCCCACGAGCTGGGCGGCCACCGGGTGCACGAGCGAAATGGCGTCTGCCACTTCGTGTCCCCGACCGACCGCGATTCAGCGATCCTGGTGCGCGACGTCCTGAGCTACCTGCCCAGCCATCGCGACCTGGGCGCGCCGGTGGCGCCCGCGGTTGATCCGCCCACCGATGACCCGGGCCAGTTCGTGCCAGCGCTGGCCCGGCGGGTCTACGACGTGCGTGACGTGATCGGCGCGGTGGTCGACGACGGCCGCCTGCTTGAGGTCGCCCCCGGCTGGGCGCGCAACCTGGTCACCGGCTTTGCCCGCGTGGATGGCCATACGGTTGGCGTGATCGCCAATCAGCCGCGCTACCTGGGTGGCGTTCTGGATGTGGCCAGCTCCGAGAAGGGCGCTCGGTTCGTCTCGCAGTGCAACGACTTCCGGATTCCGCTGCTCGTGTTCGTCGACACGCCCGGATACCTGCCCGGCACCCGTCAGGAGGCCGAGGGGGTCATCCGTCTCGGCGCCGGCCTGGTGCACGCGTTCTCTGCCGCCGAGGTGCCGAAGATCACGGTGATCCTGCGCAAGGCGTTCGGTGGCGCGTTCATCACCATGAACTCCAAGGATCTGGGCGCCGATTACGTGTTCGCCTGGCCACAAGCTGAGGTCGGGATCATGGGCGCCGCGCCCGCCGTAGGAATCATTCATCGCCGCGAGCTGGCGGCTGCGGAGGATCCCGTGGCCACCCGCGCGGTCCTGGCTGACGCGTACGCAGACACGCATCTCCGGCCCGAGGTGGCGGCATCGCAGGGCTACATCGACGAGCTGATCGAGCCCGTCGACACGCGCCGGCGAGTGGCCAGAGCGTTCCGCTCGCTACGCAGCGCCTGACCTGCCGGGACCGACCTCTTACCGAATTCCTGGGAAACCAGGGGTTGATTCTTCGCCTTAGCGGTGATCATTGAGCCATGAGCACGATCCTGATCACCAACGCCGTGTCTTCCGGCGTGGCAGTTATGACCTTTCTCTCGCTGGCCGCGCGCCGCCGTCGCCGCGGACGCCAGCGGGTGCAGCGCGTCTACTTGACGGTGGACGGGCGCCAGGTCACCCGGGACGAGAACCGCTGAGCCGCGGCTCGGCGCCCGCCGGCACCGAGCGTTAGATTGCGCCGCTCACCCGTCCGTCACCGCGACAGAGAGAGCGCCGCATGCCCAACCGAGCCGCCATCGTTACCGGAGCCTCACGGGGGATTGGCCTGGCCATCGCCGAGGCGCTCGGAGCCGAGGGCTACGGACTCACCCTGACCGCGCGCAAGCCGGACCCGCTCGAGGCCACCGCCCGTCAGTTGCGCAGCCAGGGCTACGAGGTGGAGTTCCTGCCCGGGAACATGAACGACGAGGAAGCCATCCGGTCGGTGGTCTCGCTCCACCGCGACCGCTTCGGCCGGCTCGATGTCCTGGTCAACAACGCCGGTGTGGGGATCGGGGCGGGCGCCGGCGAGCACGCGACCAAGTTCGTCGACCTGCAGCTCGACGTCAACCTGCGGGCAATCATCCTGTTCTACCGCGAGTGCCTGGAGATGCTCAAGGCGGCCGGGGCCGAGCACCGGGGCGCCCTGGTGGTCAACCTCGCCTCCATCGCGGGCAAGTCACCTCAACCCTGGCTCTCGGTGTACTCGGCCACCAAGGCGGCGGTGATCGCCTACACGCAGGCGATGAACAAGGAGCTGAACGGCGAAGGGATCAAGTCGACGGCGCTGTGCCCCGGCTTCGTGGACACGGACATGACCGAGTTCGTCAAGCAGAGCGTGCCCGCCGAGCAGATGATTCGCCCGCAGGACATCGCGGCCGCGGTGCGCTTCCTGCTCGAGCTCTCACCGGCCACGGTGATCCCCGAAGTCATCTTCCAGCGCCCGGGCGAAACCGTGTGAATCCAGCCGCGCCGCGTCTAGGATGCGTGGAGTGGCTGTAACGGGCGAGAAACCCACCACGCTGGAGGAGTGGCGTGCTGCCTACGGATTGACTGCGGAGCGCGACGCGCCGTTCACCACTCTGTCGGGCGAGCAGATTCGCCCGCTGTACACCGAGCAGGACCTATCGCCGGGCGAGGGCATCGGCCTGCCGGGCATGTATCCGTTCACGCGGGGGGTGTACCCGTCGATGTATCGGGGCCGGTTGTGGACGATGCGCCAGTTCGCCGGCTTCGGGACGGCGGAGGAGACCAACGCCAGGTTCCGGTATCTGCTGGATCACGGTCAGACCGGGCTGTCGACGGCGTTCGACATGCCATCGCTGATGGGGCACGACTCCGATGATCCGCTGTCGCTGGGTGAGGTGGGTCGCGAGGGCGTGGCGGTGGACACGGTCGATGACATGCAGCGGCTGTTCGACGGCATTCCCCTCGATCAGGTCACCGTCTCGATGACGATCAACGCTCCGGCCGCGATCATGCTGGCCTTTTATGTGGTGGCCGCCGAGCGGCAGGGCATTGGTCCGGAGCGGCTCGGCGGGACGATCCAGACCGACATTCTCAAGGAGTACATCGCTCAGAAGGAGTGGTGCTTTCCGGTCGATCCGGCAATGCGGCTGGTCACCGACATGATCGAGTGGTGTATGCACCACATGCCGCGGTGGCACCCGGTCAGCATCTCCGGCTATCACATCCGGGAGGCGGGGTCGACGGCGGCCCAGGAGCTGGCATTCACGCTCAAGGACGGCCTCACCTATGTCGAGAACGCCATCGCCCGGGGTCTCGACGTCGACGCGTTTGCTCCTCGGTTGAGCTTCTTCTTCAACGCGCAGATCGATTTTTTCGAGGAGATCGCCAAGTACCGGGCGGCCCGACGGATCTGGGCCCGGGAGCTCCGGGATACGTTCGGGGCCAAGCGGCCGGAGTCGATGCGGATGCGCTTTCACACCCAGACAGCCGGGGTCAGCCTGACCGCGCAGCAGCCGCTGAACAACATCGTGCGCACGGCGATCGAGGCGCTGGCTGGAGTGCTGGGCGGCACCCAGTCGCTGCACACCAACTCCTATGACGAGGCGCTGGCGCTGCCCACGGAGGAGGCGGTCCGGATCGCGCTGCGCACACAGCAGATCATCGCCCACGAGACCGGTGCGGCGAACACGATCGATCCGCTGGGAGGTAGCTATTTCGTCGAGGCGCTGACCGATCGGCTCGAGCAGCACTGCTACGCGTACTTCGCCAAGATCGATGAGCTGGGCGGGATGGTGGAGGCCGTCAAGCGCGGTTTCCCACAGCGGGAGATCGCTGACTCCGCGTTCGATCTGCAGAGGGAGATCGACAGCGGACGGAGGGTCGTCGTCGGCGTCAACCGGTACACCGAGGGCGACGATCAGGAGACTGAGATCCTCCGGATCGACAAGGAGCTCGAGCGCAAGCAGATCGATCGCGTCAGGCGGGCCCGGAGCAGTCGTGACGAACCGGCGCTCCAGCAGACGCTGGAGCAGATCCGGGATGCTGCCGCCGGCGCGCAGAACCTGATGCCACTCCTGCTCGACGCCGGGCGCCACGGAGCGAGCGAGGGAGAGATCGTCCGCACGCTTCAGAGCGTGTGGGGCGGCTACCGCGAACTGCCGATCTTTTAGGCGCCCAACCTAAAGATTTTCGGCCAAAAAGCCGACCTACCACCCATGATTGGGCCTCACACGGAGGCGGGATCTGCGGCTCTGCGCAGACGCCTGACTGGGCTCGTGGGGCCGGTGCGGCTCCTGGTTCTGGCCGTGCTCACCGTGTGGGCGGTGATGCACCAGCTGTCCGACACGGTGGCCCCCTCGCTGGCCTCCCTCTCACCGTTCTCCGGCGTCTGGCAGGACTACCTGTTCATGCTGGCCGGAGGATTCCTGCTCACCGGCGGGCGCCGGCCGGAGAAGGGCTGGCGCCTGATTGGCCTGGGCTGCATCTGCTGGGGAGCCGGCGACCTGTACTGGACGCTCGAGCTGTCGAGCCTCAGCAGCCCGCCGGTGCCCTCGTGGGCTGACGCCGGATACCTGGCGTTCTGCCCCCTGGCCTTCTTCGGCATCCTGTCGCTGGCGCGCAACCACCTGCGGATGCCGTCCCGGACGCTGATCGCTGACGCGGCGGCTGCCGCACTGGCCACCGGCGGGATCAGCGCAGCCATCGTTCTCAAGCCGCTGATCGACCATGCCACCGGCGGCACGCTGTCGATCGCCACCAACCTGGCGTACCCGACGGGCGACCTGGCCATGCTCGGACTGATCGTGGGAGCCACCGCTCTGGATGAGTGGCGGATGAGTCGCACCTGGTTGCTGCTGGCCATTTCGATCGTTTCCTTCTGGATCGCCGACAGTTCGTATCTGACCTCGGTGGCCACGAACAGCTACTCGCAGGGCCAGGCCTACAACGGACTGTGGTACGCCACGCCGGTGATCGCCGCCTGGGCGTCGTGGTTCGGGTTCGAGCGGGCCAAGGATCACCCGCAGGCGCGGGGCACCCGGGTGCGCGGCATCGCCATGCTGCTGGTGGTCTCTGTGGCCTCGCTGGTCATCCTGGTGTGGTCGGGCTTCGCGTCGCTGGGTGTTCCGGCGATCGTCCTGTCCACGCTGTCCCTGCTGGTGGTGATGGTTCGCCTGGTCATGACCTGGCGAGAGAACCTGGAGCTACTGCGCCTCACCCAGCGCGAGGCCCTGACCGACGAGCTCACCGGGATGCCCAACCGCCGCGCGCTCGTGGCCGAACTGGAGCGCGGGCTGGCTCGAGCTTCGCACGATCGACCCCTGGCCCTGGTCCTCTACGACCTGGACGGCTTCAAGAACTACAACGACAACTTCGGGCATCCGGCCGGCGACGCCCTGCTGCAGCGCTTGGGCGGGCGCTTGGCCACCTGCCTGGGCAACCAGGGAATCGCGTTCCGCATGGGCGGCGATGAGTTCTGCGCGCTGATCAATCTGAGCGAGGTCGACCTGCCGGTGGCGCTCGGCGCTACCGGGGCGGCGCTCAGCGAGGCCGGGGAGGGTTTCCAGATCAGCTGCTCCTACGGCACGGTGGTACTCCCGCCCGAGGCCCACGACATACCAGGCGCGCTGAGGCTGGCCGACCAGCGCATGTACGCGCAGAAGCGCGGCGGTCGCGCTTCGGCCTCCAGACAATCCGGAGATGTGCTGCTCACTGCGCTTGAGGAGCGCGACCCCGGGCTCCGAGCGCACCTGCATGACGTGGCCGAGCTGGCCGCCGAGACGGCGCGGAGCTTCGGCTTGGATCAGGACGAGGTAGAGCCGATCCGGCAGGCCGCCGAGCTGCACGACGTCGGCAAGATGGCGATTCCCGACGCGATTCTCAACAAGCCCTCGCGCCTGGATGAGGCCGAGTGGCAGTTCATTCGCCGTCACACCCTGATCGGGGAGCGGATCATCAATGCCGCTCCGGCCCTGCACGATGTGGCGGCGCTGGTCCGCGCCAGCCACGAGAACTTCGATGGAACCGGCTATCCCGACCGCCTGTCCGGGCGCGATATTCCGCTGGGAGCCCGAATCATCGCCGTGTGCGACGCCTACCACGCGATGACCACGACCCGGCCCTACAAGAGCGCGAAGTCCGACAGCGACGCGGTGGAGGAGCTGCGCCGCTGCGCCGGAACTCAGTTCGATCCCGAAGTGGTGGAGCGCTTCTGCCGGTCGCTCGAGCTCAGGCGAACTCGAGCACGCTCCGAATCCCGTCCTGACGCTCCATCAGTTCGAATCCCTCGTTCACCTGCTCCAGCGACAGCCGGTGGCTGATGAATGGGTCGACGTCGATCTGACCGTCCAGATACATCTGCACGAACTGCGGGACCTGATCGCGGCCCTTGACTCCGCCAAAGCTCGAGCCGCACACGCGACGGCCGGTGATCAGGAGTCGGGGCACTATGTCGAGCGTCTGGCCCCGGCCCGCCACGCCGGCGATTGTGCATAGGCCCCAGCCCATCCGCGCGGCCTCCACAGCCTGGCGCATGACCGTCACCAGCCCGGTGGCCTCGAACGTGTAGTCGGCTCCGAACCCGCGGGTTTCCTCCAGCACCCGGGCCACGGTGTGCTCGCCGGCCACCCAGCCTTCGGTCGCGCCCTGGCCGCGAGCCAGCTCCAGCCGGTCAGAAGACTTATCCACGCAGATGATTCGCTCGGCGCCCTGCAGGCGGCAGCCGGCCACGGCGCCCAGGCCGACCATGCCGGCGCCGAACACCACGCACGTCGAGCCTGCCTCCACCTGAGCCGTGTTGATGGCGGCGCCCAGGCCGGTGGACAGGCCGCAGGCAAACAGCGCCGCTCGGTCCGGCGCCGCCTCGGCCGGCACCACGGCCAGCGCGATCTCCGGCATCACGGTGTACTCGGCGAACGTGCTCGTACCCATGAAGTGGCGGATCGGCTCGCCGTCGCGGGACAGCCGCGTGGTGCCGTCGGGCAGGTAGCCCTGGTTCTGCTGCTCGCGGATGGCCAGGCACAGATTGGTCTTGGGGCTGCGGCAGTGCTCGCACTCGCGGCACTGGGGTGAGAACAGCGTGACCACCCGGTCGCCTGGCCTGAGGCTCCTCACCCCCTGGCCCACCCGCTCGACGATGCCCGCCCCCTCGTGTCCCAGCACCGTGGGCGCATAGCCGGAGGGGTCGGCCCCCGATGCGGTGTACATGTCGGTGTGGCAGATCCCGCACGCCTCCAGGCGGACGAGGACCTCGCCGGCTTTGGGCTCGGCGAGGTCGAGTTCGCTGACGCTTAGCGGCTCGCCAAACTGTTCGAGAACGGCAGCTCTGATCTTCATGGGTCCACCCTAAGTGATTGGGAAGCGGGCGGAAGTCCCGGGTGCTAGCGATGGCGTTCTGCGGAATCTGATCTAGTTCGCAGTTGATGCCCCAGCCGCTCGATGGGTCCCCCCGCTCGCTCGACCAGGTGGAGGTCATCGCCCGGGAGCATTGGGAGGACGGACCGCCGCACGAGCTGTTCGCGCAGCTACGCAAGCAGTGGCCGGTTCACTGGTCGCGCGGGATCGAAGACTTCCCGGGTGAGGAGGGGTTCTGGTCGGTCACCCGGGCCGACGACATCCATGCGGTCAGCCGGGACTGGCGCACCTACTCATCCGAGCTGGGTGGCATCACCGCCGCCACGCACGTGCTTCCGCTGGAGCTCTCCCGGGCGATGTTCATCGGGATGGACCCGCCCAAGCACGACCGGTTGAAGATGCTGTTTCAGGCCGGCTTCACCCCCAAGCGCATCGCCGGCCACGAACCCACGATCAGAGCGATCGTCCGCGCCGCCCTGGACCGGCTCGACGGACGCTCCGAATGCGACCTGGTCACCGACCTCGCTCAGCCAGTCGTCTCACGGGTGATCGGCAGCTTCATGGGCATCCCGCCCGAGGACGACGCGATCTGGGCCCGTCTGATGAATGGCACGCTGGGGGCCAGCGACCCCGATCTCAACCCGGACGGCATTCCGGCGGTCATCCAGAAGGAGATCCCGGAGATCTTCGCCCGCTGTCAGAAGATGATCGCCGCCCACCGCGAGCAGCCCACCGACGACCTCACCTCCGTGCTCGTGCACGCAGAGATCGACGGGACGCGGCTCGAGGAGCACGAGATCGTGATGGGCTTCTTCCTGCTCGTGGCGGCGGGCAACGACTCGACCAAGGCGACCTACTGCAGCGGGATGCGCGCACTGCTGGAGGATCCGAGCCAGCGCGGCCAGTTGCTGGCCCACCCGGAGCTGATCCCCAGCGCGGTCGAGGAGTCGCTGCGGATGTTCCCCGCGTTTGCCCATTTCCGGCGCACGGCCACGCGCGACACCGAACTGAATAATCAGGCCGTCAAGGCCGGGGAGAAAGTGGTCCTCTGGTACGTGTCCTCCAACCGCGATGAGACGCGCTATCAGGACCCAGACCGATTCGACGTGACCCGCAACCCTGAGCACCAGGCGTTCGGGGCAGGCGGCCGGCATTTCTGCCTGGGCACTGCTCTGGCGCGGCTGGAGCTCCGGATCATGTTCGAGGACACCCTCGCCCGCTACCCGGAGATGACGCTGGCCGGCCGGCCCGTGTACGCCGAGTCCGCGTTCATCAACCAGCTCAAGCGCCTGCCGGTCCGGCTGGGGCCGCGGGCGTGAACGAGTCTCCACCCGTCCCGCAGCTGGGCATCTTCGCGCTGGGGACGGCCTCGCACGCCTACCTGGAGTTCGACCTGGGCGATGGCGCCGTCCCGGGCGCGCTGGTCAGCGCCCTGGCCGATCTCCGGGAGCCGCGCACGACGATCGGCGGCGTCAATCTGGTGATCGGCGTGCGGCCAGAGCTGTGGCGCGAGCTGCAGCCCGACGGCTTGCCGGACGATCTGACCGGGTTCAACCGGCCGGTCACGGGGGCGGACGGCTTCAGCATGCCGGCCACCCAGCACGACGCGGTCCTGTGGCTGTCCGGGAGCGCCTACGACGTGGTGTTCGACGAGGCCCGCTCGGCGATGAAGGCGCTGACCGGCGTGGCCACGGTAGCCCACGAGACCTCCAGCTGGCCCTACCGCCACGACCGTGACCTGACCGGGTTCATCGATGGCACCGAGAACCCGAGCCTGGCCGAAGCGCCCGAGGTGGCCCTGATCGGAGCGGGCCGTCCGGGCGCCGGTGGGTCGGTGCTTCTGCTCCAGCGCTGGCCTCACGACGTGCAGGCCTGGGAATCCATGTCGCAGACCGATCAGGAGCAGGTCATGGGCCGGACCAAGGATGACTCCACAGAGCTAGAGGACAAGCCCGACACCTCGCACGTGGCCCGCAACGACCAGGATGACTTCGGGCACGTGTTCCGGCGCAATATGCCCTACGGGACGGTCACCGACCACGGGACGATGTTCGTGGGGTTCGCGGCGAGCCAGGATCCGCTGCAGCGGATGCTCGAGAGCATGGCCGGCGTGGCCGGCCCGCGCGACGCACTAACCCGCTACACGACACCGGCCAGCGGGGCCTACTACTTCGTGCCGCCGCTCAGCGCGATCCGCGCGTTCGCCTCGGATCCGGAAGCGGGCTGAAAGCCAGCGTGAGGCCCGGCTGCCGAGCCACCAGCCGGCAGCCGGAGAGACACCGCTCGCCGACCCGCCATCATTAGTGGTCCTCCCGCGAACACTGCACCCGAACTGGCGGCCCCGAATGACCACTGACCATTGTCCTCAGATCCTCGTGCACCTCCAGTGCACTTCGGATCTTGCGTCCGCGGTCAGCCGCCCCCGGACCTCGCCAATTCGGGCGCACCGCCCCCGGGAGAACCACTGAGCATGGCCATGTCAGGTGGAATGGGTGCGATGCACGGAGCCGCGGGAAGCGGCGCCATGCAACAGATGCGCCGGCCGGACAAGCAGCCGCCTGAGCTGATGGACCCGACCCGCCCGCGTGAGGGCCGGCGGATCCTCCAGCTGTTCAAGCCCTACCGGATGCGCCTGGGCGCGGTGCTGGTGATGATCGTCATTTCGGCGGCTGCCAGCATGGCCAACCCGTTCCTGCTCAGAGACGCCCTGGACAACGGAATCTTCAAGCACCAGGGAACGACCCTGACGCTGGCCGTGCTGGGCATGATCGGCATCGCCATCTTCTCCAGTGCTACCAGCGTGTGGCAGACCTTCATGTCCAACCAGGTCGGCCAGCGGGTCATGCACGATCTGCGTGCCGCGGTCTACCACCGCCTGCAGAAGATGTCCCTGGCCTTCTTCACCCGGACCCGGACGGGAGAGGTTCAGTCCCGGATCGCCAATGACATCGGTGGACTGGACAACGTGATCACCAACACGGCGACCACGATCGCCCAAAACGTGACCACGGTGGCCGCCGCCCTCATAGCCATGTGCCTGCTCGACCTGCGCCTGGCGCTGCTCTCGCTGGTGTTCGTTCCGCCGTCGGTGTGGATGACCCGGAAGGTGGGCAAGATCCGGCGTCGTATAACCACCGAGCAGCAGCGCCAGCTGGCCAACCTGAGCGCTTTGGTGGCCGAGTCTCTGTCGGTTTCAGGGATCATGCTCGGCAAGACGATGGGCCGGGGCGAGGACCTGGCCGGGCGGTTCACCGGCGAGTCCAAGGACATCGCCGAGCTCGAGGTGCGCTCGCGCATGGCCGGCCGCTGGATGATGGCCACCATCCAGTTCGTGTTCGCCGCCCAGCCAGCCGTCATCTACTGGCTGGCCGGCCAGGCATTCGTGGCCAGGACGATCACGATCGGCACAGTGGTCGCGTTCACCACGCTGCAGACCCGGCTGCTCTTCCCGATCCAGTCGCTGCTCGGGGTGGGCGCCGATGTCCAGGCGTCGCTGGCCCTGTTTGACCGGATCTTCGAGTACATGGACCTGCCGATCGACATCGTCGAGGCCGAGAATCCGGTGGAGCTCCATCCCGAGAACATCGTCGGGGAGGTCCGCCTGGACAACGTGTCATTTCGCTACGACCCGAGCGGGGACGAGCCGTGGACGCTGCACGACATCGACCTGGTCGTCGCGCCGGGCACGCGCACGGCGATCGTGGGGGAGACCGGGGCGGGCAAGACCACCCTGGGCTACCTGGTAGCGCGGCTCTACGAGCCCCAGCGGGGCAGGATCACGATCGACGGAATTGACATCCGCCAGGCCAGCCTGAAGTCGCTGGCCGCCACCGTCGGCGTGGTCTCCCAGGAGACCTACCTGTTCCACGCCAGTGTGCGGGAGAACCTGCGCTTCGCCCGGCCCCAGGCCACCGATGAGGAGATCGAGGACGCCGCTCGCACGGCCCGGATCCACGACCTGATCGCTTCGCTGCCCGACGGCTACGACACGGTGGTGGGGGAGCGGGGATACCGGTTCTCGGGCGGGGAGAAGCAGCGCATGGCCATCGCCCGCACGGTGCTGCGCAACCCGCCGGTGCTGGTGCTGGACGAGGCGACCAGTTCGCTGGACACCCAGACGGAGGCGGCCGTGCAGGCCGAGCTCGAGCGCCTGGCCGAGGGCCGCACCACCATCACCATCGCCCACCGTCTCTCGACCGTGCGCGACGCCGATCAGATCGTGGTGCTCGACCAGGGCGAGATCGCCGAGCGGGGCACGCACGAGGAGCTGCTGGAGCGCGGTGGGCTGTACGCGGCTCTGGTGTCGCGCGATGGGCTCGACGCGCCGGTCGGCGGCTGAGCCCCGGACGCCTCAGACGAACTTCGGGTACAGCGACATGCCGCCGTCGACCACGATGGTGGTCCCGGTCACGTAGGCCGCCTCTTCACTGGCCGCCCAGGCGACGGCGGCGGCGATGTTCTCGGGCTGGCCCATGTGACCCAGCGGGATCTCTGACTCCACCTGCTTCTTCTGGTCGGGGTCGTCGAGCACGAACTTGTTGATCGGGGTGACGATCGCGCCGGGGGCCACGTTCAGCACCCGGATCTGCTGGGGCGCCAGCTCTCGCGCGGCCGTCTCCATCAGTAGCTTCATCCCGCCCTTGCTGGCGCAGTAATGGGCGAATCCCGGCCAGGGGATGAACTCGTGGACGCTCGACATGTTGATGATCGTGCCCGGCTTGCCCGCGGTCACCATGACCTTGGCGGCCTCGCGCAGGCACAGGAAGCTCCCGGTCAGGTTGGTCTCGATGACGGCCGACCAGTCCTTCTGGCTCATCTCGAGCAGGGGGATCTTCTTTTCGATGCCCGCGTTGTTGACCAGCAGGTCCAGTCCGCCCAGCGCGTCGGTGGCCTGGGCGACCATCGCGACGACCTGGTCCTCCTGGCCGACGTCAGCCTCGATGGCCAGGGCCTTGGGGGCGCCCGAGCCCTGAAGCTCCTCGGCCAGCTGGCGGGCGCCGCCAGCGTCCTTGTCGCCGAAATAGTTGATGCACACGCTGGCCCCCTCGCGGGCCAGGCGCTGGCTCGTGGCCTTGCCGATCCCCGTGTTGCCTCCAGTGACGATCGCCCTGCGTCCCTCCAGCAGCATGACTTCTCCCGTTCTGGCCTGGGTGGGTGATTCACCCGGGCCGAGTTGGGGGCCGGGGTCAGCGGACGATCGTATAGGTGAAGCTGACCGGGCCGAGCCGGACCACGTCGCCCTCGGACAGGTCGGTGGCCACGATCCGGGAGCCGTTGACGAACGTCCCCTCGGAGCTTCGGTCATCCAGCATCCGGACGTGGTTCCCGTAGCGGACCAGGATGGCGTGGCGGCGGGACACCCGCTGATCCTCGAATCGCAGGTCGGCTGTAGCCGCGCGTCCGATATGGGTGATCCGGTCCTCGATGGCGATCAGCAGGACCTCGCCATCGGCGTCCTGAAGAGCCAGGTAGTGGCCGGGCTGTGCCTCGGCCGGGCGGATGGCGGTGCGCCGGGAGCGATGATCGAGCGAGGCGACCGAGTCGTGCTCGAAGGCATCATGGATCCCGAGGGGCGCAGTCTCCAGGCGGGTATCGACGGCGCGGTCAGGCTGTGGAGAGGCGGGAGTCGTTAGGGCCATGGCGGACAGAAGACCAGTCGGGTGGATGAAGAACATCACGGTTGAAGAAGAACTCGGTAAGAGCAGTTACGCCGCTGTTACATAGGATGGTTCAGTGCCCGTTCGCAGCGCTGGAATCCTTCTGCACCGCCGGCGCGGGGGAGGGATAGAGGTACTCCTGGTGCACCCTGGAGGCCCGCTCTGGGCCCGCCGTGACGAGCACGCCTGGTCGATTCCCAAGGGGGAGTACGACGCGAGCGAGGAGCCCCTGGCCGCGGCCCGCCGTGAGTTCACCGAAGAGCTGGGCAGCCCGCCACCGGACGGGCCGTTCGAGGAGCTCGGGGAGGTGCGCCAGAAGTCAGGCAAGCGAGTCCTTGCCTGGGCGGCGACGGGAGATCTGGACGCCACGGCGGCCCATAGCAGCACTTTCCAGTTGGAGTGGCCGCCTCGCTCTGGGCGGAGGATCGAGGTCCCCGAGATCGATCGAGCGCAGTGGTTCGGGCTCGAAGAGGCCCGCCGGCGGATCAACCAGGCCCAGGCCGAGCTGATCGACCGCCTGGAGGCGCGGCTCGGCGCCGCCTCCTGAGCGAGTGGATATAATTGAGGTCACAACGTTTCATGCTCTCCGCGACCCTCTTCAGCGATCCCGCCTGCCCCTGGGGCTACTCCGAGAATCCGGCCCTCCGGGTGATCGAATGGCGCTACGGCGACCAGCTTGACTGGAAGCTCGTCCTGGTCGGCCTGAGCGAGGACGTCTCCCGCTATGTGGCCGCCGGCTTCACGCCGCTGCGCCAGGCGCTTGGGCAGGTGCGCTTCCGCGAGCGTTACGGGATGCCGTTCGCCGGCGTGGTGAAGTTGGGCATGAGCCCGTCCTCGCGGGCCTGCCGCGCCGTCATCGCGGCCCGGCGCGAGTTCCCGGGCAGCGAGTGGCGCGTGTTCCGGGCCCTGCAGCTGGCCAACTTCAATTCTCCCCTGCAGTTCGACGACGACGAGCACGTCCGCCAGGTGCTGAGCGCCGTCCCGGGCGTGGACGCCGCGCAGATCGTGGCCCTGATCGATGCGCCCGAGGTCCTGGAGGAATACGAGCGCGACAAGGCGCTCACGCGCACCGCCGCCGGCTCACCGACGGAGCTACAGGGCAAGGCCGGCAACAGCGATGGCGCGGTCAGGTACACGGCGCCGTCGGTGATTTTCGAGGACGAGTCAGGTCGACGACTCGAGGCGGGCGGGTTCCAGCCGGTGGAAGCCTATGACGTGCTGGTCGCCAACCTCGATCCTCACCTGGAGCGCCGCGGCGCCCCCGAGGATCCAGCCGAGCTCTTGGACTTCTTCGAGTTCGGCCTGGCGACCCAGGAGGTGGCAGCCCTGATGGCCTCGGGTAACGACCGTCCCGACCGCGACGCGGCCGAAACCGCGTTGCTCGCGCTGGTGGCCGACGGCCGGGCCGAGCGCCACCCGCTCGGCGGCGATGCCCTGTGGACCCGGCCCGGGCAGGCACCCGGCCTGGGGCTGGTCACGCAGTCGCTCTCAGCTGCGGCCTGAGACTTTCACGGACTCGGCCACAAGCTCGTAACTCTTGAGTCACTCGCCGGTGGGGCTCTCCGGGGAGAGTGCCCGTACCGCGCTAGCCGCGGTGGCCCCGCTGCCCCGGGGACCATCAGGAGTCAACTCTCGATCCAGGAGAAGCGATGCGTCTCAAGCCGAGCGCGATGCTCCAGCTTGCCCTTGTCGTGATCGTCGCCGCCAGCGCCATCGTCGGCACCGCGGCGGCCCACACGAACAAGAGCCACCACCGGCACTCCGCCGGATCCACCACGACGCCGACCGCACGGCGACCCCGATCAAGCACGTGGTGGTGATCTTCCAGGAGAACGTCTCCTTCGACCATTACTTCGGGACCTATCCGCACGCTGCCAACACCGACGGGCAATGGTTTCATGCGGCTTCGGGGACCCCAGCGGTGGACGGGCTTCTCCCGGCCACCAGCTCGAGCCTGCCGCCGGATATGCGGCACTCGAGCAACCTGATCACCAACCCCAACTCGGCCAACCCGCAGCGGCTCGACTCGAGCCCCACCGGGCTCGCTGGAGACGCCGGTGCCCGGCTCACCTGTGACCAGGACCACAACTACAGCGATGAGCAGAAGGCTTTCGACAACGGCAACATGGACAAGTTCGTCCAGAGCGTCGGCACGAGCAGCGGCACCAGCCCGTCCGGCCAGCCCTGCCAGGCCGCCCAGGTCATGGGCTACTACGACGGCAACACCGTCACCGGCATGTGGAACTACGCCCAGCGCTTCGCGATGAGCGACAACCAGTTCGGGACCACGTTCGGGCCATCCGCCCCGGGCGCCATCAACCTGGTCTCCGGGGACACGGGCAACGTGGACACGAGCCACGAGGCCAACGCTCCGTCGGTGTCCACCTCGACCGCGCCCAACGGCGACCTGACGCCGGACGGCCAGGGCGGCTACTCGCTGACCAGCGACGCCCAGCCCTACTGGGATGACTGCTCGACCCGCGACGCGGTGGCCATGAGCGGGAAGAACATCGGCGACCTGCTGAACGGTGCAGGTCAGTCCTGGGGCTGGTTCGAGGGCGGTTTCCGACCCAGCACCACCTACCAGGACGCGCTGGCCGACACCGGTAACAGCGGCCAGTCGACCTCGACGTTCACCCCGGACGAGTTCAAGACGTACTTCGCGAGTGCGGCCAACCGGCCGGCCAATTCGAGCAACCAGGGTTTGTGTGACAGCGTCCATCCCGTCGGGGTGGCGCTGGGCGGCACCGGCCAGTGGGGTTACAAGGACGACTACATCCCCCACCACGAGCCGTTCCAGTTCTACGCCTCCACAGCCAACCCGCACCACCTCACGATCCCGACCAACTCGAGTGGTCAGGACACGGCGTCCGGGCTCAAGCAGATCGGCACGGACACCCAGTTCTACGCGTCGGGGCAACCGCAGTTCAACACCCCCAACCACCAGTACGACACCAGCGATTTCGATCAGCTGGTGGCGGCGATCCACGCGGGCGACCTGCCGCCCTCGTCCCTGCCGGCGGTGAGCTCCCTCAAGGCACCGGGCTACGAGGACGGGCACGCGGCATATTCGGACCCGGCCGATGAGCAGGCGTTCGTGACGCGGACGATCAACGCGCTCGAGAAGACGCCGGACTGGCACAACACGGCGGTGATCGTCGACTGGGACGACTCCGATGGTTGGTATGACCACGTGTACAGCGGGGTGACCAACCCGTCGGTCAGCGTCGCCGACAACCTGACCGACACCACTCTCTCGGGTCCGACCTCCGGCAAGTGCGGCTCCGAGTCCGCGGGGTCGGAGCCACTGGCCGGTGAGCAGGGGCGGTGCGGATTCGGTCCGCGGATCCCGTTCCTGGTCATCTCCCCAAACGCCAAGCGCAACGACGTCAGCCACACCCTGATCAACCAGGCCTCGATCATCAACTTCATCGAGTACAACTGGCATCTCCCGTCGATCTCCGGATCGGCCGATCAGGTCCTGGCGCGACGCGATCAGGCTGCGGGCCTGCGGTTCGACATCGCGGGGCTGTTTGATTTCAAGCGTCCCCACATGCACCGGCTGATCCTGGACCCCTCCACGGGTCAGCCCGTCAAGCACTAGCGGAGTCTCCGGGGTGGCCGGCTTGCGGGCTCGGCCACCCCGGCCCCGCGCTTGGTGGAAGACAACGGCGAGGCAGGTTTGAGATCGGGCCAGTCTGCCTAGACTGACGGAGATGCCTGGCTCCAAACTAACCCGCCGGCTGGGCCGCGCCGCCGAGCACACGCCCGGCCTGCGGCAACTGCCCGTCGCGCGCCTGCTCCTGCTGGGTGAGGTGGCGATTCTGGCCCGCAACCACATCGAGCGCCTGGAGCCCAGTGAGCGCCGGCGCCTGGTCACGCTCCTCCGGGAGGCTCACGGCCGGCCGAGCAATCTGAACGGTCGCGATCGCCGCGAGCTGCAGGAGCTGGTGGCCAAGGCCGAGCCCAAGTTGTTCGCCCAGGAGGCGGCCGAGAAGCTCTCGCCGGTTCGCCTGCCCAAGCGGCTGCGCGCGACGCGTTAGCGCTCAGGCGGTGATCGGGATGTGGCCGGGTTGCTCTGCCACCCGGTCGATCCAGGATCTGATCGCCGGATAGGGCCCCAGGTCGAAGCCGCCTTCGCCGGCCACATGCGTGTAGGCGTAAAGGGAGATGTCGGCCACCGAGTAGTGACCGGCCACGAGCCAGGCCCGATCGGCCAGTCCGCGCTCGAGCGCCGCCAGGCCACGCTGCCCGGCCTCTTGGAGCTGCGCGATTCGCTTCTCCGAAGCTGGGATGTCGAACAGCCTGAAGAAGCGCGCCACGGCCAGGTTGGGCTCGATCTCGTACTGCTCGAACATCATCCAGCCGAGAGCCCGGGCCCGTTCGTAGCGGTCGGTGGGGAGGTAGTCAGTCCCCTCAGCCAGGTAGGTGATGATCGCGTTCGATTCGACCAGTGGCCGGCCGTCCTGGAGAATTAGCGTGGGCACGCGCAGGGCGGGGTTCAGCCGCCCCAGGACCTCGGGCCGGTTGGAGCGATCGACCACGTCGAGCTCGTGCAGCTCCAGGGAGATGCCCAGATGGGCGCAGAGCAGCCGGACCTTGTAGCAGTTGCCGGAGGCGGCGTTGTTGTAGAGGAGCATCTAGGGCTGGGGTGGGCGGTCCTGGATCACCTGCACGCCTCGGCTCGGGGACAGGGTGATCACCCGCAGCTCCGGTTTGTCGGTCTCGGGGGAGGCGGGCCGCAGCTCGGTCCGCTCCAGCACCCGGGACAGGACTACCCGCATCTCCATCAGGGCGAAGCTCGCGCCCAAGCAGCGGCGCGTCCCGCCCCCGAACGGTAACCAGGTGTACGTATCGGGCGGATCTTCGGCGATGAACCGCTCAGGGCGGAAGCTGCGGGGCTGTGGGTAGAGGTCTGACCGGGCGTGGATCATCCGGATCGACGGGTTTATCTCGTGGCCGGGCGGGATCACCCACTGGCCCAGGGCGAACGCCTCGTTGCGTACGACACGGCCCACTCCCGGGATGACCGGACGGAGCCGCAGTGACTCCTTGCCCACGGCGTCCAGGTAGGCCGAATCGCGTTTGCGGGCCTCGTTGAGGACCTTCGGATGGTGTAGGAGCAGGTCAAACGCCCAGGCCAGGCCGGTGGCCGTCGTCTCATGGCCGGCCAGCAGCAGCGTCATCAGCTCGTCTCGCACCTCGCCGTCGGTGAGGCGCTGGCCGGACTCGTCCTCGGCTAGGAGCAGCGCCGAGAAGACGTCCTGACTTTGCGCCAATTCGCGTTCGGGTAGCTGGCGGCGACGCTCGATCTCGGCCAGGAGGATCTCGTCGACGGCCTGGCGCCGGCGCTGGAAGCCGTCGGCCTGGGCGCTGCGCCGCCCGATGGCCAGCGCCATGCGCATCAGGTTGCGCGGCCGGCTGAGCGGCTCAATGAATGCGCGGATCCGCCGAGCCAGCTCTTGCTCGGTCGGGCCGGGCTCGTAGCCGAACACGGCCTGGAGAATCACGTGCAGGGTCAGCGATTGCATGCTGGGCAGCAGGGCGAACGGCTCGCCGATCGGCCAGGCGCCGATCTCTGCGTCGGTCGCCCGGCGGACCACGTCCTCGTAAACCCGCATCCGAGGCCCATGGAAGGGCGGGAGGAGCAGGCGCCGGTGGCGCAGATGCTGCTCGCCGTCCAGCAGCAGCACCGAGCGCTCTCCCACGATCGGGCCGAGCAGCGCGTTGGCCTCGCCTGCGTGGAGCTGGTCAGACGAGCCGCGAAACACCTGCTTGACGAGTTCGGGATCGAAGACCATCACGAAGCCCTGGTCGAACAGGGTGCTCATGGTCACCGCGTTGCCATATCGCCGGCGGCAGAAGTCGAGGTAGCGCGGACCGCCCAGGATGAACCCGAGGGTCTGGAGCCAGCGGGGGAGCTTCGGCCCGGGCGGGAGCCGGGGCGCCAGGCTGTGCGACGCGGCCGGCGGTCGGTCGGCGCTGGTGGTGGTGGCCACGAGACTGATGATTGCAGAGCTCCGCGGGTACCCTTCGGCGCCATGGCGACTGCGGGAGAGGCAGCTCAGAAGGCGCTGGAGCTCGGCCGGCGAGGGATGATCGAGGCCCGGGCGGCGGCCGTCCTGCATCGAGCGGGGATGATCGGCGGAGGCTCGCCTCGCGTCACACTGCGGGGACTCGGGTACCTGAACACGCTGGGCCAGCTGGGTGCCGCCGAGCCCACGGCTGCGCTGCGCTACGGGGATCGGACCGGGTTGAACGACGAGCTGGGCTCGCTGACCTTCCGGGAGCTCAACCAGCGATCCGACGCCCTGGCCTGCGTGCTCCGCGACCGGGGCGTGGGGGAGGAGGACTGCATCGGGATCCTCTGCCGCAACCACCGGGGATTTCTGGACATCACCTTCGCCGCGGCCAAGCTGGGCGCCCGGGCTCTGTACCTGAACACCGACTTCGGCGGGCCGCAGCTCCGCGACGCCTGCGCCCGCGAGGGAGTCACGTTGCTGGTGCACGACGCGGAGTACGAGCCTCTGGTCGGCGACGTGACCGTGTCCCGCGGGCGTCTGCTGGCCTGGACCGACGGAGCCGGGTCCGTGGAGACGCTGGAGGACCTGATCGGGGTTGGGGCGGGCCGGACGCCGCCGGCACCGAAGCGGCACTCGCGGGTCGTTCTGCTGACCAGCGGCACCACCGGCACCCCCAAGGGGGCCCCGCGGAGCTCCAGCCGTTCGATTGCTCCGGTGGGCGCGCTGCTCTCCAAGGTGCCCTACCGGGCGGCTGAGTCAACCTACGTGGCCCCGCCCATGTTCCACGGAGTCGGCTACACGCAGATGGTGCTCTCGGTGTCCCTGGGCTGCACGATCATCACCGAGCGGCGGTTCAGCCCGGAGCGCGTGCTCGAAACGATCACACGGGAGCGGCCCACCGCTCTGGTGGTGGTCCCCGTGATGCTGAGGCGGATCGTGGCCTTGCTGGAGCCGCCCGGTGGCGGCCGGTTCGACACCTCCTCGCTTCGCCTGGTGTTCGTCTCCGGCTCCCAGCTGGAGGCGGAGCTGGTCCGCCGAACCCAGGCCACGATCGGCGACAAGCTCTACAACTTCTACGGCACCACCGAGGTGGCCTACGCCACCTTCGCCACCCCGGAGGACCTGCGCGCGGCGCCCGGATGTGCCGGCCGGGTGCCGTTCGGCGCCGTGGTCCGGCTTTACGACCAGGACGGCCGGACGGTGGAAGGTCCCAACCGGGTCGGCCGGATCTTCGTGGGCAACAGCTTCCAGTTCGAGGGCTATACGGGCGGCGGCGGCAAGGAGGTGATCGATGGCCTGATGAGCACGGGAGACGTCGGGCACTTCGACGGCGCCGGACGGCTGTTCGTGGACGGACGCGACGACGACATGATCGTCTCGGGCGGCGAGAACCTGTTCCCGGGGGAGGTGGAGGAGCTGCTGGTCACCCATCCGCAGGTGGAGGAGGCGGCGGTGATCGGCGTGGAGGATCCCGAATTCGGTCAACGCCTGGCCGCCTTCGTGGTGCCGCGATCCGATGCGGAGCTGAGCGAGGATGACATCCGCGAGTTCGTCAAGGACAACCTGGCTCGGTTCAAGGTGCCTCGGGATGTCGTCTTTGTGGAGGAGCTGCCCCGGAACCCGTCTGGGAAGGTGCTGAAGCGCGAACTCCGTCAGATGCACGAACCGGCTCGCGCCGATTAGCAATTCCACATACTTGCGGACCGGTCGATCCGCTTCGCTATAACTCTGGGTATACAGAAGAAGGTGGATCACCCATGAGAATCCTGCGCACGCTCCCCACTCGTCGCCTCCTGGCTGCTCTGGCCGGACTGCTCATCGTCTGCCTCGGTGGAACCGCCATCGCGCTGGCCGCCGCGGGCAACGGCCCCGTGCCCAAGCACCGATCGCTGGCCTCCGCAGTTCGCCGCGCGCTGGGCGGCCAAGCCGTCCGCGGCGTGACCGCGACCATCAACTTCACCAACAACCTGATCGGCTCGAGCAACATTCAGGGCACCGACCCGCTGCTGAACGGCGGGCCGGGGCGCCTATGGGTTGGCGCGGGCCGGGTCCGGCTGGAGGTCCAATCCGGCAGCGGCAACGACGCGGAGGTCGTATTCAACCGCCGCTCCTTCTGGGCTTACGACCCGGCCATGAACGTGGTCTACAAGGGCACGCTGCCGGCGGGCGCGGGCTCCTCTAAGGCACACAGCGCGGGGAAAGATGCCATCCCGACTGTGGCGCAGATTCAGAAAGACCTGAACCATCTGGCCAAGCGCCTGTCGGTCTCCGGCGCGCACCCCACCGATGTCGGTGGACAGCCTGCCTACCGGGTGGCCATGTCCCCCAAGGCAGGCGGTGGCTTGCTCGGCGCGCTCAAGCTGGCCTGGGACGCCAACCACGGCATCCCGCTCGACTTCGCCGTGTACGCCAAGGGCGATTCGACTCCGGTGCTCGAGCTGAATGCCACGGGAGTCTCCTACGGGCAAGTCTCCCGCTCCGTGTTCACCATCAAGCCGCCCAGCGGCGCTCACGTGGTAAAGGTCTCACTGCCCAAGACGAGCTCGGCCTCCAAGTCGAAGAGCAAGCATTCCGGGAAGGACGTCACCGGTCTGAAGGCCGTGCAGAAGCATCTTGGCTTCACAGTCTCCGCTCCGGCCGCCCTGGCCGGCCGGGCCCGCCATTCGGTCTCCCTGATCGGCGAAGCGGGCCATCACGGGGCCGCCCTGTTCTACGGGACGGGCCTCGGCGGCATCCTGGTGATCGAGCGGCCCGCGTCGGCCGGCGGATCAGCTCTGCCCAGCACGGCCAGCTCCGGCGACGGCCCTGGCCTGAGCTTGCCAACGGTGAACATCAACGGTGCCACCGCCCAGCAACTGCCGACGCCGCTTGGAACGGTGCTGCAGTTCAGCCGGGGTGGTATCAGTTACCTGGTGGCCGGCTCGGTGGGCACGAGCACCGCAGACGCGGCAGCCCGGGGGCTGTGAGCGGGGCAGCGGTCGCGGCGGCGTGACCCCGGTACCCATCGAGGTCCGCGGGCTGGTCAAATGCTACGGCGACCTGATCGCTGTGGACCACGTCGACCTAACCGTCGAGGCCGGCGACGTCTACGGATACCTGGGGCCCAACGGCGCCGGTAAGACCACCTCGCTTCGCATGATGCTGGGCCTGATCCGGCCCACGGAGGGGAGTGTTCGCCTGTTCGGGCGCGACCCTCAGCAGACCGTGGAGGCGCTGCAGGGTGTGGCCGGCTTCGTCGAGGCGCCGACCTTCTATCCGTATATGACCGGGCGGCGCAACCTGGAGCTTCTGGCCGCCTACGATGGCGCCGACGCGGGAAAGCGGATCGACCGCTCTCTGGAGGCGGTGGAGCTCAGCCGCCGGGCCGGCGACCGCGTGGGTGGCTACTCGCATGGGATGCGCCAGCGCCTGGGCATCGCGGCGGCCCTGCTGCGCGACCCCAGCCTGCTCCTGCTCGACGAGCCGGCCACCGGCCTTGACCCGGCCGGGATGCGCGACATGCGACTGCTGATCCGCCGTCTGGCCGACGAAGGCATGACGGTGCTGCTGTCCAGCCACCTGCTCGGCGAGGTGGAGGAGCTTTGCAACCGCGTGGCAATCGTGCGCAGCGGGCGGATCGTCTACGAGGGAACAATCGCTGCGCTGGCCCGCGGCGCGGGGACGATGTACCGGCTGGCTACCAGCGACGACGCGGTGGCCCGGCGGGTGTGTGACGCCCAGGCAGGCGTGGGAGAGGTGCGAACCGAGCACGGAAAGCTGACCTTCAGCTCCAACGAGGCCAGCGTGGGCGCTCTGTCCCGAGCTCTGATCGAGGCGGGGGTGCTGATCCACGAAATGGCGCCCATGACCGTCACGCTGGAGGACCTGTTCTTCTCGCTCACCGAGGGTGATGACCCCCAGCCGGAGCCCTCCTCACGCGAGCCGGCGGAGGTGGTCGGATGAGCGCCGCCACCGCCACCCCTCCGGTCGGTGCGGCCAGCGTGCCGGCGGTGCGGCGGCGTCCCGGCATCGCCACGGTGTACCGCTGGGAGCTGACCAAGCTGCGCTACCAGAAGCGGACGTACCTCGGGCTGGGCGCCTCGGTCCTTGTGCCGATCATTTTCGCGGTGGCGATCCACTTCCACCACGATCGCCATCGGGGTGACTTCGCCTTCTCGGCCTATCTGTCTCGGAGCGGCCTGGCCATGCCGCTGGTCATTCTGCTGTTCGGGGCGGTCTGGATGTTCCCCCTCATAACGGCTCTGGTGGCCGGAGACATCTTCGCCTCCGAGGATCACAACGGCACGCTCAAGACCGTGCTGACGCGTTCGCTGGAGCGCCACGAGCTGTTTGTCGGCAAGGCTCTGGTGGCCAGCACCTACGGGATCGTGGCGATCCTCCTCGATGGCACCGTGGCGGTCATCGCGGGCAGCATCCAGTCAGGGTTCAACTCGCTGCAGAGCCTGTCGGGCACGATCGTCTCAGCGCCCAAGGCCCTGGAGCTCGTCTACGTCAGCCTGCTCGTCTATCTGATCCCGATCGCGGCGATCGTGTGCATCGGCCTGCTCCTGTCCGCCCTGACCCGCAACAGCGCCGCCGCAGTGGTGGGCACGCTGATGATCTCGCTGCTGATTCAGCTGATCGGGATCCTGCCCGGGCTCCAGGGGGCTCAGCCCTATCTGCTTTCGACGCAGTTCAACGCCTGGCAGGGGTTGCTGCGCACGCCGATCGATTGGTCGCCGATCATCCGGGCGGCCTGGGTGTGTGCCCTCTACGGGCTGCCTTCCCTGATTGCCGCTTTCCTGGTGTTCCTGCGCCGGGACGTGGCCGGCGGCTGATCCGTCAGGCCGGCATCTCGTTGGCGTGCATGATCAGCTCCTCTAGCTGATCTCCCCGGATTGGCCGGGACAGCAGGTAACCCTGCGCGGCATCGCAGCCGAGCGTCCGCAGCTCGATCAGCTGCTCATCGGTCTCCACGCCCTCGGCCACCACCTTCATGCCCAGCGCGTGCCCGAGATCGACCACCGCGCCGACCACACTCGAGTCCGGTGCGGCGCCCACCTCACCGACGATGCTCTGGTGGATCTTCAGAACGTCCGCCCGGAGACGCCGCAGATCCTCCAGTGGAACCGACCCGGTGCCGTAATCGTCCAGGGCCACCCTCACGCCCGCCGATCGCAATATCTCAGCGGCTCGGATGGTGGCGTCCGGATGCTCTGAGACCAGCTGCTCGGCGATGTCCACATACAGGTGATCAGGCCCGATTCCGGCGTCCCGGAGCGTGGCCAGCGCAGTGGAGATTTCCGTATCGCCGAGCTGGTCGCGGGTCCGGTTCACCGAGACAGTCAGCTCGGAGCGAGCCGGCAGCAGGCGTCCCAGCAACCCGAGCGCCTGCTGGAGGACGAATTGGTCGATGGCGGGCATCAACCCCAGCTCCTCGGCCAGGGGGAGGAACTCGCTGGGACCCAGGAGCCCGCGATCCGGGTGCTCCCAGCGCACCAGCGCCTCGAATCCGGTCACCTCCCGGCCGCTGTCGAAGTTGAACAGGGGCTGGTAGACGACTCGCAGCTCGCCGCGCTCGACCGCCTGCTGGAGCTGGTGAGCGGTCGGCCCTGCCTCATCACCTGGCACCGGACGGAGGCGGTCGGCCATCGTCGCTCCACCGCCCCCTCGAGCCTTGGCGTGGTACATGGCACCGTCGGCCTGATGGATCAGCTCGTCCGGTGACATCCCCGGGTCCGCAGCGGTGGCCACCCCAATGCTCACCGACAGCGACTCGCTCCGGCCACCGATGTTGATCGGCAGGCTCGCCACTTCCCGCACCCGCTCGGCGATCGTCACCGCCTCCTCGACACTGGTCAGACCCTCAAACAGAAACACGAACTCATCGCCCCCGAATCTGGCCACGGTGTCCATCGGCCGAAGCACAGATCGGAGCCTCATGGCCATGGCGGTCAGCACCTGGTCACCTACTCGGTGGCCCATGGAATCGTTGATCAGCTTGAAGTCGTCCACGTCGAGGAACAGCACGGCGATCATCAGTCCGCTGCGGCGCAGGCGATCCAGCGCAACGCTCAGGCGATCCATGAACAGGGTCCGGTTGGGCAGGGCGGTCAGCGGATCCTGGAGCGCCCGGTGGGCCAGCTGCAGCTCGGCCCGCTTGCGCTCCACCGAGTGCAGCAGACGCCGGCGCAGATGCTCCGGGGTCAGGTCGCCTCGCGAGATGTAATCCTGGGCGCCCGCCCGTAGTGCGGTCGTCGCCGCCTCGTCTGAGTAGGCATCTGACAGGACGAGGACCGGGACTCCCGGGGCCAGGCTGCGGACATGGTCCAGGGCGGCCAGGTCCTCGTGCTCGCCGAGCAGGACAGCGGTAACCGGGCCGGCCAGCAGTTGCTGGGTGATGTCGTCGATCCGCTCGGTGTGGGTGAAGGTGATCGGTCCGGGCCAGGCGGATCGGAGCAGTTCCCCGATCAGCGTCACGGAGCTGCGGTCCCGATCCACCAGTAGAAGGTGGGCAGACAGGGCTGATGAGTGCCGGGGAACCCACGCGGCCGGGTCGTTGCGGATGGAGCTGCTCTGACCAAGTCCGCTGGGATCCTCGACCTGGGGACGGCCTGAGCTACCAGCGCCGAAACCCGCAGCACCCGGCAAAATTGCGCTGGGTCCGCTCACGCGAGGGTCCGGCCCGGGCGGGTGCACCGCGGGCGCCCCAAGGGCGTCCGACTCCGCACGCGCATCGTCGCCGGTTTTCCCTCCTTCTCTAGTCATCCGTGATTCATCCCCCTGAAACCCAGCTTCACGTCTGGATTTGCGCGTGTTCTTCCATCGCCCCCATAAACGGTCCAACGGAAAGCATACCCCTGAAATGGCCGTCCACTACGAGACCAACGCCGAATTCGGCGTCTGGACGATGCCGCCGGTTTGCCTCGTGGCCGATTCTCACGGCGCTCTTAGCGATTTCTGATGAGGTCAGGCCACCATTGCGCTCATGAATGATTCGCGCCACAGCCCTCCGCAGGGTCCTCCCGCCCGGCCCCTCGGAGGGCGCCGGACGGCACCCGAAGGCCGCCGGATCGACCTGGCGCGGGTCCAAGCCGTCCAGCGGCGCGACGCTGCCCTGGCCCGGCTCGGCAGCACCCGGCGCTGGTCAGTGGCCGGCGCAGCCGGGCTGTCCGCCGGGTTTGCGGCGCTGGTCTATGCCCTGGCGCCCGGCCATTCGCTGAGCAGTGCCCAGGCGGCCACGGCCCGGTCGACCGCTTCCCGCTCCACCGCGACAACTCCGCACAGTTCACAGCCGCGGATGCCCGCGCCGGCCGACGCGTCGGCGCTCGGACTGAACGCTGCCTCTTCCGGTGGGAGCGCGGGCGGGTCGTCCTCTGGGTCCGGATCCTCGGGATCCTCCGCCTCCGGCTCTTCCGGTTCCGGCGCCGGCTCGTCCAGCACCGGTAGCTCCTCGGCTGGATCCAGCGCTCCGGCAGCACCCCAGTCGAGCCCGGCGCCTGCACCCGCCCCGGCGCCGGCCTCACCGCCGGTGACCTCCGGCGGCTCCTGAGGCAGCCTCTTGCCGGATGGGGATAGCAGCGAGTTTCCCCTGTGGGGAGGTCGCGCCGTGGTGGCGGTCACCGACGCGGCCGCGCTCGAGCCCGCGCTGTCCGTGGTCCAGACAGTGGTCGAGGAGGTTGACCGCGCCTGCTCGAGCTTCCGGGCGGACTCAGAGTTGGCCGCGCTGAACCGCTCGGCCGGTCAGGCGGTGCCCGTCAGTCCGATCCTCATGGAGTACCTGGCGGCGGGGATCCGAGCCGCCGAGATGACCGACGGAGACGTTGATCCCACTGTCGGTGAGGCATTGATGGCCCTTGGTTTCGGCTTCGGCGAGTCTGCGCCGCCCAAGCGGTTCGAGCTCGTGACGGTCCCGGGGTATCGAACGATCGTGGCCGACTCCGCCGCGGGCACCGTCCGCCTTGGCCGCGGCGTCCGAGTCGATCTGGGAGCCACCGCCAAGGCTCTGGCTGCCGACCGGGCCGCGGCCGCCGCCCACCAGGCGACGGGGGCGGGGGTGCTGGTCAGCCTGGGCGGCGACCTGAGTTCAGCCGGCGCGGGCCCCGACGGCGGCTGGCGAGTCCGGGTGACCGATGACCATCGCTCGGATACCGGTGCAGCCGGCCAGTGGATCTCGCTGTCGAGCGGCGGCCTGGCCACGTCGAGCACCACGGTGCGCCATCACCGCCATGGCGATGAGACCGTTCACCACGTGATCGATCCAGCCACCGGCCGTCCGGCCCGGGCCCAGTTTCGAACGGTCAGCGTGGCCGCGGCCAGCTGCCTGGATGCGAACATCGCCAGCACGGCGGCGGTGGTGCGCGGTGAGCGCGCGGTCCGTTGGCTCGAGGCGCTCCGGCTGCCCAGCCGACTGGTGGACCTGGAGGGGCGGGTACACCACCTGGCCGACTGGCCACGGGAGGGCGACGACCTGCCGATCGCTGCTCAGGTGGTGACGGCATGACCGGTTTGGCCGCCACTCTGGGTCCCACGGGGTACTGGTATCTGACCCGGGCCACCGGCGTGGTGTCCCTGGTGCTCCTCACTGCCGTGGTCGTCCTCGGGCTGCTCGGGCCGATGCGTCTGGCACCCAACCCCCGGTGGCCGCGATTTGCCGTCGAATCGCTGCACCGGGACCTGTCGCTTACGGCGGTCGCGCTGATCGTGATCCATGTGATCACCACCGTCCTGGACGGGTTTGCGCCGATCGGCCTGATCGATGCAGTGATCCCTTTCCACTCGGCGTACCGTCCGCTGTGGCTGGGGCTCGGCGCGGTGGCGTTTGACCTGATCCTGGCGCTTGTCATCACTAGTCTGATCCGGCGCCGGCTGGGCTACCGCGCCTGGCGAGCCGTCCACTGGCTGGCCTATGCCTGCTGGCCGGTTGCCCTCCTCCACGGACTGGGCACCGGGTCTGACAGCCGTCAGCTGTGGGCACTGCTCGTCACGTTCGCGTGTGTGGTGGCCGTGTCGTGGGCGATCATCGCCCGGCTGGGGCGGGGCCAGGATGTTTCGCCCAGATGGCGAGGTCTGGGAGCAGCCGGCGCGGTGCTCACACCAATCGGACTCATCGCCTTCACGCTGGCTGGACCGCTGGCCTCGCGCTGGGCCGAGCGGGCGGGCACCCCGTCAGCGCTGCTGTCTCATCGGCCAGTGAACACGGTGGCGCGCGTGGCCACCTCCGTGCCGCGGTCGGGTTCGGGGTCGGGGTCCGCCCAGCCGCTGAAGCTTCCCTTCACCTCGCGCCTGGCCGGAACGATCACCCGGACGCAGGCCGGTGGGGGAGCGATCCTCGATCTGGAGCTGCGCCTGAGCGGCGGGACCGGCGGCCGGCTGCGGATCCGGCTGGGCGGCGAGCCCTCGGGTGGCGGGCTCAGCCTGAGCGGCTCGCAGGTCGACCTGGCCGCCGACGGCGCGCCAGCGGCTCTGGTGGGCCATGTGACCGCGCTTGACGGCACTCAGGTGACCGCTCGGCTGACCGGCGGTCAGAAGCCGGTCGACCTCCTGGTCGACCTGAACATCGACAATCAGAACGGCACCGTGTCGGGAACCCTCCACGCCAGGCAGGCTTGAATGAGCTTCACCCAGAACCGGGTCTCGCCGCCCCGAGCTCTGCCCCGGCTCCTTCAGGGTCTCGACGCCACCCCTGGTCCGATGGAGCTGCTGCGCCACGAGCGGGTCCACGGTCCCCTGCCCCGGCTGTCAGCCGAGCGGCTCGTGGAGATCGTGGAGCGCAGTGGGCTGCGCGGAAGGGGCGGCGCCGACTTCCCGACCGCCATCAAGCTGCGCGCCGTGGCGGGCCGCAGGCGGATGTCGGCCGTGGTGGTCAATGGCTCGGAGACTGAGCCCGCCAGTCTGAAGGACCATCTCCTCCTGGCCCGGCTGCCCCATCTGGTGCTTGACGGCGCGCTGCTGGCCGCCCGCGCCGTGGGCGCCGGGGAGGTCATCGTGAAGGTCGATCAGAACGCCGCCGAGCCGGTGGCGGCACTTGAACAGGCGATCTCCGAGCGCGACTCGGTGGAGATGCCGGTCAGCCTGGCCGTGGGTCCCGACGGATACGTCACCGGCGAGGAGACGGCGGTGATCCAGTTCCTCAACGGCGGCGCGGCGAAGCCGCGGTTCGTGCCTCCGCGGCCGTTCGAGCGCGGCTACCGCAACCGCCCCACCCTCATGCAGAACCCGGAGACTCTGGCCCAGCTGGCCCTGGTCGCGCGACACGGAGACGCCTGGTACCGCGAGCTCGGCACGGTCGCCGATCCGGGCTCCGTGCTGGTGACGATTTCCGGCGCCGTGGCTCATCCCGGCGTTTACGAGCTCGCCTTCGGCACCCCGATGCGTGATCTGCTCGAGGCCGCCGGTGGAGGGATCGAGCCTCTCCAGGCCCTCCTGGTGGGCGGCTACTTCGGCACGTGGATGCCGGCCGGGTCCATCCCGTATCTGCACCTGGCTCGCGAGGAGCTGAACTCGGCCGGATGCTCGCTGGGCGCGGGTGTGATCATCGCCCTCGGCCAGAGCGCCTGTGGTCTGCACGAGAGCGCCCGCATCGCCGACTACCTGGCCGGCCAGTCGGCCGGGCAGTGCGGACCCTGCGTGCACGGCTTGGCCGCGATCGCCGGCGCGTTCGGAGCCATAGCCGACGGGGTGGCGCACGGCCGCGAACGCGAGCGACTGCTCCGCTGGTGCTCCGAGGTCCGCGGCCGCGGGGCCTGCCACCACCCCAACGGCGTGGTTCGGTTCGTGGAGAGCGCCCTCGAGGTGTTCGGTCCGGATCTGGCCACTCACGGCGCCGGACCCTGTCGCGCGCGTCCAGCCGGGCTGCCACTCGGGCCTCAGGTGGGGTGGCACTCGACGTGAAGCGCACGGGCGCCAAGCTCCGGGTGAACCCGATCATGTGCGAAGCCCACGGGCTGTGTGCCGAGCTGCTACCGGAGCTGATCCGGCTCGATGACTGGGGCTATCCGATCATCGATGTGGAGGAGGTCCCGCCCGATCTGCTGGGCCTCGCCCGGCGCGCGGTCGACGCCTGCCCGACGCTCGCGCTGCTGCTCGACGAGCAGTAGCTAGTCAAGCTGAACCGGCTCGGTCAGCCGGACCGCAGGGGTCAGCTCGCGTGGTGGCCCCGGCTCCCTCTGGAGTGGGAGTTCCCACCAGCCGACGTCGAGCCATTGGCCGAGCTTGAATCCGATCTGGTGGTAGACGCCGATCGGCTTGAAGCCACACGCCTGATGCAGTGCGACGCTAGCCGGATTGGGCAGCGCCACCCCGGCCAGCGCCGTGCACATTCCCTGCCGGGCCAGCAACGGCAGAAGCTGGCCGTACAGAGCCCGGCCCAGTCCCCGTCCCTGGGCCCGCGGATCGCAGTAGACGCTCACCTCGGTTGACCACCGGTAGGCGGCCCGCTCACGGTGAGGGGACGCATAAGCGAAACCGGCCAGCCCCTGCTCATCCTCGGCGACCAGGAACGCATGGGTGGCCGATAGGCGTTCGATGCGCCGAGCGAACTCGGCGCCGTCCGGCGCTTCACTCTCGAAGCTGATGCCCGTGTGTTCGACGAACGGCGCGTAGATGGCGGCGCAGCCGGCCCCGTCCCCGCCCGGGTCGGGTTCGGCGTGTCGTATCAGCATCCGGAGCACTGTAGTGTTGGTGGTGCTGTTCGCCGGGCTCAGTGGCGGCTTTCGGTCTGCGGGTAACTGCGGATGAAGGCAGACACCGGGTTCGCGATCATTTCAGGAGTGGTCGGGCTGAAGGGGTGCCGACCAGTCTGGCCAGAAAGGACCAACTGAATGGGACTCGAGAATCCGGTTCACCTGCTGATCATCCTCGTGGTGGTCCTGATGGTGTTCGGAGCCAAGAAGCTGCCGGAGATGGGGCGCTCGCTCGGCGAGGGAATGCGCGGCTTCCGCGACGGCATCAAGGCTGAAGAGGCCAAGCCGGCTGAAGTGCAGGCGGTCACGCCGCCTCCTGAGGCGTAGTTTCCGGTCGGTGACAGCGCCCGCGGACATATCGGTCCGCGAGGCAGCTGAATATCCCAACTCGTTCATCCCGCTGGGCAAGGGCGATGAGCGAATCGAGACCGACCGCTACACGCTGTGCCTGAGCCTGGGGGCCACCGTCCAGCGGCAGCGGTTCGAAGCTGAGCGAGTGGATGAGGTACTGGCGGAGGTGCGCGGCCTGCTGCGCGCGCGCGGGCGGACCGGCACCCAATGGGAGGTGGGCAGTCAGGCGGCGCACCTCGTGGGCCCGCTGCTGAGACGTGGGTTGGTGCGCGATGCGGATCCCAGGGCCATCGCGCTGGCGCTGCAACACGAGCCCCCAGCACCGCCGCCGGCTTTCACGGTTCGCCGGGCTTCCACGCTGGAGGAGTATCTCCGGGCCGCGGTGGTTCAGGCAGAGGCATTCGGAGCCTCGCCCGAGGAGGCGGCGGCTCACCGCGACGGGCTGGAGCGCCGCTGGACCGACTCGCCGTTCGTGATGCACGCGGTCTGGGCAGGCGAGGAGATCGTCGGAGCCGGGGCGTGTTCGCTCACTCCCGTGGGCCTGGCCCTATTCGGAGGAGCTGTGCTGGCGCGCGCACGGGGGCGAGGCGCCTACCGGGCGCTGATCGCCGAACGCTGGAAGCATGCCGTGGCCGTCGGCCGGCCTGCGCTGGTCACCCAAGCCGGGTCGATGTCCGGGCCGATCCTGGAACGACTGGGCTTTGAGGCGGTTGGCCGGGTCGAGATGCTCCGGGACGAGCTGATCGACGACTGAGTCGGCTCACGCAGCTGGGATGTGAGCTGACGCCCAGTGACTAGGAGGTCATCCCGCCGAACTGACCTCCCGTCACGTTCAGGACCTGCCCGTGGATGAAGTTGGACCACGGCGTGCAGAGCAGGAAGATGCCGCCGGCTGCTTCGTCGGGTGTGCCGGGACGGCCCAGCGGGATCATCATCGGCGCCATCTGCCGCAGGTTGTCGGGAATGCCCAGTTGTACCTTCTCGCCGCCGATCTCCATGGTGTTTGACTCTTCCTTGGAGGCGGTCAGGCGGGTCTCGATGTACCCGAAGGCCACCGCGTTCACATTGATCTTGAACTGCCCCCACTCCTTGGCGAGCGTCTTGGTCAGGCCCACAACGGCGGACTTTCCGGAGGAGTAGTTGGCCTGGCCGGCGTTCCCCATCGTGCCCGAGATCGAGCTGACGTTGACGATCTTGCGGAACACCTCACGGCCTTCCTCGCGCTCCTTCTTAGCCGGCTCGCGCAGATGGGGGGCCACCGCGCGGCACATGCGGAAGGGGACGACCGTGTGGATATCCAGCATCCGCTGGAACGCGTCGTCGGTCATCTTGTGGATCGGCGCATCCATCGTGTACCCGGCGTTGTTGACCAGAATGTCGATCTGGCCCCATTCGTCGATCACGCGCTGGACCAGCTGCTCGGGGGTGTCAGGCTTCGTGAGATCGCCGGCGAACACCAGCGTGTCGCCGGCGATCTGGTCTGAAGCCTCATTGGCCACGTCTCTGTCCAGGTCGTTAACGAGGACCCGGGCGCCGTTTTCGGCCAGCAGCTCCGCGGTGGCCCGGCCGATCCCGCGGGCGGATCCGGTGACGATTGCGACCTTTCCATCCAGGAGTGCCATGTTCAGTTGCCTTTCCTTCGTTGCCTGAGACCGCGGGATGATGGCAGGGGGTAGAGTGCGGCGCCTCATGAACGCGCGGGAGTGGATCGACGCATTCGCGGCCAAGCTCGGCGCGGAATCTCCGACCGCCGACGAGTGGTCTCAACTGCTCGACATGGCCGGTGTGGCCGCCCATTCCTCGGAGCGCGTGGCAGCGCCGGTGTCATGCTGGGTGGCGGCTCGGGCCGGGGTCTCGCCGGCCGAGGCGCTCGAGGCGGCGCGTTCGATCGTCGGGTCCGATGGCTGAGGGCGCCCGGGCCGATCGACCGTACGACGTGGTCCTGTTTGGCGCCACGGGGTTCACCGGAGCGCTGACGGCCGAGTACCTGGCTGAGCATGGGCCCTCCGATCTGCGCTGGGCGCTGGCCGGCCGGAACATGGCGAAGCTGGAGGCGGTCCGGGAGCGACTGTCGGGCTTCGACGAGCTGCCGCTGTTGAAGGCCGACATCACCGATGAGGACTCGATGCGCGAGGTGGCGTCCTCGGCGCGCGTGGTGATCACCACCGTGGGGCCCTACATCAACTACGGCGAACCCCTGGTGGCCGCTTGCGCGAAGGCCGGCACCGATTACGTCGACCTGACCGGCGAGCCGGAGTTCGTCGATCTGATGTGGCTGCGCTACGGCGAGGCGGCCGAACGCTCCGGTGCACGGATCGTTCACTCGTGCGGCTTTGACTCCATCCCGTATGACCTCGGAGCACTGTTCACCGTCCAGCAGCTGCCCGAGGATGTGCCGATTGAGCTTCAGGGTTTCGTCCGGGCCGGCGGCACGTTCTCCGGCGGCACCTACCACTCCGCCGTACACGGCATGAGCCGCTTGCGGCACGGCCTCCGGGTCGGTCGCGAGCGCCGCCAGAAGGAGCGGGCGGAGCGCTCTGATGGCTCAGGGAGTTCCCGCCGGGTACGCGGCGCCCCGGGCACGCCGCACAACGACCGGACAGCCGGCGGATGGGTCGTGCCGTTTCCGACCATCGATCCTCAGACCGTCCTGCGTTCGGCCCGAGCGCTCGACCGCTACGGGCCGGACTTCACCTACAGCCACTACCTGGTGGTCAAGCAGCTGCCCAAGGCACTCGGGTTGGTCGGGGGTGCGGGGGCCGTGATCGCTCTGGCCCAGGTGCCGATCACCCGGAATCTCCTCTTGCGGCTCAAGGATCCGGGGGAGGGCCCGACGCCGGAGCAGCGGGCTCGCGCCTGGTTCAAGGTGCGCATGCTCGGCGAGGGCGGCGGCCGGCGGGTGGTCAGCGAGGTGAGCGGAGGCGACCCCGGCTACGGCGAGACCTCGAAGATGCTGGCCGAGTCGGCCCTATCCCTGGCCTTCGATCCGTTGCCCGAGCGGTCGGGACAGCTCACGCCGGCCGTGGCGATGGGCCAACCCCTGATCGATCGGCTGGTCCGGGCGGGCATTCGGTTCGAGACGGTGTCAGCCGAGTCGGAATGAGCGTCATCCCCCGGGACTCGGTGGACGCCGCCGAGGCGGCGTTCGGTCGCCACCCCGGCTCCCGGGCCCTGCACGCCAAGGGAACCCTGTGCCGGGGTACGTTCAAGGCAACCGCTGAGGCGAAGTCGCTGACCACGGCGGCGCACATGCAGGGCGAGCCGGTCCCGGCGACGTTCCGCTTCTCCAACGCCTCCGGACATCCGGACAGCCCGGACTTCGCCCCGGATCTGCGGGGCCTGGCGGTGAAGTTCTACCTGCCTGATGGATCGCGCACGGACCTGGTGTCCGTCACCGCTCCAGTATTTGCCACCCGTACGCCGGAGGTTTTCGTCGAGCTTCTGAAGGCTCAGGGGGCCGGGGCGGCGGCCCTGGTGAAGATGCCCGCCCTGCTCGGCCGCCATCCGTGGTTGCTGACGCGGCTGGTCAAGGACCTGCCTGTGATGCGCCCGGCGGCCAGCTACGTCCTGCTGCGCTACTACGCCCAGCATGCCTTCCGGTGGGTGGGCGCCGACGGGGCCGAGCGGTTCGTCCGCTACACGGTGGTGCCGGGGGCGGGGGAGGAGCCCTATCTGCGGTTGCGCGACGCCCGGCGCCGCGGTCGGGACTACCTGCAGGAGGAGCTGCGGCGCCGGTTGGCCGCGGGCCCGGTTCGGTTCACGTTGGAGGTGCAGATCGCCGAGCCGGGGGATCCGGTGGACGACGCGAGCCGCGAGTGGCCGGCTTCGCGCCAGCGCCTCACCGTCGGCACCTTCGAGCTCACCGGCCCCGACACCGAGCGGGAGCAGGGGGGAGACGTCCTCGTCTTCGATCCCACGCGGGTGACGCCGGGGATTGAGCTGTCCGACGACGCCGTCCTGCACTTCCGCTCGCCGGCCTACCGTGAATCAGTGGCTCGCCGGTCGGGCACTGGCACAGAGTCGCCACAATCTTGACTGACACGTAACGGGGGTCAAGTCTAGGGTCGGCGTGGTGAGCATCGATTGTTCGTTTAGGGGGCCAGGCGACCACTAAATGAACAATCGCCTCGAGCGTGTCGCCGCCATTGATCGGCTCGCCGCTAAACAGGAGAACCTCGTCGCGATCGAGCAGTTGTACGGACTCGGCATGAGTAAAGACGACGTCCGGGGTCTGGTCGAGCGTCGCTACCTGCGCCGGGTCCACCGAGGCGTCTATGCGGTCGGTCCAGCTCGCCTCAGCCGCCGAGGCTGGCTACTCGCTGCGCAGTTGGCCTGTGGGGAGACGTCGTTTCTCACCCACCGCACGGGCGCCGCCGTCAGGGGTCTGCGAGGCGCTAACCCTTGGGAGATCCATGTGACGATCGTCGGCACCGCGATCCGGCGACATCAGGGGATCGTCATTCACCGGATCACTCAGCCGTCTCACCAATCCGAGGTGAAGTCGATCGGCCCGCTCCGCGTGGCCAGCGTGCCGCTGCTCCTGCTTCAACTCGCTTCCACTGAGTCAAGCGACGAGCTGGACCGGCTGATCGAGCTGGCGGTACGCCGGGATCTCCTGGTGATGAAGGAGATGGACGCGACCCTCGACCGGCACCCGCACGCCCGCGGAGTCCGCAAGCTCCGCACCGCGCTCGAGGCCTATCGCCCGAAGCCGTTCGACAAGTCGGGCTTCGAGCGAGTGGTGGCACAGGCGATCGCGGCGGACCCTCGGATCCCGGGTCCGCTGCGCAACCAGCACTTCGTGGCCGGCGGCATCCGCTGGGAGCTCGACTTCTACTGGCCGGAGCGCCGGGTGGTGGCCGAGGTGGATGGCGGCCGTTACCACCTGACCCCGAAAGACCTGGAGCGCGACCGAATCAAGGACGCCAAGCTGATGGCTGCGGGACTCATCCCGATGCGGATCACGGACGCCCGCTGGGAACTGGACCAGATCGGGTGCCTGGATGACCTGCGCGCAATCCTCGGGTTGACGAGCCACCCGGCCGCCTGATCTGATCGTCCCACTCAAGGGATTCTCAGTTCGCGCCGAAAGAACAAATAGATGAGGGGCCCGACCTCGCGTGGGGGCACGCGCTCGCGCAAGCTGGCACTGGCGGTTTGTACTGCGATGGCGAGCTTCGCCACGCTCGCCCTACCTGCCACCCCGGCACTCGCCACCCCACGACCCGCCACCCCGGCCGCCACGCCCACTGGCGATACCTACACCTGGACGGGTGCTGGGTCGGCTACGAACACGTACTGGTCGAACGCCCAGAACTGGACGTGCTCCGGTACCGGCTGTGTCAGCGGCTCGACCCCGATCACCGATAGCCCCAGCAACGTGGTCTTCCCGGCCGGCCCGAGCGGGCACAGCTACACGCCCACCGTCGATCAGGCGGCTGAGGTCAACTCGCTGACGATGGACAGCTACGAATACGGGATCGAGGGCTCTGCGCCCCTGACGGTCGATGGAGCGACCCACCTGGACGGTTCGATCTTCACACAGGCGAGTCAGACGTACGATGGGCCGGTCACGGTCGAGGGAAACGATGTGACCGATATGGTGGCCGCGACCAGTGGGGCGGTCACGTTCAACTCCACGGTGGACGGATCCGTCCCGGGTGGAGCGGACTTGTACCTGCCCACGGAGGCAGTCTTCAATGCTCCGGTCGGTGCGGCGGTCCCGCTCGGCCAACTGTCCGACAGCGGGTCGGACTATGCCAAGACGATCAATACGTCGGTGATCGACGTGACGCAGGTGATCTTCCTCAGTGGGGAGACGACACTCGGGCACGACACCACGATCAGTGCCCCCCAGGTGCAGTTGGGAAGCATGGACGGCGGCTTCTCGCTCACCGTTGACGGAAGTCCCGACTTCACCGGAAACGTCGGGGGTACAACGCCGCTCACCCAGGTCGTGGCCACCGGCGCGGCAAGCGTACGGGGGAACGTCACGACAGCTGGCTCTCAAACCTACGAGCAAGGGCTCGGCACGGATGGCGCGCCGACCACGCTGACCGGTAGCTCGGTGAGCGTCGACAGCCACTTCGAGTCCGAGGGGGGGCCGGTCACCGTCGATGCTCCGCTGACGATTGCCAACGGAGGCAGCGGGTTCATCGATCTCACTGTGGACGGGGACCTGAATCTCACCGCCGGCACACTCGAGATGACCGGAAACCTGGACGTGACCGGCAACCTCAACGCCGCAGGTGGCAGCCTGAACTTCGACGGCAACGGGGCTCAGCAGCTGCAGAGCTCCACCGGCGACCTCGAATCACTGAACATCACGGGGGGCAGCGCGCTCGACGTCAGTGGGGATTCTCTCACCACCGGGCTACTGACGGGAGGGGGCGGACTGACCGACGGCGGGAGCGCCGCGGCGATCACGGTGAGCCCCTCCGGAAGCGACAGCTTCGGTGGCGCCGTGGCTGGGCCGATCTCGCTGGCGATGGACGGGACCGGATCGCTGAACCTCTCCGGAAATCTGGGTTACTCGGGCACAACATCCGTCGCCTCGGGAGCGCTGAACTTCCTGTCCGACCCCGTGAGCGCGAACGGGATCGCCGACGATGGTCAGGTCGGATTCGATCTGCCGGCTGACTCCACTTACAGCGGCATCATCTCGGGCTCAGGCGGGGTGTCGCAGACCGGCCCGGGAACGTTGACGCTGAACGCCGCCAACACCTACAGCGGGGCCACGAAGATCACCAGCGGCCTGATCCGGTTCTTCAACTCCGGAAATCTCGGCACCGGCCCGGTCATCCTCGATGGCGGTGGTCTGCAGTGGGGCAGCGGCAACTCCGCCGACATCTCGGATCGCCTGGAGCCGATCGGCGCAAGCGGCGCGACCATCGACCCTGGCGGCAACAGCATTGAGTTCGACACGCCGCTCACCGGATCAGGATCGCTATCGGTTGTCGGGTCAGGGGCGCTGGGACTGGAAGGCAACAACACGTACTCCGGGGCCACGAACGTCGAGAGCGGACACTTCGCCGTGGTAGGCGGAGCAACGTTGACCGGCCCCTTGAACGTGGATAGCGGCGCCTCGGCATACGTGAGCGGCACTGCCGACGGCCCCGTGACGGTCGATCATGGCGATTTCGCCTGCTACGACGGAACGCTGAACGGTGGGCCGGTGTCCAACGACGGCGGCAGCCTGTCTGGGGCCCCAGGCGCGCCCGCCGAAGTGGTAGCCGCAGGCGGGACTCGCCAGGCCACCGTGAGGTTCACGCCGGGTACAGCGAACTGTTATCCCGTCAGCTACACAGCGACGGCACAACCCGGCGGTAGGACGGCGACCGGCTTGGGAAGCCCGATCACGGTCAGCGGCCTGGGCGACAACAGCTCGTACACGTTCACGGTCACCGAGACAAATCCGATGGGCAGCACAATGTCCGCCTCGTCGCCGTCCGCCCTCACGGGTCCAGGCGATCCCACGGCCACGATCGCCTCTCCGGGCAACGGCAGTCAGTTCACGCTGAACCAGGTGGTGCCCACGACCTTCAGCTGCTCGGATGCGTCGGGCGGCCCCGGGATTGCCAGCTGCATGGACTCGCACGGCGTCTCGGGCGGGACCGGGACGCTGAACACGAGCACGCTGGGGCTGCACGTCTACACGGTGACCGCCCGGTCGACGGACGGTGAGCTGGGCGCCACGAGCATCTCCTACACCGTCGTCTCGCCGCCGCCGCCTTCCTCTCCGTCGAACGACTTCACCTGGAAGCCGTCGGGGAAGCGGCTGGTCAATTCCTGTGGCATCGCCGGGCTGAAGCTCACGCTCCCTGGGCCGGGGACCGTCCAGCTGCTCGAGACCGCAGCTCCCCATGCCTGGGTGTTCGGCCGCGCTCAATCGACCGCGGCCAAGGCCGGGACCTTCCAGCTCCGGGTCAAGCCGAACCGCCGAGGCGCCCGGCTGATCAAGAGACATATCCGCCTCAAGCTGACTCTGAAGGTCTCCTTCCGGCCGAAGGGCGGGAGCACGCGCACCAAGGTGATCAAGGGAGTTCGGGTGCGCGGGGAGTGCCCTGCCCCCAGCAGCGGTACGTAGGTCCCTGAACCGGGAAGAAGCCAGCCGTGAAGCAGCTGCTCCTCCCGTTCATGGCTGGGATTGCAGTGTTGACGGCGGTGGGAGCGGACGCGGCCACAGGGCCCACTCCGATCCCTAATCTCACCGCCCCGCCGGCGACCCCGTTCACCGGCCATCCGGCCACCGCCGAGCCGATCAGGCACACGGGCCGGATCCCGCACAGCCGGTTCATGGCCGCCAACGGCCTGTCCGAGATCCACAACGACGAGTGGCAGAGCGACGTCTACACCTACGGGGGGCCGCTGGGACGTGACCCGCAGACGCTCTCCGCCTACCTGGGGGCAGATGTGCCTCCCGGGGCCGGGCGCGATTGTGGCTCGGTCACGTTCGACAAAGCGGGACGGGTCATCACGATCTGCATTGGCACGAGCGGTCCCAAGCTGTACATGTTCGATCCGAGGACACTGGCCACGCTGGCCATCTACAGCCTGCCGCCCCGCACGGCCGAGGACGTAAAACTCAATCCGGGCGCCAAGATCTTCCAGGACTTCTCGGCCGGCGGCTACTTCTATCTCAACCATCGAGATCAGGTGGTCACGGGCACCACCGGCGGTCACATCTACGTGATCGGGGAGACGGCCGGCCCCGGCTTCAAGCTGATCCGCGACTACCCGCTCGGCCTGCGTAGCAATGAGGAAATCACTTCGCAACTGCCGAGCTCGCGTGGCCTCCTGTGGTTCACAGCACGGCAGGACGGGGTGGTCGGCACGCTCAACTTCAAGACCGGCAAGGTGCACCTGATCCGGCTGGGCAGCGGCGCCAACGGCGAGATCACCAAGTCGCTGGGCGCTGACTCACACGGTGGGATCTACATCCCCAACAGCCACAGGCTCTACCGGTTCGTGGCCGGCCGACACGGGGCGCCAAGGGTCAGCTGGAAGATCACCTATCCCAACGACGGGGTCAGCAAGCCGGGGCAGCTGGACGCCGGCACCGGCACCACCCCCGTGCTGGCCGGTGGCGGCCGCTATGTCGGGATCAATGACAACGAGAACCCGATGGAAGTCGTTATCTACCGCACGGCGAGGAAGCTCCACGGAAAGCGCCGGCTCGTCTGCCGCGTGCCCGTGTTTCACAAGAACCAGAGTGCGGATGAGAACGCGATGATCGCCGCCGGCCGGTCCTACGTCATCGAGAACAACTATGGCTATCAGGGGCCGCAGTCGCTACAGGGAGGTCAGGTCAGCGCACCCGGCTTCGCCCGGATCGAGATCAACCGCAACGGCCGGGGCTGCAGAAGAGGCTGGACGACCTACGCCGTCTCCGCTCCGAGCGTCGTCTCCAAGCTCTCACTGGCCAATGGTCTGATCTACACCTACACGACTGATTCCAGGGGCGACTGGTACTGGACGGCGCTCAGCTACCGCACGGGCAAGACCGTCTACCAGCAGTACGCAGGCTCGGGTCTGGGCTTCAATAACAACTACGCCGGGATCGCCATCGGGCGCAACCACACCGAGTACCTGGGCACGCTGGGCGGGATCGTCGCGCTACGCGACGGCTAGCCACTCACATCCGGTAGGGCAGGGGGTAGGCCGACACGGGAACGACCACGTCGTTGGCGAACTTGTCGTGCCAGCACTGCTTCTCGCGGTCCCACAGCATCCATAGGTAACCCAGGAATACGACGATGGCCGAGACGTAGCGCCCAACGAAGCGCACGAACGCCCGGGGATAGCCGAGCTGGCCGCCAGACTCAAAGGCCACAACGCGGATCCCGACCGCCTTCTTGCCCGGGGTCTGGCCGGTCGGGCCGCCCTCAAACCAGGTGTAGTACGCGGCTGACACAAGGATGCTCAGAGCCGTGCCGGCGCCGTGGAGGCCGAGTTGCAGCAGCGTGTCGACCACGCCGACGATCAGCCCATCCAGGAACGCGGCGCCCAGGCGGCGCCAGAAGCCGGCCCGAGGCCCCGACGCTCGACCATACGATTCCTGCGCGTAGCCGGTCTGCCCGTACGACATAGCCCGAACCCCCTCCAGATCGAGTGCTCTGGCCGGTCAGCCTACAGGCCGGTCCACACGCTCAGATGTCAATCGCCCGGGCGCCACCCCGGCGGTGGCGGCCAAAACGGAGGCCCTCCCTGACGGCCCACATCCTCTGGTCCCGGCTCGGCTCCGGCGAAACTGTCGTTCTCCCCCTCGGCGCGGAGGCGCAGGTCGTGGAAGAGCACCGTGATCACGGCGGCCACGAACGGCTGAACCAGAATCCCGGACAGGATGGCGGCCAGCGCCGTGATCGTGACCGCGAACACGACCGAAGGGTCGTTCTGAGCGAGGAATACCCCGGTGAGGATCGCCTCGATGGTGCCACCGATGACGAACGCCCCGAGGTAGCCGATCAGAAGCACCCCCGCGGTCGGCCACCAGCGACCCTTGACCAGCCGGCGGGAACGACCCAGAGCCGCCACGGGCCCCAGGCCCTCGAGGAGCAGCGCCGGGACGGCCACCGACCACGCGCCGTACAGCCAGACGCCCGGGATGATCAGCAGGATGAAGGCCACGGCCAGGCCGAGGCAATACGTGATCTCCAGGGCCAGCAGAGATAGCAGGCGCCGCAAGGCAAACGCCAGCGATTCGCCGACCGAGATCGCGCGTCCCAGGTAGGCCTCACTGATCGCCTTGACGCATGCGGCCAGCGTGAGCGTCGTGGCGATGGCCAGGTCGAGATCCACGATCGCACTCGCACCGGCTCGAGACCTCGAAACCTCCGGCGTGACCACATGGCCGACGCTGAGCAGACTCGTGCTGATGTCCTGGCCATTCGCGTAGATCGAGGCGAGGACGATCGCGGCGAGGAGCTGGAGGGGGACGACGACGGTGGCCGCCGCGGCGAACAGCACGCCCGCGTTTGCCATGTACAGCTTGATCGCCGCCTCGAGGATCTGCCCGACTCCCCGCGGCCGGAGGCTGGGCGTCTGCATCCAGGGGCACCTTAAGGACTCAGACGGACGTCGCAAGCCGGCGTCCGTCGCGGCGGGGTGAGCCCGAAAGCCACCCCGCCGCGCAGCACACGCCTTACCGGAGCTCGGCTGAGGTCTTGCCCAGCAGCAGCCGGGCGACGACCAGAAGCTGAATCTGCTGGGTGCCCTCGAAGATGTCGAGGATCTTGACGTCGCGAGCCCATTTCTCCAGCAGCTCGCCCTCCCCGTAGCCGACCGAGCCGGCCAGGGCGACGCAGCGCAGCGCCACATTGGTGCCCATCCGCCCGGCCTTGGCCTTGGCCATGGAGGCCTGCAGCGAGTTCGGTTTCTTGTTGTCGGCCATCCAGGCGGCCTGCAGGGTGAGCAGGCGGGCGGCCTCCCAGTCGGACTCCATGGAGATGAACTCGGCGACCGCGGAGGGGACGGTGTGCAGCGGCCGGTCGTAGTCGATCTCCAGCCCGGCGTCCTCCAGCAGCTCACGGGTGCGCTCCAGGCACGCGCGAGCCACCCCGATGGCCATGCCGGCCACCAGCGGGCGGGTGTTGTCGAACGTCTGCATGACGCCGGCAAAGCCCTGCTTGGAGGTCTGGATCTCCGGCGAGCCGAGCAGGTTCTCCTTGGGCACTCGGCAGTCTTCGAGCCGGAAGTTGGCCGTGTCCGAGGCGCGGATTCCCAGCTTGTGCTCGAGCCGATCCAGATGCAGGCCGGGGTTATCCCGCGGCACCACGAAGGACTTGATGGCGCCGCGCCCGGCGCTGCGGTCCAGGGTGGCCCAGACCACGATCAGCTCGGCCCGATCCCCGCTGGTGACGAAGATCTTCTCGCCGTTCAGGATGTACTCCTCGGCGTCCTCGTCATAACGCGCGGTGGTGCGAATCGCCGCGCTGTCCGAGCCAGCCTCCGGCTCGGTGATGGCCATTGCCGCCCACTTGCCGCCGAAGCGCTGGAGCTGCTCTTCGTCGGCCACGGCGGCGATCGCCGCCTGACCGAGACCCTGACGGGGCATGGTCAATAGCAGCCCGACGTCACCCCAGCACATCTCGATCAGCCCGAGCAGGGTGGCCATGTTCGAGCCGTTGCGAGTGCCCACGTCGCCTGACCCGTTCGAGGAGCCACCCCCCACGGTGCCGGCCCCGGCGCCGCCCAGGCCGCCGCCCTCGTTCATGCCGTCGATCAGGGCGGCCAGCATGTCGAGTTCCTTGGGGTACTCGTGTTCGGCCAGGTCGTACTTGCGCGAGTTGGCCCGCAGCACGTTCTCGGCTACCTGGTGAGCCGAGTCGATGAGTCCGTTGAATTTCTTTGGTGTCTCGAGGTTGATCATCAGAGCACCAGCGCTCCTTCCATCAGACCCGCGGCGCGCAGATCGCGATACCAGCGCTCCACCGGGTGCTCCTTGGTGTATCCGTGACCGCCCAAGAGCTGGACGCCGTCGGATCCGATGTTCATGCCGTGCTCAGCGCACAGGCGGTGGGCCAGTGCCACGTCGCGGGCGAACGGCAGGCCCTGGTCAATCCGGGCGGCTGCCCGCAGAACCGCGAGCCGCATGCCCTCGAGCTCGATGGCGATATTCGCCACCGTGAACGCCACGGCCTGGCGGTTGGAGATGGGCTCCCCGAAGGCGACGCGGTCGTTGACGTAGGTCTTCACGTAGTCAAGGACCGCCCTCCCGACCCCGATGGAGATCGCGCACCAGCCGAGACGCCCCAGCTGAACACACTCGGTGTACACGGCCGGGTCGGCCTCGCCGAGCAGCGCGGCCGCGGGGACATGCACGTCCTCCAGGATCAGCTTGCCGGTGGCCGCCGCCCGCAGGCCCATGGCGGGCTCAGGTTCGGCGCTTAGACCCTCGGTCTTTGACTCGACCACGAATAGCGCCGGCTGGCCCTCCAGGGAGGCCGCGACGATGAACAACTCGTTATCGGCCACCCGGGGCACCAGCGACTTGACGCCGTCGAGCACGAAGCAGTCTCCGTCCCGGCGCGCGGTCGTCTGGAGCTCGAACGGGTTGAACAGGGGGCGGGGCTCGAGCAGGGCCACGGCCGCCGGGGGCGGGTTCTCGCCCACGAACTCCGGCAGGTAGGTGGCCTGCTGATCGGCGTCGCCCCACAGGGAGAGCGCGGTGGACACGCCCGCGGAGGCCAGGCAGGCCAACGCGATTCCGGCGTCGCCCTGGGACAGGGCCTCGGCCATCAGCACGGAGGTCACGGCGGAGCGCTCGCTGACCGCTCCGCCCAGTTCCTCGGGGACGCCGATCATGGTCAGGCCCAGCTCGCTGGCCTGGGCCAGCAGCTCGGGGGGCGCAGCGCAGGCGGCGTCCGCCTCGACGGCGGCCGGGCGCACGCGCTCCAGAGCGAAGTCCCGGACCGACTCCGACAGCATCTGCTGCTCGTCGTCGGGCGTGAGGTCGAACAGGTCGTTGCGCTTGGCCTTGGGCTGGCGGGCCGGTTTGCCGAGACGCTGGGCGGCGGCGAAGGTCCGGCCGGTGGCCGTCCCGAACCGCACGGTGGTCTTGGATCCCGTGTACAGGAGCCGCTCGGCCTGGGAACGGATTCCGAAGCGGTCCACCAGCTCGGAGGACGCCAGCCAGTTGATGGCCTTCAGGCCGGCCGCCATCCCGCGATCGGCGAGTTTCTGCTGGGGGGGCATGTGGACGATATCCCTGTTTGTTGTTACGTCGATTGATGTAAAGGTCGAGAATCCGGGACAGTAGCAAAGCTGCTCACGACTTACGCGGGTCTTACTTCGTGCCGGTCATCCTGAATGGCATGCGCGTGCTGATCGCCGAGGACGAGCGACGGTTGGCCGACGCGATCGCTCGCGGGCTGCGGCGCGAGGGGATGGCGGTCGATCTCGCGCCTGACGGCTCCGAAGCCCTGATGAAGGCCCGCGTGGTCCGCTACGACGTGATGGTCCTGGACCGGGATCTGCCGCTTTTGCATGGGGATGAGGTGTGCCGCCGGGTCCGAGACGAGCGTCCAGAGACCGGCATCTTGATGCTGACTGCGGCCAGCGCCCTGGAGGACCTGGTAGACGGCCTGTCGCTTGGAGCTGACGACTACCTGACTAAGCCGTTCCGATTCGCCGAGCTGGTGGCCCGGATCCGGGCGCTGGGCCGGCGGTCGGTGCCGCCCCGCCCGGCCCTTATGCGACACGCCGACGTGGAGCTCGATCCGGCGCGCCGGACGGTCGTGCGCCACGGTGAACCAATCGAGCTCACGCGCAAGGAACTAGGCGTACTGGAGACGCTGATGGCCGCCGACGGGGCCGTGGTGTCCGCGGAGGACTTACTCGAGCGGGTATGGGACGAGCAGACGGACCCGTTCACGAATGTGGTGCGGATGACGATCATGACCCTGCGGCGCAAGCTGGGGAAGCCGCAGGTGATCGAGACCGTAATCGGGATCGGTTACCGGTTGACGTGATGCCCGCGCGGATCAGGAGCCTGCTGCCCCCGCGAACCATCCGCCTGCGGCTCACGCTGACCTACGGGATCGTCTTTCTCCTCACCGGAGCAGCGCTGCTCACCGTCGGTTACCTGCTGGTCCGCCACAACCTGACCTCGCGCCCGAACATCCGGGCCGAGCTCAAGCGACTGGGACTGCCGGCCACGCCGGCGCCGCCCGCCCCGGGCTTCGGTTCGGGTCAGGGCGCTGGGCAGTTCGGACCGGGGACGTTCGGCCGCGAGGTGTTCAACGCCGCTCGAGCTCAGGTGGTCAGTCAGACGCTCCATCGCCTGGCCATCGAGTACGCGCTCGCTCTGTTGGCCATGACCGCCTTGTCGGTGGCCGCCGGATGGCTGCTGGCCGGGCGGGCCCTCGGCCCACTACGGGCGATCACCGCCACGGCGCGGCGGGTCTCAGGCCTGAATCTCGGCGAGCGAATCGCCTTGGAGGGGCCGCCAGACGAGCTGAAGGAGCTGGCGGACACGTTCGACGGGATGCTGGAGCGCCTGGACGCAGCGTTTGCCAGCCAGCGGCACTTCGTGGCCAACGCATCGCACGAGCTGCGCACCCCTCTGGCCATCATGCGCACGGAACTCGACGTGGCGCTGGCTGATCCACAGGCGACCGCCGCCGACCTGAGGGGGATGGGCGAGGCGATGCGGGAGACAATCGACCGCAACGAGGGCCTGATCGAGGCGCTCCTCACCCTGGCCAAGAGCGAGAGCGTGGGCGGACGCGCTGACCGCGTCGATCTCACCGAGCTGGCCGCTGCTTGCGTGACCGACCTGACCGCCCAGGCCCACCTGGGTGAGGTCGACCTTCGGACCGACCTCCAGCCAGCAGCCACCCGCGGTGAACCTCACCTGCTGGAGCGGATGATCGCGAACCTGGTTGAGAACGCGATCAGGCACAACGTGCGCGGGGGATATCTGGAGGTGATCACGCAGACCAGCGGCCAGACCGCGCGCGTGGTCGTCCGCAACTCGGGTCCGCCCATCGACCCGGATCAGGCCCAGCTGCTGGTGGAGCCATTCCGGCGCTTGAACCGGGAGACCGCCGGGTTCGGCCTGGGTCTGTCGATCGTTCGCTCGGTGGTCGATGCCCACCACGGATCGCTTTCGGTATGTGCACAGTCTGACGGCGGACTGAAGATCACCATAAGTCTTCCCGCAGAACCCGTGGGCGTTGGGGTCAACGGAGCACAAAAGCCGCGCGCGCTTACAAAAAGCTGACGCGGGGGTCGCTAGAACCCGCTGCGGCCGGAAGCTCGCGGCCCACCCACCGCCATGCGATCTCGCAACCCCCGTCTCGCCAACTGGCACCTCTACGGCCTGGCCGCTTTGGCGGCCGTCGTGATCGCGCTGGCGATCACTGAACTGGGCACACCGGGAAGTTCGGCCCGCACCTCTCGAGAGTTGGTAACCGCGGAGGACGGCGTCGTTCAGACGTCCGTCTCGGGCACCGGCAACGTGGAGCCGGCGACTGATCAGACCGTCAATTTCGCCACCAGCGGCACGCTCGGGAGTATCGATGTGTCCGTCGGTCAGCACGTGAATAAGGGCCAGCTCCTGGCCACGCTCAACCCAACCTCAGCCGACCTGGCGCTGGACGAGGCCAATGCCAACCTGACCGCGGCCAAGGACAACCTGAAGGCCGCCGAGGACGGTAGTTCGACGAGCGCTGGCTTGACAACCGGCTCCGGGACGGAGGCTTCCCTCGAGCAGAGCTCGACGGCCAGCACGGAGTTCGTGGACTACACGGCGGCGACCGCGGCAACGCCGGCTCGGACGACCACCACCGGCCGGAGTCGGACTAGCCCCACCAGCACCACGCCGAGCAAGAAGAAGAAGAAAAAGAAGAAGAAGTCCACGATCACGTCCACGACATCCCCGACGAGCTCGGGAACCGCGAGCACGTCGACCGGCGCCAGCCGCAGCAGCGCGAGCTCGTCAGGTAGTGGTTCGACCGGTACCTCGAGCACGTCGTCATCGACGTCGACGAAGCCGTCCAAGGCCCAGATCGCTCAGGACAGGGCTTCGGTGGACCAGGCCCAGGCCACGGTCGACTCCGACGAGCAGACGCTGGCCAGCACGAAGCTGTACGCGCCGGTGAGCGGCACGATTGCCACGCTCGAGAGCGTCAGCCCGGGCCAGTCGATCTCCTCCAGCGGATCGAATGCAAGCAGCAGCTCGACCGGCAGCAGCTCCACCAGCACCGCCTCGACCAGCGGATCGCAGACGGCAGGCAGCCTGGGCGGCTCGTCATCGTCGTCGAGCTCGAGCAGCAGCTCCGGGTTCGCGGAGATCATCGACTCCCGCACCCTGACGATGACGGTCGCCTTCAGCGAGTCCGACATCAGCTCGATCCACGTCGGTCAAGCGGCCACCGTCTCCATCGATGCCCTGAGCGGCGTGGAGCTGGCGGCCCACGTAACCACGATCTCGCCGCTGGCGACGACCAGCAGCAGCGTCGTCTCCTACGACGCCACGCTGACGCTGGATCAAACCACCCCAAAGGTTCGTGCCGGCATGAGCGCCTCGGCCTCGGTGATCACAGGCCAGGCCCAGGGGGTGACCGTGCCCAACCAGGCGATCACCGGATCGGGCTCGACCGGCACGGTCCAGGTGCAGGAGAACGGAAAGACCGTGCAGCAGCAGGTCGTGGTGGGGGTCCGCGGAACCAGCCGCAGCCAGATCATCAGCGGGTTGCACGCCGGCCAGCAGGTGGTGGTCACACAAACGCTGCCCGCGCTGGGCTCGACCAGTTCGTCTAGCTCGTCGAGTACAGGGACCCTGGGCACGGGCCGGAGTCTGTTCGGCAGCGGTGGCGGTTTCGCCGGAGGCGGCCCTCCGGCAGGTGGCTTTGCGGGCCGCGGAGGCGGCTGATGCCCCGACGCCCAGGTTCTGACGGCCGCAGGCCCGGGAGGCAGTACGACTGGCGGGCAGCCCGGGCCAGGCGGCTCGGTCTTCAGCGCCGAGCCAGGGCCGCCCGGCGGCCGAACAGCACCGCGGCGCCTGCCGCACGGACGTTCGACGGTCCGGTGATCGAACTGCGCGACGTGCGCAAGACCTACCAGATGGGGGACATCGCGGTGCACGCCCTGCGCGGGCTCAGCCTGCAGATCAACCGCGGAGAGTTCGTGGCGATCATGGGCGCCTCGGGCAGCGGCAAGAGCACGCTCATGAACATCCTCGGGTGTCTGGACGTACCCAGCGCCGGGTCCTACCGCCTGAACGGCCTCGATGTCCGCGGAATGGAGGAGGACACGCTGTCGGACCTGCGCAACCGCCACATCGGCTTCGTCTTCCAGAGCTTCAACCTGATTCCGCGCACACGGGCGATCGCCAACGTGGAGCTGCCCCTCACCTACGCCGGGCTGCCCAAGGCCGAGCGCCACCAGCGAGCCATGCGGGCACTGGCCTCGGTCGGGTTGACCGACCGCGCCGTGCACCTGCCCTCCGAGCTCTCTGGGGGTCAGCAGCAACGGGTCGCCGTGGCCCGGGCGCTGGTGACCAACCCGGCGATCATCCTGGCCGACGAGCCGACCGGAAACCTGGACACCACCTCGACCGGCGAGATGCTCGCCATTTTCGATCACTTGAGCCGCCAGGGCCGGACGATCATCCTGATCACCCACGAGGAGGACGTGGCTCGCCACGCCCGGCGGGTCATCCGCCTCCGCGACGGCCAGATCATCGCCGACGAGCCGACCGTGCAGACGGAGCTCACAGCGTGAGGCAATCGGTGCAGATCGGCCTGTCCGGGCTGGCCGCGAACAAGCTGCGCTCCGGACTGACGATTCTCGGACTGATGATCGGCGTCGGCTCGGTGATCGTCCTCATCGCCGTGGGGACCGGGTCCTCCTCGGCCGTCGAAGCCCAGATCAACTCGCTGGGCTCGAACTTGCTCACCGTGTCATCGTCGAGTGGACTGGGCGGGCTCAGCTTCTTTCGCGGTGGCGGCGGCTCGTCGACGTCCAGCAGCTCCGGGCTGGTCCTGGCCGACGCCACCGCCCTGCAGAACCGCTTCGAGGCCCCCGATGTCAAGACGGTGGCGCCGGTGGTGCAGGCGGGCAGCGTGACCCTGACCTACGGGTCAACCACGTACGAGCCCACCACCTTCGTCGGCAGCACGCCGGGATACCAGAGCGCGCGCAACTACACGCTGGCCGAGGGATCGTGGTTCACCGCGTCCCAGGAGAAGATCCACAGCCGGGTGCTGGTCATCGGCCCGACCGTCGATCAGGAGCTATTCAGCGGCGCTGACCCGGTGGGGCAGACCGTGCAGGTCAACGGCACCAACTTCACGGTGATCGGAGTCACGACGTCCAAAGGTTCGAACGGCACCAGCAATCAGGACGACGTGGCCGTGGCGCCGTTGACGGCGACCCAGGACACGCTGACGGGCTACGGCTCCGTCAGTCAGATCCTGGTCGAGTCGACCTCGCGTAACTCGCTGGATGCCGCCCAGACCGAGGTGACCGAAATCCTCAACAAGCTCGACCCGCCAACGGCCGCGAACGATGACCAGAGCAACTTCGAGGTGGTGAATCAGAGCTCGATTCTCCAAGCCTCGACGTCCAGCTCGAAGGTGTTCACCACGCTGCTCGGCGAGGTGGCCGCGATCTCGCTGCTGGTCGGCGGAATCGGCGTGATGAACATCATGCTGGTTTCGGTCACCGAGCGGACCCGGGAGATCGGGATCCGTAAAGCGGTGGGCGCGCGGCGGGGCGACATCCTCATCCAGTTCCTGGTGGAGGCGGTGCTGGTCTCGCTGTTCGGCGGCATAGCCGGGGTGATCGCCGGAGTGGTGGGCAGCCAATTCAAGATCGCGGGAGTTACTCCCGTGATCGCCCCCTACTCGATCGTCCTGGCCTTCTGCGCTGCGCTCTTGACCGGGCTGTTCTTCGGCACCTATCCAGCCGGGCGGGCGGCGGCCATGCGCCCGATCGAGGCCCTGCGCTTCGAATGACCATCCAAACCTCAGAGGACTCCAGATGAACGCAATCAGCTACGGGCCGGCGGGCGACACTTGGCAGGAGCCAGAGGACGACCTCGGCGGCCAGCTCCCCGTCCGCCCCCGGCGGCGGCTTTTGACCCGCTCCAGCGCGCTGCTGCTGGCGCTGGTCACGGCCGCGATCGGCTTCTACATAGGCATCCGCGTCGAGAAGGGACAGGTCTCCAGCTCCTCGACCGGCGGTGGCGGGCTGGCCTCACTGGCCTCTCGCTTCGCCGCGGCGCGAGGGGGATCCGGCTCGACCGGCGCCAGGAGCTCGTCGGCCGGCACCGGCAGCCTGGGTGGGTTCGCGGGCGGTGGCTTTCCCGGCGGCGGCGGGGTCAGCGGCACGGTGGCCAACGTGAACGGCAAGACCATCTACGTGACGGAGACCGGTGGGAACACCGTCAGGGTGAGGCTGTCGAGCGCCACCAAGCTGACCAAGAGCGTGTCGGTCAACCGCTCGAAGATCGATCCCGGCGACCGGGTGCTCGTGTCCGGCGTGACCGGTTCCCGTGGCGCGGTCAGCGCCACCAGCCTGACCGACTCCGGCAGCGGCTCGTCCAGCGCCGCGACCAGCTCTAGCTCGGGCGGGACAAGCAGTTCAAGTGGCTCTGCCGTCAGCTCGCTGTTCGGCGGGTGAGAAATTCAGAGAAAGGACTTCCTGTGAAACCCAATCCTCGGCGACGATTTCGCCTGCTCATTCTGGTCGTGGCGGGCTCTCTGGCGATCGCCGCCTGCGGCAGCTCATCGGGCGGCGGTACGAAAACCTCCACCACAGCCTCTGCGTCCAGCAACCGCGCCAAGCTGGCCGCCTGTCTGAAACAGCACGGCGTCACGCTGCCCACGCGCAGACCCGGCGCCGCCGGCGGCGGCGGAGGCTACTTCGGCGGGAGCAGCGGCACCACCGGATCCGGCGCCCCGCCCACCGGAGGGGCAGGCGCTCCGCCAGCCGGCGGATTCGGTGGCAGTGCTGGTAGCGGCGCTGGGCCCTACCGCAACTCCTCGAAGTTCCGCACCGCGTTCAAGGCCTGCGGAGGCAGCTTTGGGCAGTTCCGGTCCGGCGCGGGCAGAGCGCGTGGCCGGTTCTCCGCGGCGGTCCTAGACAAGTTCGTCACCTGCGTACGCAAGCACGGATACGACCTGCCCAAGCCCAACACGTCGGGCAGCGGCGCGATCTTCCCACGCTCGATCGAGTCCAACAAGAAGTTCCAGGCCGCCGCCAAGTCGTGCACCAGCGTGCTGCGTCCGAGCACGCCGCCGGGGACCACCTCCAGCTCGTAAAGAACGCCGAAGAAGCGACGTGGGTTTACGGGCAGCGGACACGGAGGCACCTAACGTAGATGAGGCCAAAGCGGCCCGCGAGGCGGCCGGAGAAGCGAAGGGCTGGATCCCGCGTCCGGCTCGGAGCGACCGGCCAGCCTGCGGGCTGCGGGGCGGGCGGCGAAGTGCGTCTCGCCGCTGGGAGGCCTCCTCCTCCCTGCCCGGGGATCCGGCGGCCGCCGGCCACGACTCTTGACCGGCGGTCGCCGCCCACGGCTCACCAGCTGTCGAGGTGGGGCCGGCGCTTGCCCTGCAGATGTCCGGGGCGGAGATTTTCGGAACCGAACAGGGTGGCGATCCATCGCCGGGTGTCGGCCGGGTCGATGACGTCGTCGATCTCGCCGTAAGCGGCCATGTTGATGCCCTGCCCTCGCTCGTAGGCGGCCGCCACGGCGGCCTCGTACGCCGCCTGGCGCTCACCCGGGTCCTCGATCGCCTCGAGCTCTCGCCGGAGTCCCAACCGCACGGCCCCCTCGAGCCCCATGGCACCGAACTCGGAAGTCGGCCACCCGACCACGAACTGCGGAGCCTTGAACCCACCTCCGGCCATCGCCTGGGCCCCGAGGCCGTAACCCTTGCGGAGCACCACAGTCCCCACGGGGACGCTGAGGTTGGCCCCGGTCAGGAACATGCGGGAGAAGTGGCGCACCGTGGCCGTGCGCTCGGCGTCCGGCCCCACCATGAACCCAGGGGTATCGGCCAGGAACACGATCGGCACTCCGAACGCGTCGCACAGCTGCATGAAGCGCGCCGCCTTGTCCGCGCCGTCGGCGTCGATCGCCCCGCCCAGATGCGTCGGGTCGTTGGCAACCACGCCGAGCGAGCGGCCGTGCACCCGGGCCAATGCCGTGACCATGCCGGCGGCGAAGCCGCGGCGCAGCTCGAGCACGGAGTTCGAGTCGAACAGCGTCTCGATCACATGGCGGACGTCGTAGACCCGTTTGCGGTTGGTGGGGATCAGATCACGCAGCAGCGTTTGATCTGCCGGTTGGTGGCTTGCGGGCTCACCAACCGGCGCCGGATGCTCCGGCTGCCCGAAGTACCCCAAATACCGCTTGGCCGCGGCCACCGCGGCGGCGTCATCGGACACCCGCAGGTCGACCACACCGTTTGTCCACTGCACGTCGATCGGTCCCACATCGGCCGGGGCGACCACGCCCAGGCCACCGCCCTCGATCATCGCCGGACCGCCCATTCCGATCGAGGCGTCCTCGGTGGCGATGATCACGTCGCAGCAGCCGAGCAGCGCGGCGTTGCCGGCAAAGCAGTAGCCGGAGGCGATGCCGACCAGGGGGACCAGCCCGCTGAGCCGCGCGAACAGCTCAAAGGCGCGGCAGTCCAGCCCGGCCACGATCGGCATGTCGACATCGCCCGGACGGCCTCCGCCTCCTTCGGCGAACAGCACCACGGGCAGCCGGCGTTGCTCGGCCAGCTCGAACAGCCGGTCCTTCTTGCGGTGGTTGCGCATCCCCTGGGTGCCGGCCAGGACGGTGTAGTCGTAGGACATGACCACCACCGGGCGCCCATCGATGGTGCCTGTGCCCCCGACCAGGCCGTCGGCGGGCGTGCGCTCGATCAGCTCCCGCTTGGGCCGGCGGGCCTCCTGAGCGGCGAACAGCAAGGGTCCGTACTCCACGAAGCTGCCGGGATCGAGCAGGTCGGCCAAGTTCTCCCGGGCGGTGCGATGACCTCGCCCGCGGCGCTTGGCCACCGCATCGGGACGGGCTTCGTCGCGGATCAGGCGGTGGCGCTCGTGGACGGCGGCCAGGTCGGGGCGATCCTCCGGTTCGGGGTCAGGGTTCTGTCGGGCGGGTGCGTGGTAGGCCCGAGCCTCCGGGGAGTCCGACACCACCGCCAGCGCCTGACCCTCGGAAACGCTTTCACCCACCTCGACCAGCAGGCGGTCGACGGCCCCGGCCGCCTCGGCCACGATCTCGTGCTCCATCTTCATCGCCTCGAGCACCATCAGGACCGTGCCCGGCTGTACGGCCGTGCCGGCCTGTGAACCGATTGCCACCACCGTGCCGGCAAACGGGGCGGTCACGCTCAGCGAGGACACGGGCAGGATGATCCCGGATACTGGTTGACCATGTCCGCACACGAGATCCTCTGGACTCCTGGGCCGGAACGCGTGGCCAAGGCGACGGTCACCCGTTATCGGCAGTGGCTGGCCGAGACGCATGGCGTGGAGACCGAGGACTATGAGGCCCTGTGGCGCTGGTCCGTGGATGACCTGGAGGGCTTCTGGGGCTCGATCGCCGAGTTCTTCCAGCTGCGGTTCAGTCATCCACCAGCCCGCGTCTTGGGCCGGCGTGAGATGCCGGGGGCGGAGTGGTTCCCGGGCGGTGAGATCAGCTACGCCGAGCACATCTTCAGCGGCCAGGCGGGTGGGCGCGATCCGAATTCTCTGGCCATCCAGCACGCGTCCGAGCTGCGCGAGCTGAGCAGCTGGACCTGGCGCGAGCTCTATGTGCAGACGGCGGCTGTGGCGGCCGGACTCAGGCAGTGTGGCGTGCAGCCGGGGGATCGGGTGGCCGCCTACATGCCGAACATCCCCGAAACGGTGGCCGCGTTCCTGGCCTGTGCATCGATCGGCGCGGTCTGGTCATCGGCGGCGCCCGAGTTCGGCGCGCGCAGCGTGATCGACCGGTTCAGCCAGATCGAGCCCAAGGTGCTCATGGCCGTCGACGGGTACCGGTACGGCGGAAGGGACTTCGATCGCCGCCAGGTGGTGGGCGAGATCGCCGCCGCCCTGCCCGGTCACCCAGAGGTGGTCACCTTCGGGTACCTGAGTGGGACGGGCTGGCCCGCCGGGTTCGTCGATCCAGACCGGTCTCCGCCGGAGCTGAAGTTCGCCGCCTTGCCGTTCGATCACCCGCTGTGGGTGCTGTACAGCTCGGGGACAACCGGGCTACCCAAGCCGATCGTGCACAGCCAGGGAGGGATCCTGCTGGAGCACGTCAAGAAGGCGAACCTGCACCTAGACGCGCACCCAGGGGATCGCCTCTTCTGGTTCTCCACAACCGGCTGGATGATGTGGAACTTCCTCGTCGGCGGGCTGCTCACCGACGCCTCGATCATCCTGTTCGACGGCAATCCGGGCTATCCCAGCCTGGACCGGCTGTGGGATCTGGCCGAACGGTCCGGGATGACCTGCTTCGGGACGAGCGCGGCGTACATCGCCGCCTGCATGAAGGCCGGCGTCCAGCCGAAGGCGGGACGGAAGCTGGCCGCCCTGCAGTCGGTCGGCTCCACCGGGTCGCCCCTGTCACCGGAGGGCTTCAGATGGATCTACGAACAGCTCGGAGCCGACACGTGGCTGTTCTCGACTTCCGGGGGCACCGACATGTGCACCGCCTTCGTAGGCGGGGTCCCGACCCGTCCTGTGCTGGAGGGCGAGCTGCAGGCCCGCGCGCTGGGTGCGGCGGTGGAGGCCTGGGACGAGTCCGGGCAGCCAGTCACCGACCAGGTGGGCGAGCTGGTGATCACGCGGCCGATGCCGTCCATGCCCATCTACTTCTGGGGCGACCCCGACGGCGAGCGCTACCGCGACAGCTACTTCTCCATGTTCCCGGGCGTTTGGCGCCACGGGGACTGGATCGAGGTCACCTCCCAGGGCGGGGCGATCATCTACGGCCGCTCGGACTCGACGATCAACCGCGGAGGGGTGCGGATGGGCACGAGCGAGATCTACCGCTCCGTGCTGGCGCTGGACGCAGTGCTCGACGCGCTGGTCATCGACCTCCCGCGTAAGGGCACAGATGGCTGGCTCGAGCTGTTCGTCGTGCTGCGCGGCGGCGCCAGCGTGGACGACGGGCTGCGCGACGAGATCCGCCGCCGCCTGCGAGCGGACTGCTCGCCCCGGCACGTGCCCGACCAGATCACCCAGATCACCGAGGTCCCCCGCACACTGTCGGGCAAGGTCCTGGAGGTGCCCGTGAAACGCATCCTGATGGGGATCCCACCTGAGCAGGCGGCCAGCCGAGAGTCGCTGGCCAATCCGGCCGCCCTCGACGTGTTCGTGAAGATGTCCGGCGGCGCCTAAGCGAGCGTGCGTTACCCAGCCCGCCCAGGGGTAGGTATGCCTCAGGGTCGGCGCGGGGACGGGTGATCGCACCCCCGTTCTTACGCAGCTCTTCCCGTTTTCACAAAGGTCTTTGAAAAGCGCCTGCTGGAGTGAGGTTCACGAGCCAAGCGCTAGACACAGCTTCTGACAGGAGTCCACGCAAATGAACTTGAAAATCCTCGTGCCCGCCGTGATGGGCGCGATCGCGGGGGCGATCGTGGCGGTCATCGTCGGCGGTGGGAGCACCACACGCTCGGTGACCACGACCGTCATGTCGACCGGCTCCTCGTCCTCTTCCATCCCCACATCCCTCTCCAAGACGCAGGGCATGTCGGTCAACCAGATCTACCGCAAGGACAGCCCCGGCGTGGTCGACATCACGGTCACCTCGCAACAGTCGTCAGGCGGTGGCCTGTTCGGGGGCGGCGGCGGCACCCAGCAGACCGAGGGCGAGGGGGCCGGCGTCGTCTACGACAAGAAGGGCGACATCCTCACCGACCAGCACGTGGTCTCCGGCGCCACCTCGGTGACCGTGCACCTCCAGAACGGCGTCAACGCCAAGGCCACGGTCCTCGGCCAGGATGCCTCCACGGATATGGCGGTGATCCGCGTGAAGGTCCCCGCCTCTGTGCTGCACCCGATTTCGTTTGCCAATTCCAATGACGTCCAGGTCGGCGATGCGGTGGTGGCCATCGGGAGTCCGTTCAGCCTGCCCGAGACCGTCACGTCGGGCATCGTCAGCTCCGTGGGCCGGAGCATTCCGGCGCCCAACGGCTACACCATCTCAGGTGCAATTCAGACCGATGCGCCGATCAATCCGGGGAACTCAGGCGGGCCGCTGCTGGACGGCAACGGCGCCGTACTCGGGCTCAACGACCAGATCGACACCAACTCAGACCAGAGTGCCGGCGTCGGCTTCGCCACTCCCGGTAACGCCGACGTCCAGGTGGCCGACACGATCATCTCGGGCCACAAGGTTCAGCACTCCTATGTCGGCGTGTGCCTGAACTCGAACAGCGTGGGCGGCGCGCAGATCTCCACCTCCGCCAACTCCACATGCCCGACCCCCGTGGTGGCCGGATCACCGGCCGCCCGGGCCGGCCTGAAGCCCGGCGACACGATCACTTCCATCAACGGCACGCAGATCAGCTCCACCAATCAGTTCATTGCCGTGGTGGGCAAGCTCGCGCCCGGTAAGACGGTGACGATGACGGTCAAGAGCGGCGACTCGAGCCGCCACGTCAAAGTGACATTGGGGGCTCGTCCGGCCTCCGCGCCCACCGGCTGAGCCGGAGGCCGAGCGAGCTCACACCGCAGCCGTGCTGGCCTGGGCCAGGGTCCGCTCCATCAGTTCCCGGTGAACCGAGCGGTCCTGGCCCGTGCGCCGGTGCCAGCGACCCTCGGAATCGAGCGTCCAGGCGTTGGTGTCGTCGGCAAAGCAGCGATCCAGGGTGTCCTCGAGCTCGGCCTGTAGCTCGGGAGAGTCGACCGGGGTCAGCAGCTCGACCCGCGAGTCCAGATTCCGGGGCATGAGATCAGCCGAGCCGATGTAGTACCGGCACTCGTCGCCAAACTGGAACGAGAGGATCCGTGAGTGCTCGAGGAAGCGCCCGACGATCGACACCACGTTGATCGTCTCGCTGACGCCGGGGATGCCCGGGAGCAGACAGCAGATCCCCCGCACGTTGAGGTCGATCCGGACGCCCGCCTGCGAGGCGCGGTAGAGAGCCTCGATGCAGCGGCGATCCACCAGCGCGTTCATCTTCATGGCGATCCGGGCCGACTGACCGTCCTTATGGGCCGCCACCGTGCGCTCGATCAGCTCGATCAGAGGGTCGCGCAGCGAGTCCGGCGCCACCAGCACCTTGCGCTGTCGCTTGGGGTGCCCGTATCCGGTCAGCGTATTGAACAGGTTGGCCACCTCCTCGCCGATCTCCCGGTCGGTGGTTAACAGCCCGAAGTCCTCGTAGAGCCGGGCATTCTTGGCGTGGAAGTTCCCGGTCCCGATCATCACGTAGTGGCGTACCTGGCCGCGCTCACGGCGGACCACCAGGATTGCCTTGGCGTGGGTCTTGAGGCCGGGAATGCCGTGTACGACGTGGGCGCCGACCTCCTCCAGCTCCCGCGACCAGCGGATGTTCTGGCGCTCATCGAAGCGGGCCTTCAGCTCCACCATGCACACTGCCTGCTTGCCCTTCTCGGCGGCGGCGATCAGGGCAGGCACGAGGACCGAGTCGTCCGAGGTCCGGTACACGGTCATCTTGATGGCCAGGACGTTGGGATCGTCGACAGCCTGGAGCACGAACCGCTCCACGCTGGTCGAGAACGACTGGTAGGGATAGTGCACGAGGATGTCCCGGGACCGCATGGCGGCAAACACCTCCGGCTGGTCCTCGCCCTCCCCGGGCCGGGGTCCGAACGCCGGGTGGGTCACTGGCGTCCAGGGTTCCTGGCGCAGATCGGGATGGCCGTCGACGCCGGCGATCTGCCAGAGGTCGCCCAGGTCGAGTAGGCCCTCCACGTCGTAGACCTGGTTGGGCGCGACCCCGAGCCAGTCCAGCAGGTGGGCGCGCATCTCCGGATCCATGTCGGCCCCCACCTCGAGGCGAACCACCTCGCCGAACCGGCGCCGCCGGAGTTCGTCCTCCACGGCGCGGAGCAGGTCATCCGCCTCGTCGGACACGTCGAAGTCGGCATCTCGGGTCACCCGGAACAGGTCATAGGAGACGATCTCCATGCCGGGGAACAGAGCGTCGAGATGGCGGGCGATGATGTCCTCGAGCGGGATGAACACTTCCTTCTCGATCTCGACGAACCGCGGCAGAACCTCCTTGGGGACCTTCACCCGGGCGTAGGCGTCGTGACCGGTCTCCGGGTCGCGCAGGCGAACCAGCAGGCTCAGCGACAGGTTGGAGATATAGGGAAAGGGGCGGCCGGGGCCGATGGCCAGGGGCGTCAGCGCCGGGAAGATGTGCTCACGGAAGTGCTCCTCGAGCTGGCCGGGCGAGGCACCCGACTCCTCGCTGGACACGATCCGGATCCCGTTCTCAGCCAGCGCGGGGGAGATCACGTCACGGAACTCGCGAGCATGGCGAACGTCGAGCTCGCGCACCCGCTTGGCGATGGCCTCCAGGACCCGCGTGGGGGATAGGTTGTCCGGCCCGCGCGAGTCGATGCCGGCGTCGAGCTGATCGTGGACGCCGGCCACCCGGACCATGAAGAACTCGTCCAGGTTGGAGGTGAAGATGGCGGCGAACTTGACCCGCTCGATCAGCGGGACGCGCGCGTCCTCGGCGAGCTGCAGCACCCGATCGTTGAAGTCAAGCCAGGACAGCTCGCGATTGACGTACAGCTTCGGGTCGCGGAGCTTGTGATGCGAATGGCGCTTGCCAGAACCGGACTGGGCACCGTTGTCGGCCGTCTGATCGGCTGAGACGGCCGCCTTGCTCACGCCACCGGCTCCCGGACGCCGGCCATCAGCGTGAGTTCCCTGGGCCGGAGCAGGACGATCAACTCGCCCTTGTTGATCCCGGCTAGGCCGCCCTTGCTCATCCGCGAGTGCACGCCGGTGAGATCGTGAAGGGCCAGCGAGATCGACGGATCGTGGCCGACCAGCATTGCGTCTTGGAGTCCGGCCAGCAGCTCCTCGGGTTCGAACGGCCCGCCGGCCAGGCGCGTCTCGAGCGACACCGTCACGCCCAGCGGTTCACAGGCCAGCTCGGCCGTCTGTAGGGCCCGCAGCTTCGGCGAGGCCAGACAGGCGTCGAGCCTGACCCCCATCTGGGCCAATGCCTGTCCTGCAGCCCGGGCGTGGCGGATCCCCTTCTCGGTGAGTGGCCGGGCGTCGTCGGGGTCTCCGTCGGCCGCGTCAGCGTGGCGAAGCAACCAGAGCATGCCGCCAACTCTAACGCCGGTGCTTTTGTAGCTGTGAGTCAGCCGATGACGAGCGGGCGGCGAAACACCTTCTGGAAGGCTTCATCGTCACCGTAGCGCTCCACACTCCAACGCGGAAGCGTCAGATCACCCGCGGCGTGCAGGTGCAGCGCGATTCCGTCGCCGTTGGTGCGCAGGCTGGCCTGGCTGACCGATTGGTCGCGCCCGCGCTCCAGGTGCTCGGCCAGCCTGAGGATCAGCGCGCAGCGGTCGAGCATCTCCCCGTCGCCTGGTCGGCCGAGCTTGGCCCACGGCCCCAGCTTGGGCGCACCCTTGCGGTGATAGCGGGTCATCTGGGCGATCAGCGCCCGCTCGCGCGGGTCGAAACCCGGCAGCTCGGCGCTGACGATCAGGTAGCGGGAGTGCTTGTGGTGATCGTCGTAGGAGATGGTCATGCCCACGTCATGCAGCATCCCGGCTGCCCACAGGAGTTCCGCTTCGCCGGGCTCGGGGGTGATGAGCTGGTTGGCGGCGAGGGACTCGTGCATCTGCAGGGCCAGGCGGGCCACGTGCTCGGTGTGCCGGAGGTCTGACTCGTACTGGATGGCCAGGTTGCGCACCGCCGCCTCGCGCACATTCTCGAACAGCGGCTGCTCCTCTGTGAGGAGGGTTCGGGCCAGGAAGAGACCGTCCCTGAGGCCCGCCTCGGTGGCCTCTATGCCGTCGAACCCACCGAGACTCAGCACCGTGTCCAGGGTCACCGCGGCGGCCAGGATGATGTCGGCCCGGCCAGGCTTAATCCCCTCCACCTCAGCCCGTGCTGCCGCCGGAAGCGCGGCGAGCTTGGTCACGAGCTCCTTGAGCACGTCCCGGGTCAGCACGTACCCCTGGACTCCCAGATCGATGCCGCCACTCGGGCCCAGGGCGGCGTGGCCCGCCGAGGCGGCCAGGTTCCGCACGGCGCCGCCGGTGCCGACCAGCCGCCGCTGGGAACCCCCAGTGAGCCACGGGACGCCTGAGAGCGCGTCCTTGACGTGAGCCCGGAGCTTTTGCAGATCCTTCTTGCGGGCCGGACCGGGATCGGACAGGAATCGCTCAGTCATCCGAACCGCTCCCAGCGGCACCGACACCACTCCCCGCTCCTGGCGGCCGGCCACCTCGATCAGCTGCAGGCTGCCCCCACCGATGTCAAGGATCACTCCGTCGGCGAGGGTCGATGTGTTGATCGCAGCCACGTACCCGTAGTGCGCTTCAGCCTCGGCCGACAGGACCTCGATCTGGAAGCTGCTGTGCCCGGCGGCTCGCTCCAGGAATTCGTCCCGGTTGGTGGCATCCCGGATCGCGCTGGTGGCGATCGCGTGAACCTCGTCTTTGGCCAGCCGGCTGGCCCGGCAGAAGCGCTCGAACACGGCCAGCGTCTCCAAGCCGCGCTTGATCGCCGGTTCCTGCAACCGCCCGGTGTCACCCATCCCCTCAGCGATCCGCACCGACTCGTAGAGCTCGTCGGTCCGCTTCCACCACCCGTCGCTGCCGTAGCTGAACACGACCAGGCGCCAGGAGTTGGAGCCGAGGTCAATGACCGCAACGTGTTTAGCGGGCTCGCCGGTCTGCGCGGAGGCTCGGGTGGTTCGCCAGCTCATGTGCTTGCAATCATCGGGATCGGCGCGGACGCTCCGCTCCGGGGCTCTGAGCAGCGGCCGCCGGCGCCGGCGGTGCCGGTCCGATCAGGTGGGTGCAGTTGTGGTCGCTTCGAGCCGGCTTCCGGGGAACCACCCAGCGGGGATTGGGCAGCCTCAGAGGGCTTCGGGCTCTCCGCGCAGGAAGCGGATCCCCGTGAGGACCATCAGGATCGTCATGCAGATCGCGCTGGCCACACACCACTCGCAGATCTCCTTGAGCGTGAACACCTCGCGGTAGGTCAGGTAGGCGCTGAACCCGAAGCCGACCAGGGCGACGAGGAAGCCGAACGCCCGCGCGAGCTCGGTCCGGAAGGCCAGCGAGACCAGCAGCAGGAAGTAGCCGATCAGCCCGAGCACCGAGACGGGGACGCCGTCAAGCTCGGACCAGACAGAGGATTGAACCTGCTCGCAGGTGGACTTGCCGTGATGGCCGCCCAGGCAAATGAGGGTGGCGAAGCCGTTGTAGTGCTCGTAGGTGGTGTAGCCGGCGATGATCAGGCCGATCACGCCGAGCACGATGATCGCCATCCTCAGGCCGTCGCGCCGGCGGGTGGCCCGCTCGGTGCCGGGGTCGGCCTGATGGGCGGTGGTGGTCACGAGACCGCGTTGACCGCCTGCTGGATCTGGCTGTAGGTCGCGAAGTTCCCGCCGTTCACCAGGGTCTCGTGCTTGGGCCCGATCACTACCAGCGCCGGCGTGCCCTGCAGGCCCAGCTGCCCGGCCTGGTTATCGTCGGCCTGGACTTGGGCGAGGATCGCTTCGTCCTTCTGGTCGGTCTGCCAAGTCGCCATGCTCAGATTCGGTATCTGCTTGGCCAACGTGTCCAGATACTTCGGGTTGACGTAACTGGTCGTCTCATCGCCCTGCTCGTGGTAGAAGAGCTCGGCGTAGTCCCAGAACAGGTTCTGCTTGCCCGCCGCGTAGGCGGCCACCTGCTGCTGGTTGAACAGACTCTTTGAATGGTTGCTGCACGTGGCCGTGCAGAATGACTTGTAGACGACCTTCGCCTTCCCGGTGCGGACCAGGTTTTTCACCGTCTGGGGGAATCCGCCGCCCTCCTGTCCCAGCGTGAACGCTCGGCAGATGGGACACTCGAGATCCCCGTAGTAGTCGATCGTGACCTTCGCTTTGGGGTCTCCGAGCGTGGTCCCGGACTGGGGGATGCCATTCAGCAGGGCCTTGACCGCGCTGAAGGTTTGCTTGGCCTGAGGGCTGTTGGGAGGCGGAGTCTTGGCACTCGTGCTCCCGCCCAGGGAGATGGCGATGACCACGGCGATCAGCGCTATGGCGGCCACGAGCACGCCGCCGAGCATCTGCATCCGCCGCCGGCGCTGAGCCTCGGCGGTCTGCGCCCGTTCCTGCTCCAGGCGGCGCTGGCGCGCTTCCTCTTTTTGTTGCTTGCGTGAGGCCATACGTTCAACCGAAGGGTCCGAACAGCATTACCAGGACCCGTTCCGGCCGGAGGATAGCGGCGCCGGAACCGGGAGAACTGCAGCTCTTAGAGGGCTATTAGCTGGAGGCCCAAGCCACCGGCCGCGTCCCCGGCTCCAAGCCGGCCGCCGACCGTGAGCAGACCCCGGGGACGGGGTGCGCGGGGTCTGCGCCCGCGAAGGGCCAATCGCTCGCACTTTGCGTGTAAATATCGTGTTACCAGACCTCCGCGGTGCCGTCGGCCCTCGGAACGGTGCATTACAGTGATGGCCATGTCGCCAGACACGACCGGCGCCATGATGGGGACCGCCGGAGCGAGTTCTTCGTCGGCGCGCCCCCCGGCCTCATCGTCGGCACGCCCCCCGGCTGCGATCAGCTCGCCACCGCGGCAGAATGCCCGCCCGCGACTCGCGGTGGTTGACCGGGACCCTGGGTTCAACCAGGTTCTGTCCAACCGGCTGCGGACCCTGGGCTGGGATCTGCGCAGCCTGTCCAGTCCGGCGACCCCGGAGGCCCTCGTGGCCATGCGCCTCAACGCGCTGGTCATTGACCTCGCCGTGGTCGGTCCGGGGAGCTGGGAGTACCTGGACCGGGTCTGTTCCCGGCTACCGGGTCTAGCGGTGATCATCTGCACTGGCCCCTCTTCCGTGGCTCAGCGGGTACGGGGTCTGCGGGTCGGCGCAGATGCCTGGATCACCAAGCCCTGCCACGCCGAGGAGCTCATCTGCGTGATCGAGGCGGCCATCCGGCGCCACCGGCGCAACGAGATGCCGCCCCTGGAGGAGTCCACGCGCGTGGGTCAGATCACGATCCGCCCGGACCTCTACCAGGCCTACGCCGGAGAGATCAGCCTCGAGCTGACCGCGCGAGAATTCGAGATCCTCAACCTGCTCTCCCAGTCCGATCGGGTGCTCCGCCGCGAGGAGATCTACGAGCGAGTGTGGGGCTACGCCATGGCCCACGGCGACCGCTCCGTCGACGTGTTCGTGCGCAAGCTCCGCCAGAAGCTCCGGACAGCTTCGCCCGAGTGGAACTACATCCACACACACTTCGGGGTGGGATACCGCTTCGCTCCTGAACCGGACCTGGGCACCCAGGGCGCCGATTCTCTGGGCATGCCCGAGCTCGACGTGGCGGGGGGCATCCCTGACGACCCCGAGGCGGCGGCCCGGTTGCTCGATGAGCTGGCTGCTCCCGACCGTCTGGCCGCCAGCCTGATCGACTGACCCGGCCTCGCCGCGGCCACCGGGTTCAGACCCCATCGCCAATGCGGGCTTTCCGCAGGCGATAACAAGCTGTTCACATCTCTTTCACGGCGGGGTAACGCAGCGGAGCCATCCGCACTGGACGATCTCCAGCATGGCCGCCACCGCCGCTCCTCGGGGAGATGTTCTCGAGGCAGGACCTCTGGAGATCTCCCCCGACGAGCATCTGGCCCGAGCGGGAGGGGTCATGCTCCGTCTGTCCATCCGGGAGCTCCGGCTGCTTACCGAGCTGGCCAGGCGCCTGGACCGGATCGTCTCCCGCGACGAACTCTTCCTGCTCGTCTGGGGCCGGACGATGCGCCCAGGCGACAGGTCGGTGGATGTCTATATCCGGAAGCTTCGGGTCAAGCTCCACGGTCCGCTCCCGGAATGGAGCTTCCTCCACACCCACTTCGGGCTGGGGTACCGGCTCTCGGCCGAGCTCAGGCAGCCGAGCCGGACTGGCCAGCCGGCACCCAACCCGGGTGGAGAGGCGGCGTAGGTGGGGCACCAGAGCATCCGGCCAGGCCTGGTCGACCACCGAACGTCAACTCGGGTTTCACAAGTGGTTAACACCTTGGCCGGGGGTCGCGTCAACACTGGGGGTTCACAACAAGGCAAGGAGAACACTGAACCGTGAACACACGTCGCATAGCAGCGGGAGCCGTCGCAGCGCTCGCCGCGCTCGTGGTGGCCGCCTGCGGCTCGACTAGCGCGAGCACATCTGGCTCATCCGGGTCCGGGGGCTCGTCGAGCTCGAGCGTGGGGTCCGCGTCGACGCTGATCGGCGCCGGCAGCACCCTCGTCGCACCGATCATGTCCCAGTGGCAGTCCACCTACGAGTCGGCCAATAAGGTGGCGGTCACCTACGGTGCGATCGGGAGCGGTGGCGGAATCGAGCAGATCACCGCCCGCACGGTCAACTTCGGCGCCAGTGACGCGCCGCTCACCTCGAGCCAGGCCTCGGCCTGCAGGAGCTGCCTGGAGATCCCCTGGGCTCTGGCTGCCACCTCGGTGGCCTACCACGTGACCGGTGTGCCCAACGGGCTGCACTTCACCGGGCCCGTGCTGGCCGACATCTGGTTGGGCAAGATCACCAAATGGAATGACCCGGCGATCCAGAAGCTCAACCCGGGCGTGAACCTGCCGTCCACGACCATTCAGCCGGTGCACCGCACCGACGGCAGCGGTGATACCTACGCGTTGACCAACTACCTGTCGAAGGTCAGCCCGGAGTTCAAGTCCAAGCTCGGCAACGCGACGACGGTCAACTGGCCGGGCGGACTGGGCGGTAAGGGCAACTCCGGCGTCGGCGGTGTGCTGTCGAGCACCAATGGGGCGATCGCGTACATCGGTATCTCGTACGTGCTGGAGAACAAGTTCGACTACGCGCTTGTCCAGAACGCGGCCGGCAAGTATCCGACGCCGGGTGTCTCGAGCATCGAGGCGGCGGCCAAGGCCGTGAAGACGATCCCGGCTGGTGGCACCCAGGGAATCTCCCTGACCGATCCACCCGCTTCGGCGCCCACCGCCTATCCGATCTCGACGTTCACCTACGTCCTGGTGCCCAAGTCGGGTCAGAAGTCCGACGTCACCTCGGCGCTGAAGAAGTTCATCAGCTGGGCGATCACCACCGGCCAGGCCGACGGCCCGAAGCTCGACTTCGCCCCTCTGTCCTCCGCGGTAGTGTCAGCTGACCAGTCCACGCTGAAGCAGATCCAGTAAGGCGCGTGTCGCCTGCAGCAAGCTCCGAGATGACCGGACGGACCTCCCCACGGAGGCCCGTCCGGTCCCTCGAGACCCCGCGTCCCGCATGAGCGCCACCGCCTCCACCGCCCCCCGGCCCTTCGGCGTTCGGATCAAGCTGACTGACCGCATCGGCGAGCCGCTGCTGCGAATCCTCACGTCGCTGGCCGGTCTGCTGGTCGTCGTGCTCCTGGGGTGGATTGCCGGCACGGTCTTCTACCAGGCCAGCCCCGCGATCTCCCGGTTCCAGCTTGGGTTCATCACCTCCCAGACCTGGGACTCGACGCACGGAATTTTCGGGGCGGCCGACTTCATCTACGGGACGGTGGTCAGCTCGTTCATCGCGCTGCTGATCGCCACACCGACGGCCATCGCCATCAGCGTCTACCTGACCGAGCTGGCCCCCCGGGTCATCCGCCGGCCGGTGGCCATCCTGGTCGAGCTGCTGGCCGCTATCCCCAGCGTGATCCTCGGGCTGTGGGGCATCCTCATCCTCGGCCCGTTCATGGGCAATCATCTGGAGCCGTTCCTGCACAGCTTCCTCGGCTGGATTCCACTGTTCGGCGGAATCCCCTCGCCGTTCGGGATGCTCCCCGCCGCGCTGATCCTGACGATCATGGCGCTGCCGATCATCACCTCGATCACGCGCGAGGTCTTTCAGACCACGCCGACCGAGCTCAAGGAGGGCGCTTACGCGCTTGGAGCGACCCGCTGGGAGATGGTCCGCACCGCCGTCCTGCCCGTGGCCAAACCGGGTATCACGGGCGCGGTGATCCTCGGCCTGGGTCGGGCGCTGGGCGAGGCGATCGCGGTCACCCAGGTGATCGGAAACGCCACACAGATCAAGGCATCCTTGTTCGCGCCGGCCGGCACGCTGGCCGCTCAAATCGCCTCTGAGTACCAGAGTGCCAACCCGGGCCTGTGGCAGGCCTCGCTGCTTTATCTGGCCGCGATCCTGCTCGTCATCTCGCTGATCGTCAACATCGTGGCCCGACTCATCGTGCGCCGATCCAAGGTGAGCTGATGGAGAGCTCTGGTCTCACCAGCCCCGCTCGGATCCTGGCTCCCGGCCCGGGCGCCCAACGGCGCAAGGTGGTCAACCGGAGCATGGAGGTCATCTGCACGATCGCGGCCGTCCTGGCCGTCGCGGTCCTCCTGCTGGTGATCATCTCGGTGCTGATCAAGGGGGCTCCCGCCCTCAACATCGACTTTCTGACCAAAAATCCGGTCCCGTTCGGCCAGAAGGGGGGTGGGCTGGCCAACGCATTCGTGGGCAGCGCGATCCTGGTCGGACTGGCCACGTTGATCTCGGTCCCCATCGCGATTCTCGTGGCCATCTTCACCAGCGAGTTCGCCTCGCCCCGGGTGGCCACGGTCATCCGGTTCTGCCTGGACATCCTCAACGGCATCCCGACGATCATCATCGGCGTCTTCATTTTCGGGGTTCTGGTCATCGGCGGCACCCAATCGGGCTGGGCCGGCGCGATCGCGCTGGCCATCGTTGAGCTGCCGATCGTCGCCCGCTCGGCCCAGGAGGTGCTGGACCTGGTCCCAGGTTCGCTGCGTGAAGCGGCGCTGGCCCTCGGCCTCAAGCGCTGGCGGGTCGTTTTGAGGATCGTTCTCCCCACCGCAGCCGGTGGCCTGATCACCGGCGCTGTGCTGGGTGTGGCCCGAGTGGCGGGGGAGACTGCACCGCTGCTGTTCACCAGCTCGATCTTCTCCAACTTCGGGCTCACCACCAATCCCTCTCAGGCGATGCCGAACATTCCGGTGACGATCTTCACGCTGTCGGAGTCGCCAAGCCCTCAAGACCACGCGGAAGCCTGGGCGGCAGCCCTGGTCCTGATCCTGTTCGTGCTGCTGCTGAGCGTGATCGCCAGGACATTCCACGAGCGCAGCCGCAGCAAGCTACGAAGCTGACACGACCGTGAAGGAGACAAGTGACATCATGGCGTCCACGCCTACGGAGCGCGAACAAGTGAGCAGCGAACCGCAGACCCAGCCAGAATCGAGGCAGGCGACCACAGACGCCCACGGCACTCGGCGTGGCCATGCGGTGGTCGTCAAGGGTCTGCACGCCTACTACGGCTCGAACCACGCGGTGAAGGGGATCGACATCACGTTCCCGGCCAACGAGGTCACGGCGATCATCGGCCCGTCCGGCTGCGGCAAGTCGACCATGGTGCGCTGCATCAATCGGATGCACGAGGAGATCCCCGGCGCCCGGACCGAGGGCTCGGTGATGCTCGACCAGGAGGATGTTTACTCATCCAAGGTCGACGTGACCGTCGTCCGCCGGGCCATCGGCATGGTCTTCCAGCGGCCGAACCCGTTCCCGACACTGTCGATCTTCGACAACGTTGCGGCTGGTCTGAAGCTGGGCGGAACGCGGGGCGAGAACATGCGCGAGCGCGTGCACCGAGCGCTGCGCGCGGTGGGCCTGTGGGAAGAGGTCAAAGGCCGGCTCAACTCTCCGGGCGTGGGCCTGTCCGGCGGTCAGCAGCAGCGCCTGTGCATCGCCCGTACGATCGCCGTCGAGCCCGAGGTGATCCTGATGGACGAGCCGTGCTCGGCCCTCGATCCCGTGGCCACCCTCCGGGTGGAGGAGCTGATCGACGAGCTCAAGGACCGCTACACGATCGTGATCGTCACCCACAACATGCAGCAGGCGGCCCGGGTGGCCAACACCACGGCGTTCATGCTCGACGGTGAGCTGGTCGAGCATGGGCCGACGACGGAGATATTCACCACTCCCAAGGACGAGCGCACCGAGCGCTACGTCACCGGAAAGTTCGGGTGATCTCATGCCATACGAGGTTCGACACCAGTTCCGCGAAGAGCTGAAGGGGCTGGAGGAACAGGCCCTGGGCGGAATGGACATGGTCATCTCCCAGCTGGACCGGGCCCTCGAGGCCATCACCTACCAGGACGTCGAGCTGGCCGGGATCGTGGTGGGCGACGATGACCGCATCGATGGTCGCTACCTGGAGGTCCATCATGGCGTGCTGTCCCTGCTGGCCCGCCAGGCACCGGTGGCCGGCGACCTGCGGATCGTGGCCGCGCTACTGCACATCATCCGGTGCGTGGAGCGGATGGGCGACCAGTGCGTGAACGTGGCCAAGCTGGTCCCGCTGTCGGGCTACGAACAGCCCAAGGACCAGATGATCCTGGAGTCCCTCGAGCGCATGGGTCAGCTGGCCCGCTCGCAGGTCTCGCAGGCCAAGGAGGCGTTCAAGACCCGCCACGTGTCGCTGGCTCAGGACCTCGTCCGCCAGGACGCGGAGGTCAACCGCCTCAACCGCGAGATCTTCAAGCGCGCGGTTCAGGTGGGAGACGACCCCGAGGTCCGCGAGTGGGCCATGTTCATGATCCTCGTGGCCCGCTGTCTGGAGCGGATCGGCGACAACACGGTGGACATCGCCGAGCAGGTCGTGTTCGTGGTCACCGGACTGTTCCGCGACTTCTCCGAGGTGGTCAACTCGGAGGGCGCCCCGGCTTAGGCAGCTGTCTGCGGTGCCACTGACATTGGGTTCAGTGGCACCGGGCCGCTGAGGCCGCTTACCGGCGAGCGCTCACCAGCGTCAGCTCGACCGGCAGGGCGCTGAGCTGCAGGGCTTTGGCTAGGCCACGTGCTGAGACGCGGCTGAACGACCCGGTCAGATCGGCTTGTGACCCGGCGATGCCGTCTGGATACACCGTGTAATCGATCTGCGGCACCTGGATCAGCTGATCATCCAGAGCCACCGCGAAATGTTGGAAGAGCCGCTGTGATCCGCTGCTGTCGAGTTCACCGCGGCGCGAGACCGCAGCGGTCAGTCGCCGGAACGCGGCTCGACCGTTGCCGGTGAAGCCGAACTGGACATCGGGTGCACCTGTGGCATCTGTGCCAGCCCGCGGGTGGGTGATCTCGCCGCCGAACACCGACACGCGGTCGCGCAGCACGTAGTACCGGGCGCTCGCGCTCGGACTCGCGAATGCCCCCGCCACCGTGAACCGCTCTGGGGCTGCTTGCACGACGACAGTGCCCTGTTTGATCACCAGAACCCGGCCCTGGCGCTGGCTCCGACTCAGACCGGCGTCCAGTTCTCGGATCGCCCCGGCTCGCGAGACACGGGCTCCCACATCCAGCGGTCCGGACGCCAGGTGACCGTGTCGGGAGAACAGGTAGTACTCGCTGCCGGTGCGCGAGTCCTCCTGCCTCGGCGCGTAGGGCTGTCTCGCGGCCAGCCTGACCGCCTGATAGAGACCCAGAGCGCCGGCTCCGCCAGCGCCGGGAGGCACGCTCTCGGAGCCCTGACTCAATTCGAGTGCGCGCGCATCGTTGACACTGAGCCCCTGGGCAACTGTCCTGCCGTTCGGCAGAAGGACGTTTGTCTCCCAGTCATAGAAGAACAGCCGAGCGTCCGAGCCGACCAGAGCCTCCACCCGAGCGCGGCTGGCTTGGGTGGTCACATCCACCCGGATCCGGTCGCCGGAAAGAACCTGGATCGATGAGTCCGAATGCGGTATCTCGGACAGGCGCAGGTTCATCTGCCGGGCCGCCCGTTCGAGTGCGGCGTGCGTGACGAGAGGGACCTCCGTGGTGGGCCCGGCCCGGTATACGAGCTCGAGCTGGCGCGGCTGAGCCGTGGCGGTGCCGCCTCCCGGCTGGGTGCGCAGACTCAAGAAGGCGACCGCTACGGCAGCCGCCAAGGCCAGGCTCAGGGCGGGCAGTACCCAACCGACACGCATCCGGATGCCTGCCGGCATCCAGTGTCGCTCGGCCCTCCGCTGCGCAGCGGCCAGCAGCTGGCGTCGGCTTTCAGGCAGATAGGTCATGGTTTCTCCTCCACTTGCACTCGCAGAGCCGCGAGGCCCCGGCTGACGCGCTTGCGAATCACCAGTTGCGACGTGTTCAGCTCCTGCGCGATGTCCTCGTAGGAGCGCTCGTCCAGTACCCGCGCCCTCACCGCCTCGCGCTGCTCGGCCGGCAGGCCCTCCAAGAGCTCCACCACCCAGCTGCGGTCGTCGGTCAGGGCCTCGATCCGGTCCAGCTCCTCGGGGGCGTACACCACGGGCTCGCGGATCCCGATCCGCTGCCTGGCGCGGGTCTCCACGCGGCCGCGGCGCAGGCTGCTGCGAAGCACGTTGTGGGCGATCGTAAACAGCCAGGGCGCCGCCGTCTCCTCCTGCGCCCGGAACCGCCGAGCCGCCCGAAGCGCGGCGGCGAACACCTCGGCGGTGAGGTCGGCGGCCAGCTCGGGATCGCGGGTGCGGTTGATGAAGAAGCCGAGCACGGCCCGCTCGTACCGGTCGTAGAAGATTGCGAACGCCTGAGCGTCTCGACGGGTGCCGGCGAGCAGCTCGGCATCGGTGGCCGTGGCTCGGATCACACCTGGGTTAACGCGCGTCCCCCGCAGTTGTGACCGCGAACAGCCGCACCTCCTCGGTCTTTCCCTTCAGCTCGACGTCCGGGCGGTCCTCCAGCTGCGGATGCTCGGCTGACAGCAGCTCCTTGGTCCGCTCGGCCAGGAGGATCTTGTCGCCGGTCGTGCGGGTGGCTGCCTCCACTCGGGCGGCCACGTTCACCGGGTCGCCGATCACACTGAACTCAAGCCGCCCGGCGCCGCCCACGTTCCCGGCCAACACGCGGCCGGAGTTGAGACCGATGCCGAATTCCAGTCCAGCGTCTGAAGTCACCTTCTCGGCGATCTCGACCGCGGTGGCCAGCGCCTGATCGGCGTGATCCGGCATCCGCCGAGGCGCCCCGAACACGGCCAGCAGCCCATCGCCCACGAATTTGTCGACCCAGCCGCCGTGGGCGTGAATGATCCTGACCATTTGCTCGAACATGCGGTTGAGCGCCTGGACCACGGCCTTCGGATCGGCGCCTTCCGCGAAACCGGTGAAGTTGCGCATGTCGATGAACATCACGGTCACCTCCACCTCCTCGCCGTCGAGCCGCAGGTCCTCGGCCAGGATGCGCTCGGCCACATCGGGATCCACGTAGGCGCCGAACGCTTCGCGGATCCGCTCACGCTCCTGCAGCCCGGCCACCATGTTGTTGAAGCCGAGCTGGAGCTGGCCGATCTGGGTTCCGTCGTACACGGGCACGCGCACGTCGTAGTGGCCCTGGCGGACCTGCTCGAGTGCCCGTCGCACGGAGTCGAGCGGGGTGGCCGTGGTGCGAGCCACCACGACCACCGCCAGCAGGCCGACCGCCAGGCCCAAGCCACCCAGCACCACCATGGCCACGCCGAGCGCGGAGACCCCGTGCAACGGGTGAGCGGTGAGTGACGGACTGTGGGTGAGCGCGAGCACCCCGATGGCCACGATCCCGAACAGCTGGATTCCCGTGCCCAGCAGCCAGGCCAGCACCGATTTGGTGGCCACGCCCGGGACCACCAGCCGCTGGGGCACGTCCCGGTCCATGGCTCGAGCCGCGGTGGGCCGTAGCACCAGCTCGGTCAGGAGGTAGGCGCAGGACGCCGTGACCAGCCCGGTGGCCGCGACGGCGACGCCCACGCGCACGCCCAGGCCGGTGGAGTGCAATCCGTTGAACACCCCGAACAGGACCGCACCCACGAACCACAGCGAGACCTGCAGCGCGAACAGGTGCAGGGGGGCGCGCAGGACGCGGCGGATGTCGTCCAGCTCGGCCGGTCGCTCGTCCTGCAGCCAGTCGCGAACTCGGAACAGGCGCTGGGTCCCCACCCAGACTCCCGCCACCATGGCCAGCAGGAAGTAGGCGAACGCGAACACCGTGTTGTCCAGCTTGAGCTGGGATGTCGCACCGATCGAGGGCTGGGGAATCACGAACAGCGCGATCAGCACGACGGCGATCGCGCCGATCAGGTTGGTCAGGACGATCAGCCCGGTAACCGTCGCCCGACCGATCAGCCACAGCTGCGACCCGGAGGCCCGGCTCTCGCCCGGTCGGAGCAGCTCGGCGGCCGCCCGCTGGATGGCTCGGGCGGGGTGCTGAAGCGCGGGCACGGCCGGACCCTACCGAGGAATCGGACGTTCACACGTTGGCAAAAAGTGTCGAGCGCCCTGGGCATATGGTTCCCGCGAGGGATCGGGGCTGCCTGGCCACGCCGGCTGCCGGATCAGGACAGGAGCTGGCGTTAGATGTTCAAGACGATCGCGGTGGGAACCGATGGCAGCGAAACCGCTGATAAGGCGGTGGACGTCGCGTTCGACCTAGCGGAGCGCTACCAGGCGAGGCTGCTGATCTTCAGTGTGTACACCCCGGTCAGCGACAAGGAGCTGGCGCGGGAGCGGGCGCAAGCGCCTGACGATGCCCAGTGGTCGATACACGCCACCGAGCGCGTCGACGCCACTCTGGCCCGGACCAAGAAGCGCGCGCAGAGCCGGGGCCTCGAGGCCGAGACGGTGGCGCGCCGCGGAGCGCCGGCCGAGGTGATGTGCGACCTGGCTGCCGAGTACGGGGCGGACCTGCTGGTGATCGGTAACAAGGGCATGAACCGCCGAGTCCTCGGCAGCGTTCCTCGGAGCATCTGCCAGCGCGCGCCCTGCTCAGTGGTGTTGGCCAAAACGACCTGAAAGGGGGGGCCGGCTGCGCGAGTAAGCTCCCCGCGCAGCCAGTGCCCCCGGTCCTACCCTCGAGGCGGTCGGGCCTGAGGCTCTGAGGGTCAGCCCACGGGCTTCCCGGCGGCGTTCGCGGCCGGCCAGGCTCCACCGAACGAAGTGGCCCCGATGTAGCTGGTGCTGCCAGGGCGCGAGTCGCCGGTGTACCCGTAGAGCGGGTGACCTGCGTAGGTGACCTGTTCGCGTCCGTTGGGGAGTTTGATCGTCCCGAGTAGCGACTTGCTGACGCCGGAGCCGGCGCTCGGCTGGCCAGTCACGGTCAGCGCCGGCCACGCGGCTGTGCAGCCGGTCACCTTGACGCAGCTATTCACGTTGTGGGTGTCCTTGGTGAACAGATACAGCGTGAAGCCGCGCGAGTCGACGAGCAGCTTGCCCCTGGACGTGTTGGCGAGCTTCACCGTGGGTCCGGAGGTGGACGTGCTCGTACTGGCCGGCTGGGAGGAGCCGCTACCGCCGCCGTAGGCGCCAACGCCCCCCGTGGAGGCGCTGGCGTTCGCGGCCGAACTGCTACCGGATTTGCCGCCCGAACCGCCACATGCGGCTATCAGAAGGCTGGCGCCCAGGGCCAGGATGACCAGGACCGGGCGGCGTCTTAGGATGGATTGCATCATTACTCCTTCGGTTGTGAGCTTGGGCCTTTTCTCGGAAGGACGCCGTACGCCCGCGGAACTTTCCCGGGATGTGAGAAAGTTTTTGCTCCTCCCGCGCGTCTTTAATGGTGTGAAGGGAACAGAGAAGACATGAAGGCCCGGAGTCAGAACGCAACTGAGGACCCTGGCCGGCTGGCCGAACTCTCGGCGCTGGCTGACGGCACGCTGGATCCAGGCCGGCGCGCCGAGGTGAAGGCTTGGATCGAGGCCTCGGAGGATCTGCGCCAGCGATTCGCGGATGAGCGGCGGGCCGTTGCCCTACTCACGGCCGCCCGCGACCACGAGCGTGCGCCCGCGGCACTTCGAGAGCGCATCGAATCCTCGCGCATCCGAACTTCCCGTGGCAGGCCTGCCTGGCGCAGATCGCCGCTGGGCTTCACCGCAGCACTGGCTGTCGCCGTCGCCGTGGCAGCCGTCCTCACTCTGACCCTTCCGGCCGGCGGGCCCGGAACTCCCAGCGTCGCTCAGGCGGCCAGCCTAGGCACTCTGCAGCCGACCCTTCCCGCTCCGCTGCCGCGAGCCAGTGCTCGGAGTCAGCTACAGGCCGTAGTGGGCCGGCTGCACTTTCCGAACTGGAGCTCGACGATCGGCTGGCGTGCCACCGGGCAACGACGAGACCGGCTGGACGGCCGGTCCATGCTGACGGTCTTCTACACCAAGGACGACCACACGGTCGCCTACACGATCGTCGCAGGCGCTCCGTTGCCCCTACCGTCGGGCACATCCACGTCCGGCGCCGTGTACTCGTTCCAGTTCTTCCGCCTGCATGGCCGCAACGTGGTCACGTGGCGTGAGGGCGGTCATACCTGCCTGCTGTCCAGCGCCCGCCTATCCGGGCGGACTCTCGCCGCGCTCACCGCCATCGCCTGAGCCCTCCTGGCTGAGCTCCCCAGCCACCCGGCGCCGGGCACGATGGAGCCGAGTCGTCAGCGTGGCCTCCCGCACGCCGAGTGCTCGAGCCGCCTCCTGATAGGAGAGCCCGACCACGTCGACTGCCACCAAAGCGTCCCGGAAATCAGGGGGCAGCAAGGCGATCGTTTGATACAGGGCCTGGGATTCCAGGTGTTCGAGCGGAGTTCGAGCCCGCTGATCCTCGATCAGGTCAAGTGAGTCCGGCAGAGGCTCGGTTGACGGCCGGCGGCCAGCCGTGCGCCGGCTGCTGATGAACGTGTTGCGCAGGACCCGCAGCAGGTAGCCGATGTCATCATCGTTGCGCAGGAACCGGGGTCGGCGCAGGACCCGCGCGAAGGTGTCCTGAACCAGGTCCTCAGCATCGGCCCGGGAGCCGCATAGAGCAAAAGCGGCTCGATACAGGCGGTCGATGTGATCGCCCAGTGAGTCGGGATCGAGCTCGCGTTGCCCTTGCATCGGCGCCCCGGGTGAGCATATGCGTTGGCCCGGGTGCTCGGCAGGCCGGTCGAGGCCTCAGCGCCGCGGTGTGGCTGACCCGACGACCACCGGGTGGTAGGGCGGGGTGCCTCCGGCGCCGGCCGGGGCGGGCGATTCCGGAGCGGGCTCGCCTGCTGCGGCGGTGGCCCGGTTAGGCAGGACCTCCAGCTCGCGCCGCTCGGCCGCCATCTCCACGCGACGGGCCCGGCCGCCCATGTGATGCCACCGGGCCAGCACCTCGTGGGCCATCCCGTCCAGGAACCGGTCGCTGTGCAGCGGGTCGTGATGGAACATCAACACCCGGTCGACGTCGGTGCGCTGGGCGAAGAGCAGGGCATCGCCCATCGGGCAGTGGCCCCAGCCCAGCCGGGACTGGTACTCCTCGTCGGTGTACTGGCAATCGTGGATCAGCAGGGAGGCACCGTGGGCCAGGTCAAACCCCGAGATCCACTCGTCGGCGGTCGAGTCGAGCGGAGCTCCCAGGCCAGGCTCGTGGTCGGGGATGTAGGCGATGGTCGTGCCGGCGTCCTCGATCCGGTAGCCGAGCGTGGGACCGCGATGGGTCACCGCCTGGGCGCGGATCCGGGCCGGGCCCACCTGCCACTCCAGACCACCCGCCTCCCGGAAGGTCACCAGCGAGGGCAACTCGCGGACCTCCACCGGGGCCAGAGGAGCGGAGATGTAGCGGGCGATCCGGTCCCGGAGTGAGGCTTCAGGCGAGGCCGGCCCCCAGATGTAGATCTCGGCCCGGGGCCGGAACAGCGGCTCGAAGAACATGAGCCCCTGGATGTGGTCCATGTGCAGGTGGGTGAGCAGGATATGGATCGGCTGATCGGTCTCGGGTATGGCCATGCCCAGATCGCGAATCCCGGTCCCGGCATCCAGGATCAGCTTGCTCCCGTCTGACAGGGTCAGCTCCACACACGAGGTGTTGCCGCCGTAGCGCATCGTGTCGGGGCCGGGAGCCGGAATCGAGCCGCGGGATCCCCAGATCTTGAGCTTCACAGGCCGGGAAGCTCCTGTGTGCCGGCAACGCCAAGGTCCGGGCTGGCACCGGCTCCGGCTCCATCATCCAGCGGGAGGGCGTCCCCGCCCTCCTCGATCGGCCAGAAGATCACGATGGCGCCGGTCGCCCCTTCGGAACCGACGATCGGGATCGCGCTGGCTGCAATCTCCAACCGCCGCCCGCCCGCGCCCCGGATGGCAAAGCGGCCGTGGTAGGGCCGGTTGGACCGCAAAGCCATGGTGGCGGGAATCTGCTCGAACGGGATTGCGTCGCCCTCCCGGTCCAGTGGACCGAACGCGCTCGTCCAGTCCTCGGCGGCCAGCACCGAGGTGTCCTCGAACCGCCGCCCGAGCATCGCCTCGGCCGCGTCGTTGTAGAAGAGGAGTGCGCCACCCTCGCCCACCAGGAAGGCCGGGGTCGAGATGCTGCAAAGCAGGTTCCGGGCCAAAATCAGCTCGAGCGGACGCTGGGCACTCATAGGGCAACTCTAGTGCGCAGGCAACCTTCAGGCGCAATTGCCAGAGCGGATACCGTTTCCGCGTGGCCTCCCCGAAGTCCAGACGTCGCAGCCGCAAGCCTCACGCCGGGCGCCGCTCGGCGCCTAGAGCCGTGGCCTCCAACCGCCGCCAGGAGCGGGCCGAGCGGGGGGCCGGCCAGCGGAAGGTCACCACGCAGGGCACGACCGGGACGGTGGGCGAGCGGCCCGCCAGTCCGTTCGGCGGTCTGCCGATCTCCGAGTTCGCCATCTTCGCCGGGATCGTTGCGCTGGTGGTCGGGTTGATTACTGGCGGTCATGCGGCGCTGGTGGTGGGAGCGGTCGTGTGCGGGCTCGGCGTCACCGAGGTGACCGCCCGAGAGCACTTCTCGGGTTTCCGTTCGCACTCCACACTGCTGGCGGCGGTGCCGGCGGTGGTGGTGGAGGTGGCCTTCGCGCTGATCGCGGGTGTCCCTGCGCAGCGGACGCTCCTGCTCCTGCCGCTGATCGTCGTGTGGGGGCCGTGCTTCTGGTTGCTGCGACGGACCTTTCAGTCCGCTCGTCACGCCCGGCTGGCCAGACCTCCGGCACCGTAGAGGCCGCCGGACGCCTCAGTGTCGGTGGTATCCGCGAGCTGGCCGGGCAGCCGCAGGGTGAACACCGCCCCGCCGTCGGCGGCGTTGGCCGCGGACGCGGTACCGCCGTGGGACTCGGCCACCTGCCGGACGATGGCCAGGCCCAAGCCGCTGCCCTGACTGGCCCGCGAGTTGGCGCCGCGATAGAAGCGGTCGAAGATGTACGGGAGATCCTTCGGGTCGATCCCGCCCCCGTGGTCGCGCACCCGGACACCTTCGGCGTCCACCGAGACCTCCACGGGGTATCCCGGATGGTTGTGCCGGGCCGCGTTCTCCAAAAGGTTGTTGACCGCCCGGCTCAGACGCTCCGGGCTCCCGCGCACGACCACGGGTTGCAGGGAAGTGACGAACTGGGTGTCCGGCGCGTGGCGCTGCGCTCTGACCACCGCCTCCTCCACCACGTGGTCCAGGCGGATGTCCTCCACGGCGTCCGCCGGCAGGTCGCCGCGGGCCACCTCGATGAGATCGTTGACCAGGCGGCTCAGCTCCTCGCTCTGCTCGACCACGTCGTCCAGAAGCCGGCGGCGCTCGTCCGCCTCCAGCTCACCGCCGGCCAGCAGAACCTCGATGTTGGTGCGCAGGCTGGTCACCGGTGTGCGCAGCTCGTGCGAGGCGTCGGCCACCAGCTGGCGCTGGGAGCGCACCGAGTCATCCAGCGCGGCCCGCGAGGTGGCCAGGCGCTCGAGCATCGCGTTGAATCGGGTGGCGAGCTGCCCGACCTCGTCGTCGGTGTGGACAGCCAGGCGCAGGCTCAGGTCGTCGGTCTCCCCGATCACCTCCGCCGTCTGGCTCACCTCGGCCAGCGGCGACAGCACGCGGCGGGCGGCCATCCTGCCCAGTCCCCAGGCCAGAGCGATGCCGCAGGCCAGAATGAGCAGCAGGATCAGCCGGAGCATGAACAGGACGTGGTCGGTAGGTCCGAGCGGCCGGGCCAGCTGGATGGCCACCGAACTGAAGCCCTCGAACGGCGAGATTCCCAGCTCGAACGTGTACATACGCATCGGGGCTCCGTTGACCCGGATGTCGGTCTTGAAGCCGCTCACGGTGCCGGACGCCACCGCAGACGCGGCGTGGGCCCCCGGCAGCTTGATCTGACCCTGGATGGGCTGGCTGGTCCCGTTGGGCAAGACGACCGCGCTGTACGGCGCCGGCCCCCCGGCACTGGCCGGCAGCCCAGCCAGCTGCTGATCCAGAGAGTGCGTCTGACCGCGCTCGATCTGATGCGCCTGAGCGGTCAGCTCGCTATCCACCTGGGCCAGCAGCTGGTTGCGCACGACCAGGTAACAGGCCAGCACGGCGATCGTCACCGCGATACCCACGGCCAGCGCCGCGGACAGGCTGACTCGCTTGCGCAGTGGCATGCCTGCGCGCAGCCTACTGCGGGTCTTAGTCGCGAAGGACGTAGCCAATGCCCCGCACCGTGTGGAGGAGTCGCGGCTCTCCGCCCTCCTCGGTCTTGCGGCGCAGATACCCGATGTAGACCCCGAGGGCGTTGGATGTGGGGCCGAAGTCGTAGCCCCACACGTTCTCGAAGATGGTGGAGCGGGTCAGGACCTGCCGCGGGTGCTTCATGAACAGCTCCAGCAGCAGGAACTCCGTCTTGGACAGTTCGATCTTGCGCTCGCCCCGGAACACCTCGTGGGCGATCGGGTCGAGCATCAGGTCGCTGAACCGGAGGACTTCGGCGTCGGCGCCGTCCTCGGTGGTGCGGCGCAGCAGCGCCCGCAACCGGGCCTGCAGCTCACGCAGCGCGAACGGCTTGACCAGGTAGTCATCCGCGCCCACATCGAGACCCTTGACCCGGTCGTCGATCGCATCGCGCGCGGTCAGCATCAGGATCGGCGTGCGGTCCCCGGCCGAGCGAATCCGCCGGCACACCTCCAAACCATCGAGGCCCGGCATCATCACATCGAGGATCACCGCGTCGGCTGGGCGCTCGGCCAGGCGGTCAAGCGCCTCGCGTCCATCGGCCGCCCGCACCACCTCGTAGCTGTCCAGCCGGAGCGCCCGCTCGAGTGCCCGGCGCACGGCCGGCTCGT
>DASZNA010000072.1:0-87658 GCA_035551655.1 Solirubrobacteraceae bacterium
CGCCGATCCGTGCGATGGCGGTGCGGCCGGATGCCCGGCCTCCTCGACCATGACCACGACCCCGACGACCGAGACGACGAGCACGACCACCACGGCAACTTCGGCGGATCCGACCGTCGTGGCCGGCGACGCCTCTCTCAAGCGGGTGGTACCGAGCATCCTCCGCTCGCGCGCGTATACGAAGAGCGGCGCGCTGATGATCCTGTTCAGCGCCACCGGCGGGAGCGCTCAGGCCGGGGCCACGACGGGAGCCCTTCTGCTGTCCCCGTTCGTGAAGGCGGGTAGCACCGAGCGCCGGGTGACCAACATCTACGGCGCACTGCGCACCCTGGACAAGGTGTTCGGATTGGCGCCGCTGGGCATGGCCCGCCAGGCGCGGCCGATCCAGCTTATCCCCCGGTAGACCGTCGGGCTACTTCAAATAGACGGCGAAGAAGTCGCGATCGTCGGGGGTCAGATACCGCAGCGGGGACCGAATCATGCCCGGCAGCAGATTGCGCGCCCCCACGGCACCCCCCTGCTTGTAGGTGATGAAGCTCGGCCAGTAGGCGTTGATGTCCAGTTCCATGGCCCGCACGGCTCCGGCGTGCTGCATGATCCGGGCCAGCGATCCCACGGTCTGGTAATCGGCGGCGCCGTACATCAGGTTGCCGTGTTTGTCGACGCCGACCGCGGAGCGCCATACCTGCACGGCATTGCCCAGCGTGGCTCCCCACTCCGGACCATCTGAGAGGTTCGGGTTGAGCCTTCCGTGGTTGACGATCAACGGCAGGTTCTGCCGGGCGTAGACGACATTGGACGGAGCATCCGGTCCGCCGCTCCAGTCGATCACGTTCATCCGACCGTCCGTGTAGCGGACGATCGTGGCCATCCCGTCCTTCATGGTGGCGTACGTATGACCGCCGTCAACGAAACCGCCGCCTGAATCCTGCAGCTTGAACGCGCTGTTGAACGTGGCCACAAGACGGCCGCGCATGCGTATCGGCACCTCCTCCGGTCCCCGGTCGGTCATCGGGACGCCGGGCTCCTGGATACCGGGGTACAGCCAGGTGGAGGTCTGGGTGTGGTCGATCCAGGCCACCCCGGCCACGAACTGCGGGTAGGCGGGGTCGCTGCGGAAGCTCGTGACCAGCACGGGCGGGGGTCCGGGGTGATGGAGGAACGTGGCCCGCCACACACCCTCCCCGGCCAGGGCGGGGTGGATCAACGGCCGGATCCGGGGAGGCTCGTAGTGAGGGACCTTCAGATGGCCGGCGTGGCCCGAGGCGACGGCGCCCGGCTGGTTGGGCAGCCGCTTGAGCGCGGGACCGCCCTTGGAGGGCGCTGTGAGCGTGTAGTAGATCGTCTCGATGCGATTCACCAGCCCCCGGCCACCGTTGGAAGTGACCCACTCCAGCGAGCGAATCGAGAAGGTGGAATCCGAACGGCCGACCACGGTCCCGGCAAAGGACACGAGCACGGGGAGCATCGCCAAGGCGGCCGCCATCATGGCGATGCGGCGGATCCGTGGGCCTCGGCGCCGGCGCGGCGGCCGGCGCTGCTGGTGGAGCCGGCGGATCTCCCGCACGGACGCGGGCGGGAGATACGTCTCTGTCGAGCGGTAGCTCGTCGTCGAGTCACGTGCGGTCACGGGGCTAGGATGCCCCGCGGGCACGGAGGACTTCTTAAGCCATCGTGAGAGGGCGCTCACGATTCACACAGTGACGGTTGATCTGGGAAGCCTACGGTTCATCACAGATGCCCGGGGAGGGTCACAGTCCGGTGATGCTTGAGGCCGACTCAGCGACGTTCGCGCGCGGCCCGCTCCGCGCTGCCGTGGCCACCGCTCGCCCGCGGCAATGGATCAAGAACCTTCTCGTCATTGCCGCCCCAGCGGCCGCCGGCGCCCTGGGTCACGATGACGTGCCGGTCCGGGTGTGCCTGGCCTGCGCGGCGTTCTGCATGCTCGCCTCCGGCATCTATGCCATCAACGATGTGCGCGACGCCGACGAGGACCGCCTGCACCCTCGTAAGCGCTTCCGTCCGGTGGCGGCGGGCGAGCTGAGTCCGCGGGCCGCCACGACCACAGGGATAGCCTCGATCGTGGCCGGCCTGCTGCTCTGCATCGGCATCCGACCGCTACTCGGGCTGGTCGGGCTCGGGTACGTGCTGCTAACCGTGAGCTACACGCTGCTGTGGCGTCACGTGGCCGGGCTGGATGTGCTGGCTGTGGCCGGCGGCTTCGTGCTCCGCGCGGTGGCCGGAGGCGTCGCCGCGCCGGTCACGCTCTCCAAGTGGTTCCTGCTCGTGATCACGTTTGGCGCCGTCCTGGCCGCCGCGGGCAAGCGTCACTCTGAGCTCCGCCGACCGGGCAGGGCGACCGACCGAGGCCGAGCGGTTCTGCGTCGCTACAGCGCCGACGCGCTGCAGCTGATCCTGCTCGGCTCGGCGATGGCCGCTCTGATCGCCTACTGCGCCTGGGCAGTCTCGCTGCCCGCGGTCAACGGGGTCCCCTGGCGGCCGCTGACCATCCTGCCGTTCGGCCTGGCGCTGCTCCGCTACGGATGGCACCTACGGCGGGGGTCGGGCGAGGCGCCCGAGGAAGTGCTCCTGAACGACCGGCTGCTCCAGTTGATCTCGCTGGTCTGGCTCGTACTGTTTGCGTTCGGTGTCAACGCCCAGAGCTGACAGCCAGACCGTTTCGCCGCGCCCGCCGGATCTGGAGTCTCGCCCCGACGCGGTGACCGGTTGGGGGGGAGGCCGGCCCGGACAGGTGGCGCGCTGGACCCCGCGGGATCTGCCCCAGCTGCAGGCGGGCTTGCGCCGCCTTGGTAGCGAGGGGGCCATCCCCCGAGGTCTCGGCCGCAGTTACGGAGACGCCGCCCAGCGCCAGGGCGGGACGGTCATCGACACCTCGTGGCTGCGCTGGATCACCCTTGACGCCACCACCGGACTTCTCACCGCCGGCGCCGGGGTCAGCCTGCGTGATCTGCTGGGCGTCAGCGCGTCGCGCGGGTGGATAGTCCCGGTGGTTCCCGGCACCCAGCACGTCACCGTGGGCGGCGCGATCGCCAGCGACATCCACGGCAAGAACCATGGAGCTCTGGGAACGTTCTCTCGTCACGTGCGCGCGATCGGGTTGCTGACCGCGGACGGCCAGTTGCGCGAACTGGAGCCGGGCGCCCCGGGCCGGGAGTTCGAGGCCACGGTGGGTGGCATGGGGCTCACCGGCGTCATCGTGTGGGCGCGGATCCAGCTGCGCGGGGTGATGAGCTCGATGCTGTCAGTCGACACCGACCGCGCCGAGGATCTCGACCAGGTGTATGCGCTGCTCAGCCAACCGGGCGGGGAGCATCGCGTGGCCTGGCTTGACCTGCTACATCCCGACGGTCCGCGGGGCGTCGTGACCCGGGCCGCTCATCTCGAGGCGGGAGAGCTGTCGGCCCGGCTGGCCACCCGGCCGGCTCGCGCCCGGATCCCCTCGTGGTGGCCCGGTGGCCTGTTGCAGCCGGCCACGGTGGCGGCGTTCAACGAGCTTCGCTTCCGCAGTTCGCCGCGCACCCAGCGGGCCAAGCCGGAGGGCTTCGCCGCGCACATGTTCCCCCTCGACGGGCTGGACGCCTGGCCGCGCCTGTACGGGCGGGAGGGGTTCGTGCAGTACCAGCTGGTGGTGCCGCGCGGAGCCGAACCGATCATCGAGCGGGTACTGGACACCCTGCGCACGGCCCGCGTCCCCTGCTACCTGGCCGTGCTCAAGGATTTCGGGCCCGCCGGCTCCGGCCTGCTGTCCTTCCCGATGGAGGGTTGGACCCTGGCCCTTGACCTCCCCCGTTCTGCCCCGAACCTGCCGCCGGCGCTGGATCGCTGCGATCAGCTCGTGGCCGAGGCGGGTGGGCGGGTCTACCTGAGCAAGGACGCTCGGCTGCGTCCCGACATGACCCGCGCCATGTACCCGCGGCTCGGCGAATGGCACGAGGTGCGGGACCAGCTCGACCCGGACGGGCTGTGGCAGTCCGACCTCGGTGTCCGCACCGGCCTGGTCGAGGGAGGAGTCGCGTGAGCGCCCCGAACCCCCGCCGCCTGTTGCTGATCGGCGGAACCTCGGAGATCGGCTTGAGCGTGGTCCGCCGGCTGGCCGCCGACGGCCCGATCGAGCCTTGCCTGGTCGGGCGGCGCCGGCCCGGCCTCGAGGAGGCCCTTCATGGTCTCCAGGCAGCCGGTCTGGTCGGCGGGCAGGTGCTGGAGGTTGACGCCGACGATCTCGGCGCGCACGAGGCGGCGGTGGCTGAGGCCTTCTCCCGCGCCGGCGGATTTGATCTGGTGGTGGTGGCGGTGGGTCAGCTCGGCGCTCAGGAGGGACTCGACGCCTCGCTCGACGAGGCACTCGAGATCATGCGCGTCAACTTCGTCGGGGCCGGATCGCTTCTGATGAGCTCGCTGCGACGCCTGCGCGAGCAGGGACATGGAACTCTGATCCTGCTCTCCAGCGCGGCGGTCGAGCGGCCTCGGGCTGCCAACGCGGTCTATGGCGCGGCCAAGGCCGGTCTCGATGCGCTGGCCCAGGGCCTGGCCGACAGCCTGAGCCCCAGCGCGGTCCGGGTGCTGGTCGTGCGGCCTGGCTTCGTCAAGACCCGCATGACTGCCGGCTTGCGGCCGCCTCCGTTCTCCACGACTCCCGAGGCGGTGGCGGAGGCCACCACCCGGGCGTTGGCGGGCCGGGCGCACACGATCTGGGTCCCCGGGCCCATCCGGTACGTGTTCATGGTCCTTCGCCACCTGCCCCGCCCGCTCTACCGCCGGCTGCCGCTGTGAGTGCGACGCCCTGGCAGATCGACGTGGCGGTCGCGCTCGTCGTGGCGCTGATCCTCATCTTCGCCACCCCCGGGTTGGCCATCACCGCGCTGCTGGCGCTGGTCGTCCTCGTGGTCTGCGGCCTGAGTCTTCTGTTCGGACGCATACGCCGCCGGCGCCGCGTCTAGCCGCGCCTGTTTCTCTCGCTTCGCACCGGGAAGACCTAACCGGACCTGATGAGACGGCAGAAAGGATCCCCATGAAAGCTCTCGCCTGGCATGGCAAGCGCGACGTGCGCGTCGACACCGTCGAGGACCCCACGATCGAGCAGCCCACCGATGCCATCATCCGGGTCACCTCATCCGGCCTGTGCGGGTCAGATCTGCATCTGTATGAGGTAATGGGACCGTTCCTGGGCGAGGGGGACATCCTCGGGCACGAGCCGATGGGGATCGTGGAAGAGGTGGGCTCAGCGGTCACCAACATCAAGGTTGGTGACCGCGTGGTGATCCCGTTCAACATCTCCTGCGGCAGCTGTTTCATGTGCGAGCACGGGCTGCAGTCGCAGTGTGAGACGACTCAGAACACCGAGCAGGGCACCGGCGCCTCGCTGTTTGGCTACACCAAGCTCTACGGAGAGGTGCCCGGCGGGCAGGCCGAGTATCTGCGGGTGCCCCAAGCCCATTACGGCCCGATCAAGGTTCCCGAGGGTCCGGCCGACGATCGCTTCCTGTTCCTGTCCGACGTGCTGCCCACCGCCTGGCAGGGGGTCAAGTACGCCAACATCCCGGACGGCGGCAGCGTCGTCGTGCTGGGTCTGGGCCCGATCGGGGAGATGTGCACGCGGGTGGCTCAGCAGCTCGGAGCCGGTCAGGTGATCGGCGTCGATCTGGTCCAGGATCGCCTGCAGCGGGCGGCCTCGCACGGGGTCCACACGATCGATTTGAGCTCGACCAGCGACCTGGCGGCCCAGGTGCGCGAGCTCACCGACGGGCGGGGTCCAGATTCGGTGATCGACGCGGTGGGCATGGAGGCACACGGCTCACCCGGCGGCAAGCTGGCCCACACGCTGGCCGGGCTGATGCCTGATCCCGTGGCCAAGAAGATGATGGAGACGGCCGGCATCGATCGTCTGGCCGCGCTGAACAGCGCTCTCGAGATCGTCCGGCGCGGCGGGACGGTGTCGCTGTCCGGGGTCTACGGGGGCGCGGCCGACCCGATCAACATGATGCAGGCCTTCGACAAGCAGGTGAACCTGCGGATGGGCCAGGCCAACGTCAAGCGCTGGATCGACGAGATCATGCCCCTGCTGAGCGATGAGGACACGCTGGGCGTGGAGAGCTACGCAAGCCATCACGTGCCGCTCAGTGAGGCGCCGCAGGCCTACGCCGACTTCCAGGGCAAGGTTGACGGCACGTTCAAGGTCGTCTTCACCCCGTGACTGGGAGCCGCTGATGTCGCTGGCCGTGATCGTCACCGACATGCTCAACCCCTACGAGCATGAGGACGCCGAGCCGCTGATGGAGTCGGCTCGGGAGGTCGTGCCGGTGGTCAGCTCGCTGGTGGCGGACGCTCGCCAGCGGGACATCCCCGTGGTCTATGTGAACGACAATCAGCAGGACTGGACGGCCGGCCGGCACGAGCTCGTGCAGCGGGCGCTGGATGGGCGGGACCGCTCGCTGATCGAGCCGATCACCCCGCCGGACGACGCCCCGTTCGTGGTCAAGGCCCGCCACTCGGTCTTCTACCAAACCCAGCTCGAGTACATGCTCGGGCAGTTCGAGATCAAGCGGCTGGTCCTGGCCGGTCAGGTGACCGAGCAGTGCATCCTGTACTCGGCGCTCGACGCCTACGTGCGGCACTTCGAGGTGGTCATTCCTCGGGACGCTGTGGCCCACATCGACCCGGACCTGGCGGACGCGGCGCTGCGGATGATGGAGCGAAACATGCGAGCCGCGGTGCTGCCGGCCACCGACTGCCTCGACGTGACCGACTGATGCTCAGGCGGTTGACGACGCGGCCCGGATCGCCTCCGGGCGGCTCGGGTGGATCTCGAACTCCCGATCAAGCCGCGTGAGGGAGAGCAGCTCCAGGGTGGTGGCGACATCGCAGGCCAGCTGCAGGGCGATGCCCTGCCCGGTGGCCCGGCGCTGCGCGTTGAGCAGCAGAGCCAGCGCGGTGGAGTCGACGAACGTAACGGCGCACAGGTCGATAACCAGGCCGGACGGGCGGGTCCGCAGAATTTCGTTGATGACCACCCGGAGCCGGGGGGTGCGAGCGATGTCGAGCTCGCCGCTCAGCGCGAGCACGGTCACTCCGCCGGCGGCCTCGCTGACAGCTACCGAGTCGGTGGTGGGGTCGGCTCCCGCCGCGGCGCCGCCTGTATCCAGCATCGTCGAAACGAATTACCCCTTCCCGGGCTCAAGCGGTCAGAAAGAGGTCAGAGATCGGTCATAACCCGCCCCGCGGGGAGGCTAACCTGGCCTTCTCCGCCGGCCTTGGCTGCCCGGCCGCCGCTGATCCTTAGCTCCCTCCTACACAGGGGGAGCGCAACTCATGTGGGAATGTCCGGTTGTAAACGCAGGACGGCTTCCGGGGGTCAAGCCGCCCAGGCCTGAGCCGACAACAAACAGGACCCTGTCGTCCCGTCCCCGGAGTCTCTTGCCCTTCCGCACGCGAAACCTCGCCCTAAGATCCGCTCCGCGCGGCCTGGGAGCCGCGCTCTTCCTCACCCTTCTGATCCTCAGCCTCCCCGCCGCCGCCGGGGCCGTGGGGACCACTAAGAACGTCAGCTATCGCGGATATACCGTCCGGGTTCCGCGGGCCTGGCCGGTGTACAACCTGGCCGCCCACCCGGCCACCTGCGTTCGCTTCAACCGCCACGCGGTGTACCTGGGCCGCCCGGCCGCCAACCAGTCCTGCCCGGTCCAGTCGATCGGGCGCACCGAGGCGATCCTGATCGGATCCGGGCCGACGGCGGATGGGTCCGGCCTCAGCGGCGCGAATGTCGCCCAGCGCACGGCGCACGGCGTGACCGCCGTGGCTACCTGGAACCAGCGCCCCGGCGTGATCCAGCGGGCCCTCGGCTTTCCCTCGCTGCGATCAATGCGGGCGGCCGCCCCCCGCACGTCGACAGCCGTCGCCTCAGCCCGTACCCCGATGGTCCGGTCCGCCAGCGCCAGCACGTCCACGCCGGGTCAGGTCTATACGGGCAAGGGCTTTGACGTGTGCTCGACCCCCAGCACCTCGCACATGTCGTCCTGGTCGGGCTCTCCCTACCGGGCGATCGGCGTTTACGTTGGAGGCACCAATCGGGCCTGCTCCCAACCGAATCTCACCTCGGCCTGGGTCTCCACCGAGTCGCAGGCCGGCTGGCACGTGATCCCCATCTACGTCGGCCTCCAGGCGCCCAGCAACTCCTGCGGCTGTGCCGCCATCAGCTCCTCGTCGGCCGGCTCGGAGGGAACCAGCGCGGCCAGTAGCGCCGTGGCGGACGCCCAGGCCATCGGGATCGGTGCGGGGAACCCGCTGTACTTCGACATGGAGGGCTACAACCGCACCAGCACCAATACGAACGCGGTGCTCGCCTTCCTCCGGGGCTGGACCAATCAGCTGCACGCCGACGGCTACCTGTCCGGCGTCTACAGCAGCGGGGCCTCGGGGATCGCCGATCTGGCGGCCCAGTGGGGCACCAGCTATCCGGAGCCCGACGAGCTGTGGTTTGCCGACTGGAACGGCGCGGCTTCGACGAGCGACTCCTATGTGCCGGGTGGGGAGTGGGCCGACCACCAGCGCCTGCACCAGTACTCCGGCGGGGTCAACCAGACCTACGGCGGGGTCACGATGAACATCGACCAGGACTATCTGGACGCCGCCACGGCGGCTGAGGGGAGCAGCGCCACGGCGGCCTCGGGTCCTCCCACCACCACCTCCCCGCCCACCATCACCGGCAACGCCTACGTGGGCCAGACGCTGCACGAACACCACGGCGGGTGGTTCGGTAGCCCCACCTCCTACACCTACCAGTGGTACCGGTGCACCGGCTCGAGTAGCTGCACGCCCATCTCCGGAGCCACCGGACAAACCCACCTGGTGACGAGTGCCGACGAGGGCGACTTCATCGAGGTCGCCGAGACAGCCGCCAATTCGATGGGCCCCGGATCGGCGGCCAGCTCCAGCCTGACTCCGGCCGTTCAAGCCGCTCCCACCTCCAGCTACTACCTGTACACGGCATACGGGAACGTCTACAACGCGCTCGGCTCTCCGTTCTACGGCTCGGCCGTGAACGCAGGCGTGTCAACGATCGTGGGGATGGCGGCCACCACCGACGCCCGCGGGTACTGGCTGGCCGACGCGGCCGGAAGGGTGTTCCGCTACGGGGACGCCGCCTCGAGCCCGGGGGTGAGGCCGGCCCATCCGATCATCGGCCTGGCCGGCGCGCCCGGCGGCGGGTTCTACCTATTCAGCGCCCACGGCAACGTGTACAACTTGGCCGGCGCCCGCTTCTTCGGCTCGGCCCGCTCCTCGCACGTTTCGACGATCACCGGCATGGGGGTCACCCTGGACGGGAAGGGCTACTGGCTGATCGACTCGGCCGGAAAGATCTTCTCCTATGGCGACGCCGCCAAGCTGAGCCCGGTGAAGTCCACCTATTCCTTCCGGGGGATCCTGGCCGCGCCGCGGGGCGGCGCCTGGGCTTGGACCGGCCACGGCAACATCGACAACGTGGGCGGCGCTCCGTTCTACGGCTCCCCCTATCACGAGGGCTACCGCAACTCCACGTTCCGCGGGCTGACTCCCACCAAGGCGCGCGACGGCTACTGGATGGCCGAGAGCGGTGGCCTGGTTCTGCCGTTCGGAAAAGCGGAGGGCCTCCCGGCGATCCAGCCCAAGCACCCGATCGTCGGCCTGACCGGCGGATGACGGGACCGGGCGCGGCTGGCCGGCCGCGCCCGACGTTTGCGGCCGTCCCTCAGGCCAGCGATTCGTCCAGCTCGCCGAGCGCGTCGGTGAGCTCGAGGTTGGCCGCGTAGTCGACCGGGCACGCGATCACCGACACGGTGTCCGCCTCCAGGGCCTGGCGCAGCGTGGGCAGCAGCTGATCGGCCTCCTCGATCCGGTACCCCCGAGCTCCGAAGCTCTCGGCGTAGGCCACGAAGTCCGGGTTGGCAAACGCCGTGTCGCGGCTCTCGCCCAGCTCCAGGTCCATCTTCCAGGTGATCAGTCCGTATTCGTCGTCCACCCAGATCAGGATCACCATGGGGATCCGCTCCCGCAGGGCCGTCTCGATCTCCTGCGAGTTCATCAGGAAGCCCCCGTCACCGGTGGCCACCAGAACTCGCACTTCCGGGCGAGCCAACTTGGCGCCGATCGCTCCCGGCACGGTCCAGGCCATTGTCGAAAGCCCGTTGGAGATCAGGCAGGTATTGGGCTCGTAGGTGGGATACAGGCGGGCCATCCACATCTTCAGAGCGCCGGTGTCGACCAGCACTATGTCCTCCCGGCCCATCGCGGCCCGGGTGTCGGCCACGATCCGGGCCGGTGTGAGCGGGAACTGATCGTTGTCGGCGCCCCGGTCGAGCTCGCGGGCCAGCATGCCGCGGATCTCCTTCTCGGCCAGGGCCGGCTCGAACGGGCGGCCCACCGCGGCGGCCAGCGCATCCAGCGTGCGCGGAATGTCTGACTGCAGCCCCACCGTGACCTCGTAGTGCTGGTCCACCTCGGCCGGAAACCGATGGATGTGAATGATCGTCTTGTCACCCTGAGGGTTGATCCGGGCCGGATCGAATTCCTGGAGCTCGTAGCCGACCGCGATCACCGCGTCGGAGCGGTCAAAGCCGAAGTTCACGTAGTCCTTACGCATGAAGCCCACGGCGCCTAGGGCCAGCGGGTGGTCGTCGGGGAAAACGCCCTTGCCGTGAAAGGTGGTGGCCACGGGCACATTCAGCGTCTCGGCGAAGCGACGTAGCGCCTCGGAGGCTCCCGCCCGGGCGGCCCCGTGACCGGCCAGGACGATGGGGCTGCGAGCCGCCCGCAACGCCTCGGCCGCGCGTTGCAGCTGAGAGGCGGAGGGCTCGTCGCTGCGGGGGATGTTGACGGCCAGGGGGCGCGCGCCAGCGGCGGCGGGAGCCTTCTCCACATCCTCGGGAACCGCCAGGTAGACGGCGCCCGGGCGCTCGGTCTGGGCCAGCTTGAAGGCCTTGCGGATCATCTCCGGGACGGCCTCGGGCGTGGCGATCAGCTCCGACCACTTGGTCACCGGGTCGAACATCGACACCAGATCGACGCCCTGATGTGACTCCTTGAACGCCCGGTTGCGGCCCACCTGGGCCGACAGGGCCACCACGGGCGTGGAGTTGGTCGTGGCGTCGGCCACGCCCAGAAGCAGGTTGATGGCGCCGGGGCCGAGCGTCGCCGAGCAGACCCCGGCCTGGCCGGTCAGCCGCCCGTAGACCTCGGCCATGAACGACGCCGCCTGTTCATGGCGGACCAGCACGTAGCGGATCGAGGAGGAGGCCAGCGCCTGAACGAGGCGGATGTTCTCCTCGCCCGGGATGCCGAACACGTACCTCACCCCCTCGTTCTCCAGGCAGCGGACGATCAGTTCGGCTGTGGAGTTCTCTGTCATCCGATCCCCTTCACCGATCCCACCAGGCTGCCAGTACCCGCCGCCAGTTGTGCCAGGCGATCGCCTCGAGCTCGGGCTGGCTGAACCCGGTGTCAGCCAGGGCCTGCAGGAGCTTGGGCAGACCGGCCACATCGTGCAGCTCGGCCGGGATCAGCGTCCCGTCGAAGTCAGAGCCGAGCGCGACGTGCTCCACGCCGATCCGATCGGCCACGTAGCGAGCGTGCTCGGCGATCAGGCTGAGCGGCGTGTCCGCCTCATCGGCGAAGTCACGCCGCAGGAACGCGCAGGCGAACACGATTCCCACCAGCCCGCCTGTGGCGGCGATCGCATCGAGCTGCTGGTCGGTCAGATTCCGAGTGCAGGGGGCCAGAGCGTGAGCGCCGGAGTGCGAGGCCACCAGCGGACCTACCTCGAGCCGGGCCACGTCCCAGAAGCCGGCCTCGTTCAGGTGGCTGAGATCGACCATGACGCCGAGCTCCGCGCAGCGCTTGACCAGCCGTCGGCCGGCCGGCGTCAGGCCGGGCCCGGTATCCGGGGAGGCGGGGGACATGAACGGCACGCCGTAACCGAATGCGTTGGCCCGGCTCCACACGGGGCCCAGGGAGCGCAGCCCGGCGGCATACCAAGTGTCGAGCGTCTCCAGCTGCGGATCGATCGCCTCCGCGCCTTCCAGGTGGAGCACGGCGATGGGCGGACCATCGAGCTGAGCCTGCGCCGTGTCGAGATCCTCGACCCGGGTGGCCACCTTGATGTGGGCTGCGCGCTGGAGTGCGAGCAGCCGGCCGGCCGCCGCGGTGGCCTGGGCCGCCGCCTCGGGAAACCCGATGGGTGGCGAATACTCCATCTCGATCACGTCGTCGTCACGTTCGAGCGGAGTGAAATCGTCGTCCTCGTCGGTCGAAGCGAACACGGCGAAGATCCCGCCGCGCATACCCCCGGCCTTCATCCGGGGCAGGTCCAGATGTCCACCGCTGCGGCCATTGGCCAGGTCCGCGTGGTCGGGGTTGGTCAGCGCGTCGTTGTGGCCGTCGAAGACGGGGATCATCGATGGCGGACCGTAGCGGGTAACGTCGGCAAACGATGCCTGGCGAGCTAGGTCCAGACCTGCGAATCGGTGAGCATCGAGTGCTCACCGGCAGCTGCTCGTGGACCGATCCCACCCTCGTCCGGGAAGGCGACTGGTACCCCCGCAAGACGATGAGCGCCGAGGAGCGCCTGCGCTTCTACGCGGCCCAGTTCCCGCTCACCGAGATCGACTCCACCTACTACGCGCCTCCATCGGAGGAGCAGGCCCGGCTGTGGACTGAGCGCACACCCGATGGCTTCCGGTTCGACGTGAAGGCCTACTCGCTGCTGACCGGTCATCCGACCCGCCCTCAGAGCCTGTGGTCAGACCTGCGGGAGGAGTTGCCCGCCGAGGTGACCGAGAAGCGCAACCTGTACGCCAAGCACCTGAGCGCCGAGGCGCTTGAGGAGGCGTGGCGGAGGTTCGCCGGGGCCCTGGAGCCGCTGCAGGCGGGGGGTCGCCTCGGCGCGGTGCTGTTCCAGTACCCGCCGTGGTTCGGTCCGCGCCGGGACAACCGCCGGGAGATCGAGGCGTTGCCCGAGCGTCTGGGCGCCGATCTGCGGATCTGCGTGGAATTCCGATCTCCCGCCTGGCTGGCCTCGGACCGCGATCGGGAGAGGACCCTGGACCTGCTGCGCGAGTCCGGGCTGATCCTGGTGTGCCTGGACGCTCCGGCTAGCTCAGGCCTACCTCGGGTGTTCGAGGCCACCCAGGAGGATCTGCTGGTCATCCGCTTCCACGGTCGCAACGACGAGACCTGGAGCGCGCGCACCCGAACGGCGGCCGAACGGTTTCGCTACCTGTACTCCACCGAGGAATTGCAGGACTTGGTCCCGTCGGTGGCCGAGGCGGTGGAACAGGCGGCCGAGAGCCATCTGCTGATGAACAACTGCTACCGGGACTACTCGGTGCAAAACGCGGCCGAGCTGCGCGACCTGCTGGCCCGGTACACAGGGTCCTGAGCGGGCGATCGCGCCGGCGACGGCGACGGCGACCGGAGCCGGCGATGGCGACACAAACGTCCATCACCCCGTCCTGTCGCGGGGGGTGAGAGACGTTCTGGTCGCATAGGACGCCTAACGTCCACAACCCCTCCGCGACCCAGGGGGTTGTGGACGTTATGGTCGGCGTCGCGCGGCCCCTGACCCAGGCGTAGGCTGCCCATCACATGCCCGCTGAGCGGATGCTCCCCACCCCCGAGGCCGAGGCGATTGTCGCTCTGGCCCGGGATTTCGCCAGCCGGGAATTAACCCCACGGGTCGCCGCGGCCGAGGCCGAGCAGCGATTCCCGCGGACCACGTTCCGAAGGCTGGGGGAGCTCGGGCTCCTGGCCATGCCCTTCGAGGAGCGCTGGGGCGGGGGAGGCCTGCCCTACGAGGTCTACCTCCAGGCCCTGGAGGAGATTGGCGGCGCCTGGGCCAGCGTCGGTGTCGGCGTGAGCGTGCACGGTCTGGCCTGCCTGGCCGTGGCCAACCACGGCTCGCCGGAGCAGAAGGAGCGCTTCCTGCCGGAGCTCCTGGGTGGACACCAATTGGGCGCCTACTGCCTGTCTGAGGCGGATGCCGGCAGCGACCCCGGCGCAATGCGAACGCGAGCCAGGCGACAAGGCGACACCAGCTACCGGATCAACGGCACCAAGGCATGGGTCACCCATGGCGGCGAGGCGGACTTCTACACCGTGTTCGCGCGCACTTCGGATGACGCTCGGCGCGGGATCAGTTGCTTTCTGGTCCCGGCCGATGCCGAGGGACTGCATCCCCAGCCGCCCGAGCGCAAGATGGGCATGACGGCATCCACCACGGCGTCGATCGTGTTCGAGGACGTGGGGGTCGGCGCCGACCGGTTGATCGGCGAGGAGGGGGCGGGGCTGGCCATCGCGCTAGGCGCGCTCGACTCAGGCCGCCTGGGGATCGCCGCCGTGGCCACTGGCCTGGGCCAGGCGTGCCTGGACTGCGCGGTCGAGTACGCGGGGCAGCGCCAGACGTTCGGCAAGCCGATCGTCCAGCACCAGGGCGTGGCGTTTCTGCTGGCCGACATGGCCGCAGCGGTCGACAGCTCGCGGGCGATGATGCTCGAGGCGGCCCGGCGCCGGGATCGAGGGCGGCCGTTCAGCCGGCAGGCCTCGATCGCCAAGCTGCTGGCCACCGACTCGGCCATGAAGGTCTCAACCGACGCGGTCCAGGTGCTCGGCGGCGCCGGCTACACGCAGGATTTCCCGGTGGAACGGATGATGCGCGAAGCGAAGGTGATGCAGATCTTCGAGGGGACCAACCAGATTCAGCGGTTGGTCATCGCGCGGCAGCTGAGGCCGGCATGACCGACGCGCCCGCGGCTACCGGGACCGGGACCGGGACTGGAAGCTGGTCCGGCCTCTGCGCCGGCGGAGGGAGCTTGGGTGGCGCGGAGGCCACATGCCGTGCGGCGGGCTCGCGCGAGTGATTCGCGGTCTCCTGCTCGCGATCGAGCGCCCGCAGGAAGGCGTTGACCACCACGGGATCGAACTGCGTTCCGGACTTGCGGCGCAGCTCGGCTCGCGCCAGCTCGGGCGCGGTGCCGGGACGGTAGGAGCGGTCGGCGATCATCGCCTCGTAGGCATCGGCCACGGCCAGAACCCGCGCCTCCAACGGGATGCTCTCTCCCCGGATCCCGCGCGGGTAGCCGCGGCCGTCCGGGCGCTCGTGGTGGGCGCGGATCCAGGCCGCGATGTCGTACATCCCCGCGTGCTCCAGGATCCGGGCCCCGACCTCGGGGTGGCGGCGCATCTCGCGCCACTCCAGCTCGCCCAGTGGCCCGCGCTTTTGGAGGATCGCGTCGGAGATCCCGAGCTTGCCCAGGTCGTGCAGCACGCCGGCGGCATGGACCCGCTCGACGCGCTCCTCGGGCAGCCCCAGCATCATCGCGGTGATCCGGCACAGGTGGCCCACCGTCCGTGAGTGAAGAGCGGTCCGCGGGTCGCGCAGGTCAAGGGTCTCGGCCAGCAGCATCACCGCGGCCAGGCGCAGCTCGGCCGAGCCGGCCTGAGCCACGGCGGCCTCCCGCTGCACCTGCTCGAGCGCCAAGGAGGCGTGGTCGGCCACGGCCATGAGCACACTGATCTCCCCGTCGGAGGGGCGCCGGCCGAGCGCCGGCTCGTCCACCGAGACCACGCCGATCAGGCCCCCTTCGCTGCTGCGCAGGGGGAGCAGGAGCATGTCCTCCGGATGCCAGGCGTCGCTGAGCGGCGAGGGAGCGAGCGTGGGCGTCCATATCGGCCCCTCGGGTTGCCAGTCGTAGGAGCCGGCTGGAAGCCAGCTGGCGCCGCCGACGTTCTGGCCACTGTCCAGGAGCTTTTGCCATTCGGCCAGCGACAGCGACGAACCGAGCAGCGTCTGGCGAGCGTCCTCGTCACCCATGACCACCACCACCCGCAGCTCGTCGGTTCCCGGTTCGAGCAGGTTGACCACCACCACGTGGAACGAGAGCTCGGAGCGGATCGCCTCGGCCAGCGCCTGCACGACCGGGCCGAGGCCCTGCCCGGAGGCGGCCGCGCGGGAGACGGTCAGCATGCTGCGCAGGTGGCGGGGGACCGGGCCCTCGTCGACCCGCTCCGCGGCCAGGGACTCGACGCTCGGTTCGGTCGTGGTGACGATCTTCGGATCGGCGGCCATCACCCGGTTGCGCCCGCCGCGCTTGGCCTTGTAGAGAGCCGCGTCGGCTCGGGCCAGCAGCTGGCCGATCTCATCGCGTCCGCAGGCCACGCCGATCGACACGGTCAGCAAGCCGTCCTCGCCGTCGGGGTGGGAGAAGCCGGCTCGCTGCACGGCCATGCGTACCCGCTCGGCCACCAGCAGCGCCACCTCCTGGTTGACGTCGCGGAGGACCAGCAGCAGTTCCTCGCCGCCGAAGCGGTAGGCGGTGTCCACCGAGCGCAGCGCGCCGCGGGCCGTGGCGGCGATCATCCGGAGCGCCTGGTCGCCGGCCAGATGGCCGAGACGGTCGTTGTACGCCTTGAAGTGGTCGACATCGCAGAGCGCCACGGCGATCTGCTCGCCGTGCTCACGCTGGCGGGTCTCGAACATGGGCAGGTCGTCCGACAGGGCGCGGCGGTTGCCGATCCCGGTCAGCGGGTCGCGCCGGGAGTCCTCCACCAGCTGCTCGTTGACCCGGGCCAGCTGCCCCTCACGTTCCTCGAGCGCGGCCAGTGCCTCGCGTTCGCGGTCGAGCATCGCCTTCAGCCGGCGGCCGAGCAGCGTGGAGCGGCCGATCAGGGCCATTCCGGAGAACAGGATCCCGAGTCGCAGGGTCAGCGCACCGCCCTGGGGGATGCCTGTCACCTGGGCCTTCACCACGGCGGCGAACAGGAGCAGGAAGAGGCCGGCCGGCAGTGCCACCCCCAGTGCGGTCGGCTCCTCGAGCTTGGCCACGTTCTCGGGCTGACGGGCGGCCAGCACACCGCCGACGGCGATCGCCGAAAGACCCACCACCCATAGCGGGTCAAGCGCCGTGGTGCCCGGGACGTAGGTGCCCTTCAGCAGGAGCTTGCCCCACATGATGAACGCCATCGACTGCACGACCATCCCGCCCAGTACGAGGCGTATGGCCAGCGTGCGGGCGCCGCGCAGGGTGCCGGCCAGCATGGCCTGGAGCATCAGCACCGTGGCCGAGACATACAGCGCCGGGTACAGCAGAGCCGAGATCCTGGCCGCAATGTCCAGATGGGAATGCAGGGCGGTGGACCACAGCTCGGCCACGCACAGCGCCACCGCGGCGAAGATCACCGGGATCGACTCGAAGGCGGCCACCACCTGGATGCTGCGAGGGCCCTTGGGGAGGCGCAGGAGGCTCCCGATGACCAGAAGGGCGAACAGCCACCAGCCGAAATCGGCCACGTTGGGAGAGGCGGGGAAACCCGTGACGCCAAAGACGTTCCAGGCCATCTGTCCGAACAGCCAAGCCCCCGCGGCCAGCGCCCAGATCGTCCACCGAGCCCGGTTGCCGGGCAGCGCGCGGGAGCGGGCGCTCAGCATGCCGAGCACCGCGGCCAGCGAGGAGAACGTCCAGGCCACGTCAAACGTGGTCCCAGGAGACACGCCGACATAGCTCGCGACCATGGCCGCTAACGCGATCAGGATGGCGCCGGCAACCGCCTTTGTAAAGCGGCCATCAACTGGCCCCCCAGGCTTCATATACGCCTTATCGGCCGTTCTGCCGGAAGGATGAGTTTTGGGGGTGGTTCCGAACGTCTGGCCGAGTGCCCCCCGGCGGAGACTCCCCCGGCGCCTCGCCGCTACTCGCCGCTCTGCGCGACCTTGGCCCGGTGAGCCCCGGAATTCCCGGCCGAACCGGCGGCGAAGGTTGCCTTGCCTACTCCCTTGGCCAGGCCGCCGGCGCTGGCGCCGCCGGCCTGGGTGGCTGACCCGATGCCGACCGCGCCGGAGGAGCCCGTGGCGCGGTGGGTGGCGCTCTTTGAGCCGGGCGCGGTGGACCTGGTGCGGTGGACCTTCGTCCCCTTGGTATGAGTGCGCTTTGACCTGACCGGCGAGCCGTGAGCTGAATTTCTCTGGGCCCCGAGGTGCTCTCCGTGCGTGGCGGTCGAGGACCCCGACGCCGATTTGCCGGCGCCCGGATGGCCGCGCGTATGACCGGAGCCGTTTGATGCCTCATTCGAGTGACCAGGCGTGGCGCTTGACGACTTTCCGTGGCTCGACCCGGCTGTATGGGCATGGTGAGCCCCGGCCACGCTCCCAACCTCGGTTGCCGCCAGCAGGCGGGCGGAGCCGCCGGAGGCATGACGATTTATCGGGCCGCCGGCCGCCGAGGCAGGTCCGGCGGTCCGGGCGATCGCGGCGGCGGGGTGCGGGGCCAAACCGGGGGTGATGGCTCGGAGAACGCCACCCGTTCCCACGGCTGCGGTGGCCACGATCAGTGCCCCGGTGGTCAATAGCTTGCCGGAGGCAGCTGTCGCCACGGCCTTGCCCGTGGCGCCGCTGATAAGTCCGGCACCGCCACCGCTTCCCTGTCCCGAGCCGGCGCCCGTTATCCGCCATAGGAGCCCGGCCGCGGCACTGGCCGGCAGGGCCGGGGTCAGGGCGCGCAGGTCGGCTTGGCGCTGGGGAATGGCCGCGGCGAACGCTGCGCATCCACTGCAGTCGCGCAGGTGGGCGCGCACCCGGCGGCCGCGGAGCGAGCGGCCGTCGCCGTCAGAGATCAGCCGGCGGATCTGCTCACACGCCATCGAACGCCCCTGGTCGAACTCCTGCAGCGAGCGTCGTGCCTCGAAGACGGTCTGCTTGGTCGCTCCGACGCTCATCCCGAGCGCCTCGGCCACCTCCTGGTGGCTGAGGCCGCTGAGCTCCCGCATGACCAGAGCGCCGCGCTGGCGTTCGGGGAGCTCGCGCAGATCCGACAGCAGCAGGGAGATCCGGGACCGCTCCTCCGCGGCGCGCTCGGGCGAGCTCTCCAGCGCCGGCAGGTCGTCGGACAGTTCGCTCGTGGGGCGGCGTCGGCGGAGCTGCGTCATCGACTCGTTGTAGGCGATCCGGAACAGCCAGGGCCGGATCGGGGCGTCCCGGCGGTCCACTCGGAGGGCGACCAAGGCGCCGGTCATCGCGGACTGCAGAGCATCCTGCGCATCGACGTCGGTTCCCACCAGGGAGCGGCAGTACCGGTAAAGCGCTTGGTGGTGACGCTGATAGAGGATGCTGAACGCCTCCTCGTGGCCGGAGCCCACGAGCCGGGCCAGGCGCTCGTCGCCCAGGAGCCGCAGTGGCAGCGGCAGGGCGCGAGCGGCTATTCCAGTGGTTAGTTCGGCGTCCATCCCTCACACATCGACCACGCGCGGCCGGAACAGAAGTCAGGCCATAAATCTTCTGGCCGATCCGGCGTCTGAGGCGTACGTTCCCTCCTGAGCACCATCATCCCGGGAGAAGCCCAGTATGTCGAACACAAATGTGCAGCTTGCCTGGCAGGGGTACGCCGCCATCGCCAGCGGCGACCTCGACGCGGTGGCCGAACTGCTGGCGCCGGACGTGAAGTGGCACGGCGGTGATCCCGATGCTAAAGGCGCCTGTCGCAACCGCGACCAGGCGCTCGCGTTCATGCGCGACCGCGCTCAGGCTCGGATGGGCGAGCTGATCGATGTAATCGACGCGGGAGACAGCGTCGTCGTGGTGATGCAGCCTCCCCAGCAGGGAGACGAGGTGCCCCCTCGGCGGGCCAACGTGACCAGCTTCCGGAACGGGCAGGTGGTGGAGATGATCGCCTTCGAGTCGCCTGAAGCGGCGCTCGCCCACGTGCGCGATCGCCCCACCGCCTAGCGGACAGGTCGCTCCGGCCGGCAGCGCCTGATTTAGCCGGAAGCGGCCTGGCCTTTAACCAGGCCTCATCCAAACCGGGCAAATTTGACGCGCACGGCTGGTTGGGGTGCGGGCCTGGCCGGCCAGCCGGATTGGCCCTGAACCAGCCTCCGGACCAAGGAAGACATGCCTCGACGAGACCTGCCTACACGCGCGCGGATCACGCCGGCCCTGGCCAAGGTGCCGGAGATCACCGCACTCTTCTGGCTGCTGAAGCTCCTCACCACCGGGATGGGTGAGGCAATGTCCGACTTCCTGGGCCAGCAGAGCGTGCCGCTGGCCGCCGTGGTTGGCCTGAGCGGCCTGATTCTGGCTTTGCGCCTGCAACTGGGCCGCCCGGACTACAGCGCGGCCCACTACTGGTTCGCGGTGATGATGGTGGCCGTGTTCGGGACGATGGTGGCCGACGGCATCCGGGACGGCGCCGGGATCGGCTACGAGGTGACCACGCCGTTGTTCGCGCTGATCACCGGGGTGGTCTTCTGGGCCTGGTACCGGCGGGAGGGGACGCTGTCCATCCACAGCATCAACACTCGCCGCCGGGAGCGCTTCTACTGGGCGGCCGTGCTGTCGACCTTCGCGCTCGGCACGGCGGCTGGCGATCTGACCGCCATGTCCCTGCATCTGGGCTACTGGGTGTCGGTGGTGCTGTTTGCCGCCGTTATCGCCATCCCCGCCGTCATGTGGTGGCGCGGGAAGATGCATCCGATCCTCGCCTTCTGGTTTGCCTATGTGGTCACGCGACCGCTCGGCGCCTCGTTCGCCGACGGCTTCAGTAAGCCCACGCTCGGCGGGCTCAAGATCGGGGACGGGCCGGTCAGCCTGGTGGCCCTGGTGATCTTCATCTCTCTGGTGGCCTATGTGGTGAGGAGCCGGCGGGACGTCCAGACCGAGGCCGAGCAGGTGCCGGCCGGGGCCACCGAGGAGCGCGAGGCGCTGGCGTTCGGCTTGACTCCGGCCGCGGATTTCGAGTCCTGAGCCCCGAGCTGGGGCTCGGCGCCCCAGCCTTAGCTTCGTCCTACGCCGATCAGACGTTCATCTAACCGCCCTGGGCGAACCTACTCCCTGCACGCGGAATCTGACTTAGGGAGAACGTCCAATGGTCGCCATCATCGCTCTGAACGCCTTATTCGCCATCATCGTCGTCGGGGGCGTGGTTGGCCTCCTGGCCCGCTCGATCTGGACCTCGCGCCTCGACGCCCCGGCTCAGCCAGGGCGCTCACGCGCTCAGACCAAGACGGCCCGCCGTCTGGCCGCCGTCACCGGCTGACGAGCTCGACGACCCCGGGATCCGCTGCCGCGGCCACCACTGGCCGCGGCGGAGGACCCCCCGGCGACAGGCCAGACTTCACGGCCAACGCCGGTGGTGCGATAACTCATGCCGACCATGAGCTCACCCGCCGGCAACCCCGAACCCCTCGCGCAGGCCCGCCCGGACAGTGCCGGCGGCTACCCATCCTTCTGGCTCGATCGGGAGCCACCCGGCCCATCGCGCCCAGCCCTGTCCGGCCGCGAGGAGGCCGACGTGTGCATCGTGGGCGGTGGCTTCACCGGGCTGTGGGCCGCTTATGAGCTCAAGCGGGCGGCCCCCGAGCTAAGGGTGACGGTGCTCGAGGCCCGCCACGTGGGCTTCGGCGCGTCGGGTCGCAACGGAGGCTGGGCGGTGGGGATCATTTCCGGATCGCCGGCCGCCTGGCGGCGCCGGGGTGGCACCCAGGCGCCGCGGCGCATGCTCGAGGCGATCCAGGCCACCGTAGCCGAGATCGGCCAAGCCGTGGAGCGAGAGGCCATCGACTGTGACTGGCACCACGGTGGGTCGCTCGCGGTGGCTCAAAACGCGACCCAGCGCGCGCGGCTCGAGGCCGGCGTGAGTGAACAGAGATCGTGGGCCGGGGAGGCATGTGCGCTTCAGCTCCTGAGCGCGGATGAGCTTCAGGCCCGCATCAACGTGGCCGGCGCGAGCGCCGGGATGTTCAACCCGCACTGCGCCCGCATTCAGCCGGCCAAGCTGGTCCGTGGCCTGGCCGCGGCGGCCGAGCGCGCCGGGGTGGTGGTCCACGAGTCGAGCCCCGTGGTCGACGTGGTCCCGCGGCTGGTGCGGACGGCCGCCGGGCATGTGAGCGCGCGCCAGGTGATCGTGGCCTGCGAGGGATACACCGCCAACCTGCCTCGGCGCCATCGCTGGCTGCTTCCGCTCAACAGCTCGATGATCGTGACCGAGCCGCTGTCACCCGAGATCTGGCAGCACCTGGGTTGGGAGGGCGCGGAGACGCTTCTGGATGGCTCCCACGCCTACACGTATTCTCAGCGGACCGCGGATGGGCGGATCGCCATCGGCGGGCGCGGAGTGCCGTACCGGTTCGGCTCCAAGACCGACCGGGAGGGCCCGGTACCCAGCGAGACGGTGGAGGAACTGCGCCACCGTTTGGCCGCGATGTTCCCCGTCCTGGGCGACGTGGGGGTGACCCGGGCCTGGCACGGTGTGCTCGGCGTGTCCCGAGACTGGTGCCCGTGGGTCAGCTACGACCCAGCCAGCGGCCTGGGCTTCGCCGGCGGATACGCCGGTGACGGCGTGGCGGCCAGCAACCTGGCCGGGCGCACTCTGCGTGATCTGTTGCTGGAGCGAGACACCCCGCTCTCCACGCTTCCATGGGTCAACACCCCCCCGCGAGCCTGGGAGCCGGAACCCTTCCGGTACGCCGGGGCGCGCGGCATTTACGCTCTGTACCGCAAGGCCGACCGTCAGGAGGAGCTCAGCGACCGGCCCGCCCGGCTGGCAGCCGTGGCGGATCTGATCGCCGGCCGCTGAGCCGACTCCGGTGCCCGGCCGGAGCTCCGACCGAGGCGCCCCCATGACCCCACTCCTTTCGTGACCAGCATCGCCGCCCGCATCGCGCCAGGCGGACGCACCGCCTGGGCGCGCAGCATGGCCACGCCGGTGCGGGACTTCCTGGCCACCGAGACCGGTGGGGCGGCGGTCGCGCTGACCGCCACCGTGGCGGCGCTGGTGTGGGCGAACTCCCCGGTGTCTCACTCCTACGAGTCAGTGTGGGCCACTCGGCTGAGCATCCGGATCGGCGGGACGGGATTGAGCGCCGACCTGCGTCACTGGGTCAACCAGGGCCTGATGACCCTGTTCTTCCTGGTCGTCGGCCTCGAGGCCAAGCGCCAGCTCGACCTGGGTGAGCTGCGCGAGCGTCGCCGGCTGGCCATCCCTGTGGTGGCTGCCCTGTTCGGGATCGCCGTGCCGATCAGCATCTATCTGGCCTTCAACGCCGGCGGCCGGGGTAGCGCCGGATGGGGGGCGGCCATGTCCACCGACACGGCCTTCGCGCTGGCCGGACTGGCGCTGGTGGCGCCGCGATCGGCCACGCGCATGCGGGTCTTTCTGCTCTCCCTGGCCGTGGTCGACGACCTGGCCGGCCTGATCGTCATTGCCGCCGCCTACACGAACCACGTATCGGTGCCGGCTCTGGCCGCGGCGATCGGTCTGTTCGGAGTGCTGCTCGCCCTGCGCTGGGCCAGCTTCGGGCGTCGCGCGCTGTCCATCGGGGTGGCTCTGGCCGTGTGGGTGGCCATGTTTCGCTCGGGCATTGATCCGATCATCTCCGGGCTGGCCATCGGGCTGGCCACGAGCGCCTACCCGCCCACTCGCGAGGAGCTGGAGCGGGCGATCGAGTTGACCCGCTCCTTCCGGGAGCAACCGACCCCGGCGCTCGCCCGGTCAGCTCAGCAGGGGGTGGTGTCGGCCATCTCGGCCAATGAGCGCCTGCAGTACGAGCTGCACCCGTGGACGAGCTACGTGATCGTGCCGCTGTTCGCGCTGGCCAACGCGGGCGTTCACGTCAGCGGCTCCCTGTTGAGCCGCGCCGTCAGTTCCCCGATCACCCTGGGCATCGTGGTGGCCTATCTGGTCGGCAAGCCGCTCGGTGTGGCGGGAGGATCCTGGCTGGCCTCGCGTCCCGCCCTGCGCGGTCCGCGCTCGCCGATCAGCTCTCCGCTGCTCGTGGCGGGGGGAACCTGCGCCGGGGTCGGGTTCACCGTGTCGTTGCTGATTTCCAGCCTGGCTTTTCGGGGCCAGGCTTTGGCGGAGGCCAAGCTCGGGGCGCTGGCCACGGTGATCCTGGCCCCCTCCCTCACCTGGGTCGTGCTGCGCCTCGTCCGCCGCCTGCCCCGGGAGGTCCGGGCCCGGCAGATCGCCGGCACGGCGGAGGACATCCTGGACCTCTCCGAGGATGTCGATCCGGACGTCGACCACATCCGGGGACCTGAGGATGCTCCGGTGACCCTGGTCGAGTACGGGGACTTCGAGTGCCCCTACTGCGGCCAGGCGGAGCAGAGCATTCGTCAGCTGCTCACGTCCCACGGAGACGACGTCCGGTACGTGTGGCGCCACCTCCCGCTCAACGATGTGCACGCGAGCGCGCAGATCGGCGCCGAGGCATCGGAGGCGGCAGCCGCCCAGGGCAAGTTCTGGGAGATGTACGACCTCCTGCTGGCTCACCAGGGCCAGGTGGAGCTCGATGAGCTGGGCCGCTACGGAGAGCAGATCGGACTCGACGTCCCGCGGGTCATGGACGAGCTGCGCCGCCGCGACCACGCGGGCCGGGTCACCCGCGACGTTTCCAGCGCAGACGAGAGCGGCGTGTCCGGAACACCCACGTTCTTCATCAACGGCCGCCGCCACTACGGCGTCTATGACCTGGACACGCTGACCGGTGCGGTTGAGGCGGCCAAGCGGCGGGCGCAGCTGACCGCTCGGGCGCTCGCACCGAGCTGAGGCGCGCGGCGCCCGGCATTTGCGAAATCTGCCCGGCGCCGGTCAGGCGCCGGGCAGATCGCACGGCGGGTTCCCCCTTTTTAAAAAACCCGCACGCTTCGGAGCGGCCCGATCCGCTCCACTGTCCCTAGCGCGGTTCTGGAGGGAGGTCCAAAGCCCGCATGTCAAGATGACAATCGGCGGCCGGATCGGCTACTAGACCTTTATGCACCGGCACCTGGAAAAACGTCTAAGCCGGTGTGAGGAGGGCATGACGGGGCCGGGGCCGGGTCAGCACGGAGGCCGGGGAGCGCTGGCGTCGCTCCCCGGCCCCGGTCCGTCAGTCAAACGTCCGTTTGAGGTACTCGTAAGGCTTGGATGGGATGGTCTGGGGTGTGTCGAGCTGGAGTCGCGCGACGCGGTAGCGACGGACCGACATCTGCCCATCGCTCTCCTGCGAGGTGCCGGTTGGCACCAGGATGATCCTCCGGGCGGAAAGTGGTGATCTCATGGACAGGATGATCGGCGCTCGAGCTTTCACAGGCATTGGCCACACGTACAGACTTCGTAAGAGTCAGCCGGCCGGGTGGCTACCGCCCCGAACCGGGCTTCGCCAGGCGTAATCCCCGTTACTTGTCAGCCATCAGGGGCTTCTCTAGCGTGTCCGGACGTGGCGACACTCGTCAAAAGCCGCCGCCGGCGAGGCGTCCTCGAGTCGCTCGACACAGCTCAGCGGCGCTCGGCCGTGATGATGGCTGGCGTGATCCTGACCCTCCACGTGATCGGCTTCTTTCTCTTGATCGCCGTGGTCCTTCCCGGCCACTACGCGCTGGGCGCCGGCACATTCACGATCGGCATCGGGATCACCGCCTACACGCTGGGCATGCGCCACGCCTTCGATGCCGACCACATCGCGGCCATCGACAACACCACGCGCAAGTTGATGTCCGAGGGCAAGCGCCCGCTCACGGTGGGCTTCTGGTTCTCCCTGGGCCACTCGACGATCGTGTTCGCGCTGGCCTTCCTGATCTCGGTGGGGATCCGCTCCCTGGACGGGCCGGTCAAGCACGGGGGCTCGAGCCTCCACCAGGTGACGGGCTGGATCGGCGCCACGGTGTCGGGCTCCTTCCTGTACCTGATCGCCGCGCTGAACCTGGTCATCCTGTTCGGGATCCTGCGCGTGTTCCGCGAGATGCGCACCGGTCACTACGACGAGCGCGCCCTGGAGCGCCAGCTCCAGCAGCGCGGCCTGATGAATCGGTTGCTCGGGCGCGTCAATCGGGGCGTCCAGCGGCCCAGCCAGATGTATCCCGTAGGCCTCCTCTTCGGGCTGGGCTTCGACACGGCCAGCGAGGTGGCCCTGCTGGTCATCGCCGGGAGCGCAGGAGCGGCCGGGCTGCCCTGGTACGGCGTCCTCTGCCTGCCCATCCTGTTCGCCGCGGGCATGTCGCTGCTCGACTCGCTGGACGGCTCGTTCATGAACCTGGCCTACGGCTGGGCACTGGGCCGCCCGGTGCGCCGGGTCTACTACAACCTGACGATCACGGCGCTGTCCGTGGTGGTCGCGCTGGTGGTGGGCACGATTGAGCTCGGCGGGCTGGTCGCCCAGCACCTGTCGGGGTCCTTCTGGTCCTGGCTGGCCGGGCTCAACCTGAACCTGCTCGGTTACGTGATCGTCGGGCTGTTCGTGCTCACCTGGGCGGGCGCCCTGACCGTGTGGCGGGTCGGCCATTTCGAGCAACGTTGGACCGCTGACTTCCAGGAGCCTGGAAGTACCTGACCTCGGGGTAGCCTTCCGTCCATGACGGTGAAGGTCGTCTTCCGCTGCGAGGTGTGCGGGTCCGAGCCCGATCCCGAGACTCGCCTCGCCCTCGAGCACCAGCTCCTCGATCTGCGCCACGGCGAGTACGTGGACGCCGACCCAGGGCGCTGGCTCACCTGGCACGGCCGGGGCATCTACGGGCCGCGGCGCTACGCCTGCGGCGAGCATCGCGGCGAGCTCAAGGCCCACCTGCGCGAGCACTACGGCAACCTCGGGTGGCATCCCTGGGCCAAGGGTCCCCACCCGTGGGCGGGCCGGCGCGGCACCGACCGAGCGCGGCGCCTGGCTCGCACCGTCTCGGGCGTCCCGCTGATCTAGAGCAGCGAGCCCATCCAGAGGCGCCCGGCCAGCTGGCTCAGCTCCTCCTCGGGTAGCGCGGACACGGTGCCCACCCCCGCCCGCTCCATGCGCACACTGAGCTCGCGCCAGGCCATCGCCACCGGCAGGACCCGCGCCGTCGGTCCGAAGCCCACCGCGGAGCGGAGCTCGTCCGCGCGGGCCCGCACCGCCTCCAGGCTCAGCGCCCCGAAGGGCACGTTCTCGCCCTGGCTGAACACCGGACGCTCGAGGAGGTCGCTCACAGCTGGACTCCCGCGACCGCCGCCTGCCCATAGGAGATGCCGCCGTCGCCGGGTGGAAGCCGGCGGGGCACCAGCACCCGCAGCCCCCGGGCCCGGAGCTCGCCGGCCACCTGTCCGAGCAGCCGCCGGTTCAGGAACACCCCGCCGCTCAGCACGACGAGGTCAGTGCCGTTGGTGGAGGCGGCCTCCCAGGCCGCCTCCACGGTGGCCAGCGCGAGTCCGGCATGGAACCGCGCCGCCAGGGCATGGACTGGTGTTCCGCGACCCACGTCGCGGACGATCTTGCGGACCATCGGCCGGGGATCCAGGGTGATCAGGCCGCCTGCCGCTGAGACGTCGATCGGATAGGGGGGCTCCACCCCCTGCGCCACCCGCTCCAGCTCGATGGCCGCCTGTCCCTCGTAGTTGACGCCCTGGCGTACGCCGCACAGAGCCGCCACGGCGTCGAACAGCCGGCCGACGCTGCTGGTCAGGGGAGCCAGGCGCCGATCGGATCCTCTGGCCAGCACCGTTACCGCCCGCCAGCGGGCGGGGTCGATGCCCGCGAGCGTCCGGGGGGCCGGCGCCTCGGCCTCGGCCAGCCAGGCCGCGGCCATCCGCCAGGGCTGGCGGACGGCTCGCTCGCCGCCGGGCAGGGCCACCGGACGCAGGGTGCCCACACGGCGGAACTTCCGCAGATCGCCCAGCAGGATCTCCCCGCCCCAGACGGTCCCGTCCGGTCCCCAGCCGGACCCGTCGTAGATCACCCCGACCGCCGGTCCGGGCTCGGCATGCTCGGCCAGCACGGCGGCCAGATGGGCGTGGTGGTGCTGAACCTCGATCAGCCGCACATCCGTCTGCTCGAGGGCGTACTTGGTCGAGAGGTACTCGGGGTGCAGGTCGTGGACCACGACCTGGGGACGAACGTCGAACAGGCGCTCGAGGTGCTCGATCCCCTCGGTGAACGAGCACAGCGTCTCGTAGTTGTGCAGGTCACCGATGTGGTGGCTGACCCAGGCCCGCTCGCTCTTGGCCAGGCAGAAGGTGCTCTTGAGCTCGGCCCCGCAGGCCAGCAGCGGCTGCTTGGTCCCTCCGGGCAGGGGCAGGCTGTCCGGCACGTAGCCGCGGGAGCGCCGGACGAACACGGGCTGCGCGTCCACCACGCGCACGACCGAATCGTCGGTGCGCGTCTCGATCGGGCGGTCGTGGGTGAGAAAGAGGTCGGCCAGCGGCGCCAGCCGTTCGGTGGCGTCCCCGTCGGTGAACGCGATCGGCTCGTCGGACACGTTGCCGCTGGTCAGCACGAGCGGCCGGCCGAGGTCGCTCAGCAGGAGGTGGTGAAGCGGCGAGTAGGGGAGCATCAGACCGAGCTCATCGGCACCGGGGGCCACCGATCCGGCCACGTCGGCGTCTGCGCGCCGCCGGGCCAGGACGATCGGGCGCTCGCGGGAGAGGAGCAGCGCTCGCTCCGCCTCGCCCAGCTCGGCCAGCTGCTCGGCGGCCTGCAGCGTGGGCACCATCAGCGCGAATGGCTTGTCCTCGCGATGCTTGCGCGCCCGCAGCCGGGCCACGGCGTCTTCATCGTCGGCCCGGCAGGCCAGGTGGTAGCCGCCGACCCCCTTGATCGCCACGACGGCGCCGTGCTCGAGCGCGGACACCGTCGTGCTCAGCGGCTCGCCCGGGCCCCCCACCAGGGAGAGGGACGGACCGCAGGCCGGGCAGGCGTTGGGTTGGGCATGAAAGCGCCGGTCGGCCGGGTCGTCATATTCGGCGCGGCAGTGCTCGCACATTTGAAATCCGGCCATCGTCGTCAGCGGCCGGTCGTAGGGAACGCCGCGCACGATCGTGAACCGAGGTCCGCAGTTGGTGCAGTTGATGAACGGATAGCGGTAGCGGCGATCGGCGGGGTCGAACAGCTCGCGCAGACAGTCCCCACACGTAGTGGTGTCCGGTGTGATGGGCGCCGATGCCGGGCCTCCTGCAGGGCTGGCCCGGATCGTGAATTCGTGGTCTCCTTCCGGAAGACGGCCTTCGCGGACCACGCGCTCGACCAAGGCCAGCGGCGGCGCGTCTGCCTCGAGCCGGGAGAAGAACTCGTTCACCGGATGGGCTGCGCCCTCCACTTCAAGCAGGACCCCGTCGCAATCGTTGAGCACCCAGCCGCCCAAGCCGAGCTCGTGGCTGAGCCGGTACACGTAGGGGCGAAAGCCCACGCCCTGCACGGTCCCCTCCACCCGAGCCCGGACGCGCATCACGACACCAGCTCCCGGAGCACGTGGTAGGCGCTGGCCTGGGCCTCCTGAATGCGGGGGATGTGCTCGGATCCGACCACCACGACGTGGTCGGCCAACTGCTCACGGGCGATCGCCCCGCCGCCGTAGCCGACCATCGCGATCGTGACCAACTCGCGGCTCCGGGCCTCGGCCAGCGCCGCCAGGACATTGGCCGACCCCCCCGAGGTGGAGAACGCGATCAGCACGTCCCCCGGCTGCCCATAGGCGATCACCTGGCGCAGGAAGATCGCCTCGGGACCGATGTCGTTGGCGATTGCCGTGAGGATCCCCGCGTCGTCGGTCAGGTCGATGGCCGGGTGCCCGGTTGCGCGGAAGTCGGCCACCACGTCCATGGCGTCGGTGGCCGAGCCGCCGTTGCCCAGCGCCAGCAGCTTCCCGCCCCGGTCAAACGAGCGGCGCAGGGCATCCGCCGCCGCCTCGAGCACGCCGGCGTTCTCGGTCAGGGTGAGCTCGCGCAGCTCGCTGATCTCCTCCGACTTCATGAGCACAGAGCGACGCACGTCGTCCATGACGGTCTCGAGATTCTTCTCCCGCTCGTCCAGGAACGGGTAGAGGAAGGCCGACGCGCCCGCGTCATGCTGCTGGCGTTCCGCCCGTCCCTCCAGGAGCCCGCGGTGCTCGAAGAAGACGTGGACCAGCTCCCAGAGCACGTGGTAGAGCGTCTCCACCAGCTCCTGGGCCAGGTCCGGGTCCTCTTCGTCGGGCGAGAACTCCCACTCGGCGCCGCTCTGCGCCTTAAAGGCCACGGTTAACGCCCCCCGCTCGGCGGCGGCGGACAGGGCGCCGCGAGTGTCCGGCCCGAAGGCGAACACGATGTCCTGCGCCCGGGCCAGCATCCCGGTCTCCGCGCTCAGCGCCTCCGCGTCGCCGACCAGGGCCAGGGCGGGCAGCGCGCGCTTGCCGACAATCACCGGATGCACGAACTCAACCGCCACGTGGCGAGCGTCCGACCGCGCGGGTGCCGTGGCGGCCACGGCCAGCAGCCGGCCGCCCTGGGCGAACCGCTCGGCCATGCGGTGACAGAGGCGGGCCAGCACCTCGGCCTCGCGCTCGAAGAAGCGCGAGCCGGCCCGAACCCGCGCCTGGGCGGGAGCGCTCAGACCACCGCCGGCGTACGTAGCGCCACCTCCGCGAGCCAGTCCCGGAAGCCCTCCACGCCCTCGCCGGTCCGGGCGCTGAGGAGCAGCGTGGGCACGTCCGGGTGCACTTGGTCGACGTTGTAGAGGAGCCGGTCCAGGTCGAACTCGAGGTGGGGGAGGAGGTCGAGCTTGTTGATCACGACCACGTCGCAGGTGCGGAACATCAGCGGGTACTTGAGCGGCTTGTCCTCGCCCTCGGTGACCGAGCAGATCATCGCCCGCGCGTCCTCGCCGACCCGGAACTCCGCCGGGCACACCAGGTTCCCCACGTTCTCGATGATCAGCAGATCGATGTCGTCGAGCGGTAGCGACGGCAGCGCGGTGCGCACCATGTTGGCGTCCAGGTGACACTCGCCGCCGAACGCGGGGGCCGTGTTCAGCTGGGTCACCGGAATGTGCAGACTGGCCAGCCGGTCGGCGTCCATCGAGCCCTGCACGTCACCCTCCAGCACGCCGACGCGCACATCCAAAAGCGACCCCACCGTGCGCTCGAGCAGCGACGTCTTGCCCGCCCCGGGCGCGCTCATCAGGTTGATCACGCTCACCCCGGCCCGATCGAAGTCGGCCCGGTTGGCGGTGGCGATCGTGTTGTTGGCGTCGAGTGCCTCTTCGACCACTGTCACCTTGGTGCGATGCATGCCGCCTCCTCCACCTCGATCGATTCGACTTCGAACTCGTTTCCGCTGGCCACCCAGACATCGCTGCCCCCGCACGAGGGGCAGCGGAAGGCGGGGATCTCTATCGACCATTCCAGATCACAGCTCCGGCAGCCCAGCCGCGCCTCCACCACGACCTGCTCGAGCCGGGCACCCCCGCACAGCGTGCCCCGGGCGACGAACTCGAAATAGAACTCAAGCGAGTCCGGTACCACCTGACGCAGCTGCCCCACGCGCAGGTTGACCAGGGTCACCTGGCGCCCGCCGGCGTGCTTGACCGCGGTGTTGATCACGGCGCTCGACAGCGACAGCTCATGCATGGGCGGCCCGCAACTCCTCCAACGTGCTGATGACCACGTCTACGGCGCCCTCGATCGCCGCAGCCACCCGGTCGGTCAGACCCCAGCCCATTTCCTCCACGTCTCCGGGCTCGCAGGCGATCACGACGACCTTGCCGGGCCAGGCGTTGACAGAGCGGACGAACCGCAGCACCGTCTGGGGATCCATCGAATGAGGATTGATCACATCCCCGTCCTCGATCGCCCCGTCCACCGACTGCTCATCGGGCTCCATCACGTACAGCGTCCCGGGCTCGCCGCCCTGCTGGCTGACGTCGAGGATCACCAGCGCGTCGTAGCCGCGCATCACCTCGTAGGCCAGGTCCAGGCCGCCGGTGCCCGCGTCCATCACGCTGACGCCGGCCGGCAGTTCGCGCTCGCTCAGTCGGCGCGCCACCTCGCTGCCGAATCCGTCGTCGCGCAGCCAGGCGTTGCCGACGCCGGCCACCAGGATCGAGTTCATATGACCTCCACTTCAGGGGGGAAGAAGAACAGGTGCCGCCCGGTCTCCCGCAGCAGCTCCTGCCCGGGGTCGCCGTCGATCGTGACCCCCAGATGGACCTTGCCGTCGTAGTCGATCAGGATCCGCTCGATCGTCGCCCGGCGCCCGGCCACCAGCCGGGCGTGCAGATCCGCGTCGGGACCTGGACGCAGGATCACGTGGCCGCCGCGCTCGAAGCGGACTCCGTCGATGATCGTCTCGGACTCTCCTTGGGTCGGGTCGGGGAGATCCTCGGGCATGGCCGGAGGCTGGGTTGTCTCCGGGTCGCGCAGGGTTACCCGTCCGTGCAGTCCCATGATCTCCTCGGGCGTGGCCGCGGCCGCCCGCTGGATCATCTCCCGGACCGCAGGGTCGGCCGCCTCGATCTCCTCACGCTCGCTGTCGCTCAGCGCCTGTACGTGCAGGAGCAGCGCCTCTTCGATTTCTGTGGAGTCGAACAGGCCGCCCCGGCTCTCAGGAGCTAGTTGCGGGTGGTCGGGCAGGACGATCGTCGTCCCCAGCAGCTGCTCGTCGCGTTCGCCCAGGAGCACCGGATAGGTGTTGAGGCTGAGCCCGTCGACCTCGAGCGGAGAGAGGAACCGGCCCGCCGAGATCTCCACCAGCAGCTGAGTGGAGAGCAGCGAATGGCGCAGCGCCTGAGCGCGGTCGAGACCGCCCGGCACCTGACGCTCGTTGTGCACGCAGCAGCGAACCCGGGTCCGCCCGTCTTCAAGGATCTCGGAGCGGAGAGTCAGGCGGCCCCCCTCAAAGCTCACCGTGCACCGCTGGCCCACCGGCACGTCCGCAAGCGTCACCCGCTGTTCGGCTGCCTCGTGGCGCTCGCCGGAGGAGCTCAGGTAACGCAGCGTGGCGCTCAGGCAGGCGGCGGAACCCGCCTCGGCCACGCCGTCTAGCCGAGCGTGGTCGAAGGCCCCGGGGCACTCCTGCGCGTAGGCGGGCGGATACACGATCCCGAACGGAGTCGGGGTGGCGTTTTTCGGGGCACTCGGCGTGTACGGATAGAGCGCGTAGCCTTCGTAGAGCAGCGACTCAATCAACTGCTCGGCCGTGCCCGTCACGTCGACGTCTCCTCCAGCAGCGCCGACAGGCAGGCGTCCAGGGTGGGCAGGCCACGGTGAAGCTTTTCGCGCTGAAGTGTCTGCAGCGTCTGCGTGCGCACCCCCAGCCACGCCGTGTTGGGGTAGTAATGATCGATCGTCTCGCGCCACACCGACACCGGCATCCGAAAGTCGATCGAGGTGCTCCACGGCACCAGGGTCATCTGCAGGCCGCCGCTCTCAGCCGGGTAGTAGACGATCCCGTTGAAGTGCAGGGCCATCGGCGCGGCTCCGTCAGGCAGCGCCTGGAGGTACTTGGCCGCCGCCAGCTCGAGGTCATAATGACAGGCGATCGGGACGGGCACGGTCACCGATCCGGTAAAGGCCGGAACCACCACGTCCACCTGGGCGAACACCAGGTTGGTCGTGCTGACCACCCAGCGCTCGGGCGTCCCGAACAGCTCCAGGAGCCGCTCGCGCGTCTCTGCGTCATAGCTGCGCCGGGCCGGCTCGATGATCACCTGGATGGTCAGGGCGATCATGTACACCGGCCGGCCGGCCGGCTCCTCCACCTGCAGGTCGATCATCAGCGTCGGAGCCGCCGCGTGACGCATCGCCCGCACGCCGACCACCTGGAATTCCGGCTCCGGGATAGAGGCCTGGGTTGGCGGCAGGCTGGGGGCCGCCGCGCTCACGCCGGGACCGCCTGGCCGTGGAGCTCTGAGAAGAACCCGGTGATCACCTGCTCAAGGCCGGTCCCGCCGGAGATCCCCTCCCAGTGGGCCTTGACCAGCCCGGTGAGCTCGTAGCAGCGGTCGATCGGTGCCACGAGATATTGCGGAGGATCGCTCAGCCGGTTGACGATCAGCCCCTCTGCGTCGGCCTCCAGATCGTTCAGCACCGGGTTGCGATCGGTGACCGTCCGCCAGGTCTCAAAGCGCAGCTCCGACTCGGTCGCCCCGGCCGGGCTCGGGTACATGGCCACTACGCACTCGGTCACCGAGGAGACCATGAAGAAGGCCAGCCCGATCGGGATCCGCAGGTTGGCCCACACCTCCTCGGGCAGGTCGAAGTCCTCCAGCCACAGCGTGCGTTGACCCGTCGGGCGCAGGTCATCGGAGCCTGATTTCATCGCCCAGCATGGCTCACACACGCACAGGATGCGCCGCTCGGAGAGGTGCAGCAGATGGCGGTGATCGGCAGCGATGCTCACCTGGCAGAGGTCGCAGCGCTCGAGCACATCTGTGGCCGTCCCTCCCCCGGGGGAGCCTGGGGCGGGTTCCCCGCCGTCGGGCGCGCGACCGCCAGGCGCGCCCGGCGCAGACCGCTGCGCCAGCCCCCGCAACCCCGAGACGGTCTGCGCCCGCCGCCGTGCTGCGATCGTCTCCTGGAGGAGGGGGTTCATACGTTCAGGGCGACCTTGACCCGCCCGCTCTCCCGCAGCAACGGCACCGGCTCGAGCTGGACCTGCGGTTCGTCGCTGGACCGACCCGCCCGCGGGAGCAGGAAGGACCGTCCGCAGTGTCCGCAGGCGAGCGAGACGCCGTGCAACGCGCCGTCGTGCAACGGTGCCCCGCACCCGGCGCAGGCGTCGCGGTAGGCCAGCAGGGTGCCGTCCAGGTTGGCCACCACCAGTGGGCGACCCTCCACGCTGACCGACGCCATCCCGCCGTCGGCCAGGTCGCCCAACACGGGGACCTCGAACCAGGCCGGCGTGCCCGTGCTCATCAGCACTGGCAGCTCGGAGGAGGCCATCGGCAGTGCCGCTCCGGTCACCGCCTGAGGCCCCATGCCCTCGACCTCGAGTCCCTCCAGGTCGGGAGCGCTCTGTTCGAGGGCCTGCTTGATGGCCAGCTCGAGGGTGACCGCCGAGGCCGAGCAGTCAGAGCAGCTGCCCCGCAGGTGGATACGGGCCACGCCCTGCTCCAAAGACAGAAGCTCCACGTTGCCGCCGTGCGATTCCATGTACGGCCGCACCGACTCGAGCGCCTGCTGCACACGGTCGAGGAGGGACACTGGGTGCAGGTCATGGATCAGCAGCAAAGTGCTGATCAACGGCTCCTCGGTGAGCACGAGGGCATCTGTGCCGAGGCGCTGGACGATCCGGCCCAGGCCTTCGCCGTACAGCGCCAGCACCGCGGCGACCAGCTCGTCGGCCAACTCCTTGGCCGGGGAGTCAGGGGTGGCGTCCAGCCTCTCCTGCAGCTCCTGAATCCACTCGAAGCCGGACTCCGAGCCCTCGACGCGGGAGTGAGTTGCCGACATCAGGCCAGGGCGGTCGGCGTGTGCTGGACCTTGCGGACCTTGCCAGACCCGGTGTACATATGCACGCCGCAGGGCAGGCACGGGTCAAACGAGCGCACCGCCCGCATGATGTCTACGCCCTTGAAATTCTCTGGGCCGTTCTCCTCGAAGATCGGCGTGTTCTGCACGGCGTCCTCGTAGGGACCCGGAGTCCCGTAGACGTCCCGCGGGCTGGCGTTCCACGGGGTCGGCGGATAGGGCTGGTAGTTGGCGATCTTCCCGTCCTGGATCACCATGTGATGGGAGAGCACGCCACGGGCCGCCTCATGGAAGCCGCAGGACACGGCGGTGTCCGGGACCTTGAAACTGTTCCAGCTCTTGGTCCGTCCGGCCTGAACCTCCTTGATCGCGCGCTCCAGGTTATGCAGCGCGATCAGCGCGCTGTAGGCCTGGTGGTAGGTCCTAGCGCGGTCGCGCTCGATCGCGTTTGACTTCTCGGGCACGTGCCACTCCAGCTCCATCTCGGGCAGGCTGGGTGAGCGAGGCAGAACCATCTGGATCGAGTGTCCGGTGGCCTTGGCGTAGCCGAAGTCGACCAGCCCCGCCTTTGCCGTGCACCACTGGCGGGCGAACGGCCCGCCGCCGGTGTCACAACACACGTGCGTGTCGGTGCGCTTGTCGTAGATCCGCGGTGAGACCACCCACGTGTACTTGTCGGTGAAGTCACGCTTCTGGGGTCGCGGCAGGGTGACCTTGTTCCACGGATGGTTCTTGTCCACCGGGTTGCCCAGCGGATCGTGGGTGACAAAGGTTTGCTCGTTCTCCCAGCCGTCGAAGTACGAGGAGCCGAGCAGGATCCGGATCATCCCGTTGATCTCGACGAGGTCGGTGGAGACGAGCTCGCCGCCAATCACGACGCCCGGCGTGACCATGCGCGCCCGGCCCCAGTCGGTCATCGTCTTGTAGTCGTAGTCGACGACCTCCGGATCGTCGAAGCAGCCCCAGCAGACGAGATCCGTCTCGCGGAAGCCGACCTTCTCGTAGCCCGGCAGCGCGTCGTACCAGAAGTCGTAGAGGTCGTCGTGGAGCGTGACCGACCGCTTCACGTAGTCGATGTACTCCATCAGGCGCACGTAGTAATCGGTGATCGTCTGATGCGTGATGTGGGCGCTGCAGCCGCCAGGCATGATCGTGGAGGGGTGGGTGTGGCGACCGCCGAACAGGCAGTACATCTCCCGCGTGTAACGGGCCACGTGCAACGTCTCCAGGTAGAACTCGCCCGTGAACGGGTTCAGCGCCCGCATGATGTCGGCGATCGTCTTGTAGCCGTGGATGTCCTGCCCGGGCGCTGGCGTCGTCTCGGCCTTGGCCAGCAGACTCGGGTTGGTCTCCTTGACCATCTGCTCGCAGAAGTCCACGTTGGCCATGCAGTCGTTGAAGATCGCGTGGTCGAAGATGTAGTCCGCGGTCTCGGCCAGGTTGAATGCGAGGTCACCCAGCGGCGGCGGCTTGACCCCGTAAGCCATGTTCTGGTTCAGGCACGAACAGGTGCAGTGGTTATCCCCACAGATGCCGCAGATCCGGCTGGTGATGAAGTGCGCGTCGCGCGGGTCGATCCCCTTCATGAAGATGTCGAACCCACGGAAGATCATCGAGGTGCTGTAGCACTTGAGCACCTGCTGGTTGGTGAAGTCGATCTCTGTGTGGATGCCCAGGCTGCCGACGATCCGGGTGATCGGGTCCCAGGACATCTCCTTGACGACGACGCGTTGCTGGGGTGAGGTTTCAGTGGCCATGGTCGAGGCTCCTTTGCAAGCTGCTCACGCTGAGAAGGGGTTGGAGTCGGGCGGCGCTCACCAGCGCTTGGTGTAGCCGGTGAGCAACTGGTTGCCGCGCCGGCGCCAGTCCGGTTCCTTGTCGAACTTGTGGTCGATGTGGCGGTGGCGGAAGTAGCGGACGATCGGGCCGTAGCTGAACTTGATGACGTTGCCGGCCGCCGCTCCCCATGGGTCCTCGTCCATGAACGGCATGTACTTGTCGGGGAAGCCCGGCATCGTGCAGGCCATGCAGATGCCGCCTACGTTCGGGCAGCCGCCGACGCCGTTAACCCAGCCGCGGATCGGCACGTTGCACTTGACCACCGGCCCCTTGCAGCCCAGCTTGACCAGGCAGCGGTGGTCTGAGCCGTACTCGGTGGCGAAGTCACCCTGCTCGGCAAATCCGGCCCGGTTGCAGCCCTCGCGCACGGTGCGGCCGAACAGCCACTTGGGCCTAAGCGCCTCGTCGAGCTCCGGCGCCGGGGCCAGCCCGGCCAGGTGGAGGGCCAGATACAGCAGCACCTCGGTCATGTTGTCCGGCTGGGCCGGGCAGCCGGGGATGCACACGACCGGCAGGCCGGCCTTGGATTTCCAGCTCCAGCCCAAATAGTCGGGCACGCCCATCGCCCCGGTGGGGTTGTTCTTCATCGCGGGGATCCCGCCGTAGGTGGCGCACGTGCCGACCGCGACCACCGCCGCGGCCTTGGGGGCCAGGCGGTCCAGCCACTCGTTCATGCTGATCGGCTGGCCGGTTGATGGGTTCACGCCAAAGGCGGTCCAGAAGCCGTCGCCGTTGATCTCCTCGTTGCCCAGCGATCCCTCTATGACCAGGACGAACGGATCGAGCTTGCCGTCCTCGGCGTCGAACCAGGCCTGCGAATACTCCTGGCCGTTTTCGTAGGCGATCACCTGGTTGTGGACGACCACCTTGGGCATGCCCGGGATGGCCTGCAGGATGATGTCCTCCAGGCTCGGGTTGGTGGCCGAGGTCATGGCCACGGAGTCGCCTTCGCAACTGAGGCCGGTGGTCATCCAGAGGACGTGGGCGGTGACCTCCTCGGTTTGGCGCTGCGCGGCATATGGGCTTTCGGTCGTGGCCATGCTCGTCCTCTCTCGTGTTCAACAGATGCGCGGCAGCGGGTCCCCTACCAGCTGGTCCATCACCCGCCGGCCGCCAAAGCTCGTCTTGACCAGCACCATCCCCGGCGGCTCGGTGCGCACTTCGCCGATCTCCGCCGCCTGCTCGCCTCCGGGGACGCTGCGCAGCGCCGCGAGGGCCTGGGGGGCCTGTCCGGGCGCGACGAAGGCCACCAGCTTGCCCTCGTTGGCCACGTACATGGGGTCGATCCCCAGGATCTCCGCGGCGCCGGCCACCGCCGGGTCAACGGGGACGCGTGCCTCGTCCACCACGATGGCCACGCCCGAGCTTCGGGCCAGCTCGTTGAGCACCGAGGCCACGCCGCCCCGGGTGGCGTCCCGCAGGCAGCGCAGGCCGTGACCGGCTGCCTCGAGCAGCGCGTCGACGGCCGGCCACAGCGAGCGGGTGTCCGACTCGATCTCGGCGTCCAGCTCGAACTCGTTGCGGGCCAGCATGATCGCTGTGCCGTGGTTTCCGATCGGGCCAGACAGGAGGATGCGGTCTCCGGGCCTCAGGGCTCCGGGGGACAGGCGGGCCCGCGGGTCACGCTGGCCCACGCCCGTCGTGCAGATGTACATCTGGTCGGCGTGGCCGCGCTCCACCACCTTGGTGTCGCCGGCCACGATCGTGACGCCGGCACCGGCGGCGGCGACGGCGATCGCCTCCACTTCGCTCTTCAGCGTCTCTGCGTCGAGACCCTCCTCCAGGATCATCGACACGGTGATGGCCTGCGGCTTGGCTCCGGCCACGGACAGATCGTTGACGGTGCCGTTCACGGCCAGCTCGCCGATCGAGCCGCCCGGGAAGCGCAGCGGCTTGACCACGTAGGAGTCGGTGGTCATGGCCAGGTCGGTTCCGGCCACCCGGAGGATGCCGGCGTCGCCCATCTCCTCGAGCGCCCCGTCGCCGTCGCCGAAGGCCGGCACGAACAGGCCCTCGATGAGTGTCTGCGTGGCCTTGCCCCCGGCACCGTGGGCCATGTTGATGTGGGTGTCGCGGAACTTGGCCCGCTTGGAGCGGGCCGTCTCGATGATTCCGAGGATGCGCTCCTCGCGCTCGGAAACCGGCGTGGCGGAGTGGGCGCTCACACGACCTCCCGCTCGCGGGCGAAGCGGCCGAAGTTGTAGTAGGCGGCGCAGGCGCCTTCGGAGGAGACCATGCAGGTGCCGATCGGGCGCTCGGGCGTGCAGGCCGTGCCGAACACCTTGCACTCCCAGGGCTTGATGACCCCCTTCAACACCTCACCGCACTGGCAGGCCTTGGGATCGGCCACCCGGACACCGGGCACGGCGAAGCGCTGCTCGGCGTCGTACTCGGCGTAGGCGTTCGACAGGCGCAGCCCGCTGTGGGAGATGAAGCCCAGCCCGCGCCACTCGAAATGGGGACGCAGCCCGAACACCTCGGACATCACCTCGAGCGCCTTGAGGTTGCCCTCGTAGGGGACGACGCGCTTGTACTGGTTCTCCACGCGACACTGGCCGTCGCGGAGCTGGCGCAGGATCATCGCGATCGCCTGGAGGATGTCCAGCGGCTCGAAGCCGGCGATCACCACCGGCTTGCCGTAGTCGCTGGGGATGAACTCAAACGGCCGGGCGCCCACCACAGTTGAGACATGGCCCGGGCCGATGAAGCCGTCCAGCCGGAGATCCGGCGACTCGAGCAGGGCACGCAGCGGCGGGACGATCGTCACGTGGCTGCACATACACGAGAAGTTGGCGACCTTCTCGGTCCGGGCACGCTTGAGGGTCAGTGCGGTGGAGGGGGCGGTCGTCTCGAAGCCGATCGCAAAGAACACGACCTCGCGGTCAGGGTTCTGTTTGGCGATGCGCAGGGCATCGAGCGGCGAGTAGACCATCCGCACATCGGCTCCGGCGGCCTTGGCCTCCAGCAGACTGCCGTTCGACCCCGGGACCCGCAGCATGTCCCCGAAGCAGGTGAAGATCACCCCGGGCTGGTGGGCCAATGCGATCCCGTCGTCGACGCGACCCATCGGGATGACGCAGACGGGACAGCCAGGCCCGTGCACGAGCTCCACGTTGGCCGGCAGGAGGTCGTCGACCCCGTACTTGTAGATCGAGTGGGTGTGGCCGCCGCACACCTCCATGAACTTGTAGTGCCGGCCGGGCTCGACCAGTGAGAGGATCTCCGCCGCGGCCACCCGGCCCAGCTCGGGATCACGGAACTCGTCGACGAACTTCACGCCAGCATCTCGGTGCCCAGGCGGGCGATGGCCGTGCCGGCGTGCACGAGCAGGCTCTGACCCGGGGTGACCGGGGCCACCAGGGCCGACTCGACTGTGTGGTGAAATCCGTCAGCGTCTTCGCAAAGGGCGAGGCCGCGATCCGGGTCGACGGCCACGATCGTCATCGGCGTGCCGTCGTCGCCGCAGGTGATGCAGTGCTCTGAGCCGCAGCTCACTCGATCACGCTCGCCTTCAGCTCCTCCAGCTCCTGCTCGTAGTCCGCGCCCATGCGGACGAGCAGGTCGTGCGTGGCTCGCGCCTCCTCCTCGTCCACCTTCGAGATGGCGAAGCCGACGTGAATGAGAACCCAGTCACCCGGACCAACCCCTCCGACCTCACCGTCCAGCAGGCCGACGTTGACGGTGCGGCGCACTCCAGCCACGTCCACTTTGGCGAGTCGGTTCGGCTCGTCTACTACTTCGACTACCTGCCCCGGGATTGCCAAGCACACGTGGCCGTTCTAGCACCGAGGTTTCCGCCTTTTGCAGGCCACGTAATCCGGGTTACTCGCCCCCCGCGTAATTCAACTTACGGGCCAGAATGTTCCCTAGACTCAGAGAGCGAGAGTGGTGATTGCCGGCGGTATGGGCCCGGCAAGCAACGAGAGGGGACAGGTTGTCCGGGCACGAGCAGCGTCCCGCCGGTCCGATCAGGTGGCCCAGAATCCCACATGCGGCGGCTGGATCTGGGACGGGTCAGGGCGGCCCGCAGCCGGTTTCGCTACTCGATCTCGACGATGACCTGGCCCAGGAGTGTGGCCCCGAGGCCCGCTTGGCCGCGCGCCCGCTCGCCGTCGTCCGGGTGGTCGAGGCCGAGGTGGGTCCCTGCGAGCTCGGAGGTTGGTTCACCGATGTAGGACACGGACCAGGCCTGCTGGTCCTCAAGGGTCTCATGGCCATGAACACGTGCGTCGGCGAGCGCGCGGCCTGCGAACTGGTCGGCGTCGGCGACCTCGTCCAGCCCTTAGAGCCCCGGGCGGAGGAGCTGGTCCTCCAGAGCGAGAGCTGTCAGGCGCTGGCGCCTGCCAGCTTCGCGGTGCTGGATGAACCGTTCGCCGCCCGCTGCTCCCCGTGCCCTCAGGTAGGCCTGGCCCTGCTCCGGCGATCCGCGCGCCGCTCCGCCGAGGCGGAGACCCTGCGGGCGATCGCCAGCCATCCCCGGCTCGAGGTGCGCCTCGTCCTCCTGCTTTGGCACCTGGGGAGCCGCTGGGGGAAGGTGGTGCCAGCCGGGATCCGCCTGACCATGCCGCTTACCCATCGGCTGCTCGGGCAGCTTGTGAGCGCAGAACGCCCCTCGATCTCGCACGCCATGCACCGCCTGGCTCAGACCGAACTGGTGGTCGGGACGGCCGGCGACCTCCTCCTGCACGGCAGCCTGCAATCTCACTTCCAGGCCCTGCGTGAGCCACTCAGCGACCAGATAAATCAGCCCAGGCTGGCTATGCCCCTAGCCGCTCAGCTCGCCTGAGCTCAGCGCCCCCGCGTACCCAAACGCGCGGGCGCAGATACGCTCGCTCCGATCGAAGCTATCGTCCTGCTCGCGTGTTTCCTGGAGGGAGACGAAATGGGGCAGGCGTGATCAAACGAGCACTGAAGGCGCTCATCGTGATGGCTGGGCTGGCCATACCCGTGGCCGTGGGGTCAGCGGCGGCCGCAGGCGCCACCGTGGCCAGCCAGGCATCCGCCCGTGCGAAGGCGGCCGGGGCGGGCGGAGGGCAGCCGGTCAGGGTGACCTATTGGGGAAATGGGCAGGGCGTACCGTCCGACTTCTTCGGCCTCTCCATCGAATACAACGAGCTTCCCACCTACGAGCAGTCCGGGCCGCTATTTGACCGGGTGCTCCACATGCTCCGGCCCGGCGCCGGGCATCCGCTGACCCTGCGGTTGGGCGGCAAATCGGCCGACCACATGCTCTGGGAGCCCGACCCCAAGACGGCCCCCAGTCTGAAGTCGCTGCCGGGCGGTGTCTTCGAGCTCGGGCAGACCTGGCTCAACAACCTCGCCCAGCTCGTCCGCACGGAGCACCTGCGGATCATCCTGGACCTGAATCTGGCTGTGCACTCGCCGACCATGGCGGCCAGCTTCGCTTCGGCCGTGCGCCACGCGCTCCCCGCCGGAGCGCTGGCCGGGCTGGAGATCGGCAACGAGCCGGACATGTACCACTTCCAGCCTCACCTGACTCGGGAGCGAGTGGCTTCGACCAGTGCGAGCACCCCTCGACACTGGTGGAGCAATTACTCGAGCGGCAACTATCGACGCGACTACCTGAACTACGCCCGCGCTCTGCGTTCACGTCTGGGCGGCGTGACCCTCGGCGGCCCTGACATCACTCGCCCCAACCCTCCGTGGCTGACCGAGCTCACCCATCTGGGCCGCCTGACCCCGAGGTTCCTGGCCATCCACAGGTACGGCGCGTCGGGTTGCTTTGCGCCGACCTCGTCGGCCTACCCGACAGTTTCCAACCTGCTGAGCAACGCCAATGCAGAGGGCCTGGCGGCGTCCGTGGCCCCGTGGGTCCGCTACGCCCATGCGCGCGGCCTGGGGCTCAGGGTCAGCGAGATCAACTCAGTGAGCTGCGGGCGTGATGCCGGGGTGGCTAACTCCTTCGCCAGCGCCCTCTGGTCCTCGGACACGCTGTTCTCGATGCTCCGAGACGGCGTCAACGCCCTCAGCTGGCATATCCGCCCGGGCACGATAAACGCCCCCTTCCACCTGACCCGGCACGGCCTGAAAGCCGAGCCGGAGCTATATAGCCTGGCGCTGTTCGCGGCAATGACCGAAGGGAAGGCCAGGCTGCTGCGCTCCAGCGCGACGAACGCAGGCTCAGACCACCTGTCGGTGTGGACGGTCAAGAGCGGTCGGACGTTCCGGGTGCTCTTGATCAACAAGAGCTGGCACAACCTGAACGTCTCGCTCCGCGGCATCCGGCAGGTCCACAAGGCTCAGGTCCGCCATCTCAGCGCTCCCGGCGTTCACGCCACGGGTGGCGTCACGTTCGCCGGTCAGCGGATCGGCAGCCAGGCGGAGTGGGACGGCAAGACGAAAGTGAAGACGGTGCGGCTGCGCAACCGGCACTACCACCTGCAGGTCGCCCCCTACAGCATGGCTATGGTCACCTTCTGATGAGGTGGTCGGGCCGCTGCAACTGAGCCGGAGCTGCCGGGCCCGCCCCATGGACACGACGACCGGGAGGTCCCGATGAAGGTGACGGTGGCTGGGAAGGGCAATGTCGGTGGAGGGCTGGCCGACCTGTGGGAGCGGGCCGGGCATGACGTGCAGCGACTGGGCCGCGAGGGCGGTGACGTCTCGAATTCGGAGGTCGTCCTGCTGGCCATGCCCGGTCCGGCGTTGGCCGACGCCCTGGAGAGCCTGCGCGGGATTGACGGCAAGACGGTGATCGACGCCACCAACCTGATCGAGGCTGAGCCTCCGTCAGGTGCGGCTTCCAACGCGGAGTTCGTGTCCTCGCGCACGGGCGGACCTACGGCCAAATCGTTCAACATCAACTTCGCCGCCCTGTACGACCGGATATCCGCCGCGGATACTCCGCCCGGAAACCTGTGGTGCGGCGACGAGGAGGCCCGCGACGCGGTTGAGCAGCTGAGTCGCGACGCCGGCTACGAGCCGATCTATGCCGGCGACCTGAGCCAGGCCGCTCTGCAGGAGAGCATGCTCCAGTTCGTGTTCGGCATCGCTCAGGGCGGGATGGGGCCGTTCTTCTACCGGATGGCTCCGCCCGACCGGTTCTAGCCGTTCCGCCTGGCGGGTGGCCTCAGGGTCACTCGCCCGGTGCCAGCTGGGCAGCCAGCGCCCGTAGGGCAGGGACCGCGGCCAGGAGCAAGCTCACCTGCTCGGAGGACAGCTCGGACAGGTGGCGCTCCAGGTGGCGTCCCCATTCCTGCTCTCGGATCCGCCGGGTAGCCGCCGCCTGCTGGGTGGGGGCCAGGCGGGTCACGCGGCCATCGCTCTCGTCTCCGTGGCGCTCGAGCAGCCCGCGCGCCACGAGCATCCGCACGGTGGCGCTGGCGTTACTCGGCTGCAGGCCGAGTTCCTCGGCCACCTCGCCCAGGTTTAGGCCGGGACGATCCACGACCAGGCGCAGGACCTCGAGCTCGGACGGCGGCAGCGGATCGAGCTCGGCCTCCACCTCCGCCCCCACCGTTCGGGGCAACGCCCAGGCCACATCGTGCAGCGCCACGGCCAGCTCCTCGGTCAGGATGGCAGAAGCGGCGGGACGGGCCATTGCCGCCTAAGCGTAATTGGTTCCTATAGCTATACCGCCATATACAACACAGGCCGGGCAGGGCCGGCGGCACTCATCGACCGATCAGAGGCCCTCTAGGACCATGGCCAGGCCCTGACCGACGCCGATACAGATCGCCGCCACCCCGAACCCGCCCCCCCGGCGGTGCAGCTCGTGGGCCAGGCCTCCCAACACGCGCACCCCGGATGCGCCGAGCGGGTGGCCGATGGCGATCGCGCCGCCGTTCGGATTGACCTTGTCGGGTTCGAGGCCCGTCCACTGGCCGATATCAGCCAGGCACTGGGAGGCAAAAGCCTCGTTGAGCTCCACCACGTCGACGTCATCCCAGCCGATCCCGGCCCGTCGCAGCGCCATCTCGGCCGCCTCAACCGGAGCGATCCCGAAGATGTCGGGATCGACGCCGGCCACCCCGCGCGACACCACCCGCGCGATCGGTTCCCGTCCGCAGGCGGCCGCTCCTTCGGCGGAAGCCATCAGCAGGGCGCCGGCCCCGTCGTTCAATGACGAGGAGTTGCCCGCCGTCACCGTTCCTCCCTCCACAAAGGCCGGTTTCAAGCGGGCCAGCTTCTCAAGCGTTGTGTCGGCGCGGATGTTCTCGTCGCGTTCCAGCTCGACACCCGGGACCGGGACCACCCATTCTGAGTAGAACCCGGAGTCCCACGCCGTCGCTGCGCGCTGGTGGCTGCGCAGGGCGAACTCGTCCTGGGCCTGCCTCGTGATCTCGTACATGCCGGCCAGCTTCTCGGCGCTGGCGCCCAGCGAGATCGTCCACTGCTCGGGCATGGACGGGTTGACCATCCGCCAGCCCAATGTCGTCGAGTGCAGCGTCTCGGGCCCGCGCGGGAACCCGCGCTCGGGCTTCAGGAGCACCCATGGGGCGCGGCTCATCGACTCCACGCCTCCCACCACGGTCACCGCGGCATCGCCGGTCTCGACCAGCCGGCTCGCCTGCATGGCCGCATCCAGGCTCGAGCCGCACAGCCGGTTGATCGTGGCCCCCGGGAGGCTCGTGGGCAGACCAGCCAGCAGCACCGCCATGCGGGCCACGTTGCGATTGTCCTCGCCGGCCGCGTTGGCGTCTCCGAACAGCACATCGTCAATTTGCTCCGGATCGAGATCGGGGGAGCGTTCCACCAACGCCCCCAGGGCCCGAGCGGCCAGGTCGTCCGGCCTTACTCCGGCCAGCGCGCCGCCATAGCGCCCGAACGGGGTGCGCACGGCATCGAGGATGTACGCGTCGGTCATCGGCTCACCCATTATCCGATGGTGCGCCGGTAGGCTGCGGGGTCATGTCCCCAGGCCTCCATCCCACCAGCGAGGAGGACGGATGAGCGAGCAGACCTTCGTGATCGTCGGAGCCAGCCTGGCCGGAGCCAAGGCCGCCGAGGAACTGCGGGAGCAGGGCTTCGACGGGCGCCTGCTGCTGATCGGATCCGAGACGGAGCGCCCCTATGAGCGTCCCCCGCTGAGCAAGGACTACCTCCAGGGCAAGGCCGAGCGCGATAAGACCTACGTGCACGAGGCCGGCTTCTACGAGGAGCACGACATCGACCTACGTACGGGAACCACGGTGCAGGCCATCGATCCGCGGGCCGGCCGAGTGAGGCTCGAGGACGGCGAGGAAATCGGGTTCGATCGGCTCCTGCTGAGCACCGGTGCCGACGTCCGCAGGCTGAACGTCCCCGGGGCCGATCTGGACGGCGTCTTCTACCTGCGGTCGCTGGAGGACAGCGACGCGCTGCGCGGCCGGATCCGGCAGGGCGGCCACGTGGCCGTGATCGGGTCGGGCTGGATCGGCTCAGAGGTGGCCGCCTCGGCTCGCCAGATGGGGGCGGAGGTGACGATCATCGACCAGGCGAACCTGCCCAACGAAAAGGTGTTCGGGCGGGAGGTCGGCGAGTTCTACCGGGATGTGCACGCCTCGCACGGGGTGAACCTGTTGCTCGGCCAGGGAGTGGAGGCGCTGGAGGGCGAGGGCTCCGTGCATCGGGTGCGCACCACCGAGGGAAACATGGTCGACTGCGACTTCGTGGCCGTCGGCGTCGGGGTGGCGCCGCGCACCGGTCTGGCTGAGCGGGCCGGGCTGGACGTGGACGGCGGAGTCCTGGTCGACGAGGCGCTTCGCACCTCGGCTGAGAACGTGTTCGCGGCCGGCGACGTGGTCAGCCAGGCCCACCCGTTCTACGGGCAGCGGATCCACGTCGAGCATTGGGCCAACGCGCTCAATCAGGGCCCCGCGGCAGCGCGAGGGATGCTCGGACAAAGCTCGCCGTATGAGCGGCTGCCCTACTTCTTCTCCGACCAGTACGACGTGGGGATGGAGTACACCGGCTACGGGGCCGACTCCGACGAGGTGATGTTTCGGGGCAGCCGCGACGACGGCGAGTTCATCGCGTTCTGGCTGGCTGAGGGGAGGGTGGTGGCCGGCATGAACGTCAACGTGTGGGACGTGACCGAGCCGATTCAGGCGCTGATCCGCGCGCGGCGCGAGGTCGACCGCAACCAGCTGGCGGACCCCGACACCCCTCTGGAGTCGCTGACCGATTAGGCGGGCGACCCCGCCACAGCCTCGGACGGTGCCTGCTCGTCGTCGAGCAGCTGACGGCTGAACCGGCGGGTGAGCTCGCGGAGCTCCTCGTGGTGCTCCGGGTCCCACCCCTCCATCAGCTCGTGCAGTCGCGCCTGGCCGGCTGAGGTCAGCCGCTGCACCGCCGCCTGCCCGCGCGGGGTCACGTGCAGGCACTCGTCGGCTAGGCTCGCATCGCCCGGGGTGAGCGTGACCAGCCCTTCGTCAGTCATACGCTGGATGATCGCGGCCGCCTTCTCGGTGCCCAGGGAAGCTTCTCGGGCCACTCGTGCGGCGTTCCAATCCGGATGGCGGTCCAGTCGCAGCAACATCCAGCAGACGATCGGCGGCAGGTCGACGCCGGCCTGCTGCGCCAGCCGGGAGAAGATCTGGCGCCTTCCCTGCCGGTGGTTCAGCAGGCTGAGCGCGCGTTCCATCTCCTCCGAGGACGTGCGCTGGGTGGGTAGCGCGAACGTCTGGCCGGTGTCAACCGCCCCGGCCGTCTTGCGCAGCGGGACCTCGGGCAGCAGCCAGGTGAGCAGGAACGCGGCGGCGGCGATCGGAATCGCCACCAGGAACACGGTCTGCAGCGACGTGGCGTAGGCGTGGACGTACCCGGTGTGCACGGACGCCGGCAGCCGGGCCAGCTGGCTGGGGCTGACGCTGGAGCTGGCCAGCCCCGACGGCAGCTTGACTCCGTGCAGGGCGGTGCGCAAGTTGCCGACGAGCAGGTTGGCGAAGATGGCTCCGAAGACGGCCGTGCCGAACGAGCCACCCATCGACCGGAAGAAGGTGGCCCCTGAGGTGGCCGCGCCCAGGTCCTTGTAGTCGACCGCGTTCTGCACGGCGATGACCAGCACCTGCATGACTCCTCCGAGCCCGATCCCGAACACGAACATATAGAGCGAGCTGAGGACCGTGCTCGTGCCGGCGCCCAGCCGGGAGAGCAGGAACAGGCCCAGTGTCATGATCGCTGTCCCCAGGACCGGGAAGATCTTGTACCGCCCGGTGCGGCTGATCAGCTGACCGGACCCGATCGACGTGATCAGCAGCCCCGCCATCAGCGGCAGCAAGCGCACGCCCGACACGGTCGGGTTGACCCCCTTGACCACCTGCAGGAACAGGGGCAGGAACGTGATCGACCCGAACATGGCAAAGCCGACCACGAATCCGATCGCGCTACATACCGAGAATACGCGGTTGGTGAACAGCTTCAGCGGGATGACCGGCTCGGCTGCCCGCCGCTCGGCCGCCACGAAGCCGCCGATCAGCACCACCCCGAGGGCGCCGAGGATGATGATCGGCGCCGACCCCCAGGCGTAGGTCGTCCCGCCCAGGCTGGTCAGGAGCACCAGACTGGTCGCGGCCAGGGCAATCAGCAGCGCCCCCAGGTAGTCGATCACGTGATGCACCCGGCTGAGCCGGCTGGGCAGCACGGCGGCGGTGATCGCCAGGGCGGCGATGCCCAGCGGGAGGTTGATGTAGAAGATCCAGTGCCACGACAGGTCGTCCACCAGCACGCCGCCGATGAGCGGTCCGATCACGCTGGTCACGCCGAACACGGCGCCGAAGATCCCCTGGTAGCGGCCGCGGTCGCGGGGCGGGACGACATCGCCGATGATCGTCTGCGCGCCGATCATCAGGCCGCCGCCGCCGATTCCCTGCACCGCCCGGAAGGCGATCAGCTCGGTCATCGAGCTGGACAGCCCGGACAGCGCGGACCCGACCAGGAAGATCACGATCGCCACCTGGAAGAACAGCTTGCGGCCGTACAGGTCTCCGAGCTTTCCCCACAGCGGAGTCGAGGCGGTCGAGGCCAGCAGGTAGGCGGTGACCACCCACGAGAGGTGGGAGGCATCGCCCAGGTCGCCGACGATCGTCGGGAGTGCCGTCGAGACGATCGTCTGATCCAGGGCAGCCAGCAGCATGCCGGCCACGAGCGCCCCGATGATCAGCCACAGGCGCCGCCCCGTGACCGCCGTCGGGGTCTCAGGCGCGGCGGTACTCACGATGCTCGCGCCCTCCCTCCCAGCCTGGGTCGGCTAGGCGGCCGCCGGGGTGGCTCGGCGAGGCCGCCGGCCAGTGACGCGAAGGCCTCGGCCACGAGCTCGCCCAGATCGCGCTCGTCCGTGCGCCAGCGAAGCGTGGCCACCCTGACGGCCCCGATCGACGCGCTCACCAGCAGGGCCGGGTACAGGTCACGCTCGGGGTCGCGCCCGAGGCGCTCGGAGATTGCCTCGATCAGGGTTCGCTCGAGTTCGGTCCAGGCCGCGACGCTGGCCGCCAGGAGCCGGGGATCGGAGCGAATCATCCGGCGGCGGATGACCCAGTCCGATCGACGCTCCGCGTCCTGACCGGCCAGTTCTCCCAGCACCTCCTCCAGCACCCGCAGCGGCGGCTCCTCGGCCGGCCGCGCGGCCACCGCCCGCCGGATCGAGTCCAGGCTCACGGGCTCCCGCCCGAGCACCGCCTCCTCCTTGGACGCGAAGTAGTTGAAGAACGTGCGCTTGGATACGTCGGCGCCGTCGGCGATGTCCTCCACGGTCACGTGGTCGAACCCGCGCTCGGACACCAGCTGCAGGGCGACCTCCTCCAGAGCGCGGCGGGTGGCCGCCTTCTTGCGCTCGCGGCGGCCGGCCGGGTCGGGGGAGCGGGCTGGCGTTGGCGGGGTCAACTGCGCGCGGCTGGCCATGTGAGAGTCAACTTACCCCACGGGCAAACTTCCACTCAGGAAACTTTTATACCGACTGCAAACTTTTCTTCGATACTCTCCGCTGGCTGCTCCCGGGGGCGGTCGGCCGGCAGGAAACCGTCGCCCCACGACCGAAAGGCAAGATGATCGAGGTCGATCACGTGACCAAGCGCTACGGCGAAAAGGTCGCGATCGAAGATTTGACGTTCCGCGTCCAGCCCGGCGTCATCACCGGCTTTCTCGGACCCAACGGCGCCGGCAAGTCCACGACGATGCGGGTGATCCTTGGTCTCGACCGGGCGGACGCCGGTGCCGCCACGGTCAACGGACGTCCGTACCGGGACCTCCGCGCCCCGCTGCACGACGTTGGCGCGATGCTCGAGGCCCGGGCCATCCACACCGGTCGCTCCGCCTATAACCACCTGCTGGCGATGGCCCAGACTCACGGCATCGCCCGCAGCCGGGTGACCGAGGTGATTGAGATGGTCGGCCTCGAGCAGGTGGCCCGCAAGCGGGCAGGCGGATTCTCGCTGGGTATGGGTCAACGGTTGGGGATCGCCGCGGCGCTACTCGGGGACCCGGAGATCCTGATCCTCGACGAGCCGGCCAACGGGCTTGATCCCGAGGGCATCCTGTGGATCCGCACACTCCTCAAGCGCCTGGCCGCCGAGGGGCGCACCGTGTTCCTGTCCTCGCATCTGATGGCCGAGATGGCTCAGACCGCCGAGCACCTGGTGGTGATCGGCAAGGGCCGGCTGATCGCCGACACCACCGTGTCCGAGGTGGTGGCCCAGGCCTCCCTGGGGACGACCGTCCGGGTGCGCACCCCGGATCCGGAGGGTTTGCGGCGCGCCCTAGCCCGCGACGGCGTCCAGATCAGCGGGCGAGAGCGCGACGTGCTGGCCGTGAATGGCCTGAGCAGCGCCGAGGTGGGTGAGGCCGCCGCCGCAGTTGGCGTGGTTCTCCACGAGCTGGTGGCCGAGCAGGCTTCACTCGAGCAGGCGTTCATGGCTCTGACCGGAGGCCAGGTCGAGTTTCACGCCGGGGCTCCGAGCACTGATGGGACCGCCCAGGAGGTGGCGGCATGAGTGCCGTCGGCGTCAGCGAGCCTCCCGCGCGAACCACGACCCCCGAGCATGGCGTCACGCTGGCCGGTGTGCTGCGGTCCGAGTGGACGAAGCTCTGGACCCTGCGCTCCACCCGGTGGTCGCTCCTCTTCGCGTTCGTGGCGATGGCCGGCCTCGGGCCCCTGGTCGCGGCCGTTCAGATGTCCCGGTGGTCTCAGCTGCAGGCCCATGATCGTCTCACCTACGACTCCCTCAACACCGCCGTGGGCGGCTACCACCTCTCCCAGCTGGCCATTGGGGTGCTGGGCGTGCTCGTGATCAGTGGCGAGTACTCCACCGGGATGATCCGCTCGAGCCTCATGGCCGTGCCGCGACGCCTGCCCGTCCTGTGGTCCAAAGTGATCGTGTTCGCGATCGTGAGCTTCGTGCTCATGCTGATCGCGTCGCTGATCTCTTTCTACGCCGTCCAGGCGATCGTCACCCAGCATCACGTGCAGCACTCGCTCGGCGATCCGGGAGCGCTGCGCACGGTGATCGGCGCCGCCCTCTTCCAGACCGGGCTGGGCGTCCTGTGCGTCGGGCTGGGGGCGATCCTGCGCAACACCGCGGGTGGGATCGCCACGTTCGTCGGCCTGCTGTTCGTGCTTCCGGGGATCAGCGCCATCCTCCCGGCCAGCGTCGACAACGCCATCTCTCCCTACCTGCCACTGAGCGCCGGGACGACGGTGGCCAGTCACACGTTCGACAACCCGCACCACCTGACCATCTGGGGCGGCTTCGGCCTGTTCTGCGCCTACGCAGCGCTGGCGGTCGTCCTCGGAGCGGTCAACCTGTTGCGGCGCGACGCCTGACGCACGCGGCGGTCAGTACTGCTTGCGGATTGACTGAAGGACAGTGATCGTGTCCTCCTCGTCCGATGCGTAGGCCGCCATGCAGCCGGTGTTGATCGCACTCTCGATCGCCGCCACGCTGGATGCCCCGTCGGCCAGCGACCCGTGCCGGCGGACGTACTGCCGGGCGTAGGCCGCCTGTTTGGTCTGGTTGGTGGAGCCCCACTGCGAGCAGGCCGTGGAGTCCGTGACCGCGCCCGCCTTGGGCCCGAGCACCGCCACCAGCAGCATCACGGCGAGGATCACCAGCACCGCTAGCGCGGCGAGCGCGAACCAGCGATAGCGGGAAACCAGAGACCACAGTCTGAGGTCTTCCGGCTTATAGCTCTGCGGAGCCTCGACAGCCATACCCTCGCGGCAAACCTTACGCCCTTAGGTCCCGTGACACCATGCCGGCAGTGCAGAGCATCGATGACCAGATGCGGGAGGCGGCGGAGACCGCGGCGGGGCTGGTCGCACCCGGAATGCGGGTTGGGCTGGGGACGGGTCGCACCGTGGCCTGGCTGCTCCAGGCGATCGGCCGTCGCTCGCTCGCCGGCCTGCGCTGCGTGGCCACGTCCCCGGAGACCGAGCAGGCGGCCCGGGAGCTGGGGATCCCGGTCGAGCCCTTCGATCGGCTCGACCGTCTCGACATCGCCATCGACGGGGCCGATCAGGTCACGGCTGAGCACTGGGCCATCAAAGGTGGGCATGGTGCCCACCTGCGTGAGAAGATCGTCGCCGCGGCGGCGGACCGGTTCGTGGTGATCGTCTCAGCCGACAAGCTGGTCGAGGCTTTGCAACCGCCCGTGCCGCTCGAGCTGGAGCGCTTCGGCCTGCCGGCCACGCTGCGGGCGGTGGGGCCGGCCCAGGTCCGGGCCGACGCCCCGGTCACTCCGGACGGCGGCGTCCTGGCTGATTACCGCGGCCCGGTAGGGGACCCGTCCGAGCTGGCTCACCGCTTTGAAAACACTCCTGGCGTCATGGGGCACGGCCTGTTCGGGCCCGACCTGGTGCGTGACGTAATCGTCGGCGGCGCATGAGCGCCCGGCACTAAGCCGTCATGCGAATGTCCTGGAGCGGTGCCGGCTTGATCCCGAACGGGCCGGTGAACGGCCGGTCCTGCGAGAGGATCAGGATCAACGACAGTCCCACTGCCGTGGCGAATATGGCCAGGGCGATCATGGCCGTGCCCCGTTGGGCCGCATGCATGCAGGCAATGTAGGCCAGCAGCAGGAATCCGAGCGCGATCACCCCGAACCATTTCACCGCGTTGATCTGGGAATGACTGACGATGATCCGCTCGCGTCGAGCGTCAAGCGCGCTCTGGATCTGACTGACCAATTGGCGCTGGGCCTCGATCTCGCCTGATCCGTGAGGGTGCAGGTGGAACGCCAGCAACAGCGCTGACCTGAGCGGGCCCGGGACGGATTGAAGCGATGCGGTTCCGTTCCTCATGGCCGGCCAGTCCACCTTCACGTCCTCCTCGACCTGGTGGCTCACCAGAATCCGCATCTCGCGGCGAGTCGACTCAGAAAACACGTCGCTCAGCAGCACCGCCGCTCGCATCGAACTGGCTTCCGTGTTGACGGCCGTCTGAGCGATGCTCGCGTTGCTCCAGATGCCCGAGGCCAGAAAGGCCACGATCAGCCCAAATACCACGCCAAGCGGCGAGAGCAGGCCGGGGGAGAGACTCGTGAACGTGTTCGCCCGACCTGATGCGGACAGCCCCATCACCACCAGATAAATGACTCCAGCCATCGCGTAGGTGGCCGCGAGGACGACGACGACTATCAGCACAGTGGGGAGTGAGAGCAGCCAGTTGATCATGGGTCAATTAACCCCTGCGGGACAGTACTGGCGAGGTCGCTGGGTCGTAGCCCGGCGCGGCCGATGCCCCCGTCAGCCGCCCGTCAGCCGCCTTGGCGCCTTATGTTCCCACGCATCGGCCAGGAGCTCGCGAACCAGCTGCTCGTCGGCCACGGCCAGGTCGACCTGCGCCGCCGCCAGCCGCTTTCCCCACCAGAAGTCCTGACAGCTGCCCGGGGCGGCCTCCACAGCGGTCCGGATGCCCGCCTCATCCAGCATCACGTTCATGTGCTCCACATCCCACAGGGTCGCGAAGATCCGGCCCGATACCCGGAACGACGGCCGTCCGTGATGGTCCTGCTCGACACTTTCGGGCAGGGCCAGCGCGAGCTGCCGGACGCGGTTTTGCGAGACCACTAGCCGGCAGGAGCTTCGTCAGGGGTCAAAGCGGAGGAAGCGATCCATGTAGAAGTTACATTTCGGCGCAACTCCCGCGATGTAGCGTCCGGTCTCTTGAGACCATGAGGGTCTGGAGGAGTCAGGAGGTCGCAGTGGCTGAGGTGCAGACGGGACACGGGCAGACGCCCGCGCCGGAGCATGCGCTCGACAGGAACTCGCTGGGGTTCCTCGACGCGATCGTCATGGCGGTGGCCGGAAGCGCGCCGGCCTACTCGATCGCCGCTACGACGGCCGCCATCGTGGCCGCCGTGGGCTTCGCCGCCCCGGCGGCGCTGCTGTATTGCGGGATCCCGATGATGGGCATCGCGATCGCCTATCACCACCTCAACAAGGTCGGCGCCAACGCGGGCGCGGCGTATGCCTGGGTCGGTCGGGTCCTGCACCCGGTACTCGGCTTCTTCTCCGGCTGGGCCCTGGTCGTCTCGGCCACGATCTTCATGGTGGCCGGATCGCTGCCGGCCGGCTCGGTCACGCTGTCGCTGTTCTCCAACCACCTGGCCAACGAGACAGGGTGGGTGACGGCGGTGGGTGCCGTCTGGTTCCTGGTCATGGCCTACTTCGTCGCCCGTGGCGTGCGTTTGACCGCCAACGCCCAGTGGATCATGTCCGGCATCGAAGTGTTCCTCCTGTTGCTGTTCATCGTCCTGGGGATCGTCCACGCTGGCAACCACGCGCACGTCAGCTTCTCCTGGTCCTGGCTGGGCTTCTCGCATTTCACCGGGTTCGGCGTGTTCGTCAGTGGCGCCCTGATCGCCGCCTTCTACTACTGGGGCTGGGATGTGGCGTCGAACCTGAACGAGGAAACTGAGAACAGCGAACGGTCCTCGGGCATCGGCGGGATCGTCGGCGTGATCATCGTGTTCCTGCTCTTCGAGCTGTTCACGATCGTCATCAACATGGACCTGTCCTCCAGCACGATCCAGAACAACAGTGGCGACGTGCTGTCAATCTTGGGTCAGAAGGTGTGGCCGGGCATCGGCGGCAAGCTGCTGATCATCGCGGTGATGCTCTCGACCGTGGCCACCCTGGAGACCACGCTGATTCAGGTCACGCGGTCCCTGTTCGCGATGTCTCGGGAGCGCACGCTGCCTCGGGTCCTCGGCGAGGTGCATTCGCAATGGCGCACCCCGGTGGCCGCCACAGCCGTGGTCGTCGTCGTGTCCCTGAGCCTGTTCGTGCTGTCGAACTTCATCGGCTCGGTGGGCACCGTCCTCAGTGACGCGATCTCGGCGATCGGGCTGCAGATCGCCATCTACTACGGGTTGGCCGGGCTGGCCGCCGTGGTCGCGTTCCGCCGACACCTGTTCGATTCGGTGTTCAACTTCGTGTTCATGGGCGTGTTCCCGCTGGTCGGCGCGGTGTTCATGTTCTGGATCTTCGGCGAGTCCATCCCCAATCTCGGATTCACCATCGACGCGATCGGCCTGGGGGCGATGGCGCTGGGGTTCATCCCGCTGATCGTCTACTGGCGGCGCAGCGCCTACCTGCACGAGACTCCGACCCTCGGCCGGATCGATCCGGACGCGGAGCCAGCCCCGGGGGTCGAGCCCGAACTTCTGATCCCGGGCTGATTGCCGCCGGCCGGCCAGCCGGCGGCATTGGTTAGCGATCAAACCCCGCGACGGGGAACCGACGCGGATCGCGGGTGCGCCGTTTAGGGTGCCTTCCGGTGCCGCTGGCCCGCGGGCTGACGGCGCCGGCAGAGGAATCACCCAGCGGGAGGAATTCGGATGATTGATCGACGTGTCGGGCGTCGTTTTCTGGTTGGCATCGGGTTGTTCGGCGTGCTGGTCCTGGCGCTGCTGGCCTCCGGGGCCGGCTCACGGGCCGCGGCCGCCACCACCAGTTCGGTCGGGTTCTCCCACGCGGTGGTGGTCGACGAGCAGCGCCCGGGCTTCGAGCCCGACGTGAAATATGCGCCCAACGGCACGATCTTCACCAGCGTCCCGTTCGGCTTCTCCACCACGCAGAGCTTCGTGTGGTCCTCCCGCGATCACGGCAACTCTTACCAGTTGACGCCCGGCAACATCGGCCCTGGCAAGCCGGCCACGTGTGCCGGGGGCGGCGACACCGACCTGTACGTCGATCCCGGGAGCGCTCTGTACTTCTCCGATCTTCAGGGGCTGACGAACATCTCCAACAGCGTGAGCACGGACGGAGGCGCCACCTGGAGCACCAACTGTGCGGGCGCGCCGAACGCGCCGGATGACCGCATGTGGTTCACCGGCCAGGGCAGCCTGGCCAAGAGCAATCTGCGCCTGTTCCAGGACTACGACGTGGTCGGCGGCTCGGGCGGTGGGGGAAACGCCCTGGTTGAGACCGCCTCCACCAATGGCACCGTGTTCACCCCGGTCGTGAACACCAGTCCCAGCAGCGACTGCGCCGGGATCGCTTTGCATGACTGCGTCACCGGCAACGAGGGCATCTCCGGCAACCAGGTCGAGGATCCCGGGACGGGCAACATCTACATCGCCCACACCACGACCGAGGGTTCGAGTGGCGAGGTGGGGGTGCGCGTGTCCGAGGGCAAGATCAGCTTCGGCACGCCGACCACGGCCACCTGGACGGAGAGCCCGAATCTGGACGGGCCGCTGTGCCCGAGCAGCCCCAGGACCTCTGACGGGAGCCACAGCTGCGTTGACTCGAGCGGCAACCCGGAGGAGATCGCCGGCGAGAACTTCGCCAGCATCGCCCGGGACTCGGCCGGCTACCTGTACGTGACCTTCACCGCCGGGCCGCTCGACCATGCCAGCGGCAGCGATCCCAACTTCGGCGCCCTCGACGCGCCCGAGCAGATCTACGTGGTCCACTCGCTGCAGCCGACCGGCAGCGACCCGTCCAAGCTGACGTGGTCCGCTCCCAGGAAGATCTCCGGCAGCGGTCTGAGCGCGGGCACCAACACCTTCCCGTGGGTCGCCGCCGGAAGCAACGGGCGAGTCGACGTGGCCTTCTACCACACGCCTGAGCTCAGTGAGAAGGGCACCTGCGCCAGCGGCTCGGGCACCTGCACCAACTACGGGGCCAGCTCCCTGCAGAACGCCGAGTGGAACGTCGAGATGGCGCAGAGCCTGGATGCCCACGGTGCCTCGCCGACCTATCGGGCCTCATACGTCAGTGAGGCGCCGGTCAAGCACGGGGCCATCTGCACCAACGGCATCGGTTGTGCCACCGGCGGCGATCGCAGCCTGGGCGACTTTCTCCAGGTGACCCCCGATGCCAAGGGCGCGGCGCTTGTCTCCTACGTGTTCGACACCTCGGCCAACACCTCAGCCGGCGAGGATGCCGGACCCGAGGTGATCAGCCATCAGATCAGCGGTCCCAGCCTGATCTCGGGCACCGTCGGTCAGGGCAACGGACCCGGGCGCCCCACCGGTTCGGTCAGCGATCCCACCGGAGATGCCGACTACTCGGCCAACGGCACCCGAACGCCCGATACCACGGGCAACCTCGACCTGACCGGCGCCTCGCTGGCCAACGGCCCGGGAACTGCGCTGACCGCGCGGATCGACGTCAAGAACCTGCACACGCTCACCCCCGGCGCCAGCCTGGGCGGTGCGGACGCCAGCTGGCTGATCCGCTGGACGCAGGTCAACCCGGGCACCACCGGCAACGGCCATATCTACTACGCGGGAATGGATAACAACGCGGGCGCCGGCGGGGCGGGTACGCCGACCTTCTTCGCGGGTGACACGGCGGGGATCCCCCCGTCCAACGGGTCGGAACACACCAAGTACCTCACCTATCCCCAGACGCACGTGCTGAGCTCCTCGCAGGCGTCCTACAACGCCTCCACCGGCGTCATCACCCTGCACGTCCCTCGGGCTGACGTGGGCAACCCATCCAACGGCAAGGTCCTCTATAGCGTCACCGCCTTCACGGCCACCTCGGCCACTCCGCAATCCGCGACGACGTTGTTCAATCTGATCGACTCGGCCACGCCGTTTGACTTCGTGGTCAATTCGCCGGCCACCAGCATCACGCCGCCCGGCTACTCCCAGGGGGGTAAGACCTCGGCTCGCTGCGCGGCGGCCACCGGCCGGCTTCATCGGGGCACCGTAGGTCGGCTCAGCCTGGGTATGACGCGCAGCCGGGCCCGCCGGCAGATCACCCATTACGCCAGTCACGGACGCGCGCACGAGGACTTCTTCTGCCTGCGCCCCAAGGGGATCCGGGCCGGCTACGGGTTCAAGCGGCTGCTCCGGCCATTACGGGCGGCCCAGCGCCGGCACCTGAACGGCCGGATCGTGTTCATGAGCACGGCCGCGCACCGCTACCGGTTGCACGGCGTGCGACCGGGCATGACCGTGGCCGCCGCCAGCCGGAGGATGCATCTCAGCGGCCGCATGAAGCTCGGCTACAACGTCTGGTACCTGGCGCCGAACGGCTCCACCCGAGGGACGCTGAAGACCCGGCACGGCAAAGTGCTGGAGGTGGGGCTGGCCAACCAGGCGCTGACCTCAAGTCGAACTCGGGAGAAGCGGCTGCTCCTCGCCCTGGGCTAGCGCCCCCGGCGGGTTGCTCTTTAGGCCGCGGCCGCGGGAGCGGTCTCGGCCACCCGCCGCTCAGCGCCCCGCAGCGCGCGAGCCAGCAGCTGGTGGAGCTGGGCCCGCTCCTCGCCGTCAAGTGCCCCGAGGACCTGGTCCTCGATCTCCTGCTGGGCCGCGGCGGCGCGCTCCAGGGTCTGCCGGCCGCTGTCGGTGATGAACACCCGATGCCGCCGGCGGTCACCGGAATCCCGCCGGCGCTCCAGGTAGCCGGCCTCCTCGAGCTCGTTGAGCAAAAGCACGACGTTCTTGGCGTCGATGCACAGCGCGTCCACGAACTCCTGCTGGGGCGCTCCGTCGTGGTCGCCCAGGTAACTGAGCGCCATCAGCAGGCGGAGCTCGAGTCCCATCCGCTCTGGATCGGCCCGGCGCATGACCTGCTTGGCCAGTCGCGGAAGCAGCACCATCGTGCTAGCTGGGCTGAAGGGGCACTCATCGTTCATGGGGCGAGGATTGTAGCGCAATTTAGGGATCCTTGCACGTTTGCCAATTGTGAACGTTTAGCAATTAGTCCTTGCTCCGGAAATGATTCTTGGTATGGTAGTGCTCACCTCCGTACCAAAGGATCTTATGAGCCCATCATCTCCCTCCAAGACCGTCTCGCCCAATCGCTGGGCCGTCCTCGGCCTGCTCGGTGTCGCGCAGCTGATGGTCGTGCTGGACGCGACGGTCGTCAACATCGCGTTGCCTTCCGCGCAGCACGCCCTGCATTTCTCGGCCGAGAATCGCCAGTGGGTGATCACGGCCTACGCGCTGTCGTTCGGCAGCCTGCTCCTCGTGGGGGGCAAGCTCGGCGACCTGTTCGGGCGCAAGTGGACGTTGATCGCCGGCCTGGCCGGGTTCTCTATCGCCTCGGCGGTCGGCGGATCGGCCCAGTCGTTCGGCATGCTGGTTGGCGCCCGCGCCCTCCAGGGTGTGTTCGGCGCGTTGCTTGCCCCGTCAGCCCTCGGGTTGCTCACCGTCACCTTTCAGGGATCGCCCGATCGCCCCAAGGCTTTCGGCATCTTCAGCGCCATCGCCGCGGGGGGCGCCTCGTTCGGCCTGCTGCTCGGAGGCGTGCTGACCCAGGCAATCTCCTGGCGCTGGAGCCTCTACGTCAACCTGGCGATCGCCGTGCCGACGCTCATCGTGGCGCTACGATTGCTGGACAATCCGCGCCTGGCCGAGCGCCCGCGGATCGACTTCCCGGGTGTGGCGGCGGCGTCCGGTGGCCTGTTCGCGCTGGTCTACGGCTTCTCGAACGCCGAGACGACGTCCTGGTCAAACCCGGTGACGGTGGTCGCGCTCTCCGTGAGCGTCGCGCTACTGGCGCTGTTCGTGGCCATCGAGCGGCGGGCCTCCCATCCGTTGCTGCCACTCCACATCGTGCGGGATCGCGCCCGCGGAGGTGCCTACGCATCGATCGCGCTGGCCGGCTCGGCTGTCTTCGCGGTCTTCCTGTTCCTGACCTACTACCTGCAGCAGAACCTCGGCCTGTCGCCGCTGATGAGCGGCCTCAGCTTCCTGCCGATGACGGCCATGATCGTCCTCACCTCCACCACGGTGCAGACCCGGGTGCTTCCGCGCACCGGAGCCCGGCCGCTGGTGGTGGCGGGCATGACGCTCGGGGTGGCGGCGATGATCCTATTCACCCGATTGAACCCTCACGGGGCCTACGCGGCTGACGTGCTTCCGGGCCTGCTGCTCACCGGAGTCGGCATGGGTCTGATCTTCGCCCCGGCGTTCTCCACCGCGACGCTCGGAGTGCGCAACAGCGACGCCGGCGTGGCCTCCGCGATGGTCAACACCTCGCAACAGGTGGGAGGCTCAGTCGGCACCGCGTTGCTCAGCACGATCTTCGCCAGCGCCGCGGCGAGCTTCGTTACGGTTCACGGGCACGCCGGCGCGATCGCCGGCGCCGCGGCCATCCACGGGTACACCACGGCGTTCACCTGGGCCGCCGGAATCTTCGGTCTGGGCCTTCTCGTGGCGCTGTTCGTACTACCTGGCAACCGCGCCGCGAACGTTCAGACGGTCCACGCTGAGCCCGGCAGCGAGCTGGCTCTCAGCTTCGAGGCGGCATGATGGCCCGCCAGATGAAATTGAGGCCTCGCTCAGAGAGTGGATCGACGTTGCGGGCGCGTCGGGCCGAGTGTCGACCGGCCCCTCCGCCGCCCGCCCCGCGCCGGTTGCGGCGGTGGGACGTCGCCGAGCTTCTGATAGCCGCCACGGTGCGGCCTCAGTCCGGTGGCGGTCCACAGTGAACCGATAGTCGGGACCAGCGCGCCGCCCGCGCTCGGGCGGCGCGCGGTCGTGCGGCGACTGGCCGCTGGGGCGCTGCTGGCGATCTGCCTGCTCACCGTCTTGCTCGCGGTCCCTGATCTGCGGCCCGTGGTGCACGAGGTGCGCGAGATGGACCCCGCCCTGGTGCTCGCCGCGCTCGGGCTGGAGCTCGCGTCCTGCCTGAGCTTCGTCACCGTCTTTCGGCTGTTCTTCCCGGCCATCCCCAGGCGGCCTGCCCGGGAGCTCGCGTGGACGCAGATGGGGTCCGGTGCGCTGCTACCCGGCGGCGGCATCGGTTCGCTCGCCGCCGGTGGCTGGCTCCTGCACCTGGCCGGGATGCCGGGCCGGGAGATCGTTCGCCGCTCGAGCGGGTTGTTCTTCCTGACCAGCGCGATCAACGTGCTCGTGCTCGGCCTGGCCGGTGCCCTCCTGCTACTACAGGGGCCCGACGGGGCGAAGGGCGTGCTCCTGGGTGGACTGCCCGTGTTGACGGCGGTCACCGCCGTGGCGGGCACGCTCTGCCTGCCGCCGCTGGCCCGGCGGATTGGCGCCGGGCACCCTCGCGCCGGCTGGATCGAGGCACTCGGTCAGGGGATCCCCGACGCCCGGCAGGCGATCACGCGGCCCAGCTGGGGCCTGCTCGGAGCGACGGGCTACCTCCTGCTCGACATCGCGGTGCTCTGGGTCTGCCTGGCCGCGGTGGGGCCGGCTCCTCCGGCCGCGGCGCTGGTCGTCGCCTACCTTGTCGGCTACCTGGCCAACGCGGTGCCCGTGCCAGGCGGCGTCGGTGTGCTCGACGTGGGTCTGGTCGGGGCGCTTGCGCTCTACGGTCTGCCGCTCGACCACGCGGCGGCTGGGGTCCTCGTCTACCACGCCATCGCTTTCTGGATCCCCGCCATCGGCGGCACCGTCGCCTATGGGCGCCTGCGGCATGGAGACCTGCCGTCCGCCGCCGCCGGCTCGCTTACCATCCTGCGCGAGGTACGAGAGCCCGATGTCAGTTCCCCCAGAACGCCCCCCGGCGCGCCCTCCTGGAACACCGCCAGCGCAGGACGCGCCCACGCGCGTAATTCAGCCGGCTGAGCCTGTACGGCCCGTTGCAGACGTTCCTCCGGCTGCGGCCGTGCCCGCGGAGCCGGCTTTCTGGAGCCTCGACTCGCTGCGCACAGGCCTGGCCATGGTCGGAGTCCTCGCTGCCGTTGCCCTTGGCGTGGCGGTCTGGGCTCTCCTGCGCGACCACAACTCCCGGCCGGCCATCGTCCGCTCAGGCCCTCCGCCGGCCCAGCTCGCCGCGCTGACGCGGCAGGTGCAGACGCTGTCGGTTGAGGTGCGCTCGCTTCGAGCCTCCACCCGAGCAGCGGCCAAGGACGCGGCTGGGGCCCAGCGCGGAGTCAGTGAGCTGAAGACCTCAGCCCGCAAGACATCGGCACGGTTCGCTGGGACGGCCTCAACGCAACAGGTTTCACACCTGCAGACGGAAGTGAACAAGCTCTCGTCACAGGTGGCTCAGCTGAGCTCGAATCAGCAGTCGCAGACCACTACGCAGACCACGACCAGCACCACGTCGGGCGGCTGAGCGCAGGCCGCCCTCGCCTCGGCCGGGAGGGTTACGGGCCGAGCAGCTCGCGTTCGAGGCTCCGCCGGATCAGTGCCTCCGCAGCGGCTCTCGTCCAGCCGCATTGGTTGATCAACGCCCGGAGCGTGTCCGGCGAGGCGATCGCGAACACGATGTCAGCGACCTCCTCGGCGCTCAGCCCATCTCGCCATGTACCGGGAGCGACACCGAGGCCGAGCAGCTGCAACGGACCCTCGCGCCGGCCGCGTTCCATCTGCTCGAGGAACGCGGCGACATCGGCTTCGGCGGAAGCGGTGGCCCGGAGCACATCGAGCATTGGGGTGATCCGGGGACTCACGTCGCCGATCTGCTTGACGTAGCGAGCGAGCTTCCGGCGCGGGTCGGGCTCGGCGGCCAGTTCGCGGGCCCACCTGCGCTCACCCGGATGAGTCTGCGGGTCCTCTGAGCCGGCTACCAGGCGGGCGGCACAGGCGGCCAAGAGCGCGGGCTTGTTCCCGTAGGCCAGGTAGATCGTTTGCACATGGACACCGGCTTCGTCGGCCACCGCTTGCATCGTCGTGGCCGTGTAACCGTCGCGGGTGAATAGGGCGGCCGCCGCCTCCTCGACCCGCTGTCGAGTGTCTGAGCCGCGCTGGCGGCGCGATCGCTCCGGCGGCCCGGCCGCATGCTCATCAGAGGGTCGGCTTGACATCGTGCATATAGTAGCACTATATAGTGCAACTATATAGTGCGGATCGGGAGGGATGTAATGCGAGTTCTCTGCAGCACTACGCCGATGGACGGGGTATTCGGCCCGTTCATCCCCCTCGGGCGAGCGCTCGCCGCGGGCGGGCACGAGGTGATCGTGGTCAGCGGCGCCAACCTGCGCGGGCGTGCCACCGAGAATGGCATGGAGTTCGTGGAGGCCGGGCTCTCCGCCATGGCCGGGGTGATGGAGGCGATGGGGGATACCGAGGTCAAGCAGGCTCCGGCCGGCGACCGGATCCGCTTCCCGGCCGCGATGTTCGGGCTGGTTCACCCGGCGGCCAAGCTTCCGGTCCTGCGGAAGCACGCCGAATCGCGTCCCATCGATCTGGTGGTGCACCCTCCGGTCGACCTGGCCGGACCCCTGCTGGCTGCGGAGCTTGGCCTGGACTCGGTCTGCTACGGCTTCGGCCAGCCGTTTGACGCTGAGGTCCTGGCGGCGATGGCGAAGCGAGCTCGGCCGCTGTGGGAGGCCGCGGGCCTCGCGCCAGACCCGCACGGCGGCATCTATCGCGGCCGCTACCTCGACCCCCGCCCGCCACGGCTGCGCGCCGAGGAGGCAGTGCCCGCGGAGGCCGGCATCCAGCCGATTCGTCCGGAGCTCCCGGGCGAGCCCGACGCGCCCCTACCTGCCTGGGCGGATCAACTGGGCAGCCGTCCCGTGGTCTACGTGTCGCTCGGGACCGTGCCGCTGTTCAACCAGCCCGACAAGTTCGCTCCGCTGCTCGCCGGGCTGGAGGGCCAGGACGCAGAGAGTGTCGTGACGGTCAGCGAGCTCAACGACCCCGCCGCGCTCGGCGACCTGCCGCCCAGCGTGCACGTTGAGCGCTGGCTGCCGCTGGCCCCGCTGTTGCCGCGCTGCGATGCCGTCCTCTGCCACGGCGGCACCGGTACAACGCTGGCCGCGCTCGTCGCCGGGCTGCCGCTCGTCATGGTCCCCCAGGGCGCAGATCAGTTCGACAACGCCCGCGCCTGCGAGCGAGCCGGCGTGGCCCGCGTCCTCCGTCCGGACCAGATCACCGCCGACGCGGTCGCCGACGCCGTCAGCGCCGTTCTGGCTCCCGGGTCGCCCGAGCGGGCGGCCGCACAAGAGATCGCCGGAGAGATCGCCGAGATGCCGTCCGCCGAGGAGGTCGTGGAGGTCCTTCAGTCGGGCGGTGACGCCACGGGACAGGCGGCGGTATAACCGTGCTAGGTGGCACGTGGGCGTCGCCCTACTCTCGCTAACTATGTCCAGGATCACGGCTGAGGAACGCTTTCGGCAATGGCATATGTCTTGGACGGAGCGACTGTGCGAGGAGGCGAGACCGTTCTCCCACGGGACGGTGTTGCGCAGTCATCGCCTCCGCGATTACTGGGAGTACAACTGCATTCGGTTGGACAGAGCGATGGACGCGCGCGAAATGATCGCGGCCGCTGACCGCGAGCTCGCCGACTGCGCGCACCGGTTCGTCGAGTGGATGATCCCCATGCCCGAACGGGTGGTCGACGAGCTCCGCGAGATGGGGTGGATGGCGAACCCTCTCGTGTTCATGCTGCATGACAGTCGCGTGCCTCCTGAGGGTGGCGGTGAGCTCGTCGAGGTGGAGCACGACGCGGTGCGTGAGCTGCGCGACATATGGCATCGAGAGGACTTCGGCGACCACACGGAGAACGAGGCCTTCTATGCGCAGGCCCGGGAGGTGGCTGAACTCGCGGACGTTCATGTGATCGCCGCGGTGGAAGAGGGTCGCCCATTGGGGTTCGCTCAGGTCGAGACGCACGACGGGGGCAGCGAAGTCAGCCAGGTGTTCGTCCACCCTGAGCGCCGAGGTGTTGGGCTCGGCAGTGCGCTCACCGCGCGCGCCATCGCCGTGGGTGCAGAGGCTGCTCCTGACGTGTGGATCTGCGCCGAGCGCGATGGCCGCCCCCGCCGACTTTATGAGCGGCTCGGCTTCCGCGCGGTCCTCGAGACCGGCGCCGCAATCCTGCCGCCCAAGCCCTGATCCGGCGAGCCGCCGCCTCGTCTCGCCGGCCCCAACGGGACGCGCATGGACCTCTTTGACTTTGCGAGTCGTATTGGGGGCATGCGGGGTCTCGATTCGCATTCTCCAGTGTTTGGGAGCGTGTAGGAGTGACGATTTGAATGGCGATGCCGACCCGCTCAACGGGTTCGAGCGTGAAACGCGAGGGGTGGTCAGGATCAGCCTGGGACTTCTTGCCTTGCCTGTCCTGGCCCTCGGCATCGCCATGTTCGTCCTCGGTCTGCATGAGGGCTAGGATCGTTCCGGTGCAGATTGCGTTGAGCGCCGACATGGAGGGCATTTCTCAGCTCCGTGATCCGCACTCAATTCTGGCATTCGAGAGGTCCTATTGGGATCAGGGTCGCCGCCAGTTGACGGCCGATGTGGTGGCTGCCGCGGCCGGGCTTCTAAACGCAGGGGCTGACGAGGTCATCGTCCTCGACAATCACGGCAGCGGGAACCCAGAAAACGTGATCGCGGACGAGCTTCCAGTCGGCGCACGGTTGGAAGCGTGGAACGTGTTTGAGCTGACAAGCCATGGCGTCGACGCGATGCTTCAAGTCGGCTACCACGCCCGCGCCGGCGTGCCGGCTTATATCTCTCACACGTACGTCCCGCGACTAATGTTGCGGGTCGACGGGGAGCTGATCAGTGAGAGCCACGGTCGCATCTGGGCCGCCGGAGTTCCGCTGCTGGGGATCATCGGCAACGATGCCCACCAGCGGACGCTGGGGTCTCTCGGTGAGGTGCCGTACCTCGTCGTTCAGCGGACCAGCTCGGCATTCGAGATGGAGCCGGTGTTCGCGGACCAAGCCGCAGCCAGCGAAGCCATTGCCGCATTCAGCGCCCAAGCGCTGAGAAATCGGGGCGTGACGCTCCGCGCTCCAGAGGCGCCGGTCTTTGAGTCCAGCTTCGATGCCGAAACGACCGAGCCGAGCATGACCGGCGCGGGATGGCAGCAGCTGAGCGAGACCGAATACGCGATCCAGCTCCGTGATTGGGCCGAGGCACGCGAACCACTGGCCACCGCCATGGCCGCCGCCATCTCACCCTGGATGCCTTACTTTGCGTCCTACGACCTGAGTTCGGCCGTCGCACTTGAGCGGGTGCATGATCAGACCATCTTGATAGAGGGCCGCGAACGGTTCGCGGCGTGGCTACACCGCGATCATCCCGAGTGGCAGGCGCCGGAAATAGCTGCCGCCCCCTAGACGCCCTTCGTGCTCCCAGGTGCTGCTGGAACGCGCCCAACTGCTGCACGCCGACCGGCGCGACGTGGCCGCCGCACCGCTGCTTGCCGAGACGGCCGAGATCTTCACCCGGCTGCGCGCGACCCCTACCTCGAACGCGCCGAGCGATCGGAGAAGCCCGACCGCCTTGGGGGAAGTGGCACAAGTCCGATCCTTGTGCCACTAGCCGCACGCATCCGGGCACATCCGATCGTGCACGACCACCCGCGACCGCCCGCGCGGGCCTGTGTTCTGGGCGAGCCGGCGAATGAGTCCAGCCGCTTCACACGCGAGAGGTCGCTGGTTCGAGGCCACCGTGCCCATCCCCAGAGCCAACGATGGGTGGCTGACCCAGGGGAACGTCGTCGGATCCAGCGCTACGCAATCGCGGCGCAGAAATCCTGACCGATGTACGTGGCTGCGAATTCGGGGTACTTACCGCTGAGCGAAATCGGCTGACCATCGGGACCGATCACCACGCGACCGACGTGCTGCACCACGAGACCCTGTCCAGGAAGGGTCGACATGTTCCGTGTTCCGGTGAGCGCGATCGTGCCGGCCACGAAGTCCATGTGGACCATCAGATTCGTCAGCACGGAGATCGACTTCCCAGTCGACGCGTTGGTGTCCGTTTCCCAGGACTTGATCTGGCCGATCTGGCTGATGGGGTTACCCGCCGCGTCGAACCAGGTCGTAACACGCCCATCGTCGTGCCCCGAGATCAAGTCGGTGAACGCCCCACAGTCGGAGCTGGAAGAGAAGGTATCGGCGAACGTGAATGTCTGAGAGCTGCGCTGTCCGGCACTAGCGGAAGACACCACCACTAGCGCGAGGATGACTACTAGTCCGGCCGTGTAGAGCTTGCGCCTAACCACCTCGTTGTGTGGTTGTGGAGTGGGCTCCAAGAGGCCGTTGAAGAAGTTCGGACCTGGTCAACCTGTGCGCCCCGGACATCGATCTACGACTGCCAGCCTCGCTGCGAAGGCCGCACGACGCAGACAACCGCCTTAGGCGCGTAAGGACGCTCCGCGGCGTTCTGGCCCAATCCAACCTACAGCCGTTCCGGCTGTCAACGGGGAATTGTTGCGCCGACGAAGTCCAGCGGCCTCCTCGACTGCATTGCGACACGAGGTCGACGAAGCGTGCTTCGACACCGGGCCGGTAGGACCGGCGGCCCATGCGAGAGGTAGCTGGTTCGAAGCCAGCCGTGCCGATGGTCGTCGGAGTAGTCGAGCCCTGTCTCGAGCACGACGTCAGAGGTGTCCGGCGAACGATTAGCTCTGCGAAGATCGCTTCGTGCGAGCATCCGGCCCGGGACCGGTGTTGCCTGACGCCGACGCGGTAGCGGCGGCGCTGGGTTCGACGTGGGTGCTGCTGGCTTCGACGCTCGAGACCGGGTGGGCCCGGGAGGCGGACGGCCTTCACGGGCTCGTCACGGGAATGCCGGTTCCCACGCTCAATGGTGCATGGGTTTTGAGCGCTGACGCCAGTGCGACGCAGGTGCAGGCTGAGCTGGATGCGGTGAACGAAGAGGACGTCCCGTTCTGTTTGCAGTGCCGTTCCAGCTGGCGCAGCGCCGGTCAGGTGATCGCCTCGGCGCGGGGGTTGACGACCGAGCCAGACATCCCGCTCATGGCTCGCGCAGGGCCGCTCGAGGCCGCGCCGGCTGCCGGCCTGTCAGTGCGCCATCTGGAGCGCGGCGAAGCGCATGTGCATTGCGAGGTGGCCGGTCCTGCATTTGGTGCCCCGCCCGAACTGTTCGCTCAGCTGGTCACAGATGAAGTGCTGGGCCTTGCCGAGGTCACCGGGTACGTGGGACGGGTCAGCGGTGAGGAGGTCGTGACCGCGCTCTCGGTGACGGTTGATGACGCGGTGGGCATCTTCAATGTTGCGACCCTGCCGGCGCATCGTGGGCGAGGGTATGGGGCGGCAATCACCGCCACGGCCACTCGCGAGGCATTCGAGCGCGGCGCTGCCTACGCCTGGCTGCAGTCCTCTCAAGCCGGGTACGGGGTATACGAGCGACTCGGATTCGCCACCCTGGAGCGCTGGCCATGCTGGGTCTCGTCGGCTTGAACCGGGTCGTCGATTGACCGCAGAGCTCCCCGTCGGGCCGAACGAGTCATTCGGGTAGGACAACCACCTCCCACTGAAACTCGGCGTCACGGGGTGGTCCTAGGACCGCCGCCGAGGCGGTGAACAATGATTTTCAAGTGGGTGCCCAGCGTCGGGTCGGGGCTTTCCCCTTCGGGCTACTTCCGCTCGTCGATCAAGCGACAGCGGCGATGATATTGGCGAATACTCGTTCTCGTCTAAATCCAGGTCTTCGCTCGAGCGCTTATGAGTGGTTGAGGGGATGGCTTCCGCCGCACATTGATGTGGGAAGGGGCTGGGTGTTTCCGTCGGTGAAGATGCGCCACCGCTCGCCTGCTCTGGCCAGGATTCCGTCCTCGCTGACTGTTGTTCCGCTTTGGCGGCGAGTGACAGCTGTCTGGATGCGCACGACTTTCGGACCCTGCCCCTTCAAGTAGCGAAGGACCTCAAACCGCGCTGGCGAGGTGAGGGCCAACGAGGATCCAACCAGAGCTGTCTGACCCCGGAGCAGCTTTCCATCAAAAACCAAGCGAGCGTGCCTCATCTCCTGCTTCAGACTGAGGGCCGCGCAGCTCGCGGCGCCGGGGTCGATCCGGTTAGCGGACTTTGACTGTCCCCCGCAACCTGAGATCAGGATTACAGCGCCGGCCGCCACGAGTAATCTTGCACCCCTCATCCCACTAGAGCCGGCGACTGGTTCTGCATCCACACCGACACTACGCCGCACCGGCACCTACATCACTACATTCGCCGCTCTCTCCGGCCTGCCGGAAAGCAGGGCTCCGCCCGAGGGCGGGCTATCGGCTAACGGCCGATCCGACGATCGCCTTCAGGGTCGCGATCACGTGCGGAAGCGCCGACCCGGGACCTGGAGCCTTGACCAGGTGTTTCACGCCGTCGGTCGTGAAACGTATCTTCGACGCCCACGCATGGAGGCTGATGTCGTAGTGCACGCCTCCGGCGGTGAAGTAGAAGATGAGGTGGCCCGCCTCTTCGCCGCCGCCATTGGAACCGGATGGCGCGAGAACGAGCTGACCGAGGCGCCCGTACCAGCGGACCAGCCCGAGCGTGACGGGTCGGTCCCGACTCGGCTCTAGCAACGCGTCAGTGACCCGACTCTCCCGTTTTGCGCCGATGAAGCCCGGCCCAAGTATCGGCGGTGGCGGTGAGTCCGCTGCCGCCTCGATGTCGACGTGGACGTGGTACGGCGGCGGGACCATGGTCGCGTATGACGGGGAGAACCATGCGCTCCCATCCCAGGCGCTCAGCTGCGCTCGTGGGGTCTGGCCAGGGAGCGGGACGAACGTTTCGTAGCTCCATACCGGCAGGGAGCAGCGGCTGCTCGCGATCGTGATGTGGGGAGCGTTTGCGCATCCGTCCGCCAGGTCGTACTTCGGTGGCGGGAGCGACAGCGGCACTTCTCGCGGGCATACAACACGCAGCAGCCTGGACTGACGGCAGCGGGCAAGGGCGGCGCGGGGTGTCCGCGTCATTGGGACCGCCCCCGCCGGCGAGATCCCATTGGCCGTGGACTGTTGGGTTGACCGTGGGTTGACGAGCGCCCGTCGGTACTTCGCCCCCGCGCCTCCGCAGGAAGTCAGAGCAACGGCCAGGAGCCCCACCGCGACATACAAACGATGCGCTCGCACTTGCAGGTCTCGGCTCTTGTACATCGTCCCTCAGCTATACGTCTCAGCGGGACATCGAGGTCCGGGAAAACTAGGGTGGCTTGTTGCCTCCGCCGGTCATGAAGGCGTGGAATCAGCCATCGTCCCCAAAGGCTATTTCGCCTCCGCCCGGTTTTCGGATTAAGCCGACACCTGAGCTGGTCTCCAGGCACGCTTCGAAAAACCTAGGAACGGCCGGGAAGGTTCTCGCGCGTTCGGACGTCTGTCTAGATGGCTTGGAAATCATTTGAGGAGGGCTCATGCGTAGGTTCCTAGTCACCGTCGGTACGGTCTTGGCGCTAGGCGGCGTTTCAGCGGCCGGTGCGCTCGCAGCAGACCCACATAACCAGAATGGGTCAGCGTCCACCGGGCAGCCAAGTCAGTCGTGCCAGAACACGAATCCACCTGCCTTCCCCGGCAACACAGGAAACTCCCCTGGCTCGGCGTTCAACGGGACGGCGGGAAACGTATACGCAAACCCGACCAGCCAGGGCGGCCTGAGTTCGGGCAACCCGCACGTGGCCGCGCAGTACGACGTGGCCTGCTTCCAGCAGACGCAGCACTAAATCGAAGCACACGGGCTCGCTCACGATCACGCGCGAACGGCGTTGCTTGCGCGTAGAGCAGGCGCTCGCGCCTACCGACTCGGCGCGCCTGGACGAACGGCTACGCATACAAAGGCCAGTGCAAGGAGCGTGATCGCGCTGCCAGCCACGACCCGGCTCACATTGACGTAGTAGGTCGGGTGCCTCCCAGCCGCCAGCATAAACATGTTCGGGGCACGGGCCAGTTCAAATGGAGCGGCCTGTCATCTGCTTTGACGACCATGGGCACGGCTGGGCTCGAACCAGCGACCTCTCGCGTGTGAAGTGTCCGGCTCGTTGTCTGAGATCTCCCGTGTTGCAGGCGCGGCAGGCGATTTCCGCTTATTGGTACCTATCGGATGCCGGCGGATGAGGTTGGATCAGTGCCGATAGCGGCACAAGAACGGTCGTTGTGCCACTTGGGAGGCAGGGTCGGGACGTGGCTCTCGATGACGGCGCTCAGATTGATCCGGCAACGCTCTAGGGGAGATAGCTGATGGCCCATCCCCCGTCGGCTGGCCGGCCGCGCCGGTTGGCGTTGTGGGCTGTGCCGTGAAGCTTCCGAAATTTACCCGGTGAACCTCGGTGGCGCTCGGGTGACGGTGATGGTGGCGTGCGCGGTGCGATAGCTGCGCTTGGTCGCGCTGGGATGATGCGTCCCCCGGTGGAGTACCGCACAGATCGTCGCCGTGCCGGCCTGTGAGGTGCGGGCGGTGTGGCCGGCAAGGTGGACGGTAACCCCACCAACGTGGTGCCCGTTCGAGGTGGTCCTGAACGCAAAGCAGGCGCGGATTCCAGCCTGGACGCGCCCGGGCTTGACTGAGAGCCTGAGCTGCCGAGGGTTGGTCGCCGAGACCGCGGTTGACGTCATGCCGGTGCCACAGCCACTGTCAGACGGCTGGTTTCCGCCATCACCGCTGTAGCCGGCATACCAGTAGTAGGTGCCGGCGCTGGACGGGGTGTAGCCAGCCGACGGATGGTAGGTCCCATCGCCCGACACGCCCGCCGTCCCGACTGTGGTGCCGCCACTGGAACACTCGCTCGGCGGCGTGGACGTCGGACCGAACACCGTGAAAGTGATCGTGCCGGTGGCATCGCTGATCGCGCCCGACAGGCTTGAGCTGATCGAGCTGGCCGTGATCGCGCTCCCCGCGGTGCCCCTCCCCGGCGCTGACACCCCGGTGCTGGTGGCCGCCAGCGTGTAGCTGATCGTCACCAGGCCATCCCCGGAGTGGGTCGCGTTGGTGAAGGCGGCGCCCGACGGCCCGAAGCTTGAGCCGCCGCCCCCGCTGCCGCCCGCCCCGCCGTAGGCGCCGACGCATCCGCCGCCTCCGCCACCTCCGCCCCAATAGCCACCACCGCCGCCACCGCCGCCGTTACCGCCGAACGTTGATGTGCCAATCCCGGATGTGCCGCCAGCGCCCCCGGGTCCACCGGCATCCTGGGTCATGACTCCACCAGCGGTACCACCCTCAGCAACGCATCCGTCTCCGGGTGGCACAGCGGCACCACCACTTCCCCCGGCGCTCTGGCCGCCGCCACCTCCGCCGCCACCTCCGCCAGAGGATCCTGACGCTCCGGAGGGATTACCTCCGCCACCGCCATTAAGTCCGCCAAAATAGGTTGTACCGCCGCCGCCACCGGCGACCAGCACGCGAGCGTCCAGCCCGCAGCTCAGCGTGCCCGCGCACCCTCCCGTTCGCACATCCGAGGCACCGCCGCCGCCGCTACCTCCGGGCCCGCCAGGGCCGCCATCGCCTCCCGCGCCACCACCATTGAAACCCCCGGCGGCTCCCGCCTGGCCGGCGAAGGTCTGTCCCTGACCGCCGACCAAAACCTCGACAGCGGCCCCGGACGAAGTCGGCAGCACCGCCTGCGCTTCACCACCCAATCCGCCCGAGACAAAGTCTGCTCCGCCGCCCTGCGCCCCATCGGCGGCGACGCTGACCGAGCTCACCCCGGCAGGAACCGTGAAGGCATACGTCCCGGGGCCCGTGTAGCTGCACGTCACCGTGCTCCCCGACTGCGAGCAGCCCGACGGCAACGCCGCCGCGGCTGACCCCGCCAGCACGAACGCCCAAAGCCCGAACAACCCCACGCTGAACACCAGCAACGACAAACCGCCAGCGCGAATGCTCCCCAGCACCAATCCAGTCCGACGCGCCCCACCGTTCATACGCCCCCCAAAGAATTGATGCCGACCCCGGAGCGAAGCTACCACGCCGCTACCGGTCGGCGCGACACCAGAGCGCTCCCCAATCCCCCAATGCCCGAGTCCGAGCCCGTCAATTCCCACGCCTGGCTTAGGGCATGGAAATCTCCCTCAGCGGGGCGTGTTCCTGATGGGCACGGCTGGGCTCGAACCAGCGACCTCTCGCGTGTGAAGCGAGCGCTCTCCCACTGAGCTACGCGCCCTGAGGTGCCGATTCTACGCGGCAGTTGGCCGAGGCTGCCTGCAGCGCTCGAGCCAGATCGCCCCGGTTCTCCACCTCGACCTGGCCGAGGCCCAGCCAGCCGGCGGCCAGCCACAGCTCGGCGGCCAGTTCGACGGCCACGGCCTCGGGATCCACGCCTTGCTCGGCGAACGCACCCCGCACGCGAAGTACCCCAGCGGCCCGGTCTGACTTCAGATCAACCCGGGCCACCAGGCGATCTCCGAGCAGGAACGGCAGCACGTAGTAGCCGTACACCCGCTGAGGGGCCGGCGTGTAGATCTCGATCCGGTAGTGAAAGCCGAAGAGCCGCAGGGCCCGGTCGCGGTTCCAGACCAGCGGGTCGAAGGGGGAGAGAAGGGCGCGGGCGTGCAGGCGCCGGGGCAGCGTCGCCTCGGGCCACAGATATCCCGGCACGCGCCAGCCCTCCACCTCGACGGCTTGGAGCTCCCCGGCGCTGACCAGCTCGGCCACCCGCGCTTTGGAGTCCGTCCGAGGCAGCCGGAAGTAGTCGCCCAGGTCGGGCTCTGCCGCCACGCCGAGGGCTCGAGCAGAGATCCGGATCAGCTCCCGCTGGGCATCGGCCGGATCCGGCGTGGGGGACTCCAGCACGACTGGCGGCAGCACCCGCTCGGGCAGGTCGTACAGCCGCTCGAAGTTGACTCGCCCGGCGGCGGTGACTCGCCCGCTGAAGAACAGGTGCTCGAGTGCACGCTTGCCGTCATGCCAGTTCCACATGGCGTCTGGGCCGGGCGCCGGTCGGACGAAGCCGGTGGCTCCGGCCCGGATGGGACCGTCGCTGGCCACCAGGGCCTCGACCTCCTCAATCAGCTCGGGGCTCTCATGCGCCACCCGGGCGATCGACCGCCAGGCGGCGGTGTCGACCTGTGCCATCCGCCAGCGCAGCAGCGGGTGAAGCTCGAACGGGACGAGCGATGCCTCGTGGGCCCAGTACTCGAACAACCGACGGCCCCGGCGGGAGCCCACCCCGTGGCCGGCCAGCCGGTCCAGTAACGCCAGGTCATACGGGCCGAGGCGGGAGAACACCGGCACGTAGTGCGACCGGCAGAACACATTGACGCTGTCCAGCTGAAGCAGCCCGAGCCGGCGGACGAGGCCCAGGATGTGCCGAGTGCTCACCGACGCGGGCCGTGGGCGATCGAAGCCCTGGGCGGCCAGGGCCAGGCGCCGGGCCTGATCTGCGCGGAGCGAGACGGTCATCCAGACCGCATCATCGCCAATGCGGCCGTTGTCACGCGGCCGGTAGATTCGCTCGCATGGTCTCCCTCGTCGTCCCCGGAAGCTCCGAGCGGATGCTCGCCAAAGCCCGGGAGCTGAAGGTCGACGAACTGATCTTCGATCTGGAGGACGCGGTCACCCCGGACCGTAAGCCCGAGGCTCTGCGCCTGGTGCTTGAAGCGCTGAGCGCCGGCTGCGCGGCCGCTCGCACCGCGGTGCGGATCAATCCGATCGGATCGGAATGGGCTGAGTCCGAGCTCAGGGCCCTGTCGGCGACCGCGGGCCGTCTGGCTACGGTGGTCGTGCCGAAGGCCACGGATCCCGACGAGCTCGGCGCGACGGCCCACGTGCTGGGCGGGATGGGGGTGCAAGCCCTGATCGAGACGGCCGCCGGTCTGAGCCGCGTCGATGAGCTGGCCGCTCAGCCGGGAGTCGAGGCGTTGATCCTCGGCTACGCCGACCTGGCCGTGTCGCTCGGCCGCCCACCGGCCGGTCCGGCCGACCTCGATCTGTGGCTGCCCACGCAGGAACGAGTGCTGGTCGCCGCGCGAGCCGCCGGGGTGCGGGCGATCGATGGGCCTTTCCTGTCCATCGATGACGCCAACGGGCTCCGGCGCTCGGCTTCCCGGGCCGCCGAGCTGGGGTTCGACGGCAAGTGGGCGATCCACCCGGCCCACGTCCAATCGATCAGCGAGGCCTTCCGGCCGGATGACCGAACCGTCCAGGACGCCCGCGCGGTTCTGGCCGCCCTCCGGGACGCGCCCCACCGGGGAGCGGTCCAGGTCAATGGCCAGATGGTCGACGAACCCGTCCGGCAGGCGGCGCTGAGGACCCTGGAGCGAGCGGGCCTCGACCCCGAGGAGAACTCATGACGCTCACCGAGGCGAGCATCCCCGTGGCCGGCCCCTACTACGAGGACCTGGAGAAGGGCCAGGTGTTCGCCCAGGCCCCTAGCCTCACCCTCACCGAAGGCCACCAGGCGGTCCACCAGGCGATCCTGGGCGACCGGCTGCGCCTGTGCCTGGATCGCCACCTGTCGGGCGAGGTATCCGGTAACCCCACACCGCTGGCCCACCCGGGGCTGATCTGGGATGTGGCGATCGGGCAGTCAACGCTGCCCACCGGGCGGGTGATCGGGAACCTGTTCTACCGCGGCCTGGTGCTGCGGCGCTGGCCGCGAATCGGGGACACCCTGCACACCACCACCGAGGTGGTGGCGCTGCGCGACAACGCGCCGAAGCCTGGGCGCGGCCCCACCGGACTGGCCGCGCTGCGCGTGCTCACCGTCGATCAGGACGACCGTCCCGTCCTCGACTACCACCGGTGCGCGATGCTGCCGATGCGCAACGAGGACGCCCGCCCAGGTCACCGCGACGATCTCAACCTGATCAGCGCCGAGCTCGAACCCACCCAGCTGCTGGACTCGGTCAGCCAACTCGACCTGGCGCGTTACCGCGCTCGGATCCCGGGGCCTCATGCCGACGCTGTCGAGCCGGGGCAGCGTTACTCGGTGGAGACCGGCGACACGGTCACCGGTGCGCCCGAGCTGGTTCGGCTATCGCTCAATCTGGCCGCTGCCCACAGCGACCCCACCGGCTCAGAGCGGGAGCGCCGGCTCGTGTATGGCGGTCACACGATCGGACTGGCGTTCCAGCACGTCACCCGCGCGCTGCCCAACCTGGTCACCGTGACCGCCTGGCGGTCGTGTGACCATCTCGGGCCGGTGTTCGAGGGAGATGTGCTGCACAGCACGGTCAGCGTGCAAGCCAAAGAGGGTGGCCCGGCGGCCACCCTCGTCGATCTTCGCGTCCTCACCACCGCCACCCATGAGGACGGCACCACGGCAGAGGTGCTCGACTGGCAGCCGATTGGGGTGATGGCATGAGTCAGCCGGGGATCCTGGCCGGGTTTCGGATGATCGAGGGCTCGGCGTTCGTGGCCGCGCCGCTGGGCGGGATGACGCTGGCCCAGCTCGGGGCCGACGTGATCCGCTTCGATCAGATGGGGGGCGGGCTCGACTACAGGCGCTGGCCGCTGGCCAAGGGCGGCCAGAGCCTGTTCTGGGCCGGGTTGAACAAGGGTAAGCGCTCGATCCAGGTGGACATCCGCTCCGAGGAGGGACGTGAGCTGGTAACCGCCCTGGTGGCCGCCGCCGGGGCGCTCTTGACCAACTTCCCCACCCGGGGCTGGCTGACCTACGAGTCACTCAGTCAACGTCGCGAAGACCTGATCATGGTGGCGCTGACCGGCAACCCGGACGGGACCTCCGAGGTGGACTACACGGTCAACCCGGCCACCGGCTTTCCCTGGGCCACCGGACCGCGCAACCTTTCCGAGCCACTCAACAGCGTGCTGCCCTCCTGGGATCTCGTGATGGGCGGCCAGGCCGTGACCGGTCTGCTGGCTGCCGAGCGTCACCGGATGCTCACCGGAGAGGGCCAGCTGATTCGAGTGGCCCTGTCCGACGTGGCGTTTGCCACCGTGGGCAACCTGGGCCGGATCGCCGAGGTCCAGCTCGGCTCCCGCGGCCAGCCCAAGGACGGCAACTACCTTTACGGCGCATTCGGGCATGACTTTGCCACCGCGGACGACCGGCGGGTGATGGTCGTGGCCCTGACCGCTCGGCAGTGGCGGGCGCTGGTCCGGGCCACCCAGACCGAGGAGGCGTTCTCCGCGCTCCAGGGGGCCACCGGCCATGATCTGTCGACCGAGAGCGGGCGGTTCGGGGCGCGCGACCTGATCGCGGCCGTGCTCCGGCCCTGGTTCGAGCGGCGCACGCTGGCCGAGGTCCGGGAGATCTTCGACAGCACCAGCGTGTCTTGGGGTCCGTACCAGACCTTCGAGCAGCTGGTCTCCGAGGATCCTCGGGTGTCGACCGAGAACCCGATGTTTCAGGAGATAGAGCAGCCGGGAGTTGGGCGCTACCTGGCCCCGGCCTCGCCGATCGACCCGTCACCGATCGGCCGGGTGCCGGTCAGGCGCGCACCGGTGCTGGGCGAGCACACCGACGAGGTGCTGGCCGAGCTGCTGGGGCTGTCAGATCGCGAGATCGGGGACCTGCACGGGCGAGAAGTGGTCGCCGGCCCGGCGCTGGAACCCGCTGCCGGCTAGTTACAGCCGTACGACGTGGCGGTCGGCGATCCCTCGCGTGATTCCGCGGAAGTCGACGAACAGCGCGGCCTCGCGCGCCACCCGGTCGTAGTCCACGCCGGGATGGGCGGTGACCAGCACGACGGCGTCGGCCCCTTCGACTGCCTCGTCCAGCGGCAGGCTGGAAAGCTCGAGCTTGGGCAGCGAGTCGACGAACGGATCGTGGTAGACGAGGTCGGCCCCGCGCACGGCCAGCTCGTGCATGATCCGTAGCGCCGGCGATTCGCGCATGTCGCCGATCCCGCCCTTGTAGCTCACCCCGAGGATGGCGATCTTGGAGGCTTTGATCGGCTTGCCGGCCTCGTTTAGCGCCAGCTCGATGCGCTCCACGCAGTGGTAGGGCATCTGCTGGTTGATCTTGCCCGCCAGCTCGATGAACTCCGTCGACATCGAGAATTCGCGGGCCCGCCAGGTCAGGTAGAACGGATCGACGGGCAGGCAGTGCCCGCCCATGCCCGGGCCGGGCTCGAAGCGCATGAAGCCGTAGGGCTTGGTGGTGGCCGCGTCGACGACCTCCCAGATGTCGATGCCCATCCGGTGGGCCAGGATGGCCAGCTCATTGACGAGCGCGATGTTCACCGAGCGGAAGATGTTCTCCAGCAGCTTGGTCAGCTCGGCTGCCTCGGGCGTGGACACCCGGACGATCTCCTCGCACACGCGCCCGTACAGCTCGGCCGCCCGGTCGGTGCACTCGTCGGTGATGCCGCCAACCACCTTGGGGGTGTTGCGCAGCGTGTAGTCGACCCGCCCGGGATCGACCCGCTCGGGGGAGAAGGCCACGTTCAGCCCGCGACCGACAGATAGTCCCGATTCCCGCTCGAGGACGGGGATCAGCAGCTCTCGCGTGGTCCCGGGGTAGCTGGTCGATTCGAGCACGATCAGCTGACCGCGCTGAGCCACCCGGGCCACCGACTCGGCGGCGGCATTCAGCGGCCCCAGGTCAGGCTCCCGGTTGGGGGTCAGCGGGGTGGGGACGCAGATCAGCACCGCCTCGGCTCGGGCCAGAGGCGCGAAGTGATCGTCGGCCGTGATCCGATCCCTGACCGCCGCCAGCCGGTCGGACTCGATGTCCTCGATGTAGGACTCGCCCGCCTCGATTGAGGCGATCTTGTTCGAATCGACGTCCACGGCGATGACGTCCTCACCGGCCTCGGCGAACGCGACGACCAGCGGCAATCCCACGTATCCGAGCCCCACTATGCCTACAGACATTGAGCCGCACGATAGCGAGTGGTCCGGCCACGCCGGTGTGGGCGAACGTCCGGAAGTGGCCTGGCCGAACGGCTGGGTTGATGCCTGACCGCTACGATCCGGGATGGATCGTGCTAGGCGGGGTGCTAGCGGTGCCCTGTAACCCTCAATCCGCTCTAGCGGGGCTGAATTCCCTCTCCGAGGGGCCGAAGCCCGAGGTCAGCGCCTCGTCTCTGGCGGCGATGGTCCGGTCCCATCACGATGAAGGCCCGTGAACCAGGTCAGGTCCGGAAGGAAGCAGCCTTAAGCGGTCACCTCCAGGCGCGATGGGAGGGCTGGACTGGAGTCAGAAGCGATGGCAGCGCCTCGGACAGACGCTTCGAAGGAGGGTGCACGATCCATATCTGCCGCGCGTGTCGGCTGACCGGCGTCAGGCGCTGACCGCGTCACCGCTCGGAAGGGCAGCCAACCAGCGGGTGGCGCCCAGCGCGCCGATGATCTCGCGGGCCTCGGCCTCTGCCGCGGGGTCCTCGCGGCGGCGGCAGCGGTCGAGCAGTGCTCGGGCCAGCAGAGGTTGCGCGCCGACGGCGCGCAACCGGTCGATGGCGCTCTGCTCGTGACGCTCCGCCAGCTCGCCCTCCCCGCGCTGATGGGCCTGCTCGGCCAGCAGGCGTTCGCGGCTGGCCAGCAGCAGCGCCGGCGCCTCGGCCGGCGGTCGCGCGGCGCACCAGCCCTGCAACTCATCGATCACCGTCTCGTCGCCGAGCACGAGCGCCGATTCGACGCACAGCACGTAGGCGTCGGTGCGGACCTCCCCCGCGATCGCGGGGGTGTCAAGTACGGGTTGAATCCGGGCCAGCGCCGCCTGGGCAGCTCCGCGCGCTAGCTCCGCACGCGCCTCCACCGTCAGACTGGCGCATCGCAGGTCAGCGTAGCCCGATCCCTCCTGCTGTCCGGCGATCGTTAGACAGCGGTCCATCAGCTCATCATCTCCCCGGGCCTCGGCAAACTGGGCCAGCACGTGGGCGCTGGCCACCCGAGCCACTTCGTCATAGGAGATCATCAGCTCCGGCGTGAGCACCATCGCTTCCCTCCAGCGTCCGCTGAACATCATCGGAATCAGCGACTGCTGGCGCAACCGCTCGTCCCACGAGCGGTCCCCGCGCTCCTGCGCGAGTGCCCGCCCGCGCTCGAGCTGCGCCAGCGCACCCTCGAAGTCATGCTCCTCGATCAGACAGGCGGCCAGGTTGTAGCTCGTGCGGAGCCCTTCGTAGGGCAGGTCGTGATCCTCGGCCAGGCGGCTCGCGCCCTGCAGCACGGCCCGTCCCTCCTGCCGGCGCCCGCCGTAGATCAGATAGGCGGCGCGCGCGTTCAGGGCCCCGGTCAGGGCGCGCCAGGCCTGCATCGCCTCGAGCGTCGTCAGCGCCTCCTCCAGGACCGGCCCCGCCGCCTCGCGGCGCCCTCCGAACAGCCAGCACGCGGCCAGGCCGGCGAGTGCTTCGGCGCGCAGCACGACGTCGTCGGCCGTCTCTGGGTCGACGCGGAACGGCTCCAGCACCGCCTCGGCCTCGGCAAGATGCCCGCCCAGCCGGAGCAACGTGGCCAGCGCGACCGCCGCCGAGCCGCCAGTGGGGCTGCCGGCACCGCGCACGAGCGCAGCGGCCTCATCCAGTCGGCGCTCCGCTCGCTCGAGTTCGCCGCTGCGGGCGAGTGCGCTCCCGGCCTGTTCGAACAGCCGGGCCCGCTCGAGGTCGTCGTCGGCGAGCTCGGCCGCCTGCTCCAGATAGCGCTCGGCCTCCGGTCCGAGCGCCAGCGAAGCTGCGGCCTGGCCGGCGGCGGTCAGGGTCTCGCGCGCCGAGTTCCGCAGCTCGGGGACGTCGGCAGCTTCGGGTTCGGTGGCGATCGCCTCCAGGTAATGCGAGGCGAGCACCTCGGCGATGTCGCGCAGCTCGCCGGGCCAGCTCTCGCGCAGGTGCCTGGCGGCGGCGAGGTGTAGCGCCTTGCGCGTACGTCGGGCCAGCGTCCCGTAGGCGACCGTGCGCAGCAGCCCCTGCAGGAACACGTACTGCCCTCGCTCGGGAGACCGGGGATCGTCGTCGCGGGCCAGCACCTGCTTGGCGACCAACCCGTCGAGCAGGGCCTGAACATCGGCGGGCGACCGGTCGCTCAGGTCCGCCGCGGCGGAGACTGAGAACGATTGCCCGAGGACCGAGGCGTTCTGCAGCAGCCCACGCTCCTCCGCCGACAGGCCGTCCAGCCGTGAGGCGACGAGCGCGTGCAGGGTCTCCGGGACCTCCAGGTCCGATACGTCGCCGGTCAGCGCGTAGCGCGCCCCCTCCTGCACGAGCAGTCCGCGGTCCTGCAGCATCCTGATCGTCTCAACCACGTACAGCGGAATTCCCTCGGCGCGGCGGCTGATCTGGGTCACGAGCTCGTCCGGCAGCCCCGGGGCCAGCCCGTCGAGCATCTGGGTGATGGCCACCGGTTCGAGCGGGCCGAGCGCGATCGGCTCCCACGCCGGCCGGCGGTCGAGCAGCTCGCCGCGTCCCAGCGCGATCACCAGGATCGGGTGATCGGCCGACCACTCGAGCAGGTAGTCGATGAAGTCCAGCAGACCCGAGTCCGCCCATTGCAGGTCCTCGAACGCCAGAATCACGGGCTGGAGCGCGGCCATCCGCTCAAAGAACAGGCGCCAGCCGCTGAACAGGTCGGCGCGGTCGGCGTCCGGCCGCTCGTCGAGGCGCAGCAGATGGGCGAGGCGGGGCTCGACCAGGCGGCGCTCGCGCTCGTCGGGGACGTGCTCCAGCACAGCGGCGTGCAGCTTCTCGCGCGCCGCCGCCCCCGTCTCCTCCTCATCGATCCCGGCCCGCGTGCGCACCATCTCGGCCAGCGCCCAGTACGCGACCCCCTCTCCGTAGGACAGGCAACGGCCCTGGTGCCAGTAGCGAGACTCCTGGATGCCGTCGAGGTACTTGAAGAACTCCCACAGCAGCCGCGACTTGCCGGCTCCCGCCTCGCCGACCAGCGCAACCAACTGCGCCCGCCCTTGGTGGGCGCTCTCCTCTCCGGCCTCGATGATCGCCGCCAGCTCCGCGTCACGCCCGGCAAGCGGCGCCTCGAGTCCGACGCTGCGCCGCGCTCCGCCAGCCCCCGCCACCACCCGCAACGCCGTCCAGGCCTTGACCGGCTGCTCGCGCCCCTTGACCTGATGTGTGCCCGCGTCCTCATAGGCGATCGCCGCCTCCGAGGCGCGCCGCGTGACGTCGTCGACCAGCACGGTGCCTGGCTCGGCGATCGACTGCAGCCGCGACGCGGTGTTGACCGTGTCGCCCAGCACCATCCCCTCAGCCTCGGCGCCCAGCTCCACGGCCGCGTTGCCGGTCAGTACCCCGGCACGCAGCCGCAGGTCCGGCATCCCCACCTCCTCTCCCAGCGCCGTGATGGCCGCGGTCAGCGATAGGGCCGCGCGCACGGCCCGCTCGGCGTCGTCCTCCCGAGCCACCGGCGTGCCCCACACCGCCATCACCGCATCGCCGATGAACTTCTCGACCGTGCCGCCGTAGCGCTCGATCAGCATCCGGCAACGGTCGAAGTACCGGCTCAGGAGCTCGCGGACCTCCTCGGGATCCCGGTGCTCGGACAGCGTCGTGAAGCCGACCAGGTCAGCGAACAGGACGGAGACCAGCCGACGCTCCGAAGCCGGCACCGGCGCCGCTCCGACTCCTTCGGACACCGGAGTGCCGCATTCGGCGCAGAAACGGTCGCTGGGGTCGAGTTCCTTGCCACACGCCGCGCAGCGGGCCACTGCAGGGGCGCCACAGGCCGAGCAGAACCTTGCTTTCGGGCGGAGCTCCCCCCCGCATGACCGGCAGGTCGTCACGGGCGCACGTTACCGCAGCGGCTGGCAGGCGCCCAGTAGTGGCCGAAGGCCCCTCGGATAGGCCGTTGCGGTCACTAGACTCGGATTCTCCCGTGTCCGCCGGCCCCTCGCTCTATCGCCGCCACCGCCCTCGTACGTTCACTGACGTGGTTGGCCAGGAACACGTGGTGCGCACCCTGTCCCATGCCGTCGAGCAGGGAAACGTCCACCACGCCTACCTGTTCGTGGGCTCCCGGGGCACCGGCAAGACGAGCATGGCCAAGATCCTGGCCGCCTGCCTGAACTGCGAGCAGGGGCCGACGATCAGCCCGTGCGGAACCTGCGACTCGTGCGTGTCGATCGCGGCCGCCAGCTCGCTGGACGTGATCGAGATGGACGCGGCCTCCAACAACTCCGTGGACGACATCCGTGAGCTGCGCGAGAAGGTGGCCTACGCCCCGGTCTCTGGCCGCCACAAGGTCTACATCCTCGACGAGGCCCACATGCTCTCCCAGCAGGCCTGGAACGCCTTCCTCAAGACCCTCGAGGAGCCGCCCCCGCGCACGATCTTCGTCCTGGCCACCACCGAGGCCCAGAAGGTGCTGCCCACGGTGGTCGACCGCTGCCATCGCTTCGACTTCGGCCGGCCGACCGCTGAACAAGTCGCCTCGGTGATCCGCCGGGTGGCCGAGCGTGAGTCGATTGACATCGACCCCGGCGCCGCTGCCTTGGTCGCCCGCCACGCCACCGGCTCCTTCCGGGACGCTCTGGGCACGCTGGAGCAGCTCGTCACCTACGCCGGCAGCGAGCGGATCCAGCCCGCCGACGTGCTGGCCGTGCTGGGGGTGGCCGATGCGGAGCAGCTGTTCGGGGCGGTGAACGCGGTGATCGCGCGGGATCCGGCCGGCGCGCTGCGGGCCGCCGCCGAGCTGGCCGCCAGTGGCCGCGACCCGGGTCAGGTCCTACGCGACCTGGAGATCCACGCCCGCGAGCTCCTCACCGTGCGGGTGCTGGGCGAAGTCCCGCCGGAGCTCCGCGTGACCCCCGACCGCGACCAGCGGCTGGCCGACCAGGCCCGCGCGATGGCCGAGATCGACGCCGTCCGCCTGCTCGACCTGGTCTCCGCCGCGCTCGAGGCCACTGCCAACGGCGCCCAGCCGCGCATCCAGCTCGAGCTCGTGCTGATCAAGGCCGCCGCGCCGGAGGTCGACCCGTCGGTGGCGGCGCTGCAGGCCCGGATTGAGAGGTTGGAGGCCGGGGTCCGACCAAGCGAGGCTGGACGCCGAGCGGTTGGGTCAGAACGCGGGACTGGAGGTCCCGCGGAGCACTCCTCACCGGCTGTTGTGCACACCGAGGTGAGAGCGCCGGAGCCGGCTCCCGAGATCCCCCAGCCGGCGGAGCCTGCGCCGCAGCCGGCCGCTGCCGAGTCCTCCAGACCGGCAGCGGACGTGACACCTCCTGCGCCGCCAGCCAGTACGGATCTGCAAGCGATCGCTGCGTTGTGGCCGGCCGTCGTCGACACCGTGCGGGGCGCCAACGCGATGCTGGCCGCCCTTCTGCAGGGTGCCCGTCCCGTGGCCGTCAACGAGCGGGAGCTGACTGTGGCCTTCTCGCCGGAGGCGGCATTCATGAAGCGCAAGGCCGAGCAGGACGACTACCGGCGAGCCGCCGTGGAGGCGCTGCGCAACGTGACCGGTCAGACGCTGCTGCTGCGCTACGAGCTGGCGGCAGCGGACGGCCCGGAGGAGGCCGCGGTGGCGGTGGCCGAGGCGCCGCTCAGCGACGAGGAGCTGATCGCCCGCTTCGTCCAGGAGCTGGACGCCCAGGAGATTCACGAACCCAACGGGGAGGACAACTGATGCCCCAGCCCAACATGCAGCAGATGATGAAGCAGGTCCAGCAGATGCAGGCCGACATGATGGCCGCCCAGGAGTCGCTCAAGGACGAGACGGTCGAGGCGACGGCCGGCGGCGGCATGGTGACGGTCACGGTGAGCGGCGACCAGGTGGTCAAAGGAATCACCATCGATCCCGAGGCCGTCGATCCCGAGGACGTGGAGATGCTCTCGGACATGGTCCTGGCCGCCGTCAACGAGGGTCTACGCAAGTCCCAGGAACTGGCGGCCGAGAAGCTCGGCGCAGTGACCGGGGGGCTGGGTGGCCCGGGGGGCCTGGGCGGGCTGGGCCTCCCCGGGTTCTGATCGCATCTAGGCACGCTTGCACGCCCCACCCATCCAGAGGCTGATCACGGAGCTCTCGAAGCTCCCGGGGATCGGCGGCCGCACCGCTCAGCGGCTGACCTTCCACCTGCTGCGGACCAGCGACGAGGATGCCTTCGCGCTGGCCGAGGCCATCCGGGAGGTCAAGCTGCGGATCTCGTTCTGCGAGATCTGCTTCGACCTGGCCGAGGGGCCGCTGTGCCGGATCTGTCAGGACGCGCGGCGAGATCCCGAGCTGATCTGCGTGGTGGAGGAGCCGGTGGACGTGATGTCGATCGAGCGCACCCACGAGTTCGCCGGGCGCTACCACGTGCTGGGCGGAGCGCTGTCGCCGATCGATGGGATCGATCCCGAGGATCTGAAGATCGCTGAGCTGTATAGCCGGGTGCGGGACGGGTCCATTCGCGAGGTGGTGATCGCCACCAACCCCACCACCACCGGTGAGGCCACGGCCCTGCACATCGCGGCGGGCATTCGGGAGATCTCGCCCGAGGTGAGCGTGACCCGCCTGGCTTCCGGGCTGCCGGTCGGGTCCGATCTGGAGTACGCGGACGAGCTGACGCTGGGCCGGGCGTTCGCCGGCCGCCGGTCGTTGTAGCGCCAGGCCAGCCTGCGTGTCGAAAAACTCAAAATATGTTTGAGAAATTCGACCCACACGGCCTGAGGCGGGACTGACCTCCATCGCTTCCCTACCCTCCAGCGGGGTGTCAGCGACCAACGCCCCTACCGTTGTCATGAAGTTCGGCGGCACCTCCGTGGCCGACGCCGAGCGGATCAAGCGGGCCGCCCGGCGGATCGTGGCTCAGCGCGAGCGGGGCAACCGGGTGGTGGCGGTTCTGTCGGCCCGAGGCAAGACCACCGATGACCTGATCGCCGCCGCCGAGGAGGTCTCCCCGAGCCCGGATCCGCGCGAGATGGACATGCTTCTGTCCACCGGAGAGCGGATCTCCTGCGCCCTGTGCGCCATGGCCATCAACGATCTGGGTCACAAGGCGATCTCGCTGACCGGGTCGCAGGCCGGCATCGTCACCGACACCTCGCACACCAAGGCGCGGATCCTGGACGTCCGGGGGGATCGGATCCGCGAAGGCCTTGACCAGGACCGGATCGTGCTCGTGGCGGGCTTTCAGGGCGTGTCGACCAGCCGGGACGTGACCACGCTGGGCCGGGGCGGGTCGGACACGACCGCCGTGGCTGTGGCTGCCGCCCTCGGCGCCGAAGTGTGCGAGATCTACACCGATGTCCTGGGCGTGTACAGCGCCGACCCCCGGATCGTGCCCGATGCCCGCAAGCTGCCCGTCGTCTCGTTCGAGGAGATGCTGGAGATGGCCGCCTCCGGCGCCAAAGTCCTGCAGCTCCGCTCGGTCGAATACGCCCGTACGCACGGAGTGCGGATCCACTGCCGGTCGAGCTTTCATGACACCCCAGGTACCGTTGTCGTCGGAGAGGACGAGACCATGGAACACCCGCTGATCACCGCCGTCACCCACTCGACCGAAGAGGCCCGGATCACGCTGATGGGCGTCCCGGACCGCCCGGGCGCGGCCGCGGCGATCTTCAACGCCCTCGCCGAAGCCAACTGCAACGTCGACACGATCATCCAGAACGAGCCGCTGACCGACGGCCGAGCCGCTGAGGTGTCATTCACCCTGCCCACCGAAGATCTGCGGGCGGCTGAGACGGCGCTGGCGCCGGTGATCGGGGACCTGGGGATCACCGTGGGCACAGACCGGCAGATCGGCAAGGTCTCGATCGTGGGGGCGGGCATGCGTTCGCATCCCGGGGTAGCGGCCAAGGTGTTTCAGACCCTGGCGGAGAAGGAGATCAACATCGAGATGATCTCCACCTCGCCGATCAAGATCTCCTGCATCATCCGCTCCGAGTCCGTGCCGGATGCTGTCCGTGCACTGCACAGTGCGTTCGAGCTGGGCGCGGACGGGATCCAGCCGGAGGAGGGTCCGCGATGAGCGAGGCAAAGCCGAGCGTTCACCGTGGGCTGGAGGCCCGCGGTTGGCATCAGGAGCGCCGACTGGAAGGAGGCCAGGGGTGACCCGTTTGGCCGTCGTGGGGGCGACGGGCGCGGTCGGGTCGGTGATGATCGCCTGTCTGCAGGAGCGCGGGCTATGGGAGGAGGACGTGGTCCTGTTCGCCACCTCGCGCTCAGCTGGGCGTTCGATTGACGGGCGGGTGGTCCAAGCGCTCGATGAGGCAGCTGACCTGAGCGGATTCGACGTGGCGCTGTTTTCGGCCGGAGCCGGGACCTCGCGGGAGTGGGCGCCCAGGTTCGTGCAGGCGGGCGCCACCGTGATCGACAACTCATCGGCCTTCCGGCGTGACCCCTCGGTTCCCCTGGTGGTGGCCGAGGTCAACCCGGACGCGCTGCGGGACCACAACGGCCTGATCGCCAACCCGAACTGCTCCACCATGCAGCTGATGGTGGCCGTGGCGCCGATCCACCGCGCGGCCGGGATCGAGCGGATGATCGTCTCCACCTACCAGTCGGTATCAGGGACGGGGCAGAAGGCCCTGGACGAACTCGACGCTCAGGTGCGGGCGGATGTGTCCGGAGAGACGGTCCCCTCGCCGCTCGTGTATCCCGACCAGATCGCGTTCAACGTGATTGGCGCGGCGGGGAACTTCGCCGAGGGTGATGACCACACCGACGAAGAGCGCAAGATGATGTTCGAGACGCGGAAGATCCTGGAGGACGAGTCGATGCGGGTCGGTGTGACCTGCGTGCGGGTGCCCGTTCGCGTCGGTCACTCAGAGTCGGTGACCCTGGAGACCCGGGAGCC
>DASZNA010000073.1:0-24099 GCA_035551655.1 Solirubrobacteraceae bacterium
CCGAGGTGCTGTGGTCCAAGCATTTCGCCCCTCCTGAGGCTGCTCAGCTCGAGCGCTATGCCACCACTTTGGAGCAAGTGGCCAAACACGCCAACGCCGGGACCTGGGGCTGCTTTGTTCACACTCAGGCCAACCATGGGGTTGTCCATGTGCAGCTCTACGAACGCTGGTTCGACGGCAAGCAGCTGCATTGCGAGGAACTGGCACAGCGTGTCTTCGACACTGAAGAGGTGGGCGCTACCGCTGCCGCCGCCGAGTTCGTATCAGAGTTAAACGCGTGGGCAGCGATGCGAAACGAGCAGCGAGAACGAGAAGACAACGAGCGACGCCGGCTTGAGCTTGAGCAGGCGGTCGTCCAACAGGTCGAGGCCGAGCTTTCGCGAGAGCGCGATCGAAGCGCACATCGCCTCGCGCGGATCCTCCAAGACGCCGCTGACCGCTGAACCGGGGACAACTCTCCGTACGACACGAAGGGGAACGGGCCGTGACGGTTCGGCATGAGCTGTCAGTCGCTGTTGCCGAGGAGAAATCCCCAGGCGTGTCGGCCAAGGGACAGGACGGGTTCGAATATGTCGCTGGTTGGCGCCGGGGATCCGTGCAGCAGGTCGGTGATGGTTGATAGTGATCGAATCGGTGGGGTTTGTTGGCCGGTGGCGGCGAGGATCTCGGCGGCGAGTTTGGTGAGGTCAGTCTGGTCGTCTGGTGGTGATTGGACGCCTAGCGCTTCGCGTCCGTCCGCGGTCAGCATCATGAGGTAGGCGCCGAAGCGGTTCTCCCAGGATCGGAGAATCGCGGAAAACGTGGCGTCGGTGGGACCGATTATCTCGTAGCCCACTCGGCTAAGCACGTCTGCCGGTCGACGGCAGGGGAGGAGCATCAACCGGTAAGGGCCGGGAATGTCCTGCTCGACCGGCGAGTTGCTGAACAGGGCGAATGGGTTCAGAGGTCGAGGATGTAGCGTGCCGGCGGCGAGGCCCGGGAAGGCGCCGAGGGCCGTCAGCTGTCGGTGTGCCACCTGAGCGCTAGCACGCGTTTGACGTCGACGTGAGTGATCCCAGCCAGCGGTGCGGGGCCGTCCATGTAACCCTCAGGGCGGTCGCCGGCTCCCCAAAGCAGCGGCCACAGGCCCGTGCGCGGGAACTTGTTCGCGAGGCGGGCCGCGAGCGTGAGCGGGTTAGGGATCGCTTTGTCGGAAACCCAGAGCGGTAAGCCCTGCGCCGGGCGTCCCGGCGGCAGTTCGATCCCACCGATAGTCGGGCTGCCGGCGTGAGGCAGCCGACCCGGACGGCCACTTGCGTAGACGCTCAGGCCCCTTGGAGCAACCGGAGGCTGCGGGGGAGTGCTCTGAGCCGGTGTCGGGCCGGATTCGAGGGGTACTGAGGCGGTGCCCGCACCTCCGAACTCTTTACCTCCCAGCGAGATCCGGTAGTTCGTCCCGCGCACCAAGCGGCCCAGGAGCTGCTCAGCCTGCGCCTGAGTGAGCCGGGCTTCACCAGCGGGGCGGCCACCTGGCGCGAGACCGAGCGCTCGTGCGGAGCTCCTGCACTCCGCATTCGCGGTATGGGCTAGCCGCTGAAAGAAGTCGGCGGGAAATTCCGGCGGGGGGAACGGTGCCTATGGGCGGCCGCGGGGTCTGCGTCCGGACGGCACGCGCATATAGGTCACACACACTCGCGACCGTGTGCCCCGAACTGCTGCCGCAACCAGCCAGTGCGACCAACGCCGCCAAGACCGCAACCACATGAGCCCGTGCGTTGCCCACCAACCCAACATGCCCGCAACGACAAAACCCGGAACCGCAGCGCCCGTCAGCTCGCCGCCGCCGGGCCCTCCCTAGTCGCGAGTATTGACGACGAGCCGAAGCCCGGCGTCGAAAGCCGGTAAGTCTCGAAGGTGCCCATGGTGGCGATCCCAGGCACCACTCTCCAGGTCTCGCCGCATCGCTGCGGTGACTCGGTCCACAACGGCCGGTGGCATGCGGGCAAACCCAGACGTCGCCTTGCGCGCGCCGAGGTCGAGAACCCGCTCGGGGTGCGCCCAAAACGAACCAAGCGTCCAGTCGGTCGTGTCGTTGTCGATTTCAACGATCTCTGTGCGCGTTGTTCCGCCGAGCCAGGCCGCCAGCGTCTCGAGCTTCGGGAAGATCTGGAGGTCGAGGTTCGCGACCTCTGGCAGGTACTCGGCCATCAGCCACATCCGGCCACTGACCTCCGGGTCATAGGTGAGGATGACGATCGGGCCGCGAGCGACGCGTCGCAGCTCTCGCACCCCCCGCTGCTGCTCCTCATCCCAGTGATGAATCGTCAGGATCGCCATCGCTGCGTCCACGCTCTGGTCGCGGAGGGGGAGAGCGCCCGCGCTAGCGCGAACCGCGGGAGGAAGGTCAGGCGGCCGCTGGCTCGCCATTACATCGCTCGGTTCGATCGCGATCACATGGCGATCGGACGGCTCGTAAGAGCCGGCGCCGGCGCCGACGTTGACGACCGTACGGGAGTCTCCTAGCGCTTCGTGGATCAGCCGTGCCAGCCTCGAGTCCTCACGACGGGTGCCCGCGTAGCCCGACCCAATTCGGTCGTAGCGAGGAACGCCGTCCTGGGCGTCGGCAATCACTCCGGTGGACCTAGCCCGAGGCGGGCGAATTCCTCGCCCATTCGCGCGCCGACGGCCTGCAGGGCCGAGGCTGGTCGCAGCATCACCTTGAGCTCGCGTATGCGCCCGTCCTCGTCGAAGGTGAGCTTGTCGATGCCCTCCACTTCCCGCCCGCCCACCTCCGTGGCGAACTCCAGGATCGCCACGCGTGCGTCGGGGTCCTCGAGCTGGTGCACGTAGCGGAACTGGTCTTCGAGCCCGAGGACATGCTCTGCGGCTGCGAGGATCTTGAGCACAGTCTCGCGTCCCTTGTAGGGCCGATAGACGACCGGGCTACGGAAGACCGCGTCCTCGCAGAACAGTTCGGACGCGCCCGCAACCGCCCCCGTCTCGACTGCTTTGCGAAAGCGGTCAGACAGCATCCTGACTCATTATCACGCGGTAGCGGAGGTAGACCACGCCTGAGCTGAAGCTGCGGGACTCCGCGAGGTCCAGATCCACCCGGTGTTCACCCGGGGGGAAGAACGGAATGCCACCGCCCACCAGCACCGGGTAGACCTTGGGTCGGTATTCGTCGATTAGACCGACGGCCGCCGCTTCACGGGCCAGCGTGGCGCCTCCGATCGCGATGTTCCCCTGACCAGGCTCGGCCCGCAACCGCTCGATCTCGTCCGCCAGGCTGCCGGTGGCCAGGCGGGCGTTGCCCTCCACCGCGGACAGCGTCGTGGAGAACACCACCTTTGGGAGCGGGTTCCACAGGGCGGCCCACTCGAGCATCGGATCGTCGAGCGTTGGATCCTGGTCCGCGGTCTCCCAGTAGAGCATCGTCTCGTACAGCCGTCGTCCCATCAGGTGGACGCCGACCTGTCTTATCTCATCGATGGCGAAGCGGAAAACCTCCTCATCAGGCCCCGTCCAATCGAACCTGCCGTCCGGTCCGGCTATGTAGCCGTCTAGTGAGACGCCCATCGAATAGGTGACGCTGCGCATCCGAAGTCCTCCTCAGGTAAACGGGTTCGCCCCTACGACCGCTTCGGGCCGCCGCACTCATCGCCGTCTAATGATCGCTTCAGGGAGGTGCGCCAAGCCACTCGGCCCGGGCGCAAAGCCGTTACCTACGCGCTGAGGTGCCGCCCGAGGAACTGGAGCGACGGGAGCTGCTGCTCAGAAAAGAACGAGGTGTTGTGGCAGCCCGGCGGAATCTGGAGGCTGGCGCTCGCCGGCAGGTGCGGAGCCAGGGCGAGCACGCCCGGATGAAACGGATCGCTGGCGCCGGAGGCAATCCGAACCGGGATTCCCGCCAGCCGTCCGGCGTGGGTGATGACGTCATCCCGGGCGAAGTCGGAGGCGCTGGCAAAGGCCGCAGGGTTGGCCGCTCTGGCTTCGGCGTAGCTCGTCCAGATCGCTGGACTGATGGCGGCGGCGGCCGAGAACAGGTCGGGCCGCTTCTCGCTGAGGAGCAGGGCGCCGTAGCCGCCCATGGACATGCCAATGATCCCCAACGACCTCGCGCCCGCCCCCAGGCCACGGGCCCGCAGCCGGGGGACCAGCTCGTCGGTGATCATCCTCATCGGGTCATCGCCGGGATGGGGGTTCCAGTACAGGCTCCCGCCGTCAGCCACCACGAGTGCCATCGGGGGAATCCCCCCGGTTTTGGTGTGGCCGGCCAGCGCCTTGGCCAGGGGGAGCGCCCCCAGGGGGCTCGTGTGGCTGCCTCCGTTGCCGTAGAGATAGACCACGAGCGGGAGCCGGCTCCCGGGGCCGTATTCGGGCGGGTAGGCCAAGGTGAAGCTCACCTGCCGTCTGCGGGCTTGCGAGAAGAAGCTGCCCACAACGGTTGGTCCCACCGACCCGTAGCGCTCGGGCGGAGGCGCGACCGAGCAGGCGCCATCGATCTGGTCCAGGTAGTGCTGGCCGGGAAGGACTCCGTGGGCGACCAGCTCAACGCCGGCGGCCCCCGCCAGAAGGACGCCACCCGCTCCAGCCGCCAGGAACCGCCGCCGGGACACCCCGGCGGTCGATCTAGTCGAGAGGTTGCTCACGTGGTGAGAGTGCCCTTGGGGGTCAGCCAGACCTGTCTGGCCAGCAGCGCGCAGGCCACGGAGAGCAAGCCGGTGACCATGAGCAGGGCCACGTCGATGGCCCCCGGCACGAACAGTCCGTGCGGACCGGACCGCCCTCCGAGGCTCCAGGCGGCTGCGCCCATGGCGATCAGGAAGATGGAGGCGGCCGCGGTCAGCACGGCGCCCAGCGTTATCCAGCGCGGCAGCCGCCCGGAGCGGACGGGGCCGACCGTCGATCTCCAAGACCACACCGCTGCACCCATGAGGACTGGGCTGACGAGCATCCATTCGAGCTGGGTCGGCCCGAGCTGAGCGAGCCGGCGTGGATGCGCCCAGTAGCTCGACAGCCACAGCGTGAGCGCCCAAGCCCTGCGGCCAAGCCAGGCCGGCACGAGGGACCGCCCGGCCCAGGCATGACCGCCGGTTCCCGGCCAGGACAGGCCGATCGATCCTGATCCGAGGATCAGCAAGACAATGCAGAGACAGAGCACGCCGAGTGCGATCTGCGGTCGCCGCTGGGCCAGGCGACCCCGCGACACGGCAGCCAGCAGCGAGCCGGCCGCCAAGCCGGTGGCGGTAATGCCCAGGCCGATCAGGCCCACGGTGATCAACTCGACAGCACTGCGGGTTGTTTGGCTCGACGGAGCCGACCACTGCCATCCCACCGCCAGCTGGGCCCACATGGCGGTCGCACACAGCAGGCCCAGGACAACACCGCCGGCGGCGAGACGGAGGGCCGCGTCGATACGGCGGCGCCCCTCCACGTTCCCGGCAATCCCGAACTCGACGAGCCGAGCCAGCACAGCGTGCCCGAGCAGGTTCAGCCACCAGCGTGCCTTCGGTCGCTCCTCGGCCAGCTCGTCGAGCAGCAGCTGCTCGAACTCCTCGCCGTAACGGGCGCGCCAATCCGGCGGATAGAGCCGCACCAGCCGTTGGGTGAGCCGGCTGGTCGCGCCCACCCGGTTCATGACAGGCGCGCTCCGAGCTCGAGGCGACGCAATCCGATGTCCGCCACTCGGCGCTGCTCGGCCAGCTGTGTGCGCAGCGCCTCCGCCCCCTGGGCGGTCAGGCGGTACGGCCGTCGCCGATCGGTGCTCGCCACGGGCTCGATCAGTCCCTGGCGCTCGAGCCGGGCCAGCGCCTCGTACAAGGTCCCGGGGGCCAGACGGACGCCGGCGAACTCGGCGATATCCATGGTCAATGCGTAGCCGTGCTTCTCGCTGTCGGCCAGGCTGGACAGGATCAGTGTCCCCGGCCCGGCGTAGCGGCCCAGACCGCCGAGCGCACCGTTGCCCTGTTCACGGTCGTTCGCCATGCGCAGCACTATATCGGCTCCCGGTATATCGTCAAGCGATCAAAGCTTTCGGACTACCTGAGCAAACTCACGGTTATGGGCCAAAGGTCTGGCTATCCGGAGTAGCCAACTAGACCATCCGATAGTTGTGGGGGCCCAAGCGTCGGGGCACCCTTCCGGCAGGACGCCCAGGGGAGCGTCGTCTCTCCCGGGCCAATCCAGCAGGACCGCAGGTGTGGATGGCTTCATCAAGGAAGGTAGGAGGCATGCTCGAGTACTTGCAGTCTCTCGCGACCCGGCTCCTCATGGAGGAGGACGGCCAGGGAACGACGGAGTACGGCCTCGTCCTGGTACTCGTGTCAATCGTCGCCATTGCGTTACTGCAGGTGATCGGCGTCAAGGTCACCGGCCTCCTCAACGTCTGGCCGTAGCCACCCCGGCCAGTCGCCGCCAAACCTGGGGCGGCTGCCGGATCCACGGTGCTGGCCGGCGCCGCGGTCCGTCCAGGCTCGCTGCTTCCATCCTGTCGGACCTGTGACCGCGGCTGGCCCGACAACGGAGAGCTCTGAGGGTGGCGCCGACCGCCCGAGCGGTCAGCTCGAACGGTTCCTCCGGGCGCCCTCCACCCGTGCCGTGTGGCAGGTCTTCTGGACCTCGCGCCTGGTCGTCTTCCTGTCGGGCGTCTTCGCGGTTCTGTTGTTCGGCGCCGCCTCCTCAGGAGGTGGGGGTAATGATCCGTTCGGGCTGACCCGGCCGTTCGGCTTCTTCGGCAATCTGCTCGTCTCGCCGTTTGCCCGCTGGGATTCGTCCTGGTACCTGCTGATCGCCGAGCGCGGCTACGGCAACAACCCCGAGCGGGCGGAGTTCTTTCCCCTGTACCCCCTGATCACACGGGTTGTGGGTCACATCGTCGTATCCGACCTGATCGCCGGTCTGCTCGTGTCGTTGGTGTCGTTCGCCATCGGGCTGTTCCTCCTCTACCGGCTGGTCGAGTTAGAGCTGGACGGCGAAACGGCCCGGATCACTCTGCTGCTCATCGCGTTCTGCCCGACGGCGCTGTTCTTCTCCGCCGTATACAGCGAATCGCTGTTCCTTGCCCTATCCGTCGGGTGCTTCCTCCAGGCCCGGCGGGGCCGGTGGGCCTCGGCCGGGATCCTGGGCGGGCTGGCCGCGCTCGAGCGAAACAGCGGGATCATGCTGGTGGTCCCGATCATCCTTCTGTACCTGTACGGGCCGCGTCAGGATCGCCCGCCGCCTGGCCCGCGGGACTCGAGCTGGGTGAGGCGGCTGATCCCCAGGTACCCGATACGTCCGAACCTGGCCTGGGTGCTCCTCGTCCCGGCCGGGACGCTCCTGTTCCTCATCTCGCTCAGCGGCCGCCCCGGCTTCAGCTTCACCTCGGCGTTCGATGCCAAGAAGTACTGGTTGCATTACTTCGCCGGCCCCTATGGTGGGGTTTGGCACGGGATCGTTGCCGCCTGGGACGGGATCCGGCAGATCGTGCACGGGCCGGCACCCCCGGTGTATTTCCGTCCGGCCATCGGGTTCTTCGACCCGCTGTCGATTGCCGGCCAGAACCTGATCCTGTTCGGGTTCCTGGTCCTCGGAGTCATCGGGCTGATAGGTGCCTTCCGGCGGCTACCGCTCGCCTACGGCGCCTATGCCCTGGCCGCCCTGGCCATCCCCTTGAGCTATCCGGTGACGTGGCAGCCACTGGGCGGCCTGTCCCGCTACGAGGCTGTGCTCTTCCCCCTGTTCATGTGGGGGGCGCTGTGGGTCCGCCGGCGCAACATCACGACGGCGTCGGTGGCCAGCCTGGCCGTGTTCCTGGGGCTGTTCACCGCCGAGTTCGCGACCTGGCGGTTCGTCGCGTAGAGCCACCGTTGACCGGGGGGATGTGAGCGGGTACGTTCGCCAGCCGGAGGTGCCAGAGGACCTGAACGCACTGGGAAGACGGCCAGACATGACGCTGCCCGACGGATCACGCATCGCCATCGTGGGGGGAGGACCGTCCGGGATCGTGGCGGCGAAGTTCGCGCTCGAGGCAGGCTTCGACGTGACGGTGTTCGAAGCCGGCGACCGCCTCGGCGGCCAGTGGGACACGGCCGGCGCCCACAGCGGCATCTGGCCGGGCATGCACACCAATACGAGCCGGACGATGACCGCGTTCTCGGATGTGCCGGCGCCCGCGGAGCATCCATTGCACCCGGCCGCCGAACAGATCAACGCGTATCTGAACGGCTACGCCGAACGCTTCGACATCCCGCGCCGCGTGCGCTTCGGCACCGAGGTGAACCACGTGGCGCCCGCCTGGCGCGTGGACGGAGAGCCGTTCGACGCGGTGATACTGGCCTCGGGCCTATTTCGCAAGCCTCGCATCCCGCCGGTCGTGAAGCGCTTCGGCGGTCCCTGGCTGCACAGCTTCGACTACCCCGGCGCCGATCCGTTCGCTGGTCGCTCAGTGGTCGTCTACGGAAATGGCATCAGCGGTCTGGAGCTGGCTTCCGATCTGGCCAGCCGAGCGCAAGTGATCTCCGCGTTCCGCAAATCACGCTACGTGATCCAGAAGGTGGTGGACGGTGTCCCCTCCGACTGGCAGTGGTACACGCTGTTCGGGGCCCTGGAGCGTCGGCGGCTGCCCTCCGAGGATTGGGGCCGGCGCCAGCGCGAGCGCGTGCTGCGCCTGGCTGGTGACCCAGCTGACTTCGGCGCCCCCGCACCGGACGAAGACATTCGCCGCGCGGGGATCTCGCTGTGTCAGGACTATCTGGCTCAGATTCAGGACGGCCAGATCGTGTGCCATCCCTCCATCGCCTCGATCGAGGGCCAGACCATCGAGTTCAGCGACGGTTCCTCGGTGCGGGCCGACGTCCTCATCTCCGCCACGGGTTACGAGCTCGATCTCCCGTATCTGGACCCCGAGATAACTCAGCTCCTCGGGCCTGAGCTGAACCTCTACCAGCGGACGTTTCATCCCGGCCTGCCCGGATTGGCGGTGGTCGGGCAATTCGCGCTCCAGGGCCCGTACTTTCCGCTGTTGGAATTGCAGGCCCGCTGGATCGCCGGTCTGTGGAGCGGCCAGCTGGCGCCGCCCGCCGACGAGCGGGTCCGGCATGTCATGGCCGAGCCGCGCCCCCCGCTCGACGCCCACAACGCCCTCGCGCTCACCCTGTCTGAAGAGCTCGGCGTCTCTCCCGACCCGGCTGACTTTGCCGAGCTAAGCGAACCGTTGATGTTCGGGCCGATGCTGCCCGCGCGCTACCGGCTGTGCGGTCCTGGGGCGCTTCCCGACGCCCCGGCGCTCTACGCCGGCCAGCTCGCCTCCTCACCCCGCGCCCCGGTCGACGCCGCAGACGCTCGCGCCGCGCGAAGCTGAGCGCGACCTAGACCGGCGCTCGGGTGGGGACCCGCGTCGGCTCGTGCTCACGCCGGCGTGGCCAGGCGCGGCCGGGCCCCGGGCGCGGACCGCGCAACCGCAGGCGGGACTGCTCGGCGTGGGGCAGGGGGAGGTCGCCGCGCGGCGGGGTCGGCGAGGGAGGGTCCTCGCCCGGCTCGGGGCCGTCTTCGCCCTCGTCGTTCGGACCTGGTCCGGCATCGTGTCCGTAGAACAGGAAGATCGGAGCCATGACCAGGACGATCAGGCCCCAGAACAGGCCCAGGAGCAGCGGCGCGACCGGCTGGTGGCGAATCAGTCCCACCGTGGAGCCCACCGCCATCACGAGCTCAGGGAGGCTGACGGACACCATGAACGCCGCCAGCCGCAGTCCGAACCGCGGGCGGCGGCGCAGCGACCGGTCCCGAGCGGCGCTGCAAAGGACGCCGAGCGGGATCAGCGCGACCGACAACGCAACCAGTCCCATGAGTCCCCTGATACCCCGTTCGGGCGCTCGGATAGCCGGGCCCGAGAAACCGGATAGAGCCCTGACCGCCCTCGATCTCGGCAGCGCGCTGGCCGGTTGCGTACGCTCTCCGGCCCATGACGTCGTTCTCGGGCGCCCCGGCGCCTGACTCACCGGCCGAGAAGGCCTCGTCTCGGGACCCACTGGACATCATGGCCGAGGCTTCTGCCCGAGCGGGGGAGACGCTGGAGCTGGCTTCCCGCCACCTCGATCCCTCCCTGGTGGAGGTGCTGCGGATCATCGGCTTCGACAGCGACTACGTGAGTGCCCGCGGGTCCTACCTGTACGACTCCGCCGGGCGCCCGTATCTGGACATGCACACCGGAGAGGGGTTTGCCAGCCTCGGGCACAACCATCCCGATGTGCGGGCTGTCGTGCAGAGCGCGCTGGCGGCCGACCTGGTTGACGGCGTCCAGATCCACTACTCGGCGCTGGCCGGAATGCTGGCCGAAGAGCTGACCGAGCGCCTGCCCGACCCCCTGGACGCCGTGTTCTTCACCAGCGCCGGAGCCGAGGCGGTCGACTGCGCCCTCAAGTTCGCTCGGGCAGCCACGGGCCGGTCGCGGCTCATCTCCTGCGAGAGCGGCTTTCACGGAGTGACCCTGGGCCCGCTTGCGCTGGTGGGGGACGACTTCTTCCAGGAGGGTTTCGGACCGATGCTGCCCGGAGCCTCCCGGGTCCGGTTCGGGGACCTGGACCAGCTGGAGGCAGAGCTCGCTCGAGGCGACGTCGCCGCCTTCATCGTGGAACCGGTCCAGGGCCGCCAGGTCACGCTCGCCCCGGCCGGGTACCTGCGGGCTGCTCAGGATCTCTGCCGGCGGCACGGCGCCCTGTTCATCGCGGACGAGATCCAGACCGGCCTCGGGCGCACCGGGCGGTGGTTCGCGCTGGAGCGGGACGAGCTCACCCCGGACTTCGTCCTGGTCGGCAAGGCCTTGAGCGGCGGGTACCTGCCGGTGGCCGCCATGGTGACCACCCGTGAGATCTATCAACGGGCGGTGGGCACGCTCGAGCGCAGCTACGTCCATCAGTCCACGTTCGGACGCAACCGGCTCTCGATGGCCGCCGGCCTGGCCTCGCTGCGCGTCATCGCCCGCGATGGCCTGGTGGAACATGCCGCCCACATGGGAGAGTTCCTGGCCGGCGGACTGGCGCAGCTGGCCGAGCGCCACCCGATGATCAAGGCCATCCGGGCCCGTGGGTTGATGATCGGGATCGAGCTGACCGCGCCGAGCGGGCGGATGGCCCGGATCAACTGGCGACTCATTCACCTGGCCAGTGAGGGGCTCTTCCCTCAGCTGATCGTGATCCCCCTCCACCGGGACCACGGGATCATCACGATGGCTGCGGGCAAGAACGACGTCATCAAGCTGCTGCCGCCGTTGACGCTGTCCGAGCCGGAGGCCAACCAGTTCCTCACCGCCTTCGACAGCGTGCTGAGCGACTGCGAGAGCTCCTCATCGCAGAGCTGGCGTGAGGTCAGGCGCATCGCTCAGAGCACCCTCCGTGGGCGCACCAGGCGAAACGGCGCGACCGCGAAGCATTGAGCGAGATATGTCTCCTCACGGGGGCCACCGGGTTCATCGGCGGCCACCTGGCCCGCAGACTGGTGGAGAGCGGCCGTCACGTCCGCGCGCTGGCCCGCCCCACGTCCGACACCGGAGACCTCGAGCGCCTGGGCGCCGAGGTCGCGCCGGGAGACCTCAGCGATCCCGTTTCCATTGCTCGAGCCGCCTCCGGGGCGACCCACATCGTGCACTGCGGCGCGCTCGTCTCCGATTGGGCCACCGTCCCCGAGATCCGGCGGATCAACGTCGAGGGGACCCGCCACGTGCTGGAAGCCGCGCTCCGAGCCGGCGTCACCCGCGTCGTGCACTTCAGCAGCACCGACGTGTACGGGCACCCGAATCGTCCCGTGGACGAGAGCCATGCTCCGAGTCGATTCAGCAACTGGTACTCCCGCACGAAGCTCGAAGCCGAGTCCGAGGTCCGGCGCGCCAGCTCCGCCGGTGCCATCGAGGCGGTCATCCTCAGGCCGGCCACGATCTACGGCCCGGGCTCCGTCGGCGTGGTGGGTGAGATCGGCAAGGCTGTGCGCGCCCGGAGCATGCTCCTGATCGACCGGGGCCGGGCGGTGGCCGGCCTCTGCTACATCGACAACCTCGTCGATGCCGCCATGCTCGCGCTCACCCAGGAGGCCGCCGCCGGCCGGACATTCAACGTGACCGACGGTCTCGAGGTCAGCTGGAGCCGGTTCGTCAGGGATCTGGCTCATGGCCTCGGCAGCCCGCCGCCTCGTTTCAGCCTTCCCTACCCGGTGGCCCGCGGTCTCGGCCGCGCCATGGAGCAGTCCTACCGCCTCCTGCGCACCGCCACCGGACTGCACACGCCGCCGCTGCTCTCCCGTCAGGCAGTTGACGTGATGGGCCGCGACCAGAGCTTCTCCAACGCCAGGCTCAGAGAGTGCCTGGGCTGGGAGCCGCGGGTCGGCTACGAGCAAGGTCTGACCGACACCCTGGCCTGGCTGATCGCCTGGCTACACCCGCCCGCGATGCCATCATGATATCATCTAGATAGTGAGGTAACAACGAGGGGATCATGATGCGCGACTCAGCGCCGGACACCACCAGACTCATCCCGCCGTCGACCCACCAGCAGCACATCGCCCGGGCTCAGCCCGGGGGGACCTCCGCCATCTGGGCGGCCATCCTGTTCGCGATCGGTATCGCAGTCACGGTTGTCGGGGTCGAAGCCTCGGCCGGTCCGGTGGCTGCCCTCGGGATCATCGTGCTGATCCTCGGGTTCGTTGTGGTTCGCGGCTTCGTGGTCATCCAGCCGAATTCCTCGCGCGTGCTGATCCTGTTCGGCCGCTACACGGGCACACTGCTGGAGCCTGGCCTCTGGTGGGTGAACCCGTTCACCGTGTACTGGCGGCGCACGGTCTCCCTGCGAGTCCGCAACTTCCAGAGTGAGCGTTTGAAGGTCAACGATGCCAGCGGCAATCCGATCGAGATCGCCGCCGTCGTGGTGTGGCGCGTGACCGACACGGCCAAGGCCGTGTTTGACGTGGAGGATTACGAGCAGTTCGTGGTCGTGCAGAGCGAGACGGCGGTCCGGCACCTGGCCAACCACTATCCCTACGACGACTACACCGAGGCGACCGTCTCGCTGCGGGGCAGCGGTCCCGCCGTGCTGGACAGCCTTCACGCCGAGTTACAGGATCGCCTGCGCACCGCTGGCATGGAGGTTCTGGAGACCCGGCTCACCCACCTGGCCTACGCGCCGGAGATAGCCGAGGTAATGCTCCGCCGCCAGCAGGCCGAGGCGATTCTGGCTGCGCGGCGGACGATGGTGGCGGGCGCCACAGGCATCGTGCAGATGGCGCTGGCTCAGCTGGCCGACTCCGACCTGGTCGAGCTCGACCCCGAACGCAAGGCGGCCATGGTGTCGAACCTGATGGTCGTCCTGTCCGGCGACCATTCGCCGACCCCCGTAATCAACACCGGGTCCTTGTACACCTAGGAGCCCTCGCCGTCCGATGCCCGAAAGCAAGCGATTCCTGCTCCGGTTGAGTCCGGACCTGTTCGAGGCCCTGCGTCGCTGGGCCGACGATGACATGCGCAGCATCAATGCGCAGATGGAGTTCCTCCTGACCGAACAGGCTCGCCAGGCCGGCCGCCTGCGAGGCAAGCCCCGGCCCCGTCCGGCGCCCCCCGACGCCCCGTCCGGGCCGCCCGACGAGCAGTCCGACGACGAGCAGCCCCGTCAGCGCGCCGGCGTTTCTGGTTGACAACCCGCCCGGACGGGAATCTTCCCTTCCGTTTCCGCGTCGGGAGGAGATCCATGTCGATTCGAAGCCTGTTGACCGCAGCCACAGCCGCAGCGGCGCTGGCCGTGCTCACCGCTGCGCCGGCCACCGCGGCCTCGTGCCCCTGGATGAACCGGTCCCTGTCGGCCAGCCACCGGGCGAGTCTGCTGCTGGCCCACATGTCGCTGACCCAGAAAGTCGACATGACCTATCAGCGCTATCCACTCGATTACCACTACGGCGCCGCCGGCTACATCCCGGGCGTCTCCAGCCTGTGCATCCCCGACCTCGTGTTCAACGACGCGGGCCAGGGTGTGGGCGACGGTCAGTCAGGCACAACCGCGTTCCCGGCCCCGATCGCCCAGGCGTCCAGCTGGAACCCGACGCTCCAGTACCAGTTCGGGGCGGCGCTGGGTAACGAGGCTTGGTCGAAGGGGATCGACGTACAGCTGGCGCCCGGTATCGAGACCGACCGCGTGCCGACGAACGGGCGCAACTGGGAGTACATGAGCGAGGACCCGTTCCTGTCCGGCCAGGGTGGGGCCGCCGAGGTGCGCGGAATCCAGTCCCAGCACGTGATCGTCACTCTCAAGCACTTCATCGCCAACAGCCAGGAGACCGACCGGATGACCGATTCGTCGGACGTCTCCAAGCGCACGCTGGAGGAGATCTACGCACCCCAGTACGACACCGCCATCAAAGGCGGTGGCGCGATGGGAGTCATGTGCTCCTACAACCGCATCAACAGCGTCTATTCGTGTCAGAACCGCAGCACGCTGGGCGGGATCCTCGACCGGCAGTTCGGCTTCCCGGGTTTCGTGGTCTCCGACTGGGGCGCGACGCACTCGACCGTGCCGGCCGCCAAGGCCGGTCTGGACATCGAGATGAACGTTTCGCCGGGCACCTATTACGGGCCCGCCGTGCAGACCGCGATCCAGAAGGGGCAGCTGCGGATGCGCACGCTGAACGGCATGGTCCGGCGGATCCTCCGCGCCATGTTCCGGGTGGGGGTCTTCAACCATCCTCCGGCCGCCCAGCCGCAGGCCTACTCAAATCCGGTCTCCACGCCGGCCCATCTGGAGCTGGCCCGCCGGATCTCCGAGGATGGGAGCGTTCTGCTCAAGAACCGTGACCGGGTCCTGCCGATCACCGGATCCGGTCGGACGATCGCGCTGATCGGCCCGGCGGCGGGGCAGGCGGGGGCTGAGAACGAGTACAACGGCGAGGGCAGCGGTCACATTCCGGAGGCGGGGATCACCCCGGACGTGGTGAGTCCTCAGACCGGGATCACCCAGCGGGGCGCCGCCAGCGGCGACACCGTCCTGTATGTCGACGGCTCGTCGACGGCCGACGCGGTGGCCGCGGCCAAGGTGGCCAGCCTGGCCGTCGTGGTAGTGGGCGACTCCGAGAGCGAGGGCATCGATCGCAAGAACCTCACCCTGACCGGTGGCACATGCACGCTCGGCGGCTGCACGCCCCAGACCATCGATCAGAATCAGCTGATTGACCAGGTGGCTGCGGCCAATCCGAACACGGTCGTCGTGCTCGACACGGGCGGCCCGGTGCTGATGCCCTGGCTGGGCCGGGTCAGGGGTCTGCTCGAGGCCTGGTACCCCGGCCAGCAGGACGGCAACGCACTGGCCGCGCTCCTGTTCGGTGACGTCGATCCCTCCGGCCATCTCACCGAGACGTTCCCCGCCTCAGAGTCCCGGATGCCGATCAGGTCCGCGGCGCAGTGGCCGGGAGTCACCAAGACGGGCGACCAGGTTGGGCCCCACTCGCGCTACAGCGAGGGGCTGCTCGTGGGCTATCGGTGGTTCCAGGCCAGGCACGTGACCCCGCTGTTCCCGTTCGGATACGGCCTGTCCTATACGAGCTTCCGCTTCTCGCGGCTGCGGACCAGCTCCACCCGCCACGGCGTCGTCGTCAACTACGTGCTGAAGAACACCGGCCACCGGCAGGGCGCCGACGTCACCCAGGTCTACGTTGGGGATCCCCGCTCGGCGGGTGAGCCGTTCCGCCAGCTCAAGGGGTTCCGCAAGATCACGCTGGCTCCCGGCCATTCGAGCCACGTGCGGATCTGGCTGCCCGAGGTGGCGTTCGCTCACTGGAGCACCCGCGCGCGCACGTGGGTGGTCGCCCGCGGCGGCTACCGGATCTACGTGGGCGACAGCTCGGCTCTGACCAGTCTGCCGCTGCGCATGCACGTGTTCCGGGGCTCGCGGCGCCTGAAGGCCGGGGTGTATTGAGCTACCTGGGCGGCGGCTGGCCTGTGGGGCCTGCCGCCGCCCGGCTCGTCCTGCCAGAGGGACGATCCGTGCTCTACCGGCGTCGCGCGTAGCGCTCGAGCGCCCGCTCACGCTCCAGCTTGTGGTCGACCACCGGCCCCGGGTAGTCGCGCCCGATCCGGCAGCCCGCCTCGCGCTGCTCTGACTCGCTCATCCTCCACGGCTCGTACAGCTTCTTCGCGGGCACGTCTCTGAGCTCGGGGACGAAGTGGCGCACGTACTCGCCATCCGGGTCGAGCCGCTGGCCCTGAAGCGCCGGGTTGTAGAGGCGGCGGTAGACCGGGGCCGGGTCGGTGCCCACCGAGGCGATCCACTGCCAATTGCCGTTGTTCTGCGCCGGCTCGCCGTCCAGGAGCCACCTCTCGAACCAGCGCTCGCCCTCTCGCCAGTCTACGTGCAGGTCCTTGGTCAGGAACGAACCGACCACGAGCCGAACCCGGTTGTGCATCCAGCCGGTGCCGGCCAGCTGGCGCATACCCGCGTCAACCAGGGGGTAGCCGGTCTCGCCCTGCTGCCAGGCCTCGAGATGCTGCTCGGGCGGATCCCAGTCCAGTCCGCGCATGCGCTCCTGAAACTCGTGGCGGGCGTTACCGGGCCACATGAGCAGCACGTGGGCGTAGAAGTCGCGCCAGCCCAGCTGGCGGATCCACGCGCGGGGGCCGGCTTCGCCTCGCCGGGCCGCCCGCTCCTCGGCCTCGCGAGGAGACAGGCAGCCCCACCGCAGGTACGGGCTGAGTTGTGAGGTGCCCACCCGGGCCATCCCGTCCTGACGGTCGCCGTAGGCAGCGATCCCGTCTGACAACCAGCGCTCGAGCGCCCGGCGAGCTGCAGCTTCGCCCGGCTCGGTAACCGGGTCGGGCACACCCTGGCCCTGCACGCCGAGATCAGCCGGCGTCCGGGGAAGTGACCCCTTGGCCAGGTGGGCTGGCAGGGCGGGGAGCTGGGCGGGGGCGCGGTGCACCGGCCGGCGCTCGACCGCCTGCCAGCCGCGGAAGAACGGCGAGAACACGTGGTAGGGATCGCCGGACTGGGTGCGCGGCTTGGAGATGTCGATGATGTAGTTGCCGCCGTGTGGCTCGGCGCGGACGCCGGCCGTCCGCAAGGCCTCGGTCACGCGCCGGTCTCGTCCGCGCGCGTAAGGCGCGACGTCGCTCGTCCACAGGACGGCGTCGGCGCCCACCTGAGCGGCCAGCTCGGGCAGCACGCGTTCCGGTGCCCCGTGGCGGATCACCAGCCCCGATCCGCGCCGGGCGAGCTCCCCGTCCAGCGCGGCCAGGCAGCCGAGCATGAACCCGGTGCGGGAGGCCGAGGAGAACCGGCCGCTCAGCAGGACGTCGTCGAGCACGAACACCGGCACGACCCGTTCGTAGGCTCGCCCGGCGGCGTGCAGGGCTGGGTGGTCGTGCACCCGCAGATCACGGCGATACCAGAGCAGGCACGTGCTCATGCCAAGTGCTCGGCCATCCGGGTGGTGAGCGCGGCGGCGGCGCGCAGCTGCTCCGCGGCCCCTGGACCGGTGAGCGAGTCGATCCGCTCCCGGGCCGTCGCGGCAAGAGCCGGCGCCAAACCGGCCACCCGCCCAACGCATAGGTGCGCGGCGCGGCGCACCAGGTCAGTCTCGAGCGTCCACACGGCCTCGAAACGGCGCGCGGAGTCCGCCGGTTGTCTCTGCTCGGGCAGCTCCCAGCCCACCAGACAGACGGCCAGGCGCTGATCCCAGGAGACAAGCAGCCATTCCCGCATCATCGGGCTGCCGGAGGCCAACGGCACCTCCATCGGCGAGGTGGCGGGACGGCGCACCCGGGTGAAGTCGGCGAACACGAAGCTGGCGAATGCCGTCCGGGCCAGCTCCTGCCAGCGGTGCTGCACCTGGCGGTAGAAGCGCTGCCTCTGGAACGCGCCACACAGGATCGGGCGTTCGGCACGAGCCATCGTCTCATCCTCGATCGCGAAACTGAGTCCGATCATCGCCCGCTTGGTCAGGGTGCGTGGGGTCAGCTCGGGGTGCAGACGCCGTAGCTCGGCGAACAGCGAGACATCCTCGAGCGGTTCCTGGTCGCGGACCCGCCGGATGGCCAGCGGCAGAGCCAGCCCAGCCTGGCGCTCGGCCGCTACCCGCTGGACGCGGTCCACCTCCTCGGGCTGGTAGCGCCGGTGCCCCCCGTCGCTGCGATCCGGTTGGGGGAACCCGTGCCTGGCTTCCCACATGCGCAGGGTGGCCGCGCTGACTCCGGTCCTGGCGGCCAGCTCGGCGATCGTCAGTGCCTCAGTCTGGGACGAGGCTCAGCTCTCCAGCCGGGACCGGACCGCCTCGGCCAGGGTTTCCGGATCGGCCACCGTCACGGTCAGCTCCGGGTGTCTCAGCGGCCCGAGTCCGCTCACCTTGTTCCGGAAGCTGAGCAGCACGCCGCGATCCCCGTTGCTGGCGAAGGTCAGTCCTAGGTCGGTGATTCCCAGCCGGGGCGGTCCGGCCGTCTTGACGAAGCGGTAGGGCCCAGTGATTTCGACCGCCGTCACATTGCTCAGCCCAGTGACCACACGCCAGCGTCCGTACCGGGCCTCGACGTGGTCCTCGCCCACCTGCACCCATGCGTTACTCGGGGTAATCCCGAACGGGCGCGCCGCGCGAGCGTAGGCCTCCGCGAACCGAAACTCGAAGCGCTGCGAGCCGGCGCTCATCGCCGGAACCCCCGCCGTGAGCGGCGCTGCTCAAGCTCTTCCAGCGAGTTCCCGATCAGATACAGAGTGGGCGGCCACAGCCCGACGAACACGGCGCGCCGTTCGGCGTTTCCGCGCTCGGACTGGTCGACGGTCTTGGCCCGGATCCACAGCGACAGGCAGAGCCACACGGCGCCCAGGCTGGCGCCCTGAAGGTGCCAGCTCCGCAAGCCCGCGCGGGCCAGAAGCTTGGCCAGCATCAGCCGGCCTTCCCCTCCACGTGCGCCAGCTGCGCCTGGCAATAGTCCCACAGGGCCTGACGTTGGTCGCCGGCCTCGTGACCGGCGCCCATCATGTAGTGCGTGGGGCGCATGCGGCGATCGTGCCAGAACCGCCCCGAGCAGCGCAGCGGCTCGGGGGCCGCACCCAGCCACACGATCGTGTCAGCGCCGTCCTCGGCGGTGCGGATGATCGGCCGCGTCATCGCCCGGAACAGGGGGAGGGCGGTCTGTACGCCCTGCGTGTCGGCCCAGCCGGGGTGCATGGCGTGCACCACCACTCCGGATCCGTCGAGGCGTTCGGCCCACTGCTCGGTGATCACCACCTCCTCGCGTTTGGTGCGGGCGTAGAACTTCTTGGGTCCGTACTCGTCGTGCTCTGACTCGAAGTCGCTGTCTGGCAGCGCCTGGTTGTACATCCCTCCGGAGCTGACGTTGATCACGCGCGCGGGAGCGCTTTGCTTCAACAGGTCAGCCAGCCAGGCGGTGAGGGCAAACGGTGCCAGCACGTGGGTGGCGAAGGTCAGCTCGTGGCCCTCGGCGCTGCGCTTTCGCTCGTCCGGCATCACGCCGGCGTTGTTGACCAGCACGTCGAGACGCGGCTCCTCTGCCGCGAAGCCCTCGGCGAAGTCGCGCAACGCCGACAGCGAGCTGATGTCGCACGAGACCGGACGGACGTCCGCCCCAGGAACCTGCTCGGTGATCTGAGCCACGGCGTCGGCGGCGCGTTGCTGGCTGCGGGCCAGCGCCCGCACCCCGGCCCCCAATCGGGCGAAGCCCTGACAGGCAGCCAGCCCCAGGCCGGAGGCCGCGCCGGTTACGAGCACGACCTGGCCGTCCATGCGTGGCGGGTCCGTCGGCCAGTCCGGCAGCCGGCGCCGGGCGCCCAAACCGAGGTGCCCGTAGCCCAGCACGATTGAGCGGTCCAGCGCAGTGTCGATCACAGCGGATAGATTCATGTCGGTTTGGGCTACCCAGGCGTTGTTGAGCTAAACCTGCACAGGCTGTTCAAGGCCAGGCTCGGTTCGAGACCTTACACGGGGCCAGATAGGCTGCTCGGGGCATGAGCGGCTGTGCCAGGGATTCTCGCGTCTGCAATTCCAGCCCACGAGCAGCGGCGTGGCCAGCTGCGCGTGTTCCTGGGCATGGCGGCTGGGGTGGGCAAGACCTACCGGATGCTCCAGGAGGGTCACGCCGAGCAGGACGCGGGACGCGATGTGGTGATCGGCCTGCTCGAGACGCACGGTCGCGCTGAGACGGCACGGATGGCCGTGGGCTTGCCCAGCATGCCCAAACGGCGGGTCGATTACCGCGGCTCGCTGCTCGAGGAGATGGACCTGCCGTCAATCCTCGTTCGGGCGCCCGAGCTCTGCCTGATCGACGAGCTTGCCCACACCGACGCTCCTGGAGTGGAGCACGAGAAACGCTACGAGGACGTGCAGGACGTGCTGTCGGCCGGGATCGACGTCCTGTCCACCGTCAACGTGCAGCATCTGGAGTCGCTCAACGACCAGATCGCCGAGCTGAGCGGCGTCCGCGTACGGGAGACGATCCCGGATGCCGTGCTGGCCCGGGCGGACGAGGTCGTGCTCATCGACCTCTCGCCGGAGGCGCTCCTGGAGCGCCTGCAGGCAGGCAAGATCTACCGGCCCGAGCGCATCGACGCCGCGCTGAACAACTTCTTCCGGATCGAGAACCTGTCGGCGCTGCGAGAGGTGGCGCTCCGGCAGGTGGCCGAGGAGGAGGGGGCAAAGCGGCAGGTCGGAGTCGCCTCGGGTCGTAGTCGTGGTTGCCGTGGCCGTCGGGCTGGCCGCCGGCCACTGGCTCCCGCCCCGCGGTCGCCCGCCCGCTCATGCGCGGGGGCCCACCATGCGCACGATCCTGATGCCGTTCACCGGTCAGGCCATCTCCCGGCGCGCCTTCGACGCGGCTGTCCGCTTGGCGCAGGCCGAGCACGCCACGCTCATGCCGGCCTTCCTGGCGCGAGTGCCGCGCACGCTGCCGATCGAGTCGGCGCTCCCGGCGCAGTGCTCGGGCGGGATGCCTCTCCTGGAAGCGATCGAGCAACAGGCCGCCGCCCAGGGCCTGGAGGTTGATTCGCGGGTGGCTCGGGGCCGCACCTACCGGGACGCGCTGCGCCGGCTGCTCGAGCAGGAGCAGTTTGATCGGGTGATCGTCTCGGCGACCGACAGCCCCCGCCAGGGCCTGACCAGCGAGGATCTCGAGTGGCTGCTGGAACGAGTGCCGGCCGAGGTGGTCATCCTCCGGCCTGCCCCGGACGACACCAGGCGCGTTGCCGCGGCCCGCCTCCACGGGCACTTCTGAGAGTCAGATCGTTCGGCTAGGTCCGACTCCCCGAACGTCTAGTTCCGGTACCGGCGGCGGGTTCCTAAGGTCCCGCGGACCAAAGCGGAGAGGGGAAGTTTGATGGAGGCAGGCAGTGCAGGCGTTTCGCTCAACCCGGCCTTCCGGCTCGGTCGGTCGCCGGTGCGAACACCGGCGGCGCCGCCCGAGGACACCGGCTCGCTCCGGCCGGCCGGGCAGCTATGTCGGGAGCGCCGCTTTCGCGAGGCGCTTGGCGTGCTCAACCGGCTGGTCCTCAACGACCCCAAGAACCCGGCGGCTTGGACGCTCGTAGCCACAGCCCACTTCGGACGGGGTGAATACCCCGAAGCACTGGCGGCAGCGCAAAGCGCTGAGCAGTACACCTGCGACAGCGAGCCGTTGCGGATGGCCACGTCGGCTTTGGTGGCGCTCGAACGCTACGGGGAGGCGGCTGAGCAAGCGGCTCAGGCGGTCCGGCGGGAACCGCACGATTGGCGCAATCATGTGGAGCAAGCCCGGGCGCTTGTGAAGACGCCGGACCGGATCGCCGAGGCCCGCTCGGCGGCGCGGGCGGCCGTGAACATTGCACCGCACAAGGTCATTCCGCATCTGGTGGCCGGTCAGGTCGAACTGGCGGCGGGAAATGTCGAGGCGGCGGCCATGGCGTTCCGCCAGGTGTTCACAATTGACCCCGCCAATCCCGCCGCCTACAACGAGCTGGCGCGCCTGCATCTGCACGGCGGCTCGGAACAGCGCGCCCGGCGCTGGCCGCTGTCCCGGTCGCGTCGCGAGCGCTGAGCTAAGGGCGGTCGCCCAGCCGGCTGCCCGGTGCGGCAGGCCGGCCAGCCGGCCGCACCGCAGAATGTGTGCAGATGTCCCTCGACGGTCGCTTCGCCCCTTCGCCGACCGGGCCGCTGCACCTCGGCAGCCTGCGCACAGCCCTCGTGGCCTGGCTGTTCGCTCGTTCCCAGTCGGCGCGCTTTCGGTTGCGCATCGAGGACCTCGATCCCCGGCGGTCACGCCGCGAGTTCGAGCAGGCTCAGATGACCGACCTGGCGGCTCTGGGCATCGACTGGGACGGGTCGGTGGTGCGCCAGTCAGAGCGGCTGGGCCTGTACGAGGCCGCGCTAAATGAGCTGCGTTCGCAGGACCGTATCTACCCCTGCTTCTGCACCCGGGCCGAGATCCGGGAGGCCGCCTCGGCGCCGCACGGGGACTACCCGGAGGGCGCCTACCCCGGGACCTGCCGGCGGTTGACCGAACCTGAGCGGCGGGCCCGCGAGCGCACCGGTCGCCCCTACGCTCTCCGGTTGCGCGCGGATGGCGAGGAGATCAAGTTCGCGGACCGAATTCTCGGCGCACAGCGCGGCCGTGTCGATGACTTCGTGGTTAGGCGGTCGGACGGCGTGCACGCTTACCAGCTGGCCGTGATCATCGACGACGTCGACCAGGGAATCGGCGAGGTGGTCAGAGGCGCCGACCTCGTCAGCTCGACGCCTCGCCAGATCCTGCTCGGTCGCCTGCTCGGACTCCCTGTGCCCGCCTACGCGCACGTACCGCTGGTAGTGGGCGACGACGGCGCACGGCTGGCCAAGCGACACGGCGCGGTAACGCTGGCCGAGCGCTCGGAAGGGCCGGCCTCCGTGCTGGCCGAACTTGCGCACACGATTGGTCTGGCCCTCGATCGTTCCGGCGTCGCTCGCGCCGCCGAGCTCGTGGCCGAATTCGATGCCGACCGCGTACCTCGTCAACCGGTGATACTGCCGCCTTCACACTGAGGCGCCGCGTCGACCGCAGTGTGATGGATCTGTGCGTGCTGAAAAGCGGTGTGACCGTGCGCACCGCACACGGTTGGCAATCCGGCGCCCAACGCGTTAGAACATGTGTCCAGATGGGTGACCCAAGGTTCAAATGGGTAGCCCGACTGGTGGAGGAGCTCACTACGTTTTCCCCTGGTGAGCTAACCAAATCAATTGGAGGTAGATGATGGCGGCAACCAGCCAGTCTGGTCAGTCCCGCCGTGGAAGCAGCCGCGGTCGCACGCAGGCGAAGCGGGCTGGAAGCTCAACCTCTCGTTCCACGTCCAATAATGGAACCAGCGGGTCGGGCTCGAATTCCAAGAGCGGCACCACGAAGAGCGCAGCGAGCAGGTCGCGCTCCAACGGGTCAAGCGCTGCCAAGCGCGCCAGCTCCGCAACCAAGAACGCGACGACTAAAGCAAGCTCTACGGCAAGCAGTTCAAACGGAAACGGCAACGAGAAGTCGACCAATGGTTCCAACACCCACGAAGTCCTGACCAACCTCGGCGTGTCGGTGTTCAGCGCTGCAGTTGGTGCGGTCGGTGGGGCGCTGCTGAGCCGCAAAGTCAAGCCGCAGCGCAAGGTCCTGGGCATCCCCATGCCCGAGAAGGTGGACCTGAGCGGAGTGGCCGACCAGATCGGCGGTGTCGGGAAGCAGATCGGCGTAGCCGGGAAGCAGTTCGGCGATCTGGCCGGCGAGGTCAAGGCCGTGCGGCAGAAGGCCGAGCAGCTCGGAAAGCTCCTCAGCTGAGCCTATGGCGACGACTGCGAGCAAGCCACGCGGCGCACAGGCTGCGGCGGCCGAGGCTGCCTCCGTCAGCCGAGCCACAACGGCTCGGAAGCTGAATAGCGGCAACGTCTCCGGCGAGCGGATGGCCAAACAGGCCCAAGCTCGCCGGAGGACGCGGGCCGCCGAGGCGGCGGCCGCCTCGAGCAACGGGTCCGAAGCGTCTGCGAACGGCGGGTCGACCAAGGCCAGCTCTGGCGGCGGGTCGACCAAGGCCAGCTCTGGCGGCGGGTCGACCAAGGCCAGGTCTGGCGGCGGGTCGACGAAGGCCAGCTCCGGCAGCCGGTCGACGAAGGCCAGCTCCGGCGGCG
>DASZNA010000074.1:0-14993 GCA_035551655.1 Solirubrobacteraceae bacterium
CGGGCCTTGCGGTAGAGCCCCTTGGGATCGCGGGCCTCGGCCACCTCGAGCGGGACATCCACCCAGATCTCGAAGAACTCGTCCGGCTCGAGCAGGCTGCGCGCCATCGCCCGCTCGGCCCGGAACGGCGAGATGAACGAGACGATCACGATGAGTCCGGCGTCGGCCATCAGCCGGGCCACCTCGGCCACGCGGCGGATGTTCTCCACCCGGTCTGCGTCGGTGAACCCCAGGTCGGAGTTCAGGCCGTGGCGCACATTGTCGCCGTCCAGCAGGTAGGTGTGATGGCCCCGGCGATGCAGCTCCCCCTCGACCAGATTGGCGATCGTCGACTTGCCGGCGCCCGAGATCCCGGTCAACCAGACGACGGACGCGCGCTGGCCTAACCGACCGGCTCGCTCCAGCTTGCCGATCTCCACCGCCTGCCAGCGGACATTGTCCGAGCGGCGCAGGGCATGCTCTACGACCCCCACCCCGAGCAGCGAGCCGTCGTGCAGGTCGCGCACCTCGAACTGGACCGCCGTCTCGCCGGGGTGCGGCTCCAGCTGCAGCGGCCGGCTCAGCTCGATGTCGCACGCTCCGAGTTCCCCCAGAGCCAGAACCCGGGCTGCCACATGTTCGCCCGAGGCGCGGTCGAGCCGGTAATGCAGCGGCGCGATGGTGGCCGTTTCGGTCTGCTCGTCTCGCGCCACGCAGTATGTCCGGCCGGGTAGCAGCGGCTGCTCGGCCCTCCACTCGATCATCACCCTCAGAGCGGTCGCGCCCGACACTAGATGGGAATCCCCCACAGCGGGAACCAGCGGCCCAGCTCCGGCTCGATCGGCAGCTCGCGCGCCATCTGCGCCTGCAGGATCAGCTCCCGCTCGTTGTCGCGCTGCTCTCGGCCGCCCGCGGGCACGAACGGATAGAACGACCCGCGCTTGTAGTTGTAGATCCAGTACAGCGGGTGCTTGTGCGCGTCTTCGAACCCGAACACGGCGCACAGCAGGCGCTCCCCGTAGCCGCCCGCCTCGATCGCGCTGCTGATCGCGTTCAGGCTGACCACCAGCCCGTCGAAATCGCCGCCGCGGAGCACCAGCCAGCGGAACCCGTAGGGGTCATCCGAGCGCTCCACCCGGGTCGCGCTCTCAGCCGCCGTGGCCCGCACGACGTCCTCCATGTCCTTGACGATCGACTCGAAATCCGCTGTGGCCAGGGGCTGGAAGACGATGGCTGCCGCGCCGCGAGAGGTGATGCCGTGCTCGGCCTCCAGGGTCACGTACGCGGTGGTGATGGCGAACAGCCGGTCGCGGGCGGGGGCGGCCAGCTTGCGTCGGCCGGTCAGCGCATCGAGGAAGCCCACGGGCGGATGTTGGCAAACTGATCGGGCGGGGTCACCGCCACTGCCTCGTTTCGGCTCCGGCAGTGGCGCTCAGGCGGCTGCGCCGACCTCGCGCAACCAATCCACCGTCTGCCGGAGCCCGTCGTCGAGCTCGATGCGGGCCTCCCAGCCCAGAAGTTCGCGCGCTTTCTCCACCGACGGCCAGCGGCGCTGCACGTCGACCTCGAAGCTGGGGAGGTGACGGAGGGCGAAGTCCTCCTCGGGTTCGTCGCAGGCCAGCCAGATTCGCCGGGCTATCTCGGCCACCGTGAGTTCCTCCCGGGCGGAGATGTTGAAGTCCTGGTTCTCGCCGGCCGGGGCGACCATCGCGGTGACGATCCCGTCCGCGATGTCGTCCACGTGGGTGAGCGTGCGCGTCTGCTCCCCTGAGCCGAAGATCTCCAGCGGCCGCTGACCGGCCAGGACCTTGGTGATCAGGTCGGGAACGGCGTGGGCGATGCCGGGTTCGTCGCGGTCTGGCAGCTCCCCGGGTCCGTATGCGTTGAATGGCCGGCAGACCGTGTAGCGCAGCCCGTGCTGGTCGTGGGCCGCTCGGGCGTAGACCTCGCCGGCCAGCTTCGAGAAGCCGTAGGCCGACCAGGGAGCCGGGCAGTCGTGGATGTGGTCCTCGCGGGTCGGGTACTGAGTGGCCCGTTCGAACACCATCGAGGAGGACACATACACGAACCGGGTCACATCGTGGTCGAGCGAGGCCTGGGTCAGCGCGCCGGTCAGCGCATTGTTGACCTGGAACAGGGTGTGGGGGAGCTTGTGGAAGTTGGCGATGCCCCCCACGATGGCCGCCAGGTGGATGACGTGCGAACACCGCTGGACCGCCTGACGGGCGTTGTCGAGCTCGCGCAGATCCGCCGTGTGGATCTCACAGCGCTCCTGCATCCAGGCCGGCGGCGCACGGTGGTCGGAGATCCGGATCTCGAAGCCGGGTTCGGCCAGCAGCCGGCGCACGACGGCGCTGCCGATCGTGCCCGCGCCTCCGGTCACCAGCACCCGGGTCATGCGGCGGGGACCTCCGAGAGCTCACGCGCGAACGAGAAGACCTGACCGGTGCCGAACACGTCCCACGGATCGACCAGCAGGCACCCCGGCGAGGCACGCCCGACGATCTCCCCAAGCACCATCGGGTCCTCGAACTCCGAATGATTGGTGGTGACGATGACGGCGTCGGCCTCCTTCACCGCCTGGGTCAGGTGCACCGTCGGGCTGACGGCGTGCGGGTCGCACACCATCACGTCGGCCAGCTCGCGCTCGAGCAGACGGATCAGCTTGGGGGCCAGCGAGTCTCGCTCGTCGTCGGTGTCCCGCTTGAAGGTCAGCCCGAGCACGGCCACCTTGCGATTGGCCAGGCCGTTCAGGCGGCGCTTGGTGCCTTCCACGAGGAACAACGGCACCGCCTCGTTGACGCGGGAGACGGCCAGCAGCATGCCGGGGGCGTTGGAGCGCTCCTCTGAGAAGGCGAAGTCCTTGCGCAGGCAGGTGCCGCCGGTCAGTCCCGGCAGTTTCATGCCCCCTCGGGGATAGTCCCGGTTGATCATCTCGATCACCTCGAACACGTTGGCCCCGTAGCGCTCGCAGTCCATCATCAGCAGGTTGGGCAGCGCGAACATCGCGTAGCGCAGGATGTTGGTCCAGATCTTGGCCAGCTCCGCCTGTACCGGGGTGGTGCGCTCGATCGGCGCTCCGAGGACCGAGAAGAGCTTGGCCGTGCGCTCGGTCGATTCGTCGCCCACGCCGGCCACGATGCAGGGGAGCGTGGAGATCTCCTCCAGGAACCGGCCTGCGGCGATCCGTTCCGGGGCGTGGGCGACGAACACGTCCTCGCCCACCCGCAGTCCGCTGCGCTTCTCGATGTAACCGGCCACGAACTCGGTCGTCCCCGGCGCGACGGTGGAGCGCAGGATCACCACATGGCCGGGGCGGAGCAGCGGCAGGAGGTCGTCCACGGCCGACCGGATCTGGCTGAGATCGCTCTCGATGTGGGAGAACGATGGAGTGCCCAGGGTGAGCACGATGTTCGTGGCCCGCGCTGCCTCGGAGGCCTGCTCGGCCAGCCGGAGGCGCCGGGCGCTGCGCACACGCTGGAGAACCTCCTGGACGCCCGGTTCCTCGAACGGCATGCGCCCCCGGCGCAGCCGGTCAAGAATGCGGGAGTCGTTGTCCACGCCGAGAACCTTCAGTCCCCGGTCGGCGAACGACAGCGCGAGCGGGAGACCGACACGGCCCAGCCCGACCACGCAGACGTCGAACTCGGCCTTGGCGGATTGCCCGTTCACCGGCGGGCAGTTTAGAGCCGGTCTATCTGAGCGACGCCGCGCGTCCGCTGGCCTGCAGCTGCACCTCCAGCCGCTGGAGGGCGGAAATCCGCTGCTCCAGGGATGGGTGCGTGGAGAACAAAGTGGTCACCGACTGCTTGACCTGCGGCGGGAAGATGTAGAACGCAGCCAGTTCCCCGGAGGCGGCGCGCAGGTCGCGCTGCGGAATCCTGCCCATCGAACTCTCAATCTTCATCAGGGCCGAGATCAGCGCGCTGGGCCGGCCCGTGATCACGGCGGAGCCGCGGTCGGCGGCGAACTCCCGGTAGCGGGATAGCGCCTGCAGCAGCAGCCACGAGACCACGTAGACGAGCCCGGACACCAGGATCACCACCAGGGCACTCGGGCCACCGTCCTCGTCGTCGCCGAACGCACCGCCGAACCAGAAGCCCATCTGGACGATGAACGAGGCGATCGAGGCGAAGAAGCTGGCCAGCGTCATCACCATCACGTCGCGGTTGGCGATGTGGGTCAGCTCATGGCCCAGCACCGCCTCGAGCTCTCCGTCCTCCAGCAGGCTGAGCAGCCCGGTGGTTACGCACACGGTGGCACTCTTGGGGGAGCGCCCCACCGCGAAGGCGTTGGGCATCGGGGTGTCGGCGACCGCTACCCGCGGCATCGGGATGTCGGCCTGAATCGCCAACCGCTGGACGACCCCCATCAGCTTGGCCGCGCCGGGACCGTCGCCCGGTGCGATCTCCCGAGCGCCCAGGCTGGCCAGCGCGATCCGATCCGAGGTGAAGAACTGGATCAGGAACAGGCCTCCGGCGATCACGGCGATCGTCACCGCGCCGACGCCGGCGGCGAACAGGACCCCGATGAGCACGGCGTAGACCAGGCCGAGCAGGAACAGGGTGAGCATCATCCGGGCCTGCAATCCAGGATCCCGGCCGAAGTTCCTGGTCTTGTTCATCTCGCTCGGAATGGTGGCAGAGGCCCCCGAAGAACTTCCGAACAATCCCGCGAGGAGCGAAACGACCGACTCTCGCGTGAGAATCCTCTCATGGAAACGGACCGGCGGAGGTTCGGGCTGTTCGCCATCTTCATCGTGGTGGCGCTGCTAGCGATCCTCTATCTCAGTGGCACGTTCGACGCGGAGCTCTACCGCTTCGGGCTCAACCGCTATCCGTGCACGCACACGCTGAACGGCGGAGCGCTGTGCGGCGCGAACATCTCAGGCACCCCATACGGCCACTGACGGCGGCCTAGGCCAGGCTCAGCGCTCGAATCCGTGGCGGCGGTACCAGTCGATCGTGCGGCCGAGGCCGTCCTCGAGCGCTACCGCTGGCGTCCAGCCGGTCAGGTCGTGAAGTCGTCGGTAGTCGACCCACTGGCGGTCGATCTCCCCGGCCGGAGTGCCCTGTCCCCGCACGTCAGGGACCACCCCGGTCCCGGACAGCCGGCAGACGGTCTGCACCACGTCAAGCACCCGGTGGGGCGCGCCGCCACCGGCGTTGAACGCCTGTCCCGCCCCCTCGCCGCGCCCGAGCGCGTCGGCGATGGCCAAGTAGGCCCCCACCGCGTCCTCCACGTAGAGAAAGTCTCGTTCGGGCGAGCCGTCGGAGCGGATCACCGGATTGCGGCCGGACAACGCGGCCGTGACCGCCTCGGGGATCAGGCGGGAGAAGTTGAAATCCCCGCCCCCGTACAGGTTGGCGAACCGCGTCACGACCACCGGCAGCCCCCACGTGTGCCAGTAGGAGCGAGCCAGCAGGTCGGCGGCCGCCTTGGATACGTCATAGGGAAAGCGGGCTTCCAGGGGCTGCTCCTCCCGGTAGGGCAGTTCGGGCTGGAATCCGTACGCCTTGTCCGAGGAGGCCACGACAACCCGGCTCACCTCGTGCCGGCGGCAGGCTTCCAGCAGCAGCCACGTGCCCCTGACGTTGGTCTCGAAGGTGGAGAGGGGGGACCGGTTCGCCGTGGGCACCAGCGTCTGGGCGGCCAGGTGAAACACCGTGTCCACGTCGTACTCGGCCAGCGCCCGGTCGATCAGTCCGTCCTGGGTGAGATCGCCGTGAACCACCGAGACTCTGGACTCCAGTCCCATCAGCGCGAGGCCCGACTCGGGGCGGTCATCCCGGTGCAGCACCGTGACCTGCGTTCCCCGCTTGAGGAGCGCACCGACCAGCCAGCCGCCGAGCAGCCCGTAGGCACCGGTCACCAGCGTGGAATCGCTCAACTCCACACCTTCCACGGAGCCGTGTCATCGCGCCACAGATCGTTGAGCGCGACGGCGTCCTTGTAGGTGTCCAGGCACTCCCAGAATCCCTCGTGGCGAAATGCGCCGAGCTGCCCCGCCGCCGCCAGCCCGGCCAGCGGCTCGCGCTCCAGTACGGAGTCCGCTCGCAGCGAATCGAACACCGCTGGCTCCAGGCAGAGGAAGCCGCCGTTGATCCAGTGGTCGCTGCGCGGCTTCTCCGCGAAGCCCTGCACCCGGCCATCGCCATTCAGCTGGGCCACCCCGAACGGCAGCTGGGGACGGACCACGGTCATCGTCGCCACAGGCTGCTGGCGCTCATGATGCTCGAGCAGCGCCGGCAGGTCGATGTCGGCCACACCATCGGCATATGTGAGACAGAACATCCCGCCGTCCAGCGCCTCGCGGGCCCGGTGAACCCGCCCTCCGGTCGGTGTCTCCTCACCGGTGTCCAGGCAGCGCACCTCGGTCCCAGCCGGCCAAGTCGTCTGGCGCGCGAAGGTCTCGATCATCTCGGCCCGGTAGCCGGTGAGCAGGTGAAACCTCCGGAATCCCTGGGCCAGGTAGATCTGGATGACGTGCCAGAGAATCGGCCGGCCGCCGATCTCGACCAGCGGCTTGGGGATTGACTGCGTGCGCTCCTGCAGGCGCGTGCCCCGTCCACCACACAGAATGGCTACCTCTGGCCGCACCGGGCGCGGATTATCGGCGATTCGGCGACCGCGCAATACTGGAACCGATGGCAGTCTCCGATCAGTCGGTCTCCCCGCGGCGCGCGCGTCGATCCCGGCGTCGCTCATCCGGGGAGCCACTGCCCCGGTCGGCCTGGACTCGGCTGGCCGCCTGCACGGCCGCCGCGGCGCTCCTGCAGCTGGACGGCACCGTGATCACCGTGGCGCTCCCCTCGGTGGCCCATGACCTGCACGTCACCAGCGCCTCCACCGCGCTGATCCTGAGCGCCTACTTCGCCGCCTACGCCCTGCTCCTGTTCCCCGGCGGCCGGCTGGTGGATCGCTTCGGGGCCCGCCCCGTCGCGCTGTTCGGGCTGGTCGTGTTCGCCGTCGGCGCCGCTCTGGGCGCCGTCGTCTCCGACCTCGGACTGCTGGTGGGCACCCGGGTGATCCAGGGTGTGGGCGCCGGTCTGGTGAGTCCCGCCGCCCTGGCCGGCGCGGTGAGCGGGTTCCCCGCCGATCGCCGGGGGGGTGCCCTGGGCATCTGGGGCGCCAGCGCCGGCATGGCCAATTTGGTCGGGCCGCTGCTGGGCGGACTGCTCACCGTTGCTTTCGGATGGCGGGCCGCCTGGTGGGCGCTCGTTCCGCTGGCTCTGCTGGCGGCCTGGGGCATCGCCAAGCACCTGCCGTCGATCGTCCATGAGCTGGGTGCCGAAGGCCGCCAGCGCGTGCTCAGCGCTCAGGTGGGAGCCGCCGCTTGCGTGGCCGGGCTCACCTTCGCTGTGATGATCGGGACCTTCTACCTGGCCGAGCAGTACCTGCAGCGCTCGGTCGGCTACTCGGCCCTGGGCGCCTCCGCCGTCCTGATCCTCGTCGCCCTCCTGGTGGGTGCCGCCGCGCCGCTGGCCGGCGGCCTGGTCGATCGGCGCGGGGAGCGCCTGCCGGCCGTGCTTGGTTTTACCGGCGCCGGAGTGGGCCTGGTCATCCTGGCCATTCCCGGTGTCTCGTTGCATGGCATCGGCACGATCTTCGCCCTCGTGCCCGTGGGCCTCGGGCTCGGCCTGCTGTTCGTGCCCACCTCCCGTGCCGCTCTGAACGCCACCGAAGCCGCCTCGCATGGCCGGGTCTCCGCGATCCTGTCGGCGGCGCGCCTGGTCGGCGCGGCCGTGGGAGCCGGTCTGGCCGGCGTCGCGCTGGCCAGTGGTCCAACCGCCTCGACCGTGCACCTGGCGCTGGCGGTCGCCGCCGGGGCCTGTCTGCTTCTGGGATTGCCGGTCTCCACCCGCCTGGGCGCCGCGGCAACAGAAACGGCGGCGGCGGTGGCGAGCCCCAGCCCCGGGGGGCCATAAGTGCACTACCCCCCGGCCAGCTGGAGAGGGTGGTGTAGTTAGGGCCGCATAGCGACCACAACTACACGAACCCCCCTTCGGGGGCTGGGGGTGGTGTAGTTATGGCCGTTCCCACGCCAACCCGGCCCTGCGCCGCTTCGTCGCCAGGTCATGCGCCCCCCGCCGCACGCCCCCTTTCAAGCAGAGATTTTTCTTCATCCGAGGGCTAAAGTTTTGTTCTCGATGGCCGATATATGGATGAGGTGCGTGTGAAGCGGGCATACGTCGCCGGCCTGGGGACAGCTGGTTCTTTGGTAGCGGGAGCTGCGGTGCTCTTCATCCTGGCCAGCGCGCTCGTGGCCTTCCGCGGCTGGCCGCTTGGCTCGACGCCGCCTCCCGCCCTCTCGGTCATCACCGCCCGGCCGGTCAGCCAGCCAGTCAAGCCGGCACCGCGGGTCCTCGCCGCGTTGGCCGCCCTGCGGGCCGGACCCGCAGGCGCAGCCGGAACCACCCGCCACGGCGGCGCCGGAGCTACAGGTGGGGGTGGGGGCGGACGCGGAGCCGCCCGGGCCACCGGTCCCGGGGGCGGCGGGGTTGTGACTGCGGTGGGCGGCGCCCCGGCGGCCGGCTCCGGCGGCAACGAATCTTCCGGGGGCGGTTCGGGGCCGGTGGACGGGACGGTGTCCTCGGTAACGGGTGCCGCGGGCTCGACCCTCGACTCGGTCAGCAGCCTGGCCGGCGCGACGGTGTCCGGCCTCGGCAAATCCGTAGGCGGAGCCGTCGGCACCGTCAGCCCGACGGCTGGAAAGACTGTGAGCTCAGCGGCCCAGGCTGCCGGTGGCGTCGTGTCCGGGCTCGGGTCGGCGGCGGGCGGCGCCGTCACCAGGGTGGGCAAGCGACTCTCCGGCCTGACTGGCGGCCTCTGAGTTCAGACGAGCGCGCGCTCGATGAAGCGCACGCTGAGCGCCTGTAGGTCCGCGTCGTGCTGGATCGAGCGGTGATGGCCGCCCGGCACCACGACCAGCCGGCTGTCCGGCGAGCGAAGGTGGCCGGACAGTTCGCGTGAGCTCTGCACCGGTACCTGTTCATCACCTTCGGCATGGAGCAGCAACACCGGCGCCTGGAGTGAGTCGAGTGCCGCGTCCAGGTCGTGTTCGGCCAGAAATGCGCCGAGTCCGTCCACGTCGGCCTCAAATCCGAAGCCGTGCCGGGTCAGCCCGGTTCGGAGCAGCTGTGCCGGCGCGGGACAGATCGCCACCACCGCGCGAGCCCGGGCCTGCTCGGCGGCGGCGATCGCCAGGTAACCCCCCATGCTCGAGCCGCGGAGAGCCACCGGAGCACCGGCCCGCCCCAGACGCTCGCGGAGGAGATCGGCCATCCGCGCCACGTCCCGTCCGGCACGGGCGTCGAGCGCGCCTTCGCTCTCTCCGTGCCCCCGCTGGTCGAAGCACAGGGCACCCAATCCGCCGGCCACGAGCATCCGCGCGAAGTCGTGATGACTTTCCTTGCTCGATCCCGCGCCGTGAAGGATCACCACCCCGCCCGGTGCTCCCTCGGGCGGGAGCCACAGCGTATAGGCGAGCCCGTCGAGCTTGGCTGACTCGGCGGGACGGCTGACGTTCACAGTGCGGAGGCGTCGCATGGCGTGACATCATCGCCCCCCTTGACGACCGGCGCAGCCACCGACATCTCCACCGTCCTCCCGTGGGGCAGCCGGATCAACCGTCAGGGTCACCTGGAAGTCGGCGGCTGTGACCTGCTGGAGGTGGCGCGCGAGTTCGGAACCCCCGCGTATGTGGTGAGCGAGGAGGACCTGCGCCGGCGGGCCCGAGCCTTCCTGGATGGCGTGCGGACCCGTCATCCGGACGGCGATGTGCTGTTCGCCTCCAAGGCGTTTCCGTGCACGGCGGTGCTGCGGGTGCTCCGTGAAGAGGGCCTGGGCTGTGATGTGGCCTCCGGAGGTGAGCTGGTGCTGGCGCTGGCCGCCGGGTTTTCCCCTGAGCGGATCGTCCTGCACGGCAATGCCAAGTCCGCCGATGAGATACGGGCGGCCCTCGAGGCCGGGGTGGGGTATGTGGTGCTCGATTCGCTGCACGACCTCGACCGGGTCGAGGGGATCGCTGCCTCGCTGCGGCTTCGGCAGCCGGTGCTCCTGCGGGTGACTCCCGACGTCAGCGGAGACACGCACGCCGCCATCTCGACCGGCCAGGCCAACTCCAAGTTCGGTCTGGGACCAGCCGATCTGCCGGCGGCGAGAGAGCGGCTGGCCGGCTCGGAGTGCCTGCACCTGGTTGGACTGCACTGCCACATCGGCTCCCAGCTGCTCGACCTGGCGCCGTTCCGCCGGGCCGTCGAGGCGCTGGCCGGCCTGGGCGAGTTCCCGGTGTACAACCTGGGGGGAGGGCTGGGGGCCGGCTACCTGAACGGCCACGAGCCACCCACGGTGGAGGCGTATCTGGCCGCGCTTCTGGACGCCGCCGATCAGCTGCTGGGTTCAGGACGCCGGTTGCTGATCGAGCCCGGCCGTGCCCTGGTGGCCAACTCGGGGATCACCCTGTACACCGTCGAGACGGTCAAGCGCAACGTCTCCACCTGGGTGGCGGTGGACGGCGGAATGTCGGACAACCTTCGCCCGATGCTCTACGGCTCGCGCTACGAGGCACTCCTGGCCGACCGGCCCCGGGCGGCCGGCGGGGAGCGCTGCCAGCTGGTCGGCAAGCACTGCGAGTCCGGTGACGTGATCATCCACAACGTGGAGCTCCCCGATCCCGTCCCAGGCGACGTCGTCGTCACCCCCGCCACCGGCGCATATGGCTACGCCATGGCCAACAACTACAACGGAGTCCCTCGGCCGCCGGTCGTGTTCGTGAACGACGGGCAGGCTCGCCTGGTCGTGCGACGCGAGACCTACGAGGATCTGATGAGCCGTGATGTCCGCTGAGTTCCGGATCGGACTGCTGGGCCGGGGGACCGTGGGAGGTGCCTTCGCCCTCCTGCTGAACCGGCACGCCGACCGGGTGGAGCGGATCACCGGCCTGCGACCCGTCCTGTCCGGCGTCCTCACCCGCCACGGGGGCGCCTTTACCGAGGTTCTGGAGGAGGCCGACCTGATCGTCGAGTTGATCGGGGGGATCGAGCCGGCGCGTGATTACGTGCTCCAGGCGATGCGCGCCGGGCGCCACGTGGTGACCGCCAACAAGCAGCTTCTCTCCCAGCACGGTGAGGAGCTGTTCGCCGTGGCTCGGGAGTCCAATGTCCAGCTGCGCTTCGAGGCCGCGGTGGCCGGGGTGGTTCCGGTCATCCGGGTGCTCCAGGAATCCCTGGCCGGCGCCCGTATCGATCGGGTGCACGGGATCGTCAACGGCACGACCAACTTCATCCTCACGGAGATGGCTCGCGTGGGGCTGAGCTACGAGCAGGCGCTGGCCGAGGCCCAGCGGCTTGGCTACGCCGAGGCCGACCCGGCGCAGGACGTGGATGGCCGGGATGCCGCGGCCAAGATGGCCATCCTGGCCCGCCTGGCCTTCGACACGCCCGTGCGCCTGGATCAGGTTCGCTACGAGGGCATCGAGCAGATCACCCCCGACGACATGGCATATGCCCAGGAGCTCGGCCTGGGGCTGAAGCTGGTCGGCACCGCCGAGCGGATCGAGGGCGGCCTGTCCGTCCGGGTGCACCCACTGTTTCTGTATCCCGGCCATCCGCTGGCCTCGGTCAACGGCCCGTTCAACGCGGTGACGGTCGAGTCGAGCGAGATCACCGAGATCACGATGTCGGGACCCGGAGCGGGCGGGCCGCAGACCGCCACGGCCGTCCTGGGGGACGTGGTCAGTGCCATGATCCCGCCGTCGACCGCGCCGATGGCCACCCAGGCCCTGGAGCTGGTCGACGACGTCACCTCCGGCTTCTACCTGCACCTGGAGGTGGCCGACGAACCAGGCGTGCTGGCCACCGTGGCCGGGATCCTGTCCACCCACGGCGTGTCGGTCAAGTCCGTGGTCCAGAAAGGGCTCGACGAGCAGGCTCGGCTGGTCATGGTGGCCCACCCGGTGCTCGAGTCGCGCTTCCAGGCGGCCATGGAAGAGATCGCGAAGCTGGATGTGTTGCGGGCCCCGCCGCGCGCCATCCGGGTCCTGGAAGAGCAGTTCGGCTAAGAGTTCGGCTAGAGACATGGAGACGCGCACGACATGAGAGCAATGCAGATCACCGAGCTGACCGGGCCCGAGACGGCCCTCCAGCTGTCCGACATCGACGAGCCCGAGGTTTCCCATCCGCTCACGCCGGGGCACGGCGTCGTGGTCGAGGTCAAGGCAGCGGGCGTCTCCTTTCCCGAGGTCCTGCAGACGCGGGGCGAGTACCAGCTCAAGCCGCCGCTGCCGTTCGTGCCGGGGAGCGAGGTGGCCGGGACGGTGCGAAGCGCTCCCGAGGGCTCGTCGCTTCAGCCGGGCGATCGGGTGGCTGCGTTCTGTTTCCTGGGCGGCTTCGCCGAGGTGGCCGTCGCTCCGGCTCACTTCACCTTCCCGCTGCCCGAGGCCCTCGACTTCCCGCAAGGCGCCGGTTTGGTCCTCAACTACCACACGGCCTACTTCGCTCTGCACACCCGGGGTCGCCTGCGCGCTGGCGAGACGGTGCTCGTCCACGGCGCGGCCGGCGGCGTTGGCACCGCCTCACTCCAGGTGGCCAAGGCGCTGGGCGCTACGACGATCGCCGTCGTGTCCACTGACGAGAAGGCGCAGCTCGTCGCCTCCGTCGGTGCCGACCACGTGCTCCTGTCGACCGGGCCCTGGAAGGACCAGGCGCGGGAGCTCGGGGGAGCCGACGTCGTGGTCGACCCGGTGGGAGGAGATCGATTCACCGACAGCCTGCGCTCGCTGAAGGAGAACGGCCGCCTCCTGGTCGTCGGGTTCACCGCTGGCTCGATCCCGGAACTCCGGGTCAACCGGTTGCTGCTCAACAACCTGGACGTGGTGGGGGCCGGCTGGGGGGCCTCTGTGATGCCCAAACCGCAGTATGCGGCCGAGGTGGGCGACGCGCTGGCCGGGATGATCGACTCCGGCCATGTGAAGCCCGTGGTGGGCGCCCAGTTCCCCCTCGAGCGCGCCGCCGAAGCGTTGCAGCTGATCGACGGCCGCGGGGCGGTGGGCAAGGTCGTGCTGGACGTCGCCTGAGGCGGGCGCCCCGCGCTGGGCAGGTCCCAGGGCCCCGGCTCTGACATCCTGCCCGCGATGGCCGGACTGATCGAGCGTTACCGGGGCCGCCTGCCGTTCGCTGAGGAGGACCCAGTCGTCTCCCTGGAGGAGGGCTCGACTCCGCTCGTGTTCGCTCCCCGCCTGTCTGAGCGAGTCGGGGCCGAGGTCTGGCTCAAGCTGGAGGGCGCCAACCCCACGGGCTCGTTCAAGGACCGGGGCATGACCTGCGCGGTGTCAGCCGCGGTGCGGGAAGGCGCGGAGGCCGTGATCTGCGCGTCCACCGGCAATACCGCCGCCTCTACGGCGGCCTACGCGGCGCGCGCCGGGCTGCGGGGCGCGGTGATCGTCCCCGAGGGCAAGATCGCCACCGGAAAGCTGGCCCAGGCGCTCATGCACGGCGCCCGCGTGATCGCGCTGCAGGGCAACTTCGACGAGGCGCTGAAACTGGTCCGGGAGCTGGCCAACCGTCATCCGATCGCCCTGGTCAACTCGGTCAACGAGTTCCGCATCGAGGGCCAGAAGACGGCCGCCTTCGAGGTGGTCGAGGCGCTGGGAGACCTGGACGCGCTGTGCATCCCGGTCGGCAACGCGGGGAACGTCACCGCCTACTGGCGAGGCTTCAGCGAAATCCTTCCAGCCGCGCAGCGGCCGCGCATGTTCGGTTTCCAGGCCGCCGGAGCGGCCCCGCTCGTTCACGGCGCACCCGTGGAGCATCCCGAGACGGTGGCCAGCGCCATCCGGATCGGCAACCCGGCGCGCTGGGAGGAGGCAATGAACGCGATGACGGCCTCCGAGGGTGGCGTGGCGGCGGTGACCGACGAGCAGATTCTCGACGCCTACCGGTTTTTGGCCGCCGGCGAGGGCGTGTTCTGCGAGCCGGCCTCGGCGGCCAGCGTGGCGGGACTGCTGGTGCACGGCGTCCGAGGCGCCGAGCGAGTGGTGTGCGTCCTCACCGGCCATGGGCTCAAGGACCCCCAGATCGCGCTGGAACAGGCCGGCGCGGTTCTCCCCTGCCCGCCGGAGATCGGGGCGATCGAGCGGGCGGTGCTGCGGTGAGCCGTCCCGGCCGCCCCGGACACCTGGGCCGCCGGCGGCTGATCCGGGTACCGGCCTCCTCGGCCAACCTGGGCCCGGGGTTCGACGTGCTGGCGGCGGCGCTGGCCCTGCATCTCGAAGTCGAGGTGGTGGAGACCGGCAACTTCGCCGTGGTGACCGAGCTGGATGTGGCCCGGGACAGGCGAAACCTGGTGGTGAGAGGGTTCGAGCGGCTGCATTCCGCCGACGCCTTCGAGTTCAGGATCTCCTCGGAGATCCCCCTGAGCGGCGGCCTGGGCTCGAGTGCCGCGGCCTTCGTTGCGGGGCTGATGGCCGCCGATCACATCTTCGAGCTGGACATCGACCTGCTCGGGCAGGCGGCTGAGCTCGAGGGTCACCCGGACAACGTGGCCGCCGCGCTCCAGGGCGGGGTGGTGATCTGTGATGGGGACACGGTCACCCGCCTGGACGTGCCCCTCGGGCTGGAGGCGGTGCTCGTCGTGCCGCACGTGGCCGTGCGCACGCGGCAGGCTCGCTCGGCCCTGCCCGACCGCGTGCCCATGGCGGACGTCAGCTTCAACCTGGCCGCCACCGCCCGCCTCGCCCTCGGGCTGGGGACCGGGGACTGGGAGCTGATCGCCGCCGGGTTGCGCGACCGCGTGCATCAGCCCTACCGGGCCCACCTGTACCCGCGCTCCGCCGAGCTCCTGGAGCTGGCCCCGGAGATGGGAGCCCTGGGCGCCACGATCTCCGGCGCCGGTCCCACCGTCCTGGTGTGGTGCCACTACGAGCAGACGGGCCCGGTCATGGAGCGGCTGGCTCGCGAGGCCCAGGACTGGGCGGATGTGCGCCGGGCGCCGTTCGAGAGCCAGGGCGCCTACGT
>DASZNA010000075.1:0-3372 GCA_035551655.1 Solirubrobacteraceae bacterium
CCATATCCAGCAGCAGATCGGCGGTGAGGTCCGTGGCTCTCGGATGGTCAGCCTGGCGCGCGACGCTTAAGGCGATCATCCATAGTCGACGGGCATCGTTGTGGCGTTCAGCGTCATAACTGGCCCACGCCGCAACCATGCCAAGATCAGCGGTGGCGACCATCAGCCGACCTCGTACCGCGGAGTCGCAGGCCGCGTGATACAACGCCAGCACCGAGCGCAACTTGGCCACGGCCATCGGACGACAGACCCCACCACCACGGCTAAAGTCCGACTGCCGGAACACGGCGGTGGCTTGCTCGATCGCTTCCACGTCGGCCAACCCGATCCGCGACGTCGCCGACGCGGCTCGGCCCGTGGGCAACAACGCGTCAAGCCGCTCGGCATCCAGCGCGTCGACCCCGACGCCCAAAATGATCCCGGCCACGATCCACGAAAAGTCGCGCCGCCGCACCCAATCCACCGCCCGAGTCTCGCCCACATCTGGCCACTCCACGCTAACCGTGCCCGGATCGAAACCGAGCAGGACCGGGGGGATTCCCAGGCGAGATGCGACGCGAGCGATGATCGAGATATCACGGAGCCGCCGTTCACCGCGTTCAACGCGGGAAATACGGTCCTGATCCAGCTCGAGCAAGTTACCGAGCTCTTGCTGAGTCAACCCGGCGTGGCGGCGGACAGCCCGGAACAGATAACCAAAGTCATAGCCTGCTAGCGCCCGCCGGACCGGCTCACGAACGAAGAACTCGACGTCCAACTGTGGCTCCCCGATGCCTAAGTGCGGTGAGCAGGGTTCGCTAGGACACCCCTGGTGCAGCCCAGGCTCGCAGACCTCGTGGGTGTCACACGGCTCGCCAGCTCGATCGGGACCGAGGTTGCCTGCCATCCGCACCGCCGCCTCTCCCAGTCACCGGACTGCCACCAATAGTGGATCAACCGTAATGGCTACGGCCCCAGGCCTCCAGGCGACCTACCCAGCCGAATCACGGATACGGCGCATCCGCATATGACGAACTGACCTGCCCATGCAGCCAATGCGATGATCAGATAGCTCCCGTGTTGTTCGGACCTACGCGCGAGCCTGCGCATAATCCCGCCACGAGTGCGGTAAACCTGCGCGCCTCCTGTCCACCAGTCCTGGCGTCCCCCGCTCCCAGCGCGTTGAGCCGTCCGCTTGCGTTGGGTCATCCGCACGTGGCAGGGATGACTTTCCGCTCACCGCAACGCGAACGCGCACTGCCCACTTTCGCCGCCGGGCCACTGCCCTCTGCGGTGATCAGCGCGTGAGGCGTTCACCGTCAACAGGCCCCCGTTCCAGCCAGCGAGAGGGCCTGCCACCGGACGTCGAGGAGTTGCTCGCCAAGGTGGCCGCCGATGGGTTCACGGCGTATCGCTGCGGCCCCAAGCACGCCCCGTATGCGTTGCTGGCCTGCTACCAGTGGGATCACTACGTGGATCTGCTCACCATCCAGGATTTCGATCGGATGCTCACGGCTCGGGTGCCGAAACGCGACACCCTGGACCTCTTCGCCCCCACGGTGGTGGTCTGGTCCTACGAGGGGCCGCCGCAGCCAGCGCTGCGAGCCTTGCTTGAGCTGGTGCACCCGGCGCATCCCGCCGCCCCGCACGTTGAGTATCCGGCTCCCGCCGGTCTGCTCATCCCCCGGGCTCGGCAACGCCCGATGACGATCCGGCTGCCTTCACCAGGCCGGGCGCGCGTGCGGGCTGACCGGCTGGCCACCGCGATGAAGAGCCCGTGGTGATCGCGCCCGACAGCGCCACCGGGCCCAGCCGCACCCGATCCCCGGCTGGCCGCCGGTCGAGCCCGCAACCCCCGGCGTGGGGCTCCTGGCGGCCAGCCGGCATCAACCAGCCCGAGGAGGTATGCGCGGATGCCCGCTGACGCACCGCCACCGGCGCAGCAGCGGTGGCGCGATGTCGATGGGACCCCCATTTCCTTGTTCTGCGAGGTGGAACAAGTCGCCGACGGGGCCGAACCGGCGCTGCTGGGTTCCCGGCTACATCAGCGCGGCCACGTCGTCGGCCGCGGCCTTGCCTCGCTTTACGTGTGCTTTCCGAACAATCAGATGATCAGCGTGCGGCCCCACCTGCTGCGCGTCCTCGACGACGCCGCAGGTTGCAGCCAGGTATAGGGCCTCGATCGAGATCGCGGAGGAGGTGAGCTGGATGGCGATCACCCAGGCCACACGGCTGGCCTGGGTGGGAGAGGACGCAACGGTGGCCGGAATCGGCATGCGCGTCATCCCTATCACCCGCCCGGCACCCTCGACAGGGACGATGTGATGCCCGTGGCTGGTACAGACTGGACGGTTGGCCAGACCAGCCATCGGCTGATAAGTGAGGCGCTGGGCGACGAGTTGCGCCAGGCCGTGCAAGCCGGGCCCAGCGTCGCCGATCAGGCGGACTCGATCCGGTATCGCGTCAGTGCCGTGCTCTACCTGCTACTGCGCGAGCACTCCATCGATCGCCGGGGCCGCTGCCGATCCTGCCGCCGCCCCGGCGCGATGATGAGCATCCGGCGCCAGCCCTGTCGGATCCTGATCAAGGCCAGATACTGGCTGCTGCGCCCACCCGAAGAGGCACAACTACTGTCCCTGCTCGCAGCCGAACTCCCGGCAAGCCCCCCATCGTCACCCAGCGCGAGCCAAGCGCACCGGCCGATCCACTCTGGCCCTGACAAGCAGGGGCGAGACAGCGGCCTCGGCGACACCGACGTGCTGCCCACCCTCCCGGCCTGTCCATCAACCCAGCCAGCGCAGACCCCGGCCCTCCCGTCCCTGCTTTCTCCCCACAGTCGTCCGGGGACGGGACGGCCGGGACTCTCTACAGAACCAGACCGGAGCCCACCCAGACCGGCGTCCCGCCTGCCCGGGCCTCAGCTCCCGACCATCCCTCACGGTCACGGACGGCCGGGTCGCTGGTGATCTTAGGAGGCATGCCGTGGCCAAAGTGAACGCTCGCCGTCCTCACCAACACCGGGCGCACTCACCCCTGCCCGGTGGGCAGAGCTGACGGTCCAAGCGAATTCCCCACTCGGCCAATCGGCACGGGTTCAAGAACCGGAAACGGCGGATTCTTGGTCACGGGGCTCTGCGGTCGATCCGTCGTGGAGCTGTTCACGCTTAGCCGAGAGGAAGAAGCAAGCCTGTGAAGGCTCCCGCGATCAAGGCTGGGCCAAAGGGAATGAGGGTGTGGCGGGTGGCGCACCGCAGGGCGATCATGGTGGCGCTGGTGAGGCTGCCGTAGAGCAGGCCGAGCAGGGTACCGACGATGACCGTGGTCCAGCCTGGCCAGCCCAGGACGAGTCCAAGTAGCCCGGCGAGTCGGATGTCCGCCGCCCCCAGCGCGCCC
>DASZNA010000076.1:0-55896 GCA_035551655.1 Solirubrobacteraceae bacterium
CATAGGCCAGCGCGACCGTGTCGAACCGCCACCCGGCGATGTCCATCCAGACATGGCCGGCGTTGGCGTAGATGGTCACCCACCGGCCGGGCCCAGGGTCGCCATAGGACTCGAAGTCGCCCGACACCTCGGGTGAGCTCAACAGGCCCGCCGCCGCCAGCACGTAGCTGGTCGAGCCCGAGCAGTCATAGCCAGCGGCCTGGAAGGAGCCGTGACCTCCGCCCCAGATGTAGGGCAGGGTGGCGATCGCGTTGCCCGCCGCGATCATCTGGCGCACTGCCGCGGGCGCCCCGGCCGGCGGGCACTCTGGGAAGGTTCCCCGCGCCTGGCGCGGGGAACGCTCCCAGAGTCAGCGCTGGGCAGCGGCCAGTATCGCCGCCGCCTTTCCCTGCAGGTCATACAGAGTCACCTTCTGACCGTTTGCGGTGAAGGTCACCTTGCGGGCCACACGCTCGGCGATGCGGACCGCGTTGGCACTCCCGGTGCGGGTGTCGCCGGGAAGGCTCGGGCCGCCCGAGCTGTCGGCCAGCAGCCAGCGCAGCCGCCCCTGCCTGACCTCCGTGGCCAGCCACCGGGCCGAGACGGTGGCCTCGCGGCCGGAGAAACCGCCGATCCCGGCCACGTTGCCGGACCCGTCCATGATCGCCTGCGCGGCCGAGCTCTGGCTGTCGACGGCGACGGTGCCGCCACCGTGCGTTTTGGCGTACTTGGCGGCGGCGGCAAGGGTGCTGCTGTTTCCGCCGAACCCGCCAGCCCCGGCACCGCCGACCGTACGCGCACCGGCTCCCGAAGCTCCGGACGGACCCCCGGTGGGGGCTCCCCCGGCAGGCGAGGCGCCGGTCGGGGCGGAGGAGCCGTTCCGGAACAGGCTGGGTACCCCGCCGCCGGCGGCCGGACCGCCGGTTGCGCCAGATGGCGGCGTGAAGCCGCCGCGGAAGTGGCTGCCCGCCCCGCGACCGCCAGCCCCTCCGCGGCCGCCCATCCCGCCGACCTCGGCGCTGGCCGGACCACCCGTGGGGAACGTGCCACTGGTCGCATGCGACAGGGTCTCGGCAGCCCAGGTGGCCGGCGCCGCCAGCAGCGCGGCACAGGCCGCCGCGGCGAGCGCGACGCGCAGGCGCGCAGACAGAGCCAGGGTGAGCAGGACGGCACCGCCGATGCCGCCCGCGATCACCACCCACTTGGCCCAGGAGAGCTGACCGGTCAGGTTCCCCAGTACGACCAGCTCGGTGACGGCACCGCCGATCAGCGCCGCCGGCCCGAGGATCCGCGCAGAGCGGGTTCCCGTGGAGGCTCCGATCGGTCGCGGCAGCATCTCGCCGACCCCCGCGCCAACCAGCGCGGCAACCCAGGGGGCCACCATCGAGACGTAGTAGGGGTGAAAGATCCCGGAAGCGAAGCTGAACACGACCCCCACCGTGAGGAGCGTTCCGCCGAGCAGGATCACGAAGCCCGTGCGAGGGTCGCGGCGGCGCAGCCGGCTGAGGGCGATCAGACCTACGCCGGCCACCAGCGCGAAGCCGAGCAGCCAGCCGGCCTGATCTCCCAGCCCGCTCTGGAGCAGCCGGAAGAGGCCGGTGTTCCCGCCGAACACGGAGCCGGCGCCTCCGCCTCCTCCAGCTCCGCCTCCGCCCGGCCCGCCGGACTGCCCGGTGAGGCGGCCAAGGCCGTTGTAGCTGGTGATCAGCGACCAGATGCTGTTGTCCGACGTGCCGGAGACCCACGGCCGGTCAGCGGCTGGGGTCAGCGTGACGAGCACCGGCCAGGCCAACCCGACCGCGGCCATGGCCAGACCGCCCCACAGGAGCTGACCGATCGTCCGGAGATGGCTTCGCGGCCCGGTGCCGTCGCGACCCCAGCGCACCCACAGCCAGGCAACGGCGATCGGCGGCACCAGCAGCAGGGCCACACCCATCTTCGTCTCAAAGCCCAGGCCGACCATCACTCCAGCCCAGACCAGGTGGCGAGTCCGCCCGGTTTCCAGCCCGCGCAGCGTCAACCACACGGCCGCCACGCTGAGCATGACCAGCAGCTCATCGGGGTTGTTGTGGCGCGAGACAGCCACGATCGTCGGCGTTGTGGCCAGCACCAGCCCGGCGGCAGACCCGGCCGCGCGTCCGAACTGGCGCCGGGTCAGGTCGTACATCAGCCCGGCGGCGATGACGCCCATGATCGCCTGGGGAATGAGCAGGCTCCAGGAGCTGTAGCCGAACACCCGCACGACCAGCGCCTGAATCCAGTAGGCGAGCGGCGGCTTGTCGATCGTCATCAAGCCGGCTTTGTCCATCGAAGCGAACAGGAAGTCATGCCAGCTTCCAGCCATCGACTTGACCGCCGCGGCATAGAACGTATTGGCGTAGCCGTTCTCGCTCAGGTTCCAGAGGTTGAGCACACCGGCCACAGCCAGGACGGCGAACAGCTCGGGGCGGGCGAGAAGACGCCGAGCCGAGGTCGACGCATCGATCCGCCGGCGGGCCGGGCGCGCAGCCGAGATACCGGCGGGTCCCTCGGCGGCCGGGGCGCGGTAGGGAAGGGCTTCGGCGCTAATCGATGACCCGCTCACGGCTGGTCGGGCGCCCGGTGGGCTTCGGTGTAGGCCCCGGCCATGGCGAGCGCACCGACCGCTCCGACGGCCAGGCCACCGAGCATGCGGCCAAATCTGTTCAACATCGTGGTCCTCCTGGGCAGGTACATGGTCCCCAGAAGAGTCGGGGGTGCCGCGAAGCTGACGCGAAGACACGTCTAAGCGGTGCGTAGGAGTCGCGCGGGTACCTAAAGTGAGAGAGACCGAAACTGATCAGGAGAACGACATGTCAACCAACAGCTTCGACGCCAAGGGTCCGCTCGAGGTAAGCGGCCGGTCGTACGACATCTACCGCCTCGACGCGCTGCAGTCCTCCTACGACGTGGCGCGCCTTCCGTTCTCGCTCAAGATCCTGCTCGAGAACCTGCTGCGCAACGAGGACGGCGAGTCGATCCGGGCGCAGGACATCGAGGCGCTGGCCCAGTGGAACGCCAAGAACGAGCCGAGCCAGGAGATCTCATTCACGCCCGCCCGCGTGGTCATGCAGGACTTCACCGGTGTTCCCGCCGTGGTCGACCTGGCCGCGATGCGCGACGCCATGCGCGAGATGGGCGGCGATCCGGCCAAGATCAACCCACTCGTCCCCGCCGAACTGGTCATCGACCACTCTGTCCAGGTCGACTCGTTCGGAAACCCCGGCGCCTTCCAGAAGAACGCGGAGATGGAATTCGAGCGCAACCAGGAGCGCTACGCGTTCCTGCGCTGGGGGCAGGGAGCGTTTCACAACTTCAAGGTCGTACCTCCGGACACCGGCATCGTCCACCAGGTAAACCTGGAGTACCTGGCCCGGGTGGTGTTCGTCGACGACGAGCGCGGCCTGGCCTACCCGGACACGCTGGTCGGGACCGACTCGCACACGACGATGATCAACGGGCTCGGCGTCCTCGGTTGGGGTGTGGGCGGAATCGAGGCCGAGGCGGCGATGCTGGGTCAGCCGATGTCGATGCTCATCCCGCAGGTGATCGGGTTCAGGCTGGTCGGCGAGCTACCCGAGGGCTCCACCGCCACCGATCTCGTCCTCACGGTCACCGAGATGCTCCGCGAGCGCGGGGTGGTGGGCAAGTTCGTGGAGTTCTACGGCGCCGGCCTGCCCAACCTGCCGCTGGCCGACCGAGCAACGATCGGCAACATGTCCCCGGAGTTCGGCTCCACGTGTGCGATCTTCCCGATCGACGCCGAGACGCTGCGCTACCTGGAGTTCTCCGGTCGCCCGAAGGAACTGATCGAGCTTGTCGAGGCCTACGCGAAAGAACAGGGGATGTGGCACGACGAGGATTCCGAGGAACCCACCTTCTCGGACACCCTGGAGCTCGACCTCTCTGAGGTGGTGCCGAGCATCGCTGGTCCCAAGCGCCCCCAGGACCGGGTTTCGCTGACCGACGCCAAGGATACCTTCCGCCAGGCGCTGGCCGGCTTCCTGCCTGATGAGGACGACGAGGATGAGGCGATCGCCGAGTCCTTTCCGGCCAGCGACCCGGTATCCACACACGTTCCCAACGGCGAGGGCCACGGGCCGAACACCCCCGGGCGAACGGGTGAGAGCGAGGTCGCCCAACTCGAACGCCGCGGCGCTCCGATCAAGCTGGCCGACGGCACCGAAACCGAGCTCGACCACGGCCACGTGGTGATCGCGGCGATCACCTCGTGCACCAACACCTCCAACCCGAGCGTCATGCTCGGAGCGGGGATCCTCGCCCGCAACGCGGCCCAGCGCGGGCTGACGGTCAAGCCGTGGGTGAAGACGTCGCTGGCGCCCGGCTCCAAGGTGGTGACCGAGTACCTGGACCGGGCCGGGCTGACCGAGTACCTGGACGAGCTCGGCTTCAATCTGGTCGGCTACGGCTGCACGACGTGCATCGGCAACAGCGGCCCGCTGCCCGACGAGATCTCCGAGGTGGTCAATGAGGCGGACCTGGCGGTCGTGTCGGTGCTGAGCGGCAACCGCAACTTCGAGGGGCGGATCAACCCGGACGTGAAGATGAACTACCTGGCCTCGCCACCGCTGGTGGTGGCCTATGCCCTGGCCGGGTCGATGAACGTCGACCTCTACAACGAGCCGATCGGCGCCGACTCGAAGGGCGAGGAGGTGTTCCTGAGAGATATCTGGCCGACCTCACAGGAGGTGGCTGAGACGATCGAGGACGCGGTGCAGTCGGACATGTTCCGTCGAAGCTACGCCGAGGTGTTCGACGGCGACGAGCGCTGGAACTCACTGGAGGTTCCGTCCGGCGAGCTGTTCGAGTGGGACGAGCGGTCCACCTACATCCGCCGGCCTCCGTTCTTCGAGGATCTCCCGCGGGACCCGCAGCCGATCGACGACATAAAGGATGCTCGAGTGCTGGCTGTGCTCGGCGACAGCGTGACCACTGACCACATCTCACCGGCCGGCTCGATCAAGCGTGACGGGCCGGCCGCGCACTACCTGAACGAACACTCCGTCGAGCGTCGCGACTTCAACTCCTACGGCGCCCGTCGGGGCAACCACGAGGTGATGATGCGCGGCACGTTCGCCAACATCCGTCTGCGCAACCTCCTGGCGCCGGGCACCGAGGGTGGGGTGACGATTTATCAGGGCAGCGACGGCGACGGCGAGGAGATGTCCATTTACGACGCCGCGATGAAGTACATCGAGAGCGATATCCCGCTGGTCGTGTTGGCCGGCAAGGAGTACGGATCGGGCTCATCACGTGACTGGGCGGCCAAGGGAACGCGGCTTCTGGGCGTGCGCGCCGTGATCGCCCAGAGCTTCGAGCGCATCCATCGCTCCAACCTGGTAGGTATGGGCGTCCTTCCTCTGCAGTTCCAGGAGGGGGACTCGGTTGAGTCGCTTAACTTGACCGGGCAGGAGAGCTTCACTGTGGAGGGGCTTTCGGGCGATGATGACGTCCCTCGGGAGCTCACGGTCAAAGCGGATGAGAAGGAGTTCAAGGTGACGGTGCGCATCGACACGCCGAAGGAGCAGCAGTACTTCCGACACGGCGGAATCCTGCAGTTCGTCCTCCGTCAGCTCCTGGCGGCCTGAGGCATGGCGGTTCCCGAGCTTCTTCAGAGCCTCCTGACGGCGGCCGGCCCGTCCGGCCACGAGACGGCCCCGGCCCGGGCCTGGCGCGACTGGTGCGAGAGCTGGGGCGCGGAAGTCGGCGTCGATCACGTCGGATCCTCCTGGGCCCGCCTGCCCGGCCAGGCAGGCGGTCCTCGTCTGGCGGTGGTGGGGCACATCGACGAGATCGGCGTGCACGTCACCCATATCGATGACGAGGGCTTCCTGCGCTTCGATCAGGTTGGCGGCTGGGATCCGATCGTGCTGGTCGGACAGCGGATCGTCCTGAGCACGCGAGGAGGTGACGTCCGCGGCGTGATCGCCCGCAAGCCGATCCACCTGCTCAAGGACGAGGATCGCAAGCGGATGCCCGAGCTCAGGGACCTACACATCGACATCGGCGCCGCCAGCGGCGAAGAGGCTCGCGAACGCGTGATGATCGGCGACGCCGGCGTGATCGACGTTGAGCCCCTCGAGTTCCCAGGTGGCCGTGTGGTCTCCCGAGCGCTGGACAATCGGGTCGGCTGTTACGTGGCAGCCCGAGCGGCCCAGCTGGTGCACGAGGCGGGCGGCTCGCCGGGTGACTTTTACGCGCTGGCCGTGGCTCAGGAGGAGACCACCTTCGGCGGTTCGCGAACCAGCGCCTACCGGCACGAGCCCGACGTGGCGATTGCCGTCGACGTGACCTTCGCCACCGACCAGCCGGGAGTCGAGCTCGGCCACCTGACCAAGCACCCGTTCGGCTCGGGAGCCGTGTTGACCCGAGGCACGATGCTCAACCCCCGGGTGTTCGAGCTCCTCCTGGAGGCCGCGGAGGCCGAGAGCATCCCGCATACCGTGCAGTCAGAGGGTCGCTTTACCGGCACGGATGCGGACGCCATCCACATCAGCCGGGCCGGCGTACCCACCGGCGTGGTCTCGGTGCCTCTGCGCTACATGCACTCGCCGGTGGAGATGGTGCAGGTGGAGGACATGGAGTCAGCCGCCCGCATAATCGCCGGCTTCGCGCAGCGTCTACAGGAGGGCACGTCGTTTGCCCGCTGAGCCGGCGCCGCCGGCGCCGGTGCTGCTGCTGTTCGACATCGACGGAACCCTGGTGCAGGGGGCCACGCGGAGCCACCGAGATGCCCTGCATCAGGCGCTGCGCCAGGTTCACGGGATCGACGCCGAGCGATTCGGGCTGAGCGCATCCCCGGCCGGGCGCACGGACGGGGACATTGCCCGAAGCATCCTGCTCGACGCCGGCGTCTCGGCCGAGCGGGTCGACGCCCGGGCGGATGCGGTCCGCGAAGCGTGCTGCCGGGCCTACGTGGACCTGTGCGAGCCCGACCTGTCAGACCGGGCGGTGCCCGGGATGCCAGAGCTACTGTCCTGGTTGACCGACCAGGCGTCCGTGCGCCTCGCCCTCGTCACCGGCAACTACGAGGCGGTGGCGCGCCTCAAGCTCCGCCGCGCCGGGATCGGGCACTGGTTTCCCACCGGTCAGGGGGCCTTCGGCTCGGATGCGGAGGATCGCAGCGCGCTGCCCCCGATCGCGCGGCGACGGGCCGGGAGCCGGGGGCGGCCCCATCCGCAGAAAGCCACCGTCGTGATCGGCGACACGCCTCGAGACATCGCCTGCGCCCAGGCGGATTCTCTGCGCTGCATTGGGGTGACCTCGGGGCCGTTTGCGGCGGAGGAGCTGATCCAGGCCGACGCCGTGGCCAGTGATGTCGGTCAGCTCAGGGAGACGCTGGCCGAGCTGATCAGCCGCGGACCAGTTTCTTGTAGGTGATCCGCTTGGGCCGGTCCGCCGCGGCGCCGAGCTGCTCGTGACGGAAGCTCTCGTAGGCCTCGAAGTTCCCTTCAAACCAGCGGACCTGAGAATCGCCCTCGAAGGCGAGTACGTGCGTGGCGATGCGATCCAGGAACCAGCGATCGTGAGATACCACGACGGCGCAACCGGCGAAGGCGAGCAGCGCCTCCTCCAGGGCCCGCAGCGTGTCGACATCAAGATCGTTGGTGGGCTCGTCCAGCAGCAGCAGGTTGCCTCCCGAGCGCAGCAGCTTGGCCATGTGTAGACGGTTGCGCTCGCCGCCTGAGAGCTTGGCCACCTTCTTCTGCTGGTCGGTGCCCTTGGAGTTGAAGCCGGCCACGTAAGCCCGGCTGTTGATCGTCCGTTCGCCCAGGGCGATCTGGTCGACTCCCCCCGAGATCTCTTCCCACACCGTCTTGTCCGGGTCCAGAGCGTCCCGGGATTGATCGACGTAGGCGAGCTTGACCGTTTCCCCCAGGCGCAGCGTCCCGGCGTCGGGCTGCTCCTGCCCGGTGATCATGCGCATCAGCGTCGTCTTGCCCGCGCCGTTGGGCCCGATCACCCCGACGATGCCGGCCGGCGGCAGCTTGAAGGACAGATCATCGATCAGGACCCGGTCTCCGTAGCCCTTGCGCAGGCCATCGGCCTCCACCACCACTCCGCCCAGGCGGGGTCCGGCCGGCACGTGGATCTGCACCTGATCGAGCCTCACGTTCCGGTCCTCGGCCAGGAGCGCCTCATAGGCGTTGAGGCGTGCCTTGGGCTTGTTGCGGCGGGCGCTGGCATTCATCCGCACCCACTCCAACTCCTGATCGATGGTCCGTTTACGCGCCTGATCCTGCTTTGACTCCTGCTCGAGGCGGGCCCGCTTCTGCTCGAGCCAACCGGAGTAGTTGCCTTTGTACGGGATGCCCCGGCCCCGATCGAGCTCCAGGATCCACCCGGCCACGTTGTCCAGGAAGTACCGGTCATGGGTGACCGCGACGATCGAGCCCGGATAGTCCAGCAGGTGGCGCTCTAGCCAGGCCACCGACTCGGCGTCCAGGTGATTGGTGGGCTCGTCGAGGAGCAGCAGGTCGGGCTGGCGCAAGAGCAGACGGCACAGCGCCACCCGGCGCCTCTCGCCGCCGGACAGCGTGGTGACATCGGCGTCCGGGGGCGGGCAGCGCAGCGCGTCCATGGCCACCTGGAGCGTGGTGTCCAGATTCCACGCGTCCGTCGCGTCGATGCGCTCCTGCACCCGCGCGAACTCATCGGCGGTGTCATCCGAGTAGTTCATCGACAGCTCGTTGAACCGATCGAGCAGGGCGCGCAACTCGGCCACGCCGTCCTCGACGTTGCCCTTGACGTCCTTGCTCGGGTCGAGCTGAGGCTCCTGCTCGAGCAGACCCACGGTCGCGCCGGGGGCGAGCTGGGCCTGCCCGTCGTACTCGTTGTCGTGCCCGGCCATGATCCTCAGCAGGGTCGATTTCCCGGCGCCGTTGTACCCGAGCACGCCGATCTTGGCTCCCGGATAGAAGGACAGCGAGATGTCGCTCAGGACCTGCTTATCCGGAGGGTGGCGACGAGAGAGCTTGTAGGTGGTGTAGATGTACTGCGACGACACTCGGACCGAGGGTAGAGCACGTCCGGTGGCCCCACGGGCCCGGCTCCGCTTGACCGCAGAGCATTTCAGCGGACGGATGTACGAGCTCGCGCGCAGAGGGGGGAGGAATCCGCGGCCGGTTTCCGTACTTATTGCGCATGGAGTTCCGTGGCCTCGGCCGATGAAACCCTCAGCCCAATTGCCGACATTGTGGAGTGATAGGGCGTAGGGATACTCGACCACCGGGGGGGAGGACGAGCCGATGTCGCACCATAAATTCACCACACCACGAGTCGTTTACCTAGGGCAGGCCTACAGCGCGCGGGATGACCGCGAGCCCCGCGACGCGACGCGCCTACCCCGGGCGACCGATCGCTCGGCCAGCGACCGCGTGATGGCTCATGGAGCCGCCGCGACCGCCCCGGCGAGCGCTCGCTGAACCCCGGCGCTCTCAGTTCTCCGGCTGCCAGCCGCTGACCGCCCAGCGGCGCTGGGCCGTAGCCCCGAGCTCGGTCACAGTGGCCACGGTCACGTGCCAGGCCGGCGCCAGCCCACGGTAGGCGCTTGATAGGGCCGAGGTAGTCGTCTCCAGCGTTACCACCACGTAGCGGTTCTGGGCGCCGCGCAGCCGGGACACCGCCTCGACCGAGCCCCGGTTGGCGATCTCTCCCTGAGTGAGGGTCATGTCCGCCCGGGCCTCGGCCGCCGCAAGCGTCAGCTCCGAGCGCGCTTGGCCAACGCTCGAGCGGGCCAGGCGCGCCATCGTGGCCGCCACGTCAGCCGCCGTCCAGTTGATGTAGTGGCTGGCGAACACCCTCACCGCCTGTGCCGCGCGGACCGCACCGGGTGCTTGCTCGACCGGCGCCGCGGGGGCCGGGTACTCGTGCCGGGCGTTGGCCTGGGCTACGGCACGCGCATGAGGTCCGGCGGTCGGGCGAGGGCGCCTCGGCGCACCACAGGCGCCCAGGCCTGTGGTGGCCAGCGACGCCACGACCAGACAAACGGCACCGAGACGTGTGCCGCTCACCGGCTTCACCCGGGTCACAGACCGACCGGATGACGAGCCACGAACCCGTCGGCGTTGCGGACCAGGGGATGCCAGCCGATCCCGGGACTGCCGTCCCCTGGACCCGCCGCGTTCCAGGTGTCCCACCGCAGGCCGGCCACGTACATGAAGACATGCGCCGGACTGGCGTACAGCGTGATCCACCGCCCGATCCCGGCCCGACCGAAGGATTCGAGCTCGCCGGAGGTGGGCGTGGAGGCCACCGGGAGCAGTTTGGCCCCATAGAGAAGGTGATCCACGCTGCTCGAGCAGTCATAGCTCGGGGCGATCTCGGACAGGGGGAGGCCGTGACCCCCGCCGTACACGTACGGCTTGCCGACGATCTGGTTCCCCGCGGCGATGACCTGCTTGACGCTCGGCGGCGCGCCGGCCGGCGCGGCGGCCAGCCCGCTCGGCAGTAGCCTGGCGCGCTCCCCGGAGACGACGGGAACTACCGCGTCGACCAGGGAGAGGCAGGCTCGGCTGGCCCCCGGGAGGTCCGCCGGCGGTGTCTGGCCGAGAGTGGGCCCCGCCCCGGTGACCGGTGTGCGGGCCAGCCGTACCGGTCCTGACCACTCCCCGTGCTCGTAGGGGATCCCCAACCGGGCAGCGAGCTCCCACCAGAGGTCGATGACCCGGGGATACCGCCCGTCGATCAGCCCACCACCCAGCCCGATGTCGTGCTTGTAGGCGATTACCGAGTGGCGCGCCCAGGTTATGCGCAACGGCGTCCCGTAAGGCAGACCGCCGAGCGCGTCGGCGGTGGCAAACGTGTAGCCCCCGAGCTCGGCGTAGCTGTCCGGTTCAGCCAGCAGGTTGACACCAGAGGAGCCGACGATGCCGCTCGAGGGATCACCGGGGCCTCCGTATTCGGTGGCCCCGACCGTGCGCCCCGTCCCGGGCGGCCCGAGAGCGATCGCCTGAGCCGAGGACGAAGAGCATCCATCTGAGCTAGTGACCGGCCCAAGGACCAGAAACCCACCGGTGGCCAGGGTGGCCAGCGCCAGACCGGCCAAGCCGGCGGCGGCTGCAAGCGGTGTGGATCTCTGTCCCTTAGCGACCACGGTCCGAACATAAGCCGGTGTCTCTCCCTGGCCAACCAATTGAGACAAACTTGATCCAATTGAGCACGCTGGACGACACACCTTCTCAGCGGAAGAGTCCGGGGGCAGGGCGTCCGCCAGCGGGTCTTAGCCGCGGGTTGGGCCGCTAACGTTGAGTCCGTGGCTCGAGTGCTCGATGTAGAACAGGCGCTTCTCCTCCTCGAGCTGGAGGCACCCTTCGATCAGCGCACCGTGCAGCTGGCCCGGCGCCGGATGGCCAAGCGCTGGCATCCGGACATCGCTCCGCCCGGACGCCAGCACGAGCACCAGCGCCATCTGCAGGCGATCAACCAGGCCGCCGACGAGCTGGAGCAGCTGGCCGAGACCTCACGGGGTGGCCGGGTCAGTCGCAACGCGGTGCGGGCCTCGGCGGCGGCGGCCCGCAAGGCTCGTGAGGAGGAAGGACGGCGCGCCTACGAGGCGGAGCAGCGGGCCCGCGCTTCAGCCGAGGACCGCGCCAAGCACGACCCCTTCGGCTCCCGAGTACCCGACCACTCGGTCGTGCACCGGTACGCGCGCTGTCTGTCGTATCCCGAGTGGGGCGTGGGCACGGTCAACGGGATCTATTTCTCCGGCGACGGAGAGGACGTCCAGCAGTGGGCTCGCATGTCCTTCCAGGTGGGGGTGCGCACCGTTCCGGCCGGGTCCCTTCAGTTCGTGGACTTCTCCAAGCCCGACGCCTCGGCGGACCGGGTCCAGCGCTTCATGACCGCGGCCCAGCACGCGCTGGCCGAGGGCAACGCCCAGCTGGCCGCCCAGCGACTGGTGTACGCCCGCGACGCCGAGCCGTCCAACACGGCCGTTCTACGGCTGCTCACGGCCGCCTTCTGGCAAGCCGGCAATCTGCCCGCTGCGGCCCGCGCTGTCCGGGACTGGGCACGCGTGGAGACCGATCGGATCACCCCGGAGCGGTTCGCCAGCCGCATCTACGAGGACATGGGTGCCATCGATCTGGCGGCTGAGGCCGCCCAGCGGGCGGCGCAGAGGGCCCCCGCCGACTCATCCTCCTGGGCCCGGTTGGGCAGGCTGAGGCTCCGGCTGATGGATCGCCAGGCCGCCATCGAGGCCCTCGAGCGGGCCCGGGCCACCGGGCCGACCGTGGAGGCGCTGCTCGATCTGGCCCTGGCCTACCACCTGGCCGGCGATGTGGGGGCCGAGGTATCGGCAGCTCAGGCCGCCACCACGGTCGAGTCCGACTCGGCGGCGGCATGGTCGGGCTACGCCCATGCCCTGGCCCGCACCGACCGGCTGCAGGAGTGCATCAGCGCCTGCGAGCGGGCCCTGTCTCTGGGGGCCGACCCCGAGGTGCAGGACCTGTTGGAACGCGTGCGGGCCACGCTGCCGCACGCGTTGTCGGAGCGCACGGCCGCCTGAGCGCTCCTGGACCGGAGCCGGGGAACGCCCGGGCCGGGCGTGAGGTCAGGTGGGCACCGGCTGGTTGGCCATGTCCAACACCCCGAGCAGCTCCACCACCCGGCACACCAGCAGCCGTTCTTCCTCGACCTCCACCCAGGCTCCCGCGGAGGCCGGGAAGACGACGTGGTCGCCCGGCTTCACCGGCATCCTGATGCCCGCCTGGTCCCACCAATCGAGCCCGGGGCCGACGGCCAGCACGATGCCGTGCTGGGGAGGCGGCTCGTCGGTGCCCGGGGGGACGAGCAACCCCGAGCGGCGAATCCGATCGGGATCAAGCTCCTTGATGACCACCCGGTCGAACAGGGGACGCAGTTGCTGGCGCATGCGGCGATGCTAACGAGGCGGGAATTGAGAGGGGGCGGGCCGCCCGGCGGCCCGCCCCCTCTGGAACGACTCAGCCGGTGAATGTCGGAGCCGGCTTCTTCTTGGCCTTCGCCGCCTTCACACGAGTCACCGTCACGCTCTTGCGAACCGTGTTGCCGGCCGCCGAGGTCAGCTTCACCTTGATCGTGTTCTTGCCGGTATGCAAACGCACCGTGGTGGAGAACTTCCCACCCGACACCGTCACTTTCCGGCCGTTCACGGTGACCGACTTGACGCCGGAGCCAGCGCTGGCCGTGCCCTTCACCTTGATGCGACGGGTCTTCGCTTTCACCTTCGAATGGTTCCTCGGCGAAGTGATCTTCAACGCCGGCTTCTGGAACGCATCCTGGGCGACCAGCGCGTCGTGCTGCGCCTTGGCCAGCGTGAACTCACTGGAATACGCGTAGGCGACCTTCGCCGTCCCCGAGGCCGGCACACTGACCGTATTGGGGGCATCGAAGTCAGAGCAGCAGCCATTGTCGTAGCCGAACTTGAACGGCCCCGACGGCGTCTGCGCGTACGTGATCGCTCCCCGGCCGCCATTTGTTGCTCCGTCGGCCGTGCCGCCGTTCTGGATCAGGATCGACGCCGGAGCGCCGGCCGGCACGGACACGCTCTGCCCGACGCTGTACGCCGAGAACGCGCTCTGACCCGGGAATTCGTACTGCACGTTCTGAGAACTGCTGTTGCCGAAGAAACGCTGATCGTTTTCCATCAGCAGATCCGCGGAGTGGGCAGCTCCGTCGGTACTCGAGTACGCGTCCCGGATGTACACGATGTGCCCGTCGTCGTTCTGGGTGATCGTGCGTTTGACCTGCACGCCACTGGCGACAAATGCGGCGCAGTTGCTGGAGGTGGCGGGATACGCATCGCCAACACAGCGGACCAGCGGATCAGTCTCCACGATCGTCAGGTTGCCGTTTGAGGAATCCTGGGTCACGGAGTTGATGACCAGCGGTTCGAAGCCAGCGCCGGCGCTGTTGATGCGGTACTCCTCCTCGGGGGCGTAGGCCGGATGGCCGTCGACCAGCACCGCAGTGCGGGCAGGGTTCGATTCCGAGGTCTTGTCTGCGTAGTCGTTGCAGTAGAAGCCGACTGAGTCCTCCTGGCCGAACACACTCGGATCGAACAGGTAGCTGTCGCTCAGGCCGCAACCCGCGTACGAGTCGTAGTCATCAGCCGCCGTCAGCTGAGGCGCGTAGACGTAGTAGTCGTAGAGCGGTGCTCCGCTAGAGGGGTACCTGTCCAAGTAAGCGACCGAGACCCGCGGCCCCGAGTACGAGGCCAAGCCGGTCGATGGCGTGGAGTTGTGATCGACCGCCCGGAGCCGGCAGGTGTCCCCACGAAGTTGGCTGAGCGCCACCGACGTGCTGAATGAGCCATCCGCATTGACGGCCACGTTCGAAGCCGCGTTCCTTTCCACAGTGCCGGTGGAGCCGTTGTCGTTGTAACAAACGATGTTGACTTGATCGCCCGAGGTCCCGTTCGAGGTGCCTGAGACGGTGATGCTCTGGCCGTTATCGAATCCGAAGTACGGATCAGACGGCGAGGTGATCGACGAGCTCGTCACTGTGGCCTGCGCGCTCGCCACCAGGACGAACGAGCTCATAACTACTAGTAGCCCTACCAACCTGCGCAAAACGTGTACCTCCGTGTAATCAGATGACCCGGTCCGAGGGGATCTATATCACGGGGACGTCAGGTTTCCTGCTGCCGTCCGCGCATGTTCGTAGCCTCGTCGGCTCCATGCGCCTGATCGTCGCCCGCTGCGAGGTTCGTTACTCCGGTCGCCTGAACGCGCTGCTGCCCGAGGCACTGCGGCTGGTCATGATCAAGGCCGACGGCTCGGTACTGGTGCACGCCGATGCCGGCGGCTACAAGCCGCTGAACTGGATGACCCCGCCTACGGTGATCGAGGAGTCGGAGGGGCAGATGATCGTCCGCAAGCGAGCGGGGAGCAGCGAGGACCGGCTGCAGATCGACATCCAGGAGGTGCTCTCGGATGTCAGCCACGACATGGGCTCGCCGGATGAGCACGCCGGACTGGCCAAGGACGGGGTCGAGGCCCACCTCCAGGAATTGCTGGCCGATCAGCCGCACTGGTGCGGGGAGGGGCTGCGCCTGGTGCGCCGGGAGTGGCCGACCGACATCGGCCCGGTCGACCTGATGTGCCGGGACGGCGATGAGAGGTGGGTGGCCGTCGAGATCAAGCGGGTGGCGGGTATCGACGCTGTCGAGCAACTGACCCGGTACCTGGAGCGCATCCGGCAGGAGTCCGCCTACGCCGATACTCGGGGCGTTCTGGCCGCCCAGGTCATAAAGCCTCAGGCTCGGGTGCTGGCCGAGTCCCGCCAGATCGGTTGCGTAGAGGTGGACCTGGCCGTCCTGCGCGGGGAGCGCCGACCGGACTTGCAGTTGTTCGCAGCATGAGCGCCGACTCCGAAGCCGATCCTGTCCTGACCGAGATCCGCGGCCGGGTGCTGGTGGTCACGATCAACCGGCCCGACCAGCGAAACGCGATCAACTCGCCGGTGGCTCGGGCGATCGCCGTGGCGCTGGACGACTTGGACGCGAACGCGGCCCTTTCCGTGGGCGTGCTCACCGGCGCGGGGCGCGGATTCTGTGCCGGTATGGACCTCAAGGCGTTTGTGGCCGGAGACCGACCTTGGGTGGGCGATCGCGGCTTTGCCGGCATCACCCGGCGGTCGGCCGACAAGCCCCTGATCGCCGCCGTGGAGGGCTTCGCGGTGGCCGGTGGCCTGGAGGTGGCGCTGGCCTGCGATCTGATCGTGGCTGCCCGGGGCGCCCGGCTGGGGATCCCCGAGGTCAAGCGCTCGCTGGTGGCCGCTGGAGGCGGCCTGCTCAGGCTGCCGCGAGTCCTGCCCCGCAACGTCGCCACGGAGATGGCCCTGACCGGCGAGCCGATCAAGGCCGACCGGGCCCATCAGCTGGGGATGGTGAACCGACTGTGCGAGCCGGGAGAGACACTGGCAACGGCAATTGGCCTGGCCGAGCAGATCGCCGCAGGCGGTCCACTGGCCCTGGCCGCCACCAAGCGGATTCTGCGCGAGTCAGTGGATTGGCCGGATACGGAGTTCTTCGAGCTCCAGGCCGAGATCGCCGATCCGGTGAGGGACTCAGAGGACGCTCGCGAGGGCGCGCGGGCGTTCGCCGAGAAACGCGAGCCGGTGTGGCGCGGCCACTGAAGCTGCGGATAAATCCCTAGCCAGCTGGTCGATTCCGGCCAGACTTTCGTAAAGCCAGAGCCACCACCAGTCGATCGCGTCTGGAATAACACCGGAGGCCGTACGGCGATGCGCAGAGTCGCGCAAGGGGAGAGTCGAGGCGGTCGATGGGCGCAGAACCCCATGACTTCAGGCTTCAGTTCAACTCGACCCGGTTTCGTCACCCCTGCCCCAGGCTGTGGCGACGAGCGTACGCGGTCCGCCCCGATCCCGGTGCTCGCACAAGTAGACGCCCTGCCAGGTGCCCAGATTGAGGCTCCCGTCGGTGACGGGCAGCGTCAGGGATGGCCCGAGCAGAATCGCCTTGACGTGGGCCGGCATGTCGTCGGGTCCCTCGAGGGTGTGGGTCCAGTAGCCCGCCTCCTCGGGCACCGCCCGCGTAAACCAGGTTTCCAGGTCTCGCCGGACGTCCGGAGAGGCATTCTCGTTCACGGCCAGTGAGGCAGACGTATGTCGGATGAACAGATGAAGGATCCCCACCTCGATTCTCTGCAGGTCAGGGATGCGCGCGAGGACGTCGCGGGTGACCAGGTGGAATCCACGCGGTCGGGGGGACAGCTGGATCTCCTGCTGCAACCAGATCACGAGCGAAAAGACTTCCCGATCAAGCCCAACCCTAGCCTGCGGCCGCGTCGCCCCGGCCAGGAGCCGGCCGCTCCCCCCCGAAGGGCCACCGACCACTTCGAGTACATGACCGCGGTCTGGCGGCGGCGACGCAGCCGCGCTACGGGCCAGTCCGAGAAGGATCCACGCCAGCCGACCGGCGGCGGATGGCGCGCCTGGCTGGGGGTCAGCCCCTATCACCGCAACCCGATCCACGTGCTCCTGGCCAATCCCGGCGTGATCGCCGCCCTGGTCCTGGCTCTGGCCCTGATGCTCCGCGTGCTGGAGGTCCAGGGCCCGGCCTACACCCCGGCCCACAACGCGCGGGCCTACCTGACGTTGGGCGGGCAGATCGCCAACAGTGGGGACTATGCATCGCAGCAGGTGGGGGCCGGCGGGACCCGGGTCGGCCCGACGGCGTACTACGCACCGGGCTATCCCTACCTGCTGGGAGCCTTGAACGCGATCAGCGGTCACGTGGCGACGAGCGCGTCGCAGATCCATGTGGACCGGCTGGCCCAAGCCGTGCTCGGCACGGTCGTGGTGGGCATCATCGGTCTGATCGCGCTGGAGCTGTTCGGGGTGGACATGGCGCTTCTGGCCATGGCCCTGGCCGCGATCTATCCGCCGATGATCGAGATGTCCTCGGTGCTGAGCGCCCAGACGCTAATGACGGTGTTCGAACTGTCAGCCGTCCTCACCGCGGTCCGCATGCGCCGGAGTCCTGACCCGCTCCGCTGGGCGATGGCCACGGGCCTGTTCACCGGCCTGGCCGCGCTGACGCACGCGAGCGCGATCGTGCTGATCGTCCCGCTCGGCGTGGCGGCTTCGTCCGTCGTCCCGGTGGTGGGACGCCGCCAGGTGGCCGGCCTGCTGGTGCTGATCGCCTCAACGCTTCTCACGCTGAGCCCGTGGTTGATCCGCGACGGCCTGGTCATGCATCGCTTCGTCCCGATCACCGATGCCAGCGGCATCACCCTGAGCGGCACGTACAACCCCACCTCGGCTCACGCCCGGCCGCCCTACGGCTGGGTGTACTACCGCCAGGTTCCGGCTGACGCCGGGATCGCCGCCCGTGCCTCACGCCTCAGTGAAACCCAGCTCTCAAGCCGGCTCGACGGTCGAGCGCTCTCCTACGTGGCCCACCACCCCGCGGCGGTGCTCGGGGCGGGCTGGCACAACACGCTGCGGCTGGCCGAGCTGGACGGCAGCGCCGCCTGGCATCAGTCTGCCCAAGCCATTGGCCTCACCCGGGCGACGGCGGATATCGGGATGATCTGCTTCTGGGGCCTGGGCGTGCTGGCCCTACTCGGGCTGGTCGCGCCGCTGGGCTTGCGGGCACCCGGGTGGTTGTGGGGCGTTCCGGTGGCCATGTGGCTCGTCACCGTGCCGGTCAACGCCCAGACGCCCAGCTTCCGCTCGGCGATCGACCCCTTCCTGATCCTCCTGGGCGCTCGCGGCATCGCGCGCGTGGCCCGCTGGATGAGGCGCCGCCCGGCCGCGGTGGCCCGCTCCCGCGTCGCCGTCTGAGCCTCGGGGCGCCGCCGTTCAGGTGGCCGTGCGCCAGTCCGGCGTTACCGACGCGTGATGGCGTCCGTGGCGAGAGCGCAGACGGTCGTAGTGCTCGAGAGCCTGACCGGACCCGACGGCCACGCAGGTGAGGGGCGACTCGGCCATCTGCACCGGCATCCCGGTCTCGGCCTCGATCAGGTCGATCATCCCGTCGATCAGCGTGCCGCCACCGGCCAGCAGGATGCCGTCCCGGGCGATGTCGCTGGCCAGCTCCGGAGGCGTCTCCTCCAGCGTGTCGCGGATCGCCTGAAGGATCTCCCGCATGGGCAGCCTGATCGCCTCGCGGATCTCGGCCTGGTCGAGCTCGATGGCGGTGGGCAGGCCAGTGATCAGATGCCGGCCCCTGACCTGGAAGGTGCGTTCCTGCTTGCGCGGGACCACGGAGCCAATCTCGATCTTGATCGACTCGGCGGTGCGCGAGCCGATGGCCAGCTTGTGCACGGTCCGGATGTAGTGGGTGATGGCGTCGTCGAACTCGTAGCCTCCGACCCGCACCGAGCGGGTGAGCACGATCCCACCCAGGGAGATCACGGCCACCTCGGTGGTGCCTCCGCCGACGTCGACGATCATGCGGCCGACCGGTTCCTCGATGGCCAGACCGGCTCCTATCGCGGCGGCAATCGGCTCCTCGATCAGGTGCACGCGCCGGGCTCCCGCGGCCAGAGACGCCTCCTCGACCGCCCGCTTCTCCACCTCGGTCACGCCCGAAGGAGCGCACACGATCAGGCGGGGATGACCGATCCGCCCGTCGATCACCTTGCGGATGAAGTAGCGCAGCATCGACTCCGTGACCTCGAAGTCGGCGATCACGCCATGGCGCAGCGGGCGCACGGCAGAGATGCTGGCCGGGGTGCGCCCAATCATGCGCTCGGCATCGACGCCGACGGCGTGCACGTTCCCGGTCTCGGAATCGTGCGCGACCACCGACGGCTCGGAGATGACGATCCCCTTGCCACCCACGTAGACCAGCGTGTTGGCGGTGCCGAGGTCAATCGCCATGTCGTGCGCACCGATGCTCGGCGTCAGATGCAGGCGGGAGTTGTCGCGACGGGAGCCGTCTCTACGAAATCGGATGTCCCTAGGTTGGCAGACCCGGGAATGAAGCGGCGCACGCGCGCAGCCAGATAGGTGCTGCCGCGCACAAAGCGGCCTGGGCGAAAGGATCAGTGGATCGTGACGGAGTGCCGGGCCAGGCGATGGTGACCCTTGACCACCACCGCCTCGTAGTGCCCGGCCGGGGGCAGGTGCCCGTGAACCCTGAGTACCTTCTCCTGAGCGTTTCCGGTGATCAGCCGCAGGCGGCTCGAGGCCACGACCTTGGAGCCGCGGCGCAGCTGCAGCGTGGCGTGATGCTGCTCGCCCGCGGAAGCGCGGAGCTTGACGACGACGCCGCGGCGGCGGCCACTGGCCCGGGCCGAGATGATCCGGACATGCTCGGGCCGGGGATGCTTGGGCGGGATCTGGCCGGGCCCCTTGGCATCGCACCGCAGCGAGGCGGCATCCTCACCCTCCTTGGCCAGCTTGGGCAGGTGCGAGAAGGTGGGATGCGCTGAGGCCATCGCCGGCAGGTCGAAGAAGTCGGCCAGGTCGTTGGCGTTGGCGTCGCGAACGGTCATCGCCGGGAGGTTCCACTTGCGCTCCACGAAGGCCAGGATTGAGGTGTGGTCGTACACGGTATGGCTCACGTGGCGACGCTTGGCGTAGGGGCTGACCATTACGGAAGGCACCCGGAAGCCGTAGCGCCGGTAGCTGTCGTAGCTCGAATCCCCCGGCTCCGGAGGGATCGCCTGGACGGAGTCGGGGGCCAGCGCCGCGGGGGGCGGCACGTGGTCGTAGTAGCCGCCGTGCTCGTCGTAGGTGATGATCAGCGCCGTCTGCTTCCACTTCGGCGAATGGCCGACGGCCTTGACCACCTGGCTGAGCACGGCTTCGCCCCGGATGATGTTCTGAGGGTTCTCCTGGGAGGAGGTGCTGTAGTTCGGCTCGACCAGGCTGAAGCTGGGCAGCGCACCGTTGGCGGCGTCGGCGTAGAACTGACTGAGCGAGGCGCCGTTCTTCTGCTCCAGGGCTAAGTCGTTGGCGCCGTACAGGTTCGGGGTCGCGCTGGTCTGGCTCGGATACTGGGCGTAATAGTCCTTCCAGCTGATCCCCTGCTTGGTCAGCTCCGTGAAGATCGTGCCCTTGGGCGCCGGCTGGCCTAGCAGCTCGAGCTGGGCGTCATCGGTCATCCCCTGGGCGGTCCCGGCGATCAGGAACCGCCGGTTGGGGAACGTCTGCGCGAGCACGCTGCAGAACCAGCGATCGCCGATCGGGAACTCCTTGGCCAGGCTGTAGGTGAACGGAATCTGCGTCTCGTCCCAGTAGCCCATGGCCACGGGACCGCTGGGCGAAGTGACGAACCCGTTGTTCTTCCCCCGGTTGTACTGCTGGTGGGAGGCCACCCACTCCTGGCTGGGCTGGCTGGGGAGCTGGCAGGTATTGGGCATGCGGAAGGCCCGCAGTGGCTTGCCGTCGGCCTGGGGATTGCTGTTGGCCGGGTAGCCGTCGGAGGCGATCCGGAATCCGTCGCCGCGCCGCCGCTGGCCGGGGGTCCGGCCGAGCATCCCGAACAGGTTGTCGTAGGAGTGGTTCTCCATCATCAGAACCACCACGTGCTTGATCTGGGGCAGCGTGTCGACCCCGGCGGCCAGCGCGGGGTGGGGCAGCGAGCCGGGCAGCCGCAGCTCGGTCCGGCCGAGTACGCGCAGGGCCTCCATCTGCTGCGCGCTCGGAGCGGTCAGGCCGGCCAGCGAAGCTCCGCCGACTCGCCGGCGACCCGCGGCCAGTCCGGCACCTGGGAGCAGACCAGAGGCCAGGGCGGCGCCCGCCCCGCTGACCAGGAACTCCCGTCGGCTGATCACGCCGGGCAACCTACCAGGGCCGAAGCGGGCAGGGTGAACGAGATGTGAACCGCGAGGCCCGCTCAGCGCTCGCCCGGCAGGCGCCGGGGATACTGCGAAACCCGCTGGCTCAGATCGAGCGCCGTGGTGACGATCCGGTTCTGTTCGCGCGAGTGGGCCACCGGATAGCCCTCGCCGGAGGCCGCCCGCTCGGGGCGGCCGACGTAGCCGAAGTGCAGGTGCTCGGGGAGGACCTGCTGCAGGCGCGGGGACATGTGCGCTCGGGCTCCCATGTTGCGGGGCTCCTCCTGAACCCACACGACCTCGCGGAGCTTCGGATAGGACTCGACCAGGTGGAGGATCTCCGCCTGGGGGAACGGGTAGAGGAGCTCGACGCGGCCGACGGCCACGGCCGGATTCTCCTGGCGGGTCTGATGGCCGACGATGTCGTAGTAGATCTTGCCGCTGCACAGGAGCAGGCGGGTGACCTGCTGGGGGTCGACGCCGGGTTCGCTCAGGACGGGCTGGAAGCGGCCGTCGGCCAGCTCCTTCAAGGTGGAGGCGGCCACGGGCAGGCGAAGCAGGCTCTTCGGGGTCATGATGACCAGCGGGCGCTGCTTGGCAATCCGGGCCTGGCGGCGCAGCAGGTGGAAGTACTGGGCCGGCGTCGTGCAGTTAGCCACCCGAATGTTGCCCTCAGAGGCCAGCTGCAGGTAGCGCTCGAGACGGGCCGAGGAGTGCTCGGGGCCCGAGCCCTCGTAGCCGTGGGGCAGCAGCAGGGTCAGCCGGGAGGTCTGGCCCCACTTGGCCAGACCGGGGGTGATGAACTGGTCGATGATCACCTGGGCGGCGTTGGCGAAGTCGCCGAATTGGGCCTCCCACAGGACGAGCGTCTCGGGACCCTCCTGGGAGTAGCCGTACTCGAAGCCCAGGCACGCCACCTCCGACAGCGGGCTGTTGTGCAGCTCCATTGGGGCCAGCGCACCGGGCAGGTGCTGCATGGCGCAGTGCTCCTGGCCGGTCTTGGGGTCATGCAGGACGAGGTGGCGCTGGGAGAACGTGCCCCGTTCGGCATCCTGGCCGGTCAGTCGAATCGGGATGCCCTCGGTGAGCAGGGTGGCGAAGGCCAGCGCCTCGGCCTGGGCCCAGTTGATTCCCGGGCGCGCTGGGTCGCTCACGGCCTCGCGCCGCTGCTCCAGCTGCTTGACCAGCTTCGGATGCACCGTGAAGCCATCAGGCACGGACAGCAGCTCCTCGCCCAGGACCTCCAGCTTCTCGGCCGGGACGGCGGTGTTGACCTCCGGCGAGGGCGAGCGGTCGAGCTGGTACTCGCCGGTGGCGTGATCTCCCTCGGAGTGAGCGATCCGGTCCTTGAGGTGGGCGTGGGCCTCACTCAGCACCTCCCACACCGAGTCGGTCATCTCGGTGGACTCCTGTTCGGTGAGCACGCCGGCCTCGATCAGCCCCCGCGCGAACAGCTCACGCACGGGCGCATGGCGCTTGATCACCTGGTACATCTCGGGCTGCGTGTAGGCGGGCTCGTCGGCCTCGTTGTGGCCGAACCGCCGGTACCCGATCACGTCGATCATCACATCGTGGCCGAACTGCTGGCGGAAGGCGAAGGCCAGGCGGACGGCCGAGATGCAGGCCGCCACGTCATCGGCGTTGACGTGGATGATCGGGACATCGAAGCCCTTGGCCAGATCAGAGGCCCAGGTGGTGGAGCGGGCGTCGTCGGGGTCGGTGGTGAAGCCCACCTGGTTGTTCTGGATGATGTGGATGCTGCCGCCCACGGTGTAGCCGTCGAGCGCCTGCAAGTTCAAGCTCTCGGCCACCACGCCCTGACCCGGGAAGGCGGCATCGCCGTGCAAGAGCACCGGGACGGCCGCGTTGGTGTCCTGGTGGGCGTGCGGGCCCTGGCGGGTGGTCTGGGCCGCGCGCGTGGCCCCCTGGGCCACCGGATCGACGAACTCCAGGTGGCTGGGGTTCGACTCCAGGCGGACGATGATCGACTCGCCGCCGGGCAGCTGGTAGGCCCCCTGGGCCCCGTGGTGATACTTGACGTCACCTGTCCCACCCTGCGGGATGGTGGTGATCGGCTCAAGCGTTGAGGATCCCTCGAACTCGGCAAAGATCGAGTCGTATGGCCGGCCCAGGTTGTGGGCCAGGACGTTCAGCCGGCCGCGGTGGGCCATCCCCAGCACCACCTCGCGCGCGCCCTGGGTGGCCGACAGCTGGATGATCTCGTCGATCATCGGCACCGTCATGTCGAGACCCTCGACGGAGAACTGCTTCTGGCCCAGGTAGGCCTTGTGCATGAAGCGCTCGAGCGCGTCCACCTCAGTGAGCCGCTTGAGCAATGCCTTCTGCTCGTCGTGGGTCAGCGGCTTGCGGTAGCGCCCGGCCTCGATCGCCTCGCGCAGCCAGAGCCGCTGGCGGTGCGAGGAGATGTGCTCGATCTCGTAGGCGATCGGTCCGCAGTAGGTCTCGCGCAGGTGGGGGAGCGCCTCGGCCAGGTTGGCCCCCGGCACGTACATGCGGAGGATGTGGGCGGGGATCTTGGCCATCAGCTCCGGCGTCAGCCCGAGGGGGGCCGGATCCAGGGCGGGGTCGCCCTCGGGCTCGCGGCCGAGCGGGTCCAGGCGAGCGGCCAGGTGGCCGTGCGTGCGGTGGGCCTTGAGCAGCGACGTAGCCGCCTGCACGGCCTGCATCAGCTCCTCGGTGTCGGCGCCGGCGGCGGTGGTCGCAGGTGCCGGAGCGGCCGGGGCGGGCGCAGGCGCGGCAGCCGCAAGCGCCTGGAGCTCCGCGCCGAGGTCCGCGAACACGTTCTCGTAGAAGTTCTCCTCGCCCTGGAGCAGGGCTTCGATCCGGGCCAGAAAGCGGCCGGACTCCGCGCCCTGGATGATCCGGTGGTCGTAGGTAGAGGTCATCGTCATGACTTTCTCGGCCCCGAGGCCCGCCCCGACCTGACCGAGGCCCGGGGGGTAGCCGATCGAGCCGGTGGCCACGATGGTGCCCTGGCCGACCATCAGCCGCGGAACCGAGGCGATCGTTCCGATCCCACCCGGGTTGGTGAGGCTCAGGTTGGCTCCGGTCAGGTCGTCAGCGGTGAGGCTGTTCGTGCGAGCCTTCTCGACCAGCGCGTTGTAGGCGTCCAGGAACTCTTTGAAGCTCTTGCGTCCGGCGTCGCGAATCACCGGCACCATCAGCGTGCGGGTGCCGTCCTTCTTCTCGACGTCCACGGCGAGGCCAAGGTTGACGGCGCCGTCGTCGATCCGGTGGGGCACCCCGTCCACATCCTGGAAGTGGTGGGCCATGACCGGCATTTCCTCGGTGGCCACGCGGGCGATCACGTAGGCGATCAGGTGCGTGAACGACACGCGCTGCCCGGCCTCCTTGAGCTGGCGGCGGCGGGCGTCCAGGGTGGTCACGGTGAAAGTGCGGAAGCTGGTCGCGGTGGGGATCTGCCGGCTCTCGTCCATGTAGCGAGCCAGCGCGGCGCCGCCCCCCTTGATCCGTTCAGCGTTGTGGACTGGAGCGCCGTTGGTCTGGGCGGCGAGCACGTCGGCCTTGGTGATCCGGCCGCCGCGCGCGGTGCCGGTTATCCCGGTCAGGTCGACCCCGTTGGCAGCCGCGATGCGCTGGGCGACCGGGGATGCGTTGGCAGCGACTTTGGGTTCGCTGCCACCGGGGGAGCCTGCGGGTGGTGCGGTGGTCGCGGAGGCCGCCGCTGATGCGGCGCTCGGCGCGGACGCGGACGGGGAGCTTGCGTCCCCCACGCTCATCCGCGCGATCACCTGGCCGACGGTCACGGTCTCGCCGTCCTGCGCCAGGATCTCGGTGATCGTGCCGGAGGCCGGTGCGGGGAGCTCCATGTCGACCTTGTCGGTGGAGATCTCGACCACGGTGTCGCCGTCCCGGACCGACTCGCCCACCTTGACCGACCACTCGAGGATCGTCCCCTCGGTGACCGACTCGCCGCCGGTGGGGGTGACGATGTCCACGATCTGCTCGGCGGCCGGGCCGCGCGGCTCCACGGCGGCGGCCGCCTGCTCGGAGGCATCGTGGATCTGGGCTTCGGTCTCGGCTGCCTCGGCCGGGGTGGTCCCGGACTCGTCGCCCAGACTGGGCGAGGCCACCTGTCCGGAGGCGCCGTGGCCATTACCGCCGCCCCCATTGGCGGTGGCGATCTCGGCCAGCAGAGCTCCGACGGCCACGGTGTCGCCCTCGGCGGCATGGATGCTGACGATCTGCCCGGCCACCGGCGCGGGCACCTCGGCGTCCACCTTGTCGGTGGAGACCTCCACGACGGTCTCGTCGGCCTCAACCGGATCGCCGACCTGCTTGCGCCATTCCAGAACCGTGCCCTCGGCGACGGAGTCACCCATCGCGGGCATCACCAGCTGGAACGTGCCTGTCTCTACGGCCATCGAACTGCCTTCAACTGTAACGCGCCTTTTCCTATGCGAATTCTTGTCGTTTCCGGCTTTCCCGGATGAATCCGATCGAACCGAAGAACGGCCCCAGGCCGCCGAGAACCGCCACGGTCACCGCGAGCCAGAACGGGATTACCCGGTAGCGCGCAGCGCCGATGCAGATCAGCGACATCGCGATCCAGATGCACCCGTGGGACATACCCAGAATGAACGTAGCGGGCTGGGGATTGCCCAGGGCGAAAGCACAGATCAACAGGGCCACATAGACACACGAATGAAACAAAGACACGGCTTCCAGCCGGTTGAACGTGAACACGCGCACGAACGCCGGCTCCCCGTGTGCGGTAGGGGGCATCGAGACGGCCGCCGGCTAGGCCTGGGCCAGCAGGGCGCCCATGCGGCGTAGGGTCGCGTCGGCCTCGGCAGGCCAGCAGGCCGGATCGGCCGGCCACCAGGCGAACGTGTCGTGCTCGGGGTCGGGCGTGACGCTGGCTCCATCGGGCAGCCAGGCCTGGCCCACCAGCAGCACCATCCCGGTGGGCGACTGAACCAGCGCCTCGATGCTCAGCCGCTCGGGGTCGACCGACCACTCCTCCTGCAGTTCGCGACCCAGCGTGTGGGCCGGGTTCTCGTCGACCTCGACGGCGCCTCCGGCGCCGAGCGCCCAGCGCCCCGCCCAGGAGGCCAGCCACGCGGCCCGGCGACCCGCCAGCCACTCGCCGTCCGCCGAGCGGACGATGCACAGCGCGGACAGGCTGCGGCCCGTGTCATCGCTGAGCAGCCGCAGGGCCCAGCGGATCGGCTGCAGCTCCAGGTGCAGCTTGCCGTCCTGCGCGCGGAAGCTGACCAGGCGAGCCGCCAGCCCGTCGTGGCTGGGTGAGCCCCGGTCGCGCAGGTCGCCGAGCAGGCGGTCGGCCTCGGCCGTGGCGGCGCCGTCGGGCTCGTAGGGCTCCGATCGCCAGGTGACCTCTACGTCGTCCGGGTGCCAGGGCCCGCGGGCCAATACAACGCGTTCATCCGCCACGCCGTAAAGGTATCGGGGACCTTCACTCGCTCTCGCGCAGGCGAGCCAGGACGACGGGCGCGGTGGGCGCGAGTGCCTCGGGCAGCCGCTCAAGCATCAGGCGCCAGCCGGCGTGAGCGGCGATCGCGGCCCGGACGTCCGCCAGCCCCCGATCGGCATCTCCGGCCTGAGCCGCTCCGAGGCCGGCCCAGAAGCACAGCTCGTGGTTGCCCGGCTGAAGCTCCGCAGCTTGCTGGTAGAGCTGGGCGGCCTCCTGGTGGCGGCCGGCCGCCGATAGCTCGTCGGCCTGGCCGGCCAGGTCGTAGGCCGCGTGCAGGCCGAGCAGGCGCCGTAGCTCGGGCAGCGGCTCGGGATGGTCCTCCACGCGCAGACTCACCTGCCGGCGCCAGGACTCGCCCTCGGGGGGCACCACGAGCAGGGCAGCCGATTGCTTGCCTCGGGTATCGCCTCCCGCCGCCTCGGCAGCTTCGAGCGCGGCTAGGAGCCGCCAGGCCAGCTCCCCCTCAGCCGCCTGAAAGGCCTCGAGCATGGCCGGCCATACCCGGTCGGAGCGCATCATGTTGGCCTGACAGGACACCTGGTGGCCGGTCACATGTCCGGCGGCCTGGACACAGTCGGCGCCGGTGTGAACGGCCACCTGTCCGGTCCCGTCGACCATGGCCACCTGCCGCACCGATGCCCCCGGGTCCTCCCCGGTCAGTCGCTCGAGCGCGTCCTGGGCGGACGCGCCGGCGGCCATCAGCTCAAGTCCTCGCGGCCCGTAGGTGATCTCGGCCACGGACTGTGTGGCCACCGCACCGACACCTGGCTGAGCCCAGGACACGACCGATCCGACGGAGAACCAGTGCGACTGCACGGCCACCCCAAGACGGCCGGTATCAGGCTCGCGCGCCACCAGGGAGTAGGTCACCGGTCGCAAGGTACATCCGCTGTGCCAGTCTTGCCAGGTGACCAGGTTTGCCGTGCTGGGAGCCGGGGGCGTGGGCGGTCTGCTCGCCGCGGCACTCAGCCGAGCGGGTGCGTCTGTGCAAGTGGTGGCCCGCGAGCCCACCGCCGCGGTGATCTCGGCCCAGGGCATCAGCGTGAGCAGTCGGGTGCTGGGCGAGTTCCGGGCCGAGCCTCGGGCTGTGACCGAGTTGCGAGAGCCGGTCGACGCCCTGATCGTGGCCACCAAGGCGCTTGGACTCGATGCCGCCCTGGACCGGATCGTGGAGCCGCCCGAGCTGGTCGTCCCCCTGCTCAACGGCCTGGACCACCTGGCCCGGCTGCGCGACCGGTTTGGGACGGACGCGGTGGCCGCGGCGGTGATCCGGGTGGAGTCAGACCGCCCCGCCCCCGGGCTGATCGTCCAGACCAGCCCGAGCGTCCGGATCGACATGGCGGCGGAGGAACCTCAGGTGGCGGCCCGGCTCCCCGCGGTGGCCGAGGGCCTGACCGGCGCAGGTGTCCCCACCGTAATCGGAACCAGCGAGGCGCAGGTGATGTGGTCAAAGCTCGTCCGGCTCAACGCCCTGTCGGCCACCACGACCGTGACCGGGCAGAGCATCGGGTTCGTCCGGTCAGACCCCGATTGGAGAGAGACGCTCACGGCCTGCGTGAAGGAGACCGCCGCGGTGGCCACGGCGGACGGCGCGCAGGTCGATCCGGCGGACACGCTCAGGGAGCTCGAGGAGGCCCACCCGGGGCTCGGTTCCTCGATGCAGCGGGATCTGGCCGCCGGCCGGACCCCGGAGCTCGACGCCATCCAGGGCTCGGTGATGCGGGCGGCGGCCCGCAACGGGGTCGAGTGCCCCACGGTGACCCGGCTGGCCGGCGAAATCGCTCGGATGGCCGGGATCGATGCCCCCGCCGTCGGCTGAGACGGGCGGCACACTCAGAGGGGCGGGACGACGGGCGGCGGTGTCCCGCGCGAGGGGATGATCACCTCGTGCTCGAACTCCTGCTCGGCCACGGCGTCCACCAGCTCCTCCTCCTCCTCCTCCTCAACCTGGCCGGCGCCGTGATCGCCATCGCACAGGACGCGAAAGGCGCCGGTCACGCCGCCATCGGCCTGTAGCACGATCCCGGGGAGGATCTCCTCACCCTCCTCCAGACCCAGGCGTTCAATGTCGAAATGAGACATCCCGACGCCCCAGCTGTGATGGGTGGGGTTCTCCCGGTCGTGAGCGGCCACGCCCTGGGCCAAGCGCTCGAGCAGGTGGGCGATCTTGTTGGTTTCAGCCATGGCAGGAGGTCTTGAGGACCGGGCGCAGCGCCTAGGAGCGTACTACCCGTACGCTTCACCAAATGAGCTTGATCCACACCTGTTACCGCATCACCGACATCGATCGCTCGGTCGCTTTCTACCGTGCCCTCGGCTTCGAAGAGAAGCGCCGTAGCCCCATCGGTGACGACGCCATCAACGTGTTCATGGGGCTCCCGGAGGATGGCGACGAGCCCCGCCTGGAGCTCACCTTCAACATCGGCCGCACGGAGCCCTACGAGATCGGCACGGGCTACGGTCACATCGCGATCACCAGCTCGGACCTGGACGGGACGCTGGCCGAGCTGGCCAAGCAGGGCATCGAGCCCGAGCGCCCGCCGTACACGGTCAGTGGTCCGGGAGCCCGGATCTGTTTCGTGCGGGATCCAGACCAGTACCGCATCGAGATCATCGAGCGACCCTGAGCGGGAAACCGGCCGGCCCACCCCGATAGGCTTGGTCGGGTGATCATCGAACGTTCGATGAGCGACGGGTGGCTCTCCAACACCTATCTGGTGGCGGACGAGCAGGGCTCCGACGCCGTGATGATCGACGCTGGCGGGCCGGTCGAACCGCTGCTGGCGCTGATCGACCGGATGCGCTACCGGCTCACCCATGTGCTGCTGACTCACCACCATCACGACCACGTGGCGGAACTGGACCAGGTCCTGGCCAGGCACCCGGACACGCCTGTGCTGATCCATCAACTGGAGCGCCAGTCGGTCCCGCAGGGCACCGGCGATCTGATCCCCGGTCAAGCGATCGACTCGGGTGCGCTGCACATCGTCGCTCTGCACACCCCGGGACACACGGCCGGAATGATCTCCCTGCTGGTCAGCGACACCGACGTGTTCACCGGAGACACCCTGTTCAAGGGCTCGGTGGGCGGCGTGCGGGCCCCCGGTCACACCACCTACGCCGATCTCAAGAGCTCGATCATGGACACGCTGCTCACGCTGCCCGCATCGACGCGGATCCATCCCGGTCACACCGATTCCACGACGGTGGGCGACGAGCTGGAGCACAACCGCTTCGTCCGGATTTGGCGCGGCGTGGATCCCGAGGGGCAGGAGCCCACGCGGGCAATGGGCGAGCCGGCCACATTGATCCTGCTGGGCGACGACTACGACGGAGGCCACAAGGCCTGGGTGCGGTGGCCCGACGGGTCCGATGACATCGTGCCGGGCTCGCAGGTGGAGCTCGACTCGGCGGCCAGCGGGACCGGCTGAGCGTGGCTGACAAGAAGATCCCCACGGGCCGCGTGTCACGCACTGCCCGGGTGGGACGGCTGGCCGCCGGACAGGCCATCCGGCAGGCGGGCACCCGAGCCGCCAACGTGGCGCGCAGCCAGGAGGGCGCCGAGGCGGCGCTGGAGCGCCGGCAGGTGGAGGCGGCCGAGCAGATCGTGTCCGTGCTGGGCACGATGAAGGGGGCGGCCATGAAGGTGGGACAGGTCATGTCCTTCCTGGATCCCGGCTTTGTGCCCGAGGAGTACCGCGAAGAATTCCAGCGCAAGCTGGCCGCTCTGCGCGATGCCGCTCCGACGGTGACTTTCAAGCAGATGCGCCGGGTGATCGAGGAGGAACTCGACGACCCGCTGGAGGACGTCTTCGAGGAGTTCGACGAGGTCCCGATCGCCGCCGCTTCGATCGGTCAGGTGTACCGGGCCGTCCTGAAAGACGGGCGCGAGGTGGCGGTCAAGGTTCAGTATCCCGGGGTGGCGGCGGCCGTGCGGGCCGACCTGCAGAACCTGGGCATGATCCTTCGCCTGGCCAAGCGAATCGCGCCGGGGTTAGACCCCCAGGCGGTGGGAGCGGAGATCCGCAGCCGGATCGAGGAGGAGCTCGATTACGAACTCGAAGCTCAGAACCAGCGGGCTCTGAGCCGGATCTTCCGTGGCCATCCGTTCATCGTCGTCCCCGGCGTCATCGGCTCACTGTCCCGGGAGCGCGTGCTGGTCAGCGAGTACGTGCACGGCACGGGGTTCGAGGAACTCAGGCGCTACGCCCCCGAGGAACGCAACCGGATCGGCGAGATCATCTTCCGCTTCTACTTCGGCTGCCTGTACCGGCACCACCAGTTCTCGGGCGACCCCCACCCCGGTAATTCGATGCTCCTCGACGACGGGCGCATGGCGTTCTTCGACTTCGGCCTGTTCAAGCGGATGCCCGAGGGATCGGTAGAGCTGGAGAAGGAGGTGGTCAAGGCCACCATCGAGGGCGATGCCGAGAGGATCATGCGGCTGGGCACCGAGGTCGGCTTCTTCCCCGACCCCGAGAAGTTCGATCCCCAGCGCGTTCTGGAGCACTTCCGGGTGGCCACCTCCTGGTACACGGTCGACCAGGAGATAGAGCTGACGCCGGAGATGGCCACCCAGGTGCTGATCGACATGAGCGACCCGCGCTCGGAGTACTTCGGCCAGCTGCGCCACGAGTCGGCCCCCCCGGACCACATCTTCGGCCGGCGCATGGAGGTGCTGACCCTGGCCGTCCTGGCCCAGCTCCACACCCGGGCCAACTTCCATCGGATCGCCCGCGAGTGGTTCTACGACGATCCGCCGGGCACCGAGCTGGGTGAGCAGGAGGCCGAGTTCTACGGGGCCCGGGCCGGCTGAGGCCCGGGGATGCCGAGCACGCAAGCCGGCATCCCCGCAGACAGCTAGACGCGCTGAATCTGCAGAAGGCTCGTCGTCCCCGGACGGCCGCTGGGCAATCCGGCCGTGATGCCGACGCGGGACCCGGGCTTGACCCAGCCGAGCTCGACCACGCGGCGGGCGGCGTCGGCGATCAGCGCCTCGGTCACCTCGTGGCGGCGCATCGAGGCGGCCCGGACCCCCCACATGAGCCCGCACCGCCGGACGGTCTCCTTGCCCGGGGACAGGGCGTAGATCGGCACGTGGGGACGGTGGGCAGAGATGAGCCGCGCCGACCGGCCCGACAGCGTGGGCACGACCAGCGCGTCGAGGTGCAGATCGTGCGCCGCCGCGCAGGCGCTGTAGGCCACGGTGTAGGCCGGGTCGCGTGCGTCCCGGCGGACGCGCTGCTCGTTCCACTGGCGGTAGGGCAGGCTGTGCTCGGTGCTCTCGGCGATCGAGGCCATCATCGCCACCGCCTCCACCGGATAGGAACCCACCGCCGTCTCCTGGGAGAGCATCACGGCGTCGGTGCCATCCAGGATGGCGTTGGCCACGTCGGTGGCCTCCGCGCGCGTCGGGCGCGTGGAGTTGACCATCGAGTCGAGCATCTGGGTGGCGGTGATCGAGGGGCGCGCGAGTCGGCCGGCAATCCTCAGCAGGTCCTTCTGGACCATCGGGACGTCCTCGATCGGCAACTCGATTCCCAGATCGCCCCGCGCCACCATCACCACATCGGCGGCGCGGATGATCTCATCGGCCGCCTCGACGGCCTGGGGCTTCTCCATCTTGGCGATCAGCGGCAGACGGGTGTGACGGCGCACGCTGGTCACATCCTCGGCGCTGCGCACGAACGACAGGGCGACCAGGTCGACGCCAATCGACTCACCAAACCGCAGCATGTCCAGGTCCTCCTCGGGCACGGCCTGCAGGCCGCGCGTGGAGCCGGGGATGTTCAGGCCCTGGCGCGAGGCCACAGTTCCCCCGACCTCAACGACCGTGTCGATCTCCCCGTCCTGCTCGCGCACCGTCTTGACCCGCAGGCGGATCGCCCCGTCGGCCAGGTAGACCACGTCCTCGGGGTCAACCGCCGAGACCAGACCCTTCCAGCTCACCGACATGCGCCGGTCGTCCCCTGGGTCGCTGTTAGCGCAGGTGAGCACCAGCGCCTCACCGGGCTTGAGCTCGACGATGCCGTCGGCCAGCGCCCCGATCCGGATCTTCGGGCCGGGCAGATCCTGGAGCACGGCCACCTGACGCCCGACCGCGCCGGCGGCGTCACGGACGCGCTCCGCGTTCTCGGCGTGCATCTCCCGGTTTCCATGGGAGAAGTTGAGGCGGGCGACGTCCAGCCCCGCCTCGATCATGCGCCGGAGCGTTTCGGGATCGCGCGATGCCGGGCCGATCGTGGCGACAATCTTCGTGCGGCGCATTAGGCGTGCAAGTTACTCGACGACCACGCCGTCGCTGATCACGGGCCGGCCGTCGAGGGTGAGCCCTCCCCCGTCGCGCAGGTCGCAGACCAGATCCCAGTGCAGGGCCGAGGCGTTGATGCCTCCGGTCTCGGGATACGAACGACCCAGGGCGAGGTGGACCGTGCCCGCGATTTTCTCGTCCAGGAGCGTGGAGCCGGTGGCCCGGTCGATCCCCGAATTGGTTCCGATGCCCAGCTCCCCGAGGTAGCGGGCACCGTCGTCGGTGGCCAGCGCGGCCAGCAGCTGCTCCTCACCCCGGTCGGCCCGGGCCGACACCACCCGGCCCTCCGCGAAGGTCAGCTCGACGCCGCTCACCTGCGCACCCCCCCGGCCTCCGGACGGGACGGTGAAGCGGACGGTGCCCGAGGCCGAGCGCTCGTGCGGGCCCGTGAACACCTCCCCGCTGGGCATGTTGCGGCGACCGTCGGAGTTGATCCAGATGCGGCCGCCGACCTGGAGGCGCAGGTCGGTGCCGGCGGCGGTGATGTGCACCTCGCCTCCCCGGCTCAGGCGCTCGACCAGAGCGGCCTGCCGGGACCGCAACTCAGCCCAGGCGGCGGTCGGATCCGGGAGGTCGAGGAAGAGGGCCCGCTCCAGGAAGTCCTCGTAGTCCGGGCCGGCCATGCCCGCCTCCTGGGCCAGAGCGGGCGTGGGCCAGATGCTCACGCACCAGCGGCGCTCCGCTCGGGCCCGCTGGATGGGGGCGCGGGCCCGAGCGGCGCGGGCGGGCAGGGCCGGATCGATCCCGGCCAGCGCCCGGGTGTTGGCCGGTGCGTCGATCCGGACCACGGCATCGACTGACTCCATCTCGGCGAGGTCGAGAGGAGCGAAGGAGTCGAGCTGCTCCTCGCGGGCATGGCGATAGAAGTCGAGCATCAGCTCAGGCGGGGAGAGGCGCAGCAGCGGCCAGGCGCCCCGCTCGAGCAGCACACGGTGCAGGGCCAGGGCGGGCTCCTGGGCCAAGGTGGTGGTGGTGATCAGGATCTGCTGTCCGGCCTGGACCTCCAGACACCAGTCGGCGATCAGCGTCGCGTACGCGTCAGGGTCGATCACGGCGCCTTCATCTCGGGGAAATGCTCGGTCAGATGGGCGCGCAGGGAGTCTCTGACGAACCGGCGCTCCTGGGCCCCAGCCATCCGGTAACGCCCGATCAGCTCGCGTTGGCGATCGAGGCGCAGGCCGGCGATAGTCCAGGACACGGCGAGCCGCTCAAACAGCAGCTCGGTGGCCCGCTGCCAAGCGTCTTCCTGGTCGAGGCCGCCGGACAGGGTCTGGGCATATTGGCGGCGGGCGGCCGGCGACAGCGACCCGCGCAGCTCGAGCTCGCCAGCCTCGGGGTCGACGTAGGTGCTGGTGGGCGCGGCCAGCTTGCCCGGCGGACCGGCGTCGGCCTGACGCTGGCGCTGGCGGTTCCGTCTGCCCATGTGTCTCGCTAAACAGGAGCGCTGGCCGCGCGCTCGAGCTGCACCAGCACATCACCGGCCACCGGCTTGGTGTGCCCAGCCCAGGCGATCGACGGATCGAGCGCAGCCAGCTTGCGAATCGAGGCGCGCGCCTGTTCGGTGTCCTGATTGAACGCGGGGTGCGGGACCTGGGCCGGCGTGGCCCGGCCGGTCACCGGATCGACCGTGTAGAAGCAGTCGGACACCAGGGCCAGCCGGTCCTCCTCGCGGAACAGTCCGATCAGCCCGGGCGCGTGGCCGGGCAGATGGATGACCCGAAAGCCAGCCACCTGGTCGTCCTCCTCCACGGTGTCCGTCACCTTCACGCGCCCGCCGTCCCAGTGGGTGAGCAGCTTGGGATAGATGGCACGCGCGTAGGCGGGGAGACGGTCGAGGTGCCAATAGTCCCGGAAGCTCGAGTCCGACTCGGCCGCGGCGCGCTCGCGCGGGTGGCAGAGAACCGGCGCATCCAGTGCCGGGATCGCGCCCCGGTGGTCGGCATCGGCGTGACCGAGGACGACACGCCTGATGCCACCGAGCCGGGCGCCGGCCGCGGCCAGGGCGGGCCCCATCTCGGAAATACCCCCGTCGAACACGGTCACGCCACCCTCGTCGGCGATCAGGTAGACGTTCATCGTCCGTGGCCGGCCCCCGCGCAGGACCCACACGCCGGGGGCGATGGCCTCGGGCTCAGCGCCGTGCAGCGCATGCTGGACCCGCGTGCGCACGTTGGCCAGTTTGGCCAGGCGTGCCTCGGCGGGAGACCCAACCGGGGGCAGCAGGCCCAGTTGCCGGGCCACCTCGCCGCTGTCCATGTAGGCCACGTTGTCTGTGATCAACCCGTCGGACACGGTGACGATGTCGCAGCCTTCGATCTGCACTCGGGCGTGATTGGGCGCGAAGCCCTGGAAGCGCCCGGGACCCGCGAACGTGGCGGTGGCCTGCCAGCGCACGGCGCAGCGCCCGGACGCGGCGACCGTGTCCAGGATCTCGAAGCGAAAGTCCGGGAAGGCCTCGAATAGTTCGCTGAAGTAGCGGCGGATGCCGTCTGGGGCGACCATCTCCGGCTGGCCCACGATCCGATCGAGGCCGCCCGGCTTCCAAGTGGCGGCGGCGGCGTCCAGATCGTGTGCGTTGAGAGCGGCGAAGTATCGCTTGGCGATTTCGGTGGAGGAGGCCATGCGGCCAGTCTACGGGGCCGAGATGGTCGATCAGGCGGCGTGGCGGGACCGAACATCCGGTTCGGCGTATCGTGGCGCCGGCGATGAGCCCCACCCCCTCGCGACGTGAGCTCGGGCGCGGCGAACGGGTGCTGCCCGGCCTGTGGCGCCTGCGCCTTCCCCTCCCCTGGCCGGGCGTGCCGCACTGCAATGCCTGGGCGATCGCGGCCGGCGACGGGTTCGTGCTGGTCGACTGCGGGATGCATCAGCCCGGCTCGGTGGCGCAGCTGGAGCAGGCCCTGGGTCAGGTCGGTCTGCGGCTCGAGCAGACCGAGCGCCTGGTGATCACGCACGCGCACTCCGATCACTGGGGCCAGGCCGGCACGGTGGTCGATCGGGCCGATTGCGAGATGTGGATGAACCCGCACCATGAGCATGCGACAGCCGGCGAGACCGACCCAGGCCAGGCGCTGAGCCGGCGGCTCGAGGTGGCTCGCCAGAGTGGCGTGCCCGACGCGGCGATCCGGCGTTACGCCGAGCATCTGCGGGAAATGCCCTCGGGTGTCTCCCGGGTTGTCGAGCCTGACCGCGACCTGGTCGACGGCGTGACCGTGGAGACCGACCTCGGCACCTGGCGCGTGTATGAGACACCCGGCCATGCGCCATCCCACATCTGCCTGTTCCAGCCGGAGCGCCGGCTGCTGATCTCGGGGGATCACCTGCTCGGGCGAATCTCGCTCTATTACGACTACGGCTGGACCCCTGATCCGATCGCCGAGTTCCTGGGGTCCCTGGAGGTGGTGGAAGGGCTGGACGCGCGGCTGTGCATGTCCGGTCACGGCCGCACGTTCACCGACATCCGGGCTCATATCGCCGGTAACCGAGACCTGGTCGCCTCCCGGCTGGAGGGAGCGCTGAGCGGGTTACGGGGCCAGCCCCGGACGGCTCTGGAGCTGGTGCCGGCGATCTACGGCGAGCCGCTGACCGAGGAGACGGCCAGCTGGCGGTTGACCGAGACGATGTGTTACCTGAACCACCTGGAGCGGCAGGGACTGGCCGTCCGCAGGACCGCCGACGGCGGCGCCGAGACCTGGCACGCACAACCTTGACACGACCTTGTCAAGGTTGTTAATCTAACCCGGACAGTGCGAATCGACGAGATAATCGCCCGAAGCGACCGGCCCGTCTTCTCGTTCGAGTTCTTCCCTCCGAAGACCGACGAAGGCGAGGCCAACCTGCGCGACGCCCTGTCCGAGCTGCGCGAGCTCGAGCCTGACTTCGCGTCGGTCACCTACGGAGCCGGCGGGTCGACCCGAGAGCGCACGCTGGGTGTTACCCAGTGGCTCAATCAGGAGCTGGGCATCGAGGCGATGGCTCACCTGACCTGCGTGGGCGCGAGCGCCGACGATCTGCGCCGCACGCTGGACCAGATCCAGACGGCCGGGATCGAGAACGTGCTGGCGCTGCGCGGGGATCCGCCTCGCGATCAGGGCGGCTGGGTGACTCACCCGGGCGGCCTCGGTCATTCGGCTGAGCTGGCCGAGATGATCCACCGCGAGTACTCCCTCTGCGTGGGTGCGGCCTGTTTTCCCGAGGTCCACCCCGAGGCGGCCGACCCGCTGTCGGACCTCCAGTACCTCCGATCCAAGGTGGACGCCGGCGCGAGGTTCCTGATCACCCAGCTGTTCTTCGACAACGAGGCGTACTTCCGATTCGTGGACGCGGCCCGGTTTGCCGGGGTCGAGGTGCCGATCCTGCCGGGGATCATGCCGATCACGAACGTGTCCCAGATCAAGACAATCACCGGGATGTGCGGCGCCACCATCCCGCCCGACCTCCTTGAAGCGCTGGAGTGGCGGGCGGGCGGAGCGGGCGGGGCCGAATCGGTGACTGAGCTGGGAGTGGCTTACGCGACGCTGCAGTGCGCCGAGCTGCTGGCCGCCGGAGCCCCCGGGATCCACTTCTACACGATGAACCGATCGCCGGCGACGCGAGCGATCCTGTCGGCCCTCAAGCTCCTCAAGCCGTGGGTGGCCCGGGAAGTGGGCGCGACAGCGTCAGGCTGAGGCCGTCCGGAGCTTGAGCCGCCTCGGTGAACCCGGCACCCCGAGCCGCACCGATCATCGCCAGGTTGTCGGGCGTGGTGGTCAAAGTGAGGTGCTCGAGGCCGCAGGCCTCAGACAGCCAGCTGGCGGCCAGGCGCAGGGCCTGCGAGGCCAGACCGCGGCCGCGGCGGGAAGGAGCCACCCAGATCCCGATCCGGGCCTGGCCCGCCTCCCAGCGCACGTCATATACCTCAAGCTGACCTCGGCCGGTCCGCTCACCCGGTTCGACGATGGTCAGGCGCAGACCGGTTCCGGCGGCCCGCTCAGCCGGCTCGCGCTCGGAGCGCCGCCCCAACTCGGCGCCGCTCGGGGGACGCTCGAGGCCGAGCCGCCGGTGTAACTGAGCGTCGTCCTGATGGGCGATGAGGATGTCCGGAATGTCCCAGTCGCTGGCCAGCCGCAGCTCCACCACGCCGTCGCTCAGTGGGGCAGGCAGGTTGGGAAACGAGGGCATCCTGGCGCCACCGTACCCTGCGGGAGTCGATGGAAGGCATCCCGTACAGCGTCCGCCGGTCTGACCGGGCTCGCCGCATCCGGGTCAACGTCGACGCGGTGCGAGGCGTCGAGCTGGTGCTGCCCCGGCGAGCGACCGAGCGCGAAGCTCAGGCGGCGATCCGGGAGCTGAGCCCGTGGATCGAGCGCCGCTGGCAGGAGGTGGGCCGGGCCCGGGCCGCCCTCGCCGCCCGGGGGAACACGGTGCCCTACCTGGACCAGGTCCTCTCGCTGGTCTCCCAGCCGGGCCGGCTGCGAGTGCACCGGCGGGGCGACACGCTGCTCGTGCCGGATGGGGACGGGGCCAAGCCGGCGATCGAGCGGTGGTACCGGCGCACCGCTCGGGAGGAGATCGCGGAGCGGCTCGACCGAGCCTGTGAGGTGACCGGCACGCTCTACACGGGTCTGACGATCCGCGGGCAGCGCACCCGGTGGGCCAGCTGCTCCCGCACCGGAGCGATGAGCTTCAACTGGCGGCTCCTACTGGCTCCCGAACCGGTGCTCGACTACGTGGTGTGGCACGAGGTGTGCCACCTGCAGGTGATGGACCACTCGCCGCGGTTCTGGAGGCTGGTTGCGCGCTACTGCCCGGACCATCGCCGGCATTCGGCCTGGCTGCGCCGGCACGGCGCGACGTTGGTGCTGTGAGAGCGATCGGGCCGTAATCAGCCCGATCGCCCCCGGAACAGCTCAGCGCTGATCCATCGGCACGTAGTCGACCGTCCGCCGCCCGGTGTAGATCTGGCGCGGCCGAGCGATCTTCTGCTCCGGATCGTCGATCATCTCCAGCCACTGGGCGATCCAGCCGCTGGTCCGCCCGATGGCGAACAGGACCGGGAACATCTCCACCGGCATGCCTAGAGCTTCGTAGATCAGCCCCGAATAGAAATCGACGTTCGGGTAGAGCTTGCGGTCGATGAAGTAGCTGTCCTCGAGCGCGATCTTCTCAAGCTCGGTGGCGATGTCGAGAAGCGGGTTCTTGCCGGTGACCTCGAACACTTCCTCGGTGGCCGTCTTGATGATCTTGGCCCGCGGGTCGAAGTTCTTGTACACGCGGTGGCCGAAGCCCATCAGGCGCTCGTTGCCCTCCTTCACGCCCTTGATGAAGTCCGGGATGTTCTCCTTGCTCTCGATCCGGCGCAGCATCCGCAGCACCGCCTCGTTGGCCCCACCGTGGAGCGGGCCGTAGAGGGCTGCCACGCCGGCGGCCACCGCGGAATAGGGATCCACCTGGCTCGAACCGACGCTCCTGACCGCACTGGTGGAGCAGTTCTGCTCGTGGTCGGCGTGGAGGATGAACAGCACGTCGAGGGCGTGCTCCAGGCGAGGATCCGGCTCGTACTTCAGCTCGGCGATCTTGTAGATCATGGAGAGGAAGTTGCCGGCATAGCTCAGATCGTTATCCGGATACACGTACGGCATGCCCCGGTTGTGCCGGTAGGAGAAGGCGGCCAGCGTCGGCATCTTGGCGATCAGCCGGATCACCTGCATGTACCGGGTCTCCTCGTCCTTGATCCGGCTGGCCTCGGGGTAAAAGGTGGACAGTGCGCCCACCGAGGCCAGCAGCATGCCCATCGGGTGGGCGTCGTAGCGGAAGCCCTGCATGAACTCCTTGACGTTCTCGTGCACGAACGTGTGGGTGGTGATCAGGTGGGTCCACTCGCCAAGCTCGGACTGGCTGGGCAGGTGACCGTGCACCAGGAGGTAGGCCACCTCCAGGTAGGTCGACTGCTCGGCCAGCTGCTCGATGGGGTAGCCGCGGTACTCCAGGATTCCGCGGTCGCCGTCGATGAAGGTGATGGCCGAGCGACACGACGCCGTGGCCATGTAGGCCGGGTCGTAGGTCATCAGACCAAAGTCGTCGTCGCCTACCTTGATGTTGCGCAGCTCGGTGGCCCGGATCGTCTCGTCCTCGATCGGAATCTCGTAGGTCTGACCGGTCCGGTTGTCGGTGATGCTCAGCGTCTCGGAGGTGGTGGCGCCGGCGCCATCTGCCTTTTGGGAAGTCTCAGTGGTCATGGCAATCCTCTCGCGCGGGTTGGCACTGAGGTTAGTACCCGCACAACGCCGGCGTATCCGCACACCCCGGGTCGCCCACCCCGGACAGACCGCGGTCAGGAGGAGCCGGGGCCGCCCTGATAGCGGCTCTCGGTGGCTGCTCGCTGGCCCTGGTAGTGGCTGCCCAGCCCGGGACTCCCGTACGGGCGCAGGGCGGGCCGGTCCAGGGTCATGAAGGACAGCTGGGCGATCGGAAGGCCGGGATAGAGCTTGATGGGGACCCGGGTGAGGTTGTTGAGCTCCAGGGTCAGCGTGCCCCTCCAGCCGGGGTCGCAGAAGCCGGCGGTGGCGTGGACGATGAGGCCGAGGCGCCCCAGACTCGATTTCCCCTCGATGCGGGCGACGATGTCGTCGGGAAGCTCGACCCACTCGAGCGTCCGCCCCAGACAGAACTCCCCCGGATGGATGACGAAGGACTCGCTCTCGGGGATTACCACCTCCTCGGTGAGGTTGTCCGGCGGCTGCCGGAGGTCGATGGCCGAGGCTCGGTGGTTGTGAAACACCCTGAAGGAGTCACCCAGGCGCAGGTCGATGCTGGCCGGCTGGACGAGAGCTGGGTCCCACGGATCGATCTTGATCCGGCCCTGCTCGGCCAGCGCCAGGATCGTGCCGTCGGAGAGGACGGAGCTGGCCGCCGGCTGACTGGGATCCGGGCTGCTCATGAGGCCGGGAGTCTGCCAGCGACGGCGGATCGCTGTAGCCGAGGCCCCCGGCAGATCCAGCTGCGCGCGCCGATTGTTCATTTAGAGGGCTCCTGGCCCGCTAAGTCGACAATCGGTGAACCGTCAGTGGCCCAGCGTGCGGGTAGGCGTTCTCGTCCCGCGCACCCGGTTGGGGGAAGGCGGGGACGGGCCGCTGTGTGGACCCCGGCGCGGCGAGCGCGGGAAGGGGCGGATCGGATGCCGGCGACCCCCACTCCGGCGAATCCCTCCGTCGTCCTCAGGCGCGGTAGGCCCAGCGGACTCGTGCCGGATCACCCACCAGACGATCAGGATCACCACCAGCAACGGGATCTTGAGAATCAGATCGATCCAGGCAAATCCCACGACCTGAGTTTAACCTCAGGGCCGAGGCGGTGAAACGTTGTTTCAGGAGGGCGCGCGAAGCTCGACCGGCTGATCGGCGAAGCGGGTCATGCTCTCCAGCTCGGCCACCCGGGCGGTGATCTCCTCGGGACGCAGCCGGGCCACTCGCTCCGTTCCGAACTCCTCCACGTTGTAGGAGGCCAGCGCGGTCCCGTACGCCATGGCCCGCGTGAGGAGCGCGTGGTCGAGCGGCAGGCCCGGATGAGCGGCTACGTAGCCGACGAACCCCCCGGCGAAGCTGTCGCCGGCGCCCGTGGGATCGATCACCGTCTCCAGCGGAAAGGCCGGCAGGGCGAAGAACCCCTCGGAGGTGACCAGCGCGGCGCCGTACTCACCCTGCTTGGCCACGATGACCTGCGGACCCCACTCTCGGATCCGGCGGGCCGCCCGCACGAGATTGGGCTCCTCGGTGAGCTGGCGCAGCTCGGCGTCGTTGAGGATCAGACAGTCGACCTCAGAGATCGCCGCCAACAGGGAGTCCCGGGCCGTGTCGATCCACAGGTTCATCGAATCCAGGGCCACGAAGCGAGCCCGGTGGCACTGCTCCCGCACCTGGCGCTGCAGATCCGGCTGGATATTGGCCAGGAACAGCACGTCACAGTCGCGCGAGACCTCTGAGAGCTTGGGCTCGAAGTCGGCGAACACGTTCAACTGGGTGTCCAGGGTCTGGCGATCGTTGAGGTCCCAGCCGTACTCCCCGCGCCAGAAGAACGTCCGGCCGCCGGGCACCTGCTCGATGTCATCGGTGGCCACCCCGCGGTCGCTCAGCACCGAGCGCTCGGCCGGGCCGAAGTCGTCCCCCACCGGGCCGACCACGCGAACGTCGTCGAAGAAGGAGGCGGCCAGCGCGAAGTGCACGGCCGAGCCGCCCAGCATCCGCGAGCGCTCGCCGAAGGGTGTCTTGACCGCGTCAAAGGCGATTGAGCCGACTACCGTGACCGACATGGACGCGGGAGGGTAGCCGCCCTCCCGCCGCATCGATGACTGGCCTAGGCGGGCATCGTGACGCGCACCCGTGAGCCGTCGGGATCGAACAGCGGCTCCGCCGCGACCTGGCCGCCGACCCAGCGACCGAAGATGTCGACTTCGATGTCGGTTCCGAGCTCTACCTCGGCGGGCAGGTAGGCGTAGGCGATCGACCGCTCGACGGTGTAGCCGTAGCCGCCGCTGGTCACGCGGCCGACCACCTGCCCGTCGACCCGGACCGGCTCGTTGCCCAGCGCCACCGACCGGGAATCCTCGAGCACGAGGCAGCGCAGGCGGCGTTCGAGCGGCCGGTCGCGGAGGGCTTCGGCGCCGACGAACTCCTTGTCCTGGCAAACGGCGAAGTCGAGGCCGGCCTCGTAGGGCGTCTCGTCGGCGGTGATGTCGCTCGCCCAGGCCCGGTAGCCCTTCTCGAGCCGGAGGGTCTCGATGGCGCGGTAGCCGCCGGCCACCAGATCATGCCCCCGCCCGGCCTCCCAGAGCGTGCGCCAGAGGCCGGCGCCATATTCGGTGGGGCAGTAGAGCTCCCAGCCTGGCTCGCCCACGTAGGTCACGCGCAGCGCCCGCACGGGGATGTCGCCCACCGTGATCTCCCCCAGGCGCATGTAGCCGAAGTCAAGGGGACCCGCGGCGGCCGGACGCAGGATCTCGTAGGCCCGGGGACCCCAGAGGGCAAAGCACGCCCAGCGGGAGGTGACGTCCTCCAGGCGGACCGATCGGTCCTCGGGCAGATGGCGGCGAATCCAGCCCATGTCGTGCGCGCCGAACGCGGTGCCGGTGACGATCCCGAACCGGTCCTCGGCCAGGCGGCTGACCGTAAAGTCGCACTCGATCCCGCCCCGGCGGTTGAGCATCTGCGTGTAGGTGATCGCTCCCACCCCGCGGGCCACCCGGTTGTCGCACAGGTGCTCGAGCAGGCCGGCCGCTCCGGAGCCGGTGAGCTCGAACTTGGCAAACGAGGACTCGTCGAACACAGCGGCGGTCTCCCGCGCGGCTCGGTGCTCGGCCTCGATCGCCGCGGACCAGTGCATGCCCGCCCATCCCCGAGGGCGTAGCCCGGCATCCCCGTGGGCCGCGTTCGGCTCGTACCAGTTGACCCGCTCCCAACCGGATTTCTCGCCGAAGGACGCGCCGTGCTCGACATGCCATCCGTAGGCGCTCGAGACCCGCAGCGGCCGCCCGGCGGTCCGTTCGTGTCCCGGATAGCGGATGTCGTAGTAGGTCTCGTACACCTCGCGGGCTCGCTTGAGCGTGTAGGCGGGCGAGCGGTACTGCGGCCCGAACCGGCGGATGTCCATCTCCCACACATCACCCGGTGGCTCTCCGGCCAGGATCCAGTCGGCCATCAGAGCGCCGATGCCGCCGGCCCCGGCCAGTCCATGAGCGCAGAACCCGGCGGCCACGAACAGCCCCCGAACCTCCGCCTCGCCCAGGCAGAACTCATTGTCCGGCGTGAAGGCTTCGGGGCCGTTGATCAGCCGGGTGACCCGGACGTCCTCCATGATGGGGACCCGGCGCCGGGAGTTCTCGGCGATCTCCTCGAAGCGCGGCCAGTCCTCCTCCAGCAGGCGTCCGTTGAAGTCCGGAGCAATCCGGTCCAGGAGATGCTCGTCCAGGGCCCAGGGGGCGCTGTGGCGCTCATAGCCACCCATCACCAGACCGCCTCCCTCCTCACGGAAGTAGATGAGTAGATCAGGGTCGCGCAGCGTCGGCAGGTGCTCCCCTGGCCGGCGGTCCCGGAAGGGCTGGGTGACCAGGTACTCGTGGGCAAACGGCACGATGGGGACCCGCACGCCCGCCAACCGGCCGATCTCGGCGGCGAACATGCCGCCGGCATTGACCACGATCTCCGCCTCGACATCGCCCCACTCGGTTTGCACGCCGGTGACCCTCCCGGCCTGAACCCCTATCCCGGTGACCCGCGTGTGTGTGAACGTCCGCACGCCGCCGGCGCGCGCGCCCTCGACCAGGGCCGAGGTCAAGAGCGACGGGTCCAGGTATCCGTCGGTGGGCAGGTAGGAGGCACAGCGCACGCCATCGGTGATCATCAGCGGGAACAGCTCCCTCGCCTCCTCGGGCCCGATCAGCTCGAGCGGGAGCCCGAACGTCCGCGCCCAGGCCACCTGCCGGAGCACCTCCTGCTCGCGCTCGGGCGTACAGGCGAGGCGCAGGCCCCCGCATCCGACCCATCCGCAGTCGAGCTCCTTGTACAGGCGAACCGAATCCATCATCAGGCGGGTCAGGGCCACGCTCCCGCGCAGCTGCCCGACCAGACCGGCCGAGTGGAAGGTGGAACCGCTGGTCAGCTCGTTGCGCTCGAGCAGGATGACGTCTCGCTCGCCTCGCTGGGCGAGGTGGTAGGCGATCGATGCGCCCCCGACGCCGCCGCCGATGATGACTACGCGGGCTCGGTCGGGCAGCTCACGCGGCCGCGGCATTCAACCATTCCTCCAGGTGGGGATCGGCCGCGGCGCGTTCCATGCGCTCAAAGTGTCGCTCAGCGTAATCCGGGAAATCGAACTCGAGCTCGGAGATGAGCTCTTGGAGAACGCCCCAGGCGGCCTCGCGAGCATCCGAGACGATCCGCATCAATTTGAGGGACGCTCTCGCACCGGGGGTAACCGGCGGGCCCCAGTAGGCCTCCAGGAGCCGCTCCTCCGCCGCCTCGTCCAGATCGTTATTGACGGCGAGGTTGCCGAGGTCGAAGAACCGATGACCCATTCCGGCGTATTCCCAATCCACGAGCAGCATGCCGTCTGGGGTGAGGAGCAGATTGCCCGGAAGCAGATCGTCATGGCAGGGCACCGGCGAGCTCAGGGGAAGGACCTGCGCGATCCCCGCCACGGTTTGCTGGGCACGGGTGAACAAGGCGGGGACCTGGGCGCCTCGACGCCGGACGAGGGACTCGTACTCGGCCAGGAGAGCCGGCACCCAGAACTGGGTGGGCAGCTGAAGCCCGGAATCATGGAAGCGGCGCAAGGCCCGGCCCACCGGGGCCGGATCCTCGAGCTCCCCTTCAGAAAGCGCTCGGCCCGGCCGGTACGCGGTGACCACGCAGTCCTCGTCGGCGTACACGAGCTCGGGCCCGATCCCCAGTGCCGCGGCCCGCTCCGCGGCCAGGCGCTCAGCCCGACGGTCGATCCCGAGCAGGCCGGTGTCCTTGCCCGGAAGCCGGACGACGTACTCGCCACCGGGGAATCGCACCCGGTAGTTCCGATTGGTGATCCCGCCATCCAGGGGAACCGGGGAATCAATCGGGGATCCCAGCCGGTCCGCCAATCGGATTAGGATCGTCGCCAGGTCTGACACTGAGGCAACCCTAAGCGAGTCGTGGACCTAAACGAGCTGAAAACCCAGATACGTAACGGCGAGATCGACACCGTTCTGCTCGCCTTAACGGACATGCAGGGCCGGTTGCAGGGCAAGCGGCTGACCGGCGCCCACTTCTTGCACGAAGTGGCCGACCACGGCGCCGAGGGCTGCAACTACCTGCTGGCCGTCGACGTGGAGATGAACACGGTGGAGGGCTACGAGATGTCCTCCTGGGAGCGGGGCTACGGCGACTTCTCGATGCGACCCGACCTCTCGACGTTGCGGCCGGTTCCCTGGCAGCCCGCCACGGCGCTCTGCCTGGCCGATCTGGCCTGGGCGGACGGGAGTGATGTCGTCGCCTCCCCGCGTCAAGTGCTCCGCGCCCAGCTGGAGCGCCTCGCTCAACGGGGCTGGTCAAGCCACGCCAGCACCGAGCTCGAGTTCCTGGTGTTCCGCGACAGCTACGAGGAGGCCTGGCAGAAGGGCTACCGCGATCTGGGGCCGGCCAACCTGTACAACATCGACTACTCGCTGCTCGGGACCGCCCGAGTGGAGCCGCTGATCCGCCGCATCCGCAACTCGATGGCGGGGGCCGGACTGGAGGTCGAGAACTCCAAGGGGGAGTGCAACCTCGGCCAGCACGAGATCAACTTCCGCTACAGCGATGCCCTGCGGTGCGCCGACGATCACGCGATCTACAAGAACGGCGCCAAGGAGATCGCCGCCCAGGAGGACATGGCGATCAGCTTCATGGCGAAGTTCAACGAGCGCGAGGGAAGCTCGTGCCACATCCACTTCTCGCTGTCCGATGGCGAGGGGCCCCTGTTCGCCCGCGACCGACGGGTGTTCGAGTCCTTCCTGGCCGGACAGCTGGCGGCGCTTCGCGAGCTCACGCTGCTGCTCGCGCCCAACGTCAACTCCTACAAGCGCTACGCGGCGGGAAGCTTTGCCCCGACCGCGGTGGCGTGGGCTCATGACAACCGAACATGCTCACTGCGGGTGGTCGGAGAAGGGCCGGGGCTGCGGTTCGAGAACCGCGCCGGGGGCTCGGACCTGAACCCGTACCTGGCGCTGAGCGCGATCATCGCCGGCGGGCTGCACGGGGTGAAGGCAGAGCTGGAGCTGGAACCCGAGTTCGTCGGCAACGCCTACCTCGCCACTGACCGCCCCCGGCTGCCGACAACGCTCCGCGAGGCCCGTGATCTGTTCGCGGCCAGCGCGGTGGCTCGCGAAGCCTTCGGTGACGAGGTCGTGGCCCATTACGTCAATGCGGCCGACGTCGAGCTGGCGGCGTTCGAATCGGCGGTGACCGACTGGGAGCGCGTGCGGGGGTTCGAGCGGTTGTGAGCGCCGGAGCCGAAGCGCCGAGGGCTCACGACTCGGTGGCTGCCGTGGCCTCGCTCGACACCGCCGCGTCCCTGGAGACGGTGTTCGCCCCGGTGCGGTCGCTGAGCGCGTTCGAGGAGACAGTCGACCGGCTGGGCACGGCGATCCGGCTCGGGCTATTGCCGCCGGGAACCCGGCTGCCGGCCGAGCGAGAACTTTGCGCGAAGCTGGGGATCGCCCGCTCCACGCTTCGTCAGGCGCTGATCGCGCTCGGCCAGAGCGGCCACCTCCGGGCCACGCGCGGGCGCGGCGGCGGCACCTTCGTGTCCGAGGAGTTGCCCCCCACCGCGCCGCCTTCCGAGGACGTTCTGCGCTCCTGGCGGGAGAAGTGCGACGCCCGGATGGCGGTGGAGGTCGGGATCGTGGTGCTGGCCGCCGAACGGGCCACGCCCGAGGCGGTGGACGCGCTGGATGAGCTGGTGACCCAGCTGGAGGCGATGCTGGACGACTTCGGGGCCTACCGGCAGGCGGACGTCCGCCTTCACGTGGGGCTGGCCGAGGCCACCGGATCGCCCGGGCTGGTGACGACGATGACCGAGGTGCAGGGAGCGATGACCGCGCTGATCGACCGGATCGCCCATCCGCCCGAGGTGCTCGCGTCGGCCAACCATCAGCACCGGAGGATGTTGCAGGCGATCAGCCGGCGGGACGAGGTCGCCGCGGCGGCGGAGATGATCGAGCACGTGCGAGCGACCGAGCACATCCTGGCCGGCCTGATGCCCAGCGGGGAGGCTTGACTTTGCCAGGCGAGATACGGAAGGATCCCGACAACCTAAGGACCGACGGCCGGGCCTTTCGCTGGGACCACAGGAGGAATTTCGATGAGCGCCATTCAGGAGGGGCTGTCCACAGACGAGCAGCGCCTGGCTGAGCTGGGTTACAAGCAGGAGCTGCGCCGCGGCTGGAGCAGCTTCTCGAACTTCGCGATCTCGTTCTCGATCATCTCGGTTCTGGCCGGCTGCTTCACCAGCTACGGCCAGGCCTTCAACAACGGTGGCCCGGTAGCCATATCGATCGGCTGGCCGGTGATCAGCCTGTTCATCCTTTGCGTGGCCTTCTCCATGTCGGAACTGGCCTCGGCCTTCCCCACGGCCGGCGGGATCTACTACTGGGCCTACCGGTTGGGCGGGGCCGGATGGGGATGGTTCACCGGGTGGTTCAACCTGATCGGGCTGGTCGCTGTGGTCGCCTCGGTCGACTACGCCGCCGCCAGCTTCCTGCAGTACCTGCTGAGCCTCTACAACGTCGACTTCATCTTCAACTTCGGCTCGACGAACCTCCACTACGACGCCCACGTGGTGTTCGCCCTGTTCGCGATCATCCTGGCCATCCACGGGCTGATCAACGTCTTTTCGAGCCACCTGGTGTCGCGGTTCAACGGCGTGTCGGTGTGGTGGCACGTGATCGGCGTGACCGTGATCGTGGTCGTGCTGATTGCCGTACCCAGCCACCACTCGAGCTTCTCCTACGTGTTCGGACATCGCTCGTTCGGCAGCTTCAACCACGGCATGTACTGGTTCTATGTGCTGCCCCTGGGATTCCTGCTGACCATGTACACGATCACGGGCTATGACGCCTCGGCGCACGTCTCTGAGGAGACGCACGGTGCGGCTGAGTCGGCGCCCAAAGGGGTCTGGCGTTCGGTGTTCTACTCGGCCGTGATCGGCTGGATCCTCCTGCTGGCGCTGACCTTCGCCGTCCAGCAGAAGGACATCAGCAAGATCAGCGCCTCCGGCTTCCCGGCCCTGACCATCCTGTCCTCGGCGCTCAGCTCGGCCGCCGCCAAGCTGGTCATCCTGATCTCGACGATCGGCCAGCTGTTCTGCGGGATGGCCTGTGTGACCAGCGCCAGCCGGATGACCTTCGCGTTCTCGCGCGACCGAGCGGTGCCCGGGAGCCGGCTGTGGAGGCGTCTGGGCAAGAACCGGACGCCCACCTTCGCGGTGCTGTTCGTCTGCCTGATGGCCCTGATCATCACGGTCCCGGCCTACTTCCCCAATGCCGCGGGAATCCCGGTTGCGTTCTTCGCCGTCACGTCGATCTCGGTGATCGGGCTGTACATCGCTTACACGATCCCGGTGTTCCTGCGCTGGCGCATGGGCGACCGCTTCCAGGCGGGTCCGTGGACGCTGGGGCGGAAGTACAGGTGGGTCAATCCGATCGCGTTCACCTGGGTGGCCCTGTGCGTGATCATCTTCTGCCTACCGGTCAACGATCCGGGCGGCGTGTACTTCAAGAGCGGCTTCTCGTGGAGCCTGGTCAACTACGCGCCGATGGTGACGATCGGGGTGATGCTGATCGTCACCATCTGGTATCTCGTCTCGGCCAGACATTGGTTCACCGGACCGGTCCGCACCATCGAGCTGTCCGAGGACGGTGTCGGGATAGTCGAGCCCGAGGTTGCCTGAGGCGACCCTGCCGGTCCTCGAGCCCGCCACCGAGGCGGTACTGGAGGAGCTTCCCCGCGGCGACGCGCGCGAGGTCGATGCCGCCGTGGAGCGAGCCGCGGCGGCGGCACCTGGGTGGCGAGCGCTGAGCCCGGCCGCGCGGGCCGAGCGCCTGCGGGCCCTGGCCGACACGCTGGCCGAGCATCACGAGGAGCTGGCCCAGCTCGAGGCTCGCAATGCCGGCAAGCCGATCGGCGACGCCCGCGGCGAGATGCAGATGGTGGTGGACACGTTCCGGTACTACTCGGCGGCCCCGGAGCGCCTGCTCGGCGACACCATCCCAGTGACCGGCGGGCAGGCCTTCACGGTGCGCGAGCCGCTCGGCGTGGTTGGACTGATCGTGCCCTGGAACTTCCCGCTGACGATTGCGGCCTGGAAGCTCGGTCCCGCGCTGGCCGCCGGCAACACGGTGGTGCTCAAACCGGCCGAGCTGACGCCGCTGAGCGCGCTGAGATTCGAGGCCCTGGCCCTGGAGTCAGGGATCCCCGAGGGGGTGGTCAACGTAGTGGTGGGCCCGGGGTCGGTGTGCGGCAGGCGCCTGGTCGAGCACCCGGACGTGGCCAAGATCGCGTTCACCGGGTCAACCGAGGTCGGGCGCCAGATCGCGGCCGGCGCCGCACAGACGATCAAACGGGTCACACTGGAGCTGGGAGGGAAGTCGGCCAACATCGTGTTTGCCGACGCCGACCTGGCCGCGGCGGCCGATGCCGCCCCGGCGGCGATGTTCGGCAACGCCGGTCAGGACTGCTGCGCCCGCTCGCGGATCCTGGTCCAGCGCTCGGCGCTTGATCAGTTCATGAACCTGCTCGAGGAGGCGGTGGAGCAAATCCGGGTGGGTGATCCGCTGGACGAAGCAACCCAGATGGGGCCACTGATCTCCGCCGGACAGCGAGACAAGGTGGGCTTCTACGTGGGACCGGACGCCCCCGTGGCGATCCGGGGTCAGGCGCCGGAAGGGCCCGGCTATTGGTTCCCGCCCACCGTGCTGTGCCCGGTCGATGTCGATGACCGTGCGGTGCGCGAGGAGATCTTCGGTCCGGTGGCGTGCGTGATCCCGTTTCGAGACGAGGAGGAGGCGGTGAGGTTGGCCAACGACACGATCTATGGGCTGTCGGGTTCGATCTGGACCCGCGACGGAGCGCGGGCACTGCGGGTGGCTCGCGCCGTGGACGCCGGAGTGCTGTCGATCAACTCCAACACGTCGGTACGGGTGGCCACTCCGTTTGGCGGCTTCAAGCAGTCCGGCTACGGCCGGGAGCTCGGACCTCACGCGCTCGACGCCTACACCGAGGTCAAGTCGATCTACTACGCCACCGACTGAATGGGAAGGCTCGACGACAGGGTCTGCGTGATCACCGGCGCCGCCGGTGGCATCGGACAGGCGGCGGCGCAGCGGTTCGCCGCCGAGGGGGCCCGGGTGGTGGGCGTCGACCTACGCGAGCATTCGATCGGCGAGCTGTCCGTTCAGGCCGACCTGACCGTGGAGGCGGAGGTGGCGGACCTGTATAGCCGCATCCGCGCAGAGCTGGGCCGGATCGACGTGCTGTTCAACAACGCGGGCATCTCCCCGACGGACGACGCATCCGTGCTCGACACTTCGCTGGAAGCATGGGAGCGGGTTCAGCACGCCAACCTGCGCAGCGTGTTCCTGTGCTGCAAGCACGGGATCCCTCATCTCCTGGACAGCGGTGGCGGGTCGGTCATCAACACGGCCTCGTTCGTGGCCGTGATGGGCGCGGCTACGTCGCAGATCTCCTACACGGCCTCCAAGGGCGGCGTGCTGGCGCTGTCTCGCGAGCTGGGCGTGGAGTTCGCCCGCCGGCGCGTCCGCGTCAACGCACTCTGCCCGGGTCCCGTCGACACGCCGCTGCTGCGGGAGCTCTACGCCAAGGATCCTGAGCAGGCGGCCCGCCGCCTCGTGCACGTGCCGATGGGGCGGTTCGGCCGAGCCGAGGAGATCGCTGCCGCCGCCCTGTTCCTGGCCAGCGATGACTCGAGCTTCATGACCGCCCAGACGCTGCTGGTGGACGGCGGCATCGCCGGGGCTTACACGACGCCGCTGTAAGCGCGGCGCCGGCGCCGCCGAACCCAAAGTCGGCGGCGCCGCAGCTCAGGCCGCGGCGGGCACCGAGCGGCGACGGCGGCGCTCGGTTTCTGCGGTCAGCTGCTCGGACCGACGATGCTGGATGGCCAGCGCGCCGCCGATGGCCAGGAGGGTCCAGGTGATTGGGTCCTCGAGGAAGTCGGCGTAGAGCATCGTGTGGAGGAGCAGCGCGGCGAAGGCGGCAGCCACGGCGGCTCGCACCGGGTCGGCGCGCGTGCCCCGGAACAGAGCGATCACCGCCGAGATGACCAGCGTCAGGTAGACGATCTCGCCGACCAGCCCCTGCTCGGCGGCCACGGTGATGGGGATGGTGTGCGAGGCGGCCAGGGAGTTGGGCCCGACCTTGTTCTCCCGCCGGTACTGCGTGACGAAGCCGCCCGAGCCATAGCCGTACACGGGCCGCTGCGAGAACATGCGACCCCCTCCGCTGACCAGGTTGGCCCGGCCGCTGGAGGCGCCGTTGAGCCCCTGGTTGAGGCCGAAGGTGCTCGGCGAGATGGCCAGAGCCAAGAGGCCAACGACGACCACCACCGCGGCCGCGGTGACCACCGGCCAGACCTTCCAGCGCAGCGCAGCCAGCACGGCCAGGCCGGCCAGGAGGGCGCCCAGGCTCGATCTCGACAGGGTCAGCACCAACCCGGCCCAGAGCATCGCCAGGACTAGGCAGGCTCCGAGCTGCCATCGCGGGCGGCGCTCCCGCAGCAGCACTCCGGTCACCAGGATCATCACCAGGGCCAGATACCGGCCGAAGATGTCTGGGTCAAAGAACACCGAGTTGACCGTGAAGTACGGATGCAGGTCGAGCCGGGCGATCAGCGACGGGTTGAGCAGCAGGCTCTTGGTGGCGTACTCCACGTAGCCGATGCAGGCAAACAGGATGGCCAGCACCACGGTGACGCCCAGGCAGCGGATGAGCAGCTCGCGGTCCCAGCGGATGTTCCGCAGCAGCGCCATGAGGAGAGCGAACGGGACATAGAAGAACACCATGTTCTGCAGGGCCGTCACGAAGCTGACCGAGTAGACCGCCTGGATCGCGTAAAGAAGCACGAAGGCCGCCAGCGCTTTCTCGAAGAAATGCGTGCGGTCGGTGTCGGCGCTCGCTTCCTCTTCCTTGCGCCGGGCGGACGCGCGGCCGGAGCGCTCCGCTCGCAGGATGGGGACCAGCCAGGCCAGGCAGCCGGCCGCCACCACGAAGTACAGGGGCACGAGCAGGTCGGCCGTGTTACCGGCGGACTGAATGGGGACTCGGAACGGAAGGGCCACCATGGCCAGCGGAGCGACCAGATACGGCCGGCGGTGCAGGAGCACCGCGGCGCCGATCAGCAGGCCCAGGGCGACGGCGGCGCCCACGGCCACCTCCAGGGGATGGCGGTGAATGGTCCCCAGTTGAGGGGAGTGCCAGATGTCCACCAGCAGCAGAACCGGCGACAGAACGAGCGCGCCGAGCATCGCCCAGGCCCGGGAGACCGGACGGCGCAGCGTTATGACCGCACCCGCCAGCAGGGCTACCGCGATGACCCCCAGCTTGGGTAGAGGACCTGAGAGCAGGGCGAAGGCGACCACGATGCGCGAAGGCTAAAGACTCAACCTAAGCGATCCTCTACGCTCCCTGCCCATGTCCCGCGGAAAGCTGGTCGTGGCCTGCGGGTTGACGGCGCTGGCGGTCTCGGCGTGCGGCATGTCGGCCAAACCGGTGGCCGGCACTCCGGATATCTCTCACGCCCAAGGCAACCACGCGAAGGTCAACGACCCGCGCACCAAACACGTGAACTGTCTGAGGGCCGACGGCCTGCCCATCCACCTGTTCCGGGCCTCGGGGGCCCGGCCGGCGATCCAGGTCGGGACCGCTCCGACCGGTCCGACGGTGATCTTCGAGCCGACGCAGCAGGCCGCGACGGGCGTGCAGATCGTCGGGCAAGCCCAGGGGGCCGAGGTGATCGGGGCGGCGCTGGTCTACCCCAACCAGGCCCCGGACTCGGTCATGCAGAAGGTGGAGAGCTGCATGGACATCGGGGTCAACGGCTAACCGGACGTTCAGGTATTCCCCACTAGAATCGGGGCCTGTGCCCCGCGCTCGCGCGGGCGTGTGTCTGCCCTCCTCTGCGAGAGCTGCCCTCCCCCCGGGCATCCTCTGCGCGAACTCCGACGCGCGGCCCTCCTTTAGACCCTTGTCCGTTCCCACCGCAGAGTCCGCCCCCAGCCCGCCTCGCTCCGTCGTCGCCCCCCGGGCCGGCCGCCCGCTTCCGGCCTTCCTCACCGGCGGCAGGCTGTACGGATGGCTGGCCCTGCTGGCGCTGGCGCTGGGCGCGCTGTCTCTGCTCTTCCCCTCCACGCCGAGCTACGACCCGTGGGCCTGGCTGGTGTGGGGTCGAGAGATCATTCACGGCTCGCTGCACACCCCCGGTGGTCCCACCTGGAAGCCCCTGCCGATGGTGTTCACGACGATCTTCGCGGTGTTCGGCTCCGCCCAGCCCAACCTGTGGCTGCTGGTGGCCCGGGCCGGCGCCGCCCTGGCCGTGTTCATGTCCGGCGCCCTGGCGGCCAGGCTGACCTGGCGGCTGGCCACCGGCTTCGCCGGCCCTACCTCCCCGGAGGCCGGCGTCCGCTGGGAGGCGGCGGTGCCGGCCGCTCTGGCCGCGCTGATCGCCATGGCCAGCCTGGCTCTCACGGGCGAGTTCTTGGACGCCAGCACCCTGGGCTACTCCGAGGGGCTGATGGTGGCGGCCACGCTGATGGCACTCGACCGCCATTTGGACGGGCACTACCGCCACGCGTTCATCCTCGGGTTCGTGGCCGCGCTCGACCGGCCCGAGATCTGGCTGTTCTGGGGGCCGTACGGCCTGTGGCTGATGTGGCGGAATCCCGGGGCTCGGGCGCTGGTGATCGGACTGGCCGTGCTGACGCTGTTCATGTGGTTCGTGCCCCAGAAGTGGGGTGGGGGCTCGTTTACCAGCGGCGTCGCCCGGGCTCACAATCCCCGGCACAACAGCCCGGCGTTCGCCTCGTTCCCGCTGTGGGCCGAGCTGAAGGATCACGCGTGGCCGCTCGTCCTGCTGCGGATCAAGGTGGCCGCGGCGCTCACCGTGCTGTGCGCGCTGGGCGTGCTGTGGCGGATCCGCGCGACCCTGCCCAGCTGGCGCCTGATGTTCGCTCGCCGGCGCGGCACCGAGCCACGTCCCAACGGGGAGGCGCCGCTTGAGCCACGCTCCTCCGCGGCGCTGACGCTGGTCGTGGCCGGAGTCTTCGGGCTGGCCTGGTGGGTCCTGGTGGCGCTCGAGACCCAGGCGGGATTCTCGGGCAACGACCGCTACCTGGTGTTGGGATCGGCGTTCATCGTCCTGGTCGGGGCGGTGGGCTATGGCTGGTTGGCCGTAGCCCTGGTCCGGTTACTGGGCCGGGCAGTCTCCCGGGGGCTCGCCCGCGGCGCGGTCTGGGCGGCCGCCGCGGTCTCGGCCCTGCTGTTCGTGTTCGGCCCGAACTTCGTCGGCTCGAACGTGATCGACATCCCCAGGACCCATGGATCACTGCTCTACCAGGCCCACCTGCGCCAGGACCTGGTGGCGCTGATGGCGCGCCACGGAGGCGCCAGGGGGATTCTGGCCTGCAGACCCGTGATGTCCGAGGGCTTTCAGGTACCGATGGTGGCCTGGTACCTAAACGTGCGCACGCTGGCCGTGAAGGATCAGCCAACCACCAACCAGCAGGGGCTCGCCCCGGTGAAGAACGGTGACTGGCCGGGCACTATCTTCCAGGATCGCGATAACCGTGGTGCAGCGCTTCTGCCCACCCCCCAGACCATCAAGGGATGGGAGCATCAGGGAGCTCACTACAGCTTCACCGTCGGTCCTCACCACACCATGTACTTCTTCCAGGACTGTCACGCCGGGAGCGCCTCGTGACCACCACGACGGCCCCACCGAGTTCACCCGCCTCCGGGTTCGAACTGCGGGCACCCGACTGGTTGGCGGCCATCCCCGAATGGCTTCGCGTGGGAGCGTTCCTGGTCGCGCTGTGCGCGATCTCGGTGGCCTTCCGCGGCATCAACCTGGCCGGGCAGTACTGGATGGATGAGGGGATCACCGTGGGCATCGCCTCGCATCCGCTCGCCCAGATCCCCGGCGTCCTGCGGATGGATGGCTCGCCGCCGCTCTTCTACCTGCTGCTGCACGTGTGGATGTCGCTGACCGGCAGCTCCGAGGTGGCCACCCACTCGCTCACCCTGCTGATCGGCACTCTGTGCATCCCGATCGGCTTCTGGGCCGGCTGGAGCCTGTTCGGCAAG
>DASZNA010000077.1:0-22692 GCA_035551655.1 Solirubrobacteraceae bacterium
CCCGAGGCTGCGCAGGATGGAGCTTGGCTTCGTGCTGTTTGCGCTCGGGGAGTACGGCGTCTGGCTGGCCGTGATGGTCTACGCCTACCAGCACGGCGGGACCACCAACGCCGCCCTGATCGCCACGCTTCAGCTCGTCCCGGCGGCGGTGGTCGCACCACTGGTGGCTCGGGTCACCGATCGACGCGGCGGGCCGCACATGCTCTTGGTGGGTTACGTCCTGCAGACCGCCTCCGTACTCGGCACAGCCGCGGGCATGCTGCTCGGTGCCCCGTCCGGGCTGGTCTACGCAGGCGCGGTGGTGGCCGCCTCGGCGGTGACCTTCACCCGACCGGCGCAGGCTTCCGCGCTGGCCACCCAGGTCGAGCACCCCGAGGAGCTGACCGCGGCCAGCGTCCTGAACGGATGGGCGGACAGCGGCGCCCTGCTCGGAGGCCCGGCCCTGGCCGGCGTGCTGATCGCGATCGATGGATCGGGCCTGGCCCTGGCCGGCTTCGGCGCCGGGCTGATGCTGGCCGCCGTCCTGGTGGCCCCGGCGGCGTTGGGGTCCGGAGTCAAGGCACCCACGCCGAACAACGTCCAAGAGATACCCGAGGAGGCCGTTGACGCGGCGCTGGCCAAGCTGGCGACGGGTTCCGACGGGCCACCGGCACGTCGCCGGCGAGCCTTGACCACGGGTCCGGTGCTCGCGGTTCTTGGCGTGATGGCCGCCCAGTACGTCGCTCTGGGCGCGCTGGATGTCCTGGTGGTCGTCCTGGCGGTGCACACGCTCCGGCTGGGCGCCTCGTTCGCGGGCTACCTGGATGCCTGTTTCGGGATAGGCAGCGTGATCGGGGCAGCGGCCACGCTGCGCCTGGTGGGCGCCTCCAGCCTGACACGGCCGCTGTGCCTGGCCGCGGGGGCCTGGGGGCTCTCGTTCGGCCTGCTCGGCGGTTACCCGACGCTGGCCACGGCGCTGGGTCTGCTGGCCGCGGCCGGCCTGAGCCGCACCATCGTGGACACGGCCGGTCGGGCGCTGCTGGTCCGGGTCACGCCACCGTCGCGGTTGGGCCGGGTGTTCGGGATGCTCGAGGGCATGACGACCGCGGCCCTGGCGGCCGGAGCCCTCCTGGTGCCGTTGTTGTTCGGCCTGGGCGGTGTCCGTCTGGCGCTGATCGGCGTGGCTGTTCTCCTCATATCGGCGGTGGTGGTTCCCCTGCGTCACGTGCGAGCGGCCGACCGGCACGCCCCGGTGATCGATGGTCTGAAGCGGTTGCACGGCCACCCCCTGTTTGCCCGGCTGGCCCTGCCCGCCCTGGAGGAGCTGGCGCGCGAACTGGCCATTCAGCGCGTAGGCCAGGGAACCCACGTGATCAGACAGGGCGAAGCCGGCGAGGATTTCTATCTGATCGCCGAGGGCCAGTTCGAGGTGGCCGTGGACGGGCGGCCGGTGCGCCAGCTGAGCCCGGGCGAGGGCTTCGGAGAGATCGCCCTGCTGCGCGACGTACCGCGGACGGCGAGCGTCACCGCCCGCACCAGTGCGATCGTCTACGCCCTGGGGCGGCGACCGTTCTTGAACGCGATGGGGGCCCGCCCACTCCGAATCTCCCTGCCTGGCCACGAAGCGCCCGAGGAAGCCCGGCAAGCCGAGGCCCGGCCCGAGCCCTCGGGTACCGTCCCAGCGTGACCGATTTCGCCCAGCCGCTGCGCGAGGAAAACGTGGCGGCGGATCCCTACGAGCAGTTCGCGCGGTGGTTTGCCGAGGCCGGCCAGGCCGGGGTCCGGGCCCCCGAGGCGGCCGCCGTGGCCACGGCCGACGCCGACGGGGCGCCGTCGGTCCGCATGGTCCTGGTCAAGCACACGGAGGCTCCCGGCTTCGTCTTCTTCTCCAACTACGAGAGCCGTAAGGGCGGCGAGCTGCGAGACAATCCCCGGGCCGCGATCCTCTTCTACTGGGACGTTCTGGGGCGACAGGTCAGACTGGAGGGACCGGTGGAGCGCACGAGCGCCGAGGAGACGGCCGCGTACGTGCGCAGCCGTCCGCGGGCCAGCCAGTTGAGTGCACTGGCCTCCCACCAGAGCCGGCCGGTGGCCAGTCGGGAGGACCTCGAGCGGCGGGTCCGGGAGCTCACCGATCGCTTTGCCGGCGACGATGGTCTGCCGGTGCCCGACTTCTGGGGCGGCTACCGGCTGAGGCCTCAGAGCTTCGAGTTCTGGCAGCACCGCGAGGACCGGCTGCATGACCGTCTCCTCTACACCCCCAGCGACGGGGATCGCTGGCGGCTGGCGCGGCTCTCCCCGTAGCCAGCTAGAGGCAGCCGTGGCCGGGTAGCTGTGGGTATGGCCGAGGAGCGGGGAGCCCTTGTCGAGTTGACACTGCCCTGCGACGAACACGCGCCCGGCGCGGTGCGTGAGGCGCTGGCCCGCGTCGCTGATAGCGACCCGGCGTTCGGCGATGCGATGTTGGTGGCCAGTGAGCTGGTCACCAACGCCGTCCGGCATTCCAGTTGCCGGCCCGAGGATCGACTGGAGGTCCTGGTCGCCCGCCGGGAGGGTCATCTGGTCATCTCGGTGCTCGACCCCGGAGCCTCAGGCCGTACCGCCCGCTCTGTCGACCCGGAGGAGGAATTCGACGGTCTGGGCCTGATGGTGGTCCAGCAACTCGTCTCGCAGTGGGGCGAGGAGCGGGGTGACGGTTACCGGGTCTGGGCGCGGCTGCCGCTCAGCTCGGACTAGAGGGCGTGGGCGATCGCCCACCCATCCCCCGGGCGGCGAGATCCTCGGCCAGCGCGATCGCCCCCAGTACGCCGGCATCGTCGCCCAGGGACGGAGCCACCAGGTACTCCCCGAGGCGCTCGCCCAGCAGCGGCGAATCCAGGTAGCCGGCCACCAGCTCCGGAAGCCGGCGCCGGACGGCGTCGAGCAAGCCGGGGCGCTCGAGCACCCCACCGCCAGCCACGATCCGGTGCGGCGAGACCACGGCGATGATGGCCAGGAGCCCCAGCGCCAGGTACTCGGCCTCCAGCTCCCAGGCCGGGTGATCGGCCGGGAGCTCCCGGGGATCGGTTCCCCAGCGCTCCGAGATAGCGCCGCCGGCCGCCAGCCCCTCCCAGCAGTCACCGTGCATCGGACAGGACCCGGGGAACGGGTCGCGCTCCCGGTCGTGGGGGATGCGCAGGTGGCCCACCTCGGGATGAATCAGCCCGTGCCAGACGCGCCCGTCCTGGATGATGCCGGCGCCGATCCCCGTGCCGACCGTCAGGTAGCAGAGGCTGGCCGCACCCACGCCCGCGCCCCAGCGATGCTCGGCCAGACCCGCCGCGGCCACATCGGTGTCCACCGCCACCGGCACGCCCAGGCGCTCGCCCAGCGCCTGCCCCAGCGAGGTGTGCTGCCAGCCCGGCTTCGGCGTGCTGGTCACGTAGCCCCAGGTGGGCGAGTCGCGATTCAGGTCAAGCGGTCCAAAGGCGCCCACCCCGAGAGCCTGCGGCCGCGGGTACGCGGCGAAGAAGTCGAGGATCTGGTCGAGCGTCTCGGTCGGGTGGCCGGTGGGAAATTGCTCGCGCGCGACGAGCTCCCCGGGGCCGGTGCCCAGCGCGCACACGCACCATGTGCCGCCGGTCTCCACACCTCCGTACACCCGCGCAGTGTATGGCCGCGGTCGGAATCACCCCCCTGGAGCCCGCCTGCGCGAAGAGGACAAGTTTGCCCGCGCGGCGAAACGTGCGGTCAGCACGCCCCCCGGGTAGTAGCTAGCGACATGTCCTCGACCGAGCACGAGACCAAGCCAGACAGCGCCGAAGCGGATCCTGCCAGCGAGGAGGCCACCGAGCAGCGCGAGCTGCTGATCGATCGCGAAGCTCGGGTGGAGGCCGTGGAGGGAGATGGCCCCTACGGCGAGCCGGGGCGGCGCTTCAACCGCCGCTCACCCTTCTACATGGGTCTGATGGGCGGGCTCGGGCTTGCCGTGGCCTACCTGGTCGGTTGGGCGGTGACCTCGGCCGAGCAGGAGTTGGAGCTGATCCTGCTGGCGTTCTTCATCGCCGTGGGGCTCGAACCGGTGGTGGCCTTCCTGACCCGGCGAGGGATCCGCCGGGGGTTCTCGGTGCTGATCGTCTCGCTGGCCGCCATCGGGGTGCTCGTGGGCTTCCTGGCCATCGCCATCCCGCCTCTGGTCACCCAGGTCGACAACCTGGTCAAGCTGGCGCCGCACTACCTGGACACGCTGAACAAGCGCAGCTCCTTCCTGGGTCACCTGAACACGAAGTACCACATCGTCAGCCACCTGCAGAAGGCCTTGTCGGGTGGCGGTGGCGCGAGCACAGCGAGCACGGTCACCTCGGGGGTGGTCGGCGCCGGCAAGGTGGTGCTGGGGGCGATCACCGCGCTGGTCATCGTGGTCTCCCTGACCATCTACTTCCTGGCTGACCTACCTCGCGTGACCACGCTGTGTTACCGGCTGGTTCCCTTCAGTCGTCGCGCCCGCGCCGGCCTGCTGATCGACGAGGTGTTCGCCCGCGTCGGCGGCTACGTCCTGGGCAACATCATCACCTCGGGTATCGCCGCCGTGGGCACGCTGGTCTGGCTGCTGATCTGGGGGGTGCCCTACGCGCTGCTGCTGTCGGTGTTCGTAGGGTTCATGGACCTGATCCCGATCGTCGGTTCGACGATCGCCGGCATCATCGTGGCGCTCGTGGCGCTCACGGTCGGGCTGCCGACAGCCATCGCCACCGCGATCTTCTACCTGGTCTACCGCCAGGCCGAGGACTACCTGATCACGCCGAGGATCATGCAGCGCACGGTCAATGTCTCGGGGCTGGTGACGATCATCGCCGTGATCATGGGCGGCACGCTGTTCGGGGTCATCGGGGCGCTGGTGGCGATCCCGATCGGGGCGGCCATCAAGCTGGTGCTGGAGCAGGTCACCTTCCCTCGGCTGGATTCCAGCTGAGCCTGAGCGAGGGAGGCCGGCTGTCCGGCCGGCCACCCTCCCCGGGTTCGTGGTCAACGTCCGGCAGACCGCTCAGCAGGATGCCGAGGACGACGCCGGCCGCACCGACGATCTGCACGATCGAGGCTGGGTTGCCGAAGGCCACCCAACCCACGGCGGCACCGACCACCGGCTCGAGATTCACGAAGGCGCCCGCCTGCTGGGCCGAGACCTTCGACTGCCCGTAGGCGAACAGCCAGAAGGGGAGCACGGTCCCGACCGCGCCGAGGCTCAAAACGGCGGCCACCGAACCGCCCGAAGCAGACGCGGCGGGCGTGGGCTCGGTGAGCAGGGCCAGGGGCATGGAGACCAGCAGGCCACCGGCAAACTGAACCGCCGTCACCGCCGCCGGGTCGCGGTCGCCCAGGACCCCCGGCTGTAGGTAGATGAACAGCGCGGACAGGACGGCGGACCCGATGACGAGCAGGTCTCCGCGGTCGGAAGCTCCGCCGCCGCCGTATCCGGCCACCAGGCCGATGCCGGCCAGCGCCAGCGCATAGCCCAGCCAGATCAGGGGCCGGCGGGATGCCTGCCCCCGGGCGGCGGAGAACAGGGCCACCAGCACCGGCACGGCGCCGACCAGAAGAGCGGCGTGGCTCACGCTGGTCCGGGCGATGCCGGCATTCTGTAGAACCAACACGGCGCCGAAGCCCAGCGCGCCGGCTCCCACGACCCTGGGCCTGAGGGCTTGGCGCAGCCCGCCTCGCCCGGCGAGGGCCAGCACGGGGATCGCGATCAGGAAACGGACCGAGGTCAGCCAGGCCGGGGGCAGCCAGGGCAGCGCGAGCTTCGATAGGGGGACGGTCAGCCCCCAGAGCGCGCCCGCCCCGGCCAGCGCCAGGATCGGAATCAGGTTGGGGTTGCGGAACTGCTTCATGTGAATGATGATGGCCTGTAGAGGCCAGTTTGTCCGTGTGAGATGGCCAGTTGCCGGATATCACGCAATAATGTTTAGCCAAATGGCACTTTCACTCGATTCGATTGACATCAAACTGTTGGAGGAGCTGCAGCGCGACGCCGACCGCTCGAACGTCGAGCTGGCTCGCCTGGTCGACCTATCCCCCGCCGCCACCCTGCACCGCGTGCGGCGCCTCAAGGAGTCGGGGATCGTGCGCGGGATCGTGGCGCGACTCGACTCGTCGGCGGCGGGGCTGGCGCTTCAGGTGTACGTGGCGGTGACGCTCCAGCGCCACGACGACTCGGCCCACCGTCGCTTCGCCGAGGCCGTCCGAGCGATGCCCGAGGTCATCTCAGCCGATTGGGTGACCGGCGAGACCGACGCGATGCTGATGGTGGTGGCCCGTGAGGTGGCCGAGCTCCAGCGCGTGCTGGTCCGCCTATCCACCCGGGGTGGGGCGGCGCGCGTCATGACCCTGCTGCGCCTGGAGGAGCTCAAGCCCTCCTCCCCCCTGCCCCTTCACCGCACTAGCTGACCGGCTCGAGCAGGAGGAGCGGGATGTCGCGGCCGGCGGCCCACCGCTCGTAGGCCTTGAGGCCGGGATAGGTCTCCAACGCCTCGCGCCAGATCCGGCTTCGGGTCTCGCCCTCCAGGCGCCTGGCCCGGACCCGGTGGTCGGTCCCCTGCAGGGAGAGTGTGGCCTCGGGATGCGCGATCAGGTTGTGGTACCAGGCCGGCTGCCGGGCCTGCCCGTAGTTGGACGCGATCACCATCTGACCCGCACTGGTCGGATAGATCAGAAGCGGGCTCTGGCGGGGGCGGCCGCTACGGGCACCCGTGGTCCTCAGCATCCCGACGGGAAGGCCGGCCAGGAGGCTAGTCATCGTGTGCCTCCCGCGGGTCATGCGGAAGATGGGCTCATCCAGCTGATCCTGGGCGCGGATGTACAGCCAGGATCCGGCTCGGGTCCCGCCGCTGCTGCGCATCGCCCTTTGAAAGCGATTGGGGCCGGCGGGCGCCATCAGGGAATGCGCACGTCCCGGGTCGCCTCCGCCTGCTCGCGCTGCTCGGGACTGACCGCGTTCAGGTTGACCGGGCGGACCAGCGTCCAGTGCCGGCCCACCGGGCACCACTGGTAACGCCACGGTCCCAACCGCAGGGCCTTGAAGGAAGCCAGGGGGATCCAGATCGTGCTGAACAGATGGCCCTGGCGGCAGCGGACGATCGCGCGGCGCCCGAACCGGTAGTCGGACCTGGGCATCGGCCGCACGCTAACACGGTGGGTGGCGTGCCCGGCAAGGCCGCCACCCGCCGCAGTCGGATCAGCGGGCTCTGACCTCTTCGCCGACGTCGGCGCCGGCGTACTCCAGCGACCCGGCGGCCGGCACCACCTCGAGCCGATCCTCGGCCTGGCGGCGCGCCGCCTCCTCGCGCTTGCGCTTGGTGGCCAGGAAGGGCACTCCGCGGGAGGGAACCAGCGAGGCCAGACCGGCGATCAGGCAGGCGATCAGCCCGAAGGCGAACGCCGAGGTGAGGGCGCTGGAGAAGGGACCCGAGATCACCGACGGGAAGAAGGTGTGCCCGAGCAGCACGTGCTGCTGGGCGGCCGAGATGTGGTGGATGCCGGGGCCGAGCAGCGTCTGGACCGGGTTGTAGCCGAGGAACGCAGCGAACAGCGTGGCCACCGGGGGGAGGTTGGAGGCCTTGGCGGCCACGGCCGAGGAGACGCCATGCGCCGTCAGGCCGTGGTAGAGCGACTGGTGCAGACCGCCGGACAGGCCGACGATCATCAGGCTGAAGAAGATCCCGATCGACAGCACCATGGCCGAGTTCATGAACGTGGCCGCCATGCCGCCGCCGGCGCCGCGCTGGTTGGGCGGGAGGCTGTTCATGATGCTCGCCCGGTTGGGGGAGAAGAAGATGCCCATGCCGATGCCGTTGAGCACGATCACCAGAGCGAATACGGGATAGGAGAAGTCGACCGGCAGGAGGGCCAGCAGGAGGAAGGACAGCGCCGCCAGGAGCATGCCGGCGAAGGCGAACGGGCGGGGGCCGATGCGATCCGACAGCGCGCCGGCGATCGGGCCGGCAAACAGCATCCCGGCCACCAGGGGCAGCAGGTAGATGCCCGCCCACAGAGGCGTGTTGGCGAAGCTGTAGCCGTGGCGGGGCAGGTAGATGCCCTGCAGCCAGATGATCAGCACGAACTGCAGGCCGCCGCGGCCGATGCCGGACAGCAGCGAGGCCAGGTTGCCGGCGCTGAAGGCACGCACCTTGAACAGGTCGAGGTGGAACATCGGCTGCTCCACACGGGTCTCGATGAAGCAGAAGATCAGCAGCATGAGGATCCCGCCCCCGATCTCGGCGATCACTTTGGGGCTCGTCCAGCCCATCGTGTGATGGCCGTAGGGCTGGATCCCGTAGGTGATGCCGACCATCACGGCTACCAGACCGATCGCGAAGGTGACGTTGCCCCACCAGTCGATCTTGGCCGGCTTGCGCTCCGACAGATCGCGCAGCTTCATGAAGCCCCACACGGTGCCGAACACACCGAAGGGGACGGAAACCAGGAACACGGCCCGCCAGGCCACGGGGGCAAGGACGCCGCCCAGGACCAGGCCGATGCTCGAACCTGCCACCGCCGCGACACCGTTGATGCCCAGGGCCAGGCCGCGCTGGTTGGTCGGGAAGGCGTCGGTGATGATCGCGCTCGAGTTGGCAAACAACATCGCTCCGCCCACTCCCTGGAACGCGCGCATGATGATCAGCCACATGGCGCCGCTCGAGCCCTTCATCCAGGTGACCGACAGCAGAATGCTGAAGAAGGTGAATACGGCGAAGCCGAGGTTGTAGGTCCGGGCGCGTCCGTAGATGTCACCCAGGCGGCCCAGGCTGACCACCAGCACGGCGGTCACGACCAGGAACCCGAGAATCAGCCACAGCATGTAGTTGGTGTTGCTGGGCAGCAGCGGGTTGATGTGGATGCCCTTGAAGATGTTGGGCAGCGAGATGAGCAGGATCGAGGCGTTGATCGTGGCGATCAGGACGCCCAGCGTGGTGTTGGACAGGGCCAGCCACTTGTAGTGGTCGGGAACCGGATTGCCGTGGTGGTCCAGGCGGGCCTCGGCCTCCTGGGTTCCGCCGCCGTTCGGTGTCTGGTGGCCGTTGCGGCCCGCGGCGTGTCCGGTGCTTGAACTCATGCTCCATTCAAGATAGCGGAAGCGCGAGCTTACGTAAACGTCAGGTTGTTACGAGCTCGTTATCAGTCCTTTGCCTTGGCGGCGGCCTCCGCTGTTTCACCGTCAAGGGCCATAAGTTCCAGCACCCCTGCCCAGGAAGGGGCCAGTCGACAAAGGTGTCCCTATGCGACCCCAACCTCGCCAACCCGCGAGGAGGGACGGGCCTGTGGACGTTATGGCCGCTACGGTGAAACAGCCAGCCGAGCCTAGGAGGCCGCTTCGGCCTTGGGGATCTCGATCTCCCGCTTGAGGATCTTGCCGGTCGGTCCCTTGGGCAGCTCGTCGGACAGCCAGACCACGCGCGGGTACTTGTAGGCGGCCACCTTGCTCTTCATGTATTCGCGCAGTTCATCTGGGCTGACGTTCTCGCCCTCCTTGAGCACCACGGCGGCGCCCACCTCCTCACCCAGCGAGTCGTGCGGCACCCCGAGGACGGCAGCCTCGCGGACCGCCGGGTGCTCGTATAGGACCTCCTCGAGCTCGCGCGGGTAAACGTTGTAGCCACCGCGGATGATCAGATCCTTCTTGCGGTCGACGATGAAGTAGTAGCCGTCCTCGTCGACGGTGGCGATGTCGCCGGTGTGGAACCAGCCATCTCGCATGACGTCCTGGGTGGCCTCCTCGCGGTTCCAGTAGCCCTGCATGACGAACGGGCCGCGCATCGTCAGCTCGCCCGGCTCGCCCTGGGGCACCTCGTTGCCCTCGTCGTCCACCAGGCGGATCTCGGTGCCGCCCACCGGCACGCCGATGGAGCCGGGTTTGCGCTCACGATCGGGGGTATTGAATGTCCCCATTCCGGTCGTCTCCGACAGGCCGTAGCCCTCGAGCACCTTGGCGCCGAACGCCTCATCGAACCCGCGCAGAACCTCGACGGGCATGGCCGAGCCGCCCGACACGCAGAGGTTGAGGCTGGAGACGTCGTGGTTCTCGCGCTCGGGGTGGTGCAGCAGCGCGGCGTACATCGTGGGGACGCCGCCGAACGTGGTGGCCCGGTCGCGCTCGATCACCTCCAGCACCTTGCCTGGATCGAAGCGGGGCACCAAAGTCATTAGGGCCCGGGCTCGCACCGTGCAGTTCATGATCGAGTTCATCCCGAACACGTGGAACAGCGGAAGCACGGCAACGGCCACCGACTCGGGCTTGGCGTCGACCAGGTCCCGGGCCACCGAGGCGCCCTCGCGCAGGTTGGCGTGCGTAAGCGCAGCCCCCTTGGGAGTTCCGGTGGTCCCCGACGTGTAGATGATCACCGCGGGGTCGTCGTCGGACCGCTTGGTGACCTCATCGACGGCTACCGCCTTGGCCAGCAGCTGCTCGAAGTCTCCCGGCTTGATCACCAGGCACTCGGCGCCGCCCACCTCGCTCCCCCTCCGGGCAGCCTCCTCGAAGTCCCGCCAGCCCACCATCAGCTTGGCCTCGGAGTCGGACAGGTGGTAGGCCACCTCGCGATCCTTGAGCAGCGGGTTCATCGGCACCACCACGGCGCCGAGCCGCAGCGCACCGAAGTACACCAGCGGGAAGTAGGGCACGTTGGGCAACTGCATGCCGACGCGGTCGCCGTGCCCGATCCCGTGCGCCCGGAGCAGACCGGCGGTGTGGGCCACGGCGGCCGTCAACTGGCCGTAGTTCAAAGCCAGGTCATCCAGCTTGACCGCGGGCCGCTCGGGTCTCTCAGTGGCGGCGTCGGTCAGCTCCTGGGCGAAGTTGGTCATCTCGTCTCTCCTCGCGTGATTTCAAGCTCCTCCTGAGGGTGTACCCGCCGGAGCGCCAGCTCAGGAGGCCGCCCTCAGGCCGGCAGACCGGCGCCCGTGATGCGGGCCTCCATGTCGGCCACGGCGGCCAGGTGCTCCTCCTCGCAGGGGATGATCGGCAGATCGGCCGCCCGCCAGGCCCGGAAGCCGCCGATCAGGTCGGTGGCACGCGGAAAGCCCATGTCCTTGAGCGTGGCGGCCACCAGGCTCGACTGGTAGCCCTCGTCGCACACCACGATCGTCCATTCCTCCGGGGCCGGGGCGAACGGATGGCGGAAGGCGCCGGACGGATCGAGCCGCCACTCAAACACGTTGCGGGGGATGATCAGCGCATCCGGGACCAGGCCGTCGCGGACCATCTGGCCTTCGCTGCGAATGTCGAGGAGCCGAGCGCCCTCGCGCGCGGCCCGGTAGGCGGCATGGGGCTCGAGGCGCTCGAGCCGGGACCTCGCTTCGTCGAGGACCTGGTCCGCAGTCTTGGCAGGCACGGCGGCGAGCTTACCCCCAACGGCCGGCTTTACGCGCCGCAGTCAGTGAGGTATGCCTTCGGCCTGGGCAACCTGGCCGCCGGCTAATCGGGGGAGGGCTCGGCGGACAGCTCGCGCAGCCGCTGGCTGAGGATCCACTGGTGGCCGAACGGATCCCGGATCCGGCCGGCGCGGTCACCGTAGAACTGGTCGTCCAGAGGGAAGATGACCTCGGCGCCCGCCGAGAGTGCCTTCTCCCACGCCGCGTTTACATCCGGCCAGTACGTCTCCATGATCGCCGTGACCGTCCCGTCGACTGCGCCGGGAGGCCGAGCGGGCGCCTGAGAGTCGATCGGCTCCTCGGTGATCATCACGATCGCGTCGCCGATCCGGACCTCGGCGTGAATGACCGCGCCGTCGGGCGTGATGAAACGGTCACCGCGCTCCTCGCCCCCGAAGGCCCGGGCGTAGAAGTCGATGGCCGCCATTCCGTCAGGCACCACCAGTCGCGCCGTGACCGTGCGCAGATGCGGGGGGACCGGGTCCGTCAGCTTGCGTCAACCCCTTGAACCGACGGCATGGGCGCATGGTAAACCTCGGGCAGGCCGCCGGCCAGCCAGCCGGCGGCTACGTGGTCAGCGCCTCCAGGGCCAGGTGCACGACGCCACTCTCGTAGGTCTCCGCGTCCGCAGTCCGGAATGTCTGCCGGGGTGCGCCGTCCGGGAACAGACGCGGGCCGCCCCCCAGAACCAACGGGAACACGAACAGGTGGAGTTCGTCGACCAGGCCGTCGGCGAGCATCGCACGGACCAGCGTGCCGCTGCCACTTACGTAGATCCCGCCATCCACCTCGTCCTTGAGCCGCTGGATGGTGCCGGCGCTGTACGGGCCGATGACGGTCGAGTTGTTCCAGTCCGCCTGCTCGAGCGTGCTCGAGACGACGTGCTTCGGTGTCCCATTCATGAACGGGGCGCCCGGCTCGTCGTCGGGCCGGCTCGACCAGGCCGGAGCGAATTCCTCGTAGGTGCGGCGCCCCAGCAGAATCGCCCGGCTCGCCCCCATGACGCCGCCGATCGCCACTCCCATCTGGGGGTCGAACGGGTAGTCAAAGGTCCAGGTGGGCGCGTCGATCACACCGTCCAACGTGATGAACTCGTGGACCAGTATCTGTCCCATGGTCAGCTCCTCCTCGGCTCGGTCGGTCGTGTACAGCTGAGACTCTCGCCGGGCCGCCGAGTCATCGGCGAAATGCGCTGGCGCCAGCTTGACTCCTCTTGGGGGGCGCAATAGCTTGCTGGATGCTTCTCGGGACCAACGGAGGAGGTATCAGGTGGGCTCGCATCCTGGCGCAAAGCGGAGGATCACACGTACTTGGGGGAGTGCCCTGGCAGTGGGCGCGGCCCTGGTCGCACTGCCGGCAACCAGCGCCGCCGCGGCCACGATCGCCGTGAACACGACGGCGGACAACGCTCCCAACTCGAGCGAGTGTTCGGGGGCAGCCGGCGACTGCTCGCTGCGGCAGGCCCTCGACAAGGCGACCTCGGGCGACACAGTCTCCGTCCCAGCCAATTCGACGGCCTATCAGGTAAATGGCTCGCCGATCCCGCTTCCGAGCGGAGTATCGATCGTCGGCGGCGGGGCCAGCTCCACCTCGGTGACCGGTGGCGGGCACAACCAGATCTTCACCGAAGGAAATGGCGGGTCAGTGACCATCTCCGCCATCACGCTGACCGATGGGCTGAATCCCGTCTCCGTCAACGATGAGGGCGGCGCGGTATGGGTCACCGACGGCAATCTGACCCTGGACCAGGTGGCCATCACCCACAGCACGAGCCCCCAATACGGGGGAGCCATCGAGGATGACGGAGGCAATCTCACCATCACGCGAAGCCGGTTCAGCTACGACTCCGGCCAGACGCAGGGCGGGGGCGCGGTCGATTTCTACGGCAGTGGCGCCTTGAGCCTGGTCGACTCGTCGTTTGACCACGACACGTCGACCTATGGGGGAGCCCTTCTGTCAGAGAGCGGCGCGACCTTCGCGATCAACCGCGTCACGTTCGCGGGTGACTCCAGCTCCGGCGTTGGCGGTGGCATGGAGGGCGACGGCTCGGGATCCCTCCACAACGTCACGTTCAGCGGCGACAGCGCAGCGTCCGGCGGTGGCGGACTGGAGGTCCAGGGGACGACAACCGCCATCAACGACACGTTCGCCAAAAACTCATCGCCGAACGGGGCAAACGTCCACGTGTATGTCCGGGGCACGTTCAACGTCGAGAACAGCATCTTTGCCTCTCCTTCCGGGAGCGGCAGCTGTGCCATCGATACAGGGGGAACGATCACCGACAACGGGAACAACCTGGAGGACGCGTCAACCACCACCTGCGGCTTCACAGCCGCCAAGCACGACGTCATCGGCCGGTCCCCCGACCTGGGCAGCCTGGCCAACAACGGCAGCAAGGTGGCCGCCGCCGGCGGCCCACCACAGACGCTGGCCCTCGGCAAGACCAGCCCGGCCCTGCATTCCGCGTCGCCGTCCGGCTGCACGACCGTCGGTTCGGTGGACGAGCGCACGAAGATGCGCCCGGGACTGCCCGGATCGGCCTGTGACATCGGGGCGTTCGAGCTCCAGGTGTCAAAGCCCAAGGTGTCAATCAGGACGCCGCGAAATCACGCACGCTACGTCCAGGGCAAGGTCGTTCATGCCAAGTACACCTGCCGAGAGGGGCAGAACGGGCCTGGGATCAAGTCCTGCAAGGGCACCGTGGCCAAGGGCAAGAAGATCAACACCAAGAAGCTCGGCAAGCACACGTTCAGGGTGACCGCCACATCAAAGGACGGGCTGAAGTTCACCCACCGGGTGACCTACACAGTGGTCAAGGCGAGGAGCACCGCTCCGGGCTTCACCGGCTGAGATGAGACGCGGGGCCGCTTCGGCGGCCCCGCCCAGTTTCGGGTTACCGAGCCGGCTGCTGGACCAGCACGGCGGGCCGCGAGGCCGGGTGATCGGCCAGCAGTGCGGCGGCCCGGGCTGCGAAGGCCGCGGGCGTCCCGTGCCAGCCGGGGGAGAGCCGGAACCGCGCGATCAGCACGCCGGCCACGTCTCTGGTGCCCAGAAGGTGCGCCTGCCCACCCGCGTGTGGCGAAACCTGGTCAAGCGGATCCGCCAACACGTCCACCTCTGCGACGCTCGTGGCGGGCGAGCTGGGTATGCCGGAGTAGCTGAAGGTGGAGTTCGGCAGGTAGATCGACAGCGGCTGCTCGGCTGCATTGCCGCCGTAGGTGACGATGGCGCGAGGCACCGATGGCCGGCCAAGCGCAGCTGCCACCGCTCTCCAGGCCGGCCTCTGGTAGGCAGTGTCACCGTCGATCTTCACTGAGGCCCATGTGAACCCCACGATCAGCGCGGCGAACAGGGCGACGCCGATGATCCGGAACCGGCGAACCGTCACAGCTGCCCCGACGAGGACGCTCAGAGGGACCCAGGCGGCAATGAAGTTACGCGAGAACACGTAATCGCGGCCGATCAGGAGCAGAGCGATCGGAACGATCACCACGAAGGCACCGATCGCTCCGGCCCGAGCAGCCCCGATGCGCTCACGCCGGCTTGCCCCGACGGCCAGCAGCCCCACCACCAGGATGAACAGGATGAGCGCCCCGAGCGGACCCCAGGTCACAGACGGGCTGAGGTACAGCTGAGATGCGCCGAAGGCGGTCGGGATCTGCTGCAGCCGCATGGTGAGAGGAATCTGGTGTAGCCAGTAGAGCAGCCCGCCCGAGGTGTCGCCGAAGGCCAGGGGAACCATGGCCAGCTGCACCGCAGCCACGACGACTACCGCGATCACGGTGCTGCGTCGGCGGTATTGCCACAGCAACCACAGAGCTTCCGGAGCCACCAGAAAAGCGGCGAAGAAGTGGGTCAGGATGGCCAGGCTGGACGCCACGGCCCAGGCCGCCAGATCGGAAGTGGTGTCTCGGCGCAGCGCCCGCGCCCAGAACAGGAACGAGAGCGCTCCCAGCAGCGCGAACAGCATGTAGGAGCGCGCTTCCTGCGAGTACCAGATGAGGAAGGGGCTGAGGGTGGCCAGCGCGGCCGCCGCCAGGCCGGCGCGACGGGAGACCAGTTCCCGGCCAGACAGGTAGACCACCGGCACCAGCGCAGTCCCCGCCAGAGCCGACAGCGAGCGGATGCCGACCTCACCAGGTCCAAAGACACGGGTCCACACCCACGTGACGAGGAAGTACAGCGGGGGGGTCGTCTCATAGTGCGAGACGAGATGGAGCATCTGAGGAAGCGATCGGCCGACCTCATGCACAGTTGTGGCTTCGTCCAGCCAGAAGGACTGGGAACTGAGCGTGCTGAACCGCAGCAGGGCGGCCACCGCGGTCAGACAGGCGGCCAGCCAGCCCTCGGGACTGAGGATTCCCACTCGGAGGGAGGGCCGCCGGTCGGCCGTGACCCGCGAGGCGCTGTCGGCTCGCTTGCGGGTGACGATCGCCATCGCCGCCGAGTGTAGGCCCCGGCCGGGACCCTCCGGATCGGGTTAGACTCGGGCCTTCAGGAGGGAGATTGGGCTTCTTTTCACGCGGGGACCGCCAGGACGCAGAGCAGTCGGAAGCCTTGGCGCGAATCGAGCGAGGCGGAATCCCGGCCGACGCCGAGCGGCGCCTCCAGGAACTCGCGGCGGAGGGGTCCCTCTTCACCAGTGGCCTCTCGGTACGTGAGTTCGCGCTGCTTGATCGGATGGGGCCCCGCCCGCTCGCCCAGGTGATGGGCGCCAGCGTCGTCCGAACCGGTTGGCAGTACCTGCCACCCCTCGATGCGGTCGAGGTGCGGGCGAGCTGGTACGGAGGGATGAACGCGCGCTACGGGCCGGTGCAAAGTAGCCGCGCGCTGGCGAATCGCTACGCCGAGCCTTCGTGGAGCCAGATCCGCACATACCGGTGGCAGAACACGGTGGTGTGCGAGCTCGACGTGCTGTCTGACGCCTGGGCGACGGCTCGCCGTCGAGCTCTCGACCGTCTGACCGAGGAGGCGCTCCAGGTCAACGCGGACGCGGTTGTGGGTGTGCATCTGCATCGCAGCGACCACGACCTCGGCAAGCACACGATCGAGTACGTGGTGACCGGCACCGCGATCAGGGTGCCCCGCTCCGACGCGAAGTCCTGGCCGGTGCTCACCGACCTGTCGTTGCAGGACTACTGGCGCTTGCACAGCACCGGTCACGACCCGCTGGGGCTGCTCGCCACCACGGTGGTCGTATTCGCCTCCGCATCGCGCAGCACCCGGTTGCGCCGACTGCGCACGACGAACCGCAACCAAGAACTGGAGGAGCTGACGCGCGCGTTCACCGATGCGCGCGAGACGGTGCGCGGCCGGCTCGAGGGCCAGGTGTCGGATGCGCACGGCGACGGAGCGGTGGGAGTTGCGCTGTCGCACACCGTCCACCGCGAGAAATTCTCACTTGCCTCGGCTGTCACCTCGGCCAACCTCCGAGGCTGGCACCTCGGGCGTCTCGGCATCCCCTACCGCGTCTCCGGCAAGGGGGACGTGGAACGAGACGGCTGGGTGGTCACGATGCACGGGGCCGGTACTGCCGTCCGCAGGCGTGAGACTCCGGGCGCAGGGCCGTCAGTCAAAGCTGCGATCCGGATGGGAGGACGAAAGTGAGCGATTACAACCCGGACTCTCTCGAGGGCGTGCCGGAGTCCGGTCGGGAGCGGCTAGAACAGAACCGGGCCGGTCTCTACACCTCCGATCTCAGCGTCAACGAATTCCTGCTTGTCTCGCAGGCGGGCTTCGACCCGCTCGGACTGGTGGTCGGTAGCTCAATCTTCCACATCGGCTTTCAGGTGGCCGGACCCACGTCGAGCCGGGAGCTGGACGTACTCTCACAGGCCATGTACAGCGCCCGCCAGCTTGCGATGACGCGAATGGAAGAGGAGGCCGACCAGCTGGGTGCGGACGGCATCGTCGGGGTCAGACTTGATATCGGGCGCTACGAATGGGGCGCGAACATGGCGGAGTTCATCGCCATCGGGACAGCCGTCAAGCATCGCGAGGGGGAGCTTCACCGCGCGCCGAACGGGCGGCCGTTCCAGAGCGACCTGTCCGGTCAGGAATTCTGGACCCTGCTTCGCACGGGACATCGGCCGGTTGGGATGGTGATGGGCAGCTGCGTGTACCACGTAGGCCGACGCAGTCCGTTGAAGACGATGGCCCAAACGGGTCGAAACGTTGAGCTACCGAACTTCACCCAGGCGCTGTACGACGCCCGAGAGCTGGCCATGCAGCGCATGCAGACCGAGGCTCAGCAGCTAGACGCCGAGGGGATCGTGGGAGTAACGCTGTCCGAGAAGAGCCATGGCTGGGGCAGCCACGTGATCGAGTTCTTCGCGCTCGGGACGGCGATCATCTCCACCGGCGAGTCGGTTCAGATCGAGCCCCCGGTACCGGTGCTCGACCTGAACGACCGCTGAACATGTCCGTCCGCCGCGAGCTGATCGAGCAGGCCCTCCGAGGCGTTGAAGCGTGGGAAGCTCGGTGGGGCCAGGTACCTGACGTTCCCGAGTCCCGCCCGGCGGTGGATGTGGCGGCATTGCTCGAGGACTACGCCCAGCGGATGGACGCGATGGTGCCGTTCTTCCACCCGAGGTATGCGGGCCAGATGCTCAAGGCTCCGCATCCAGTCGCGGTAGCCGCCTATCTGGCGGCGATGATCGTCAACCCGAATAACCACGCGCTTGATGCCTCTCAGGCCACATCGCCGATGGAGCTGGAGGTGGTGCGAGCGCTGGGCGGGATGTTCGGGTTACCCGAGCAGGCCCTGGGACATCTCACGTCCAGTGGAACGATCGCCAACCTCGAAGCGCTGTGGGTGTCTCGTGAGCTAGCTCCCGGTTCGGCGGTGGCCTATTCGGAGTCCGCGCACTACACGCACGGCCGCATGTGCCAGGTCCTCGGGGTGGAGACTCGAGCGGTTGCCGCGCAACCGGACGGGGGCATCGACCTGGAGGCCGTGGAGGCGGAGCTGGTCCGTGGCGGCGTATCGACAGTGGTTCTCACGCCCGGCACCACAGGCGTGGCGGCAGTGGACGACATCCGGGCCGCGCTCACGCTCAAGGAGCGATTCGGGGTACGCCTCCACGTCGACGGGGCCTACGGCGGTTTCTACGCACTGCTCGGCGAGCACGATGCGTTCGCCGCAATTGCGCAGTGCGATTCGGTGGTGGTCGACCCGCACAAGCACGGCCTACAGCCCTACGGCTGCGGAGCGGTCCTGTTCGCCGACCCGTCGGTCGGGCGGTTCTACAAGCACGACTCGCCGTACACGTACTTCACCTCGGACGAGTTGCACCTGGGGGAGATCTCGCTGGAGTGCTCTCGGGCCGGCGCCGCCGCGGCGGCGCTGTGGCTGACCCTCCAGGCCGTTCCGCTCGAGCGGGATCGAGGCCGTGGGCCAGTGTTGAGCTCGTGCCGGCGGGCGGCCCTAGCGCTGGCCGATCGGCTACGAGCCTCCGAGCATCTGCAACTGTATCTGGAGCCGATGCTCGACATCGTCACCTACTGGCCGCGACGCCGGCGGATGAGCGAAGTCGATGCGGCGTCTGAGGCGGTGCTTCATCGCGGCATGGGCGACGCGGAGGATCCAATCTTCCTGTCCACGCTTCGGGTAGACGCTTCCGCGTTCCAGGCACTACATCCCGAGGTCGAGCGGGATGCTGACTCGGTTCGCGTGCTCCGCTCGGTATTGATGAAACCTGAGCACGACGCGTGGGTCGATCCGTTGCACCAGCGGCTGGAAAGGCTGACGCAAGAAATCTAGATCGGGTGAGGATGGGATTCAACGGCGGGCAGCTCCTTTACCTAGCCATCGGTGGATGCATCTCAAACGATCTGCGGGAGCTCGCTGTTTACGTGGACGAGATCGCCGAGATCCGGAATTCCATCCGTAGCGGCGCACCGGTGAAGCTGAGCGGTGTGGGGATCCTCCCGGCTTGAGATCTCCCATGAGTGCGACGCGGGCGCACCGCGCTCAAGTGCCCACGGCGGCCGGGTGAACCTCGCCCCACTTCGAGACTCGGCGTGCGACCCTGACGTCGTCTGGGCGGTGGCGGGCGAGGCCCCACCAGGCCAGCGCGGTGGCCACCATGGGGTAGACGACTCGTTTGACCCCGTTGTGGTCGTGCATGACTCCGTTGGCGCGAGTGTTACCGACCGTGCTCACCTCGCCGGAGGGCAGGATCCGCGTCCGCTCCCAAGCCAGTCCCCGGGCGATCGCGCGCCCGAGCGACCTCGGCGCGTGGCGCACCCAGGCCAGGTACTGCTGGGCATAGACGATCCCGCGAGCCTGATAGGAGGAATCAAAGCCGCCCAGCTCTGGGAAAACGCCGTCACTGCGTTGGGCGCTGAGGCCCATCTCGAGGGCCTCGCGGGCTCGGCGGGCCAGCCGCTCATCACCCGTCAACACCGCCGTCAGGCCAAGCGCCGAGGCCACGAGGAACCGGCGATGGGTGTACGGGGCGTCGCCGGTCAGCCCGGCTTGCCACACGCGACGGCTGGCCATCCACCGGGCGGCCCGGTGCAGCGACGGCAAGAACGAGCCGACCTCGCGAAGCAGTCGGCGCGGTATCGCAATCCCGTCACTCGCGGCGCCGCGGAGGACCAGTATCAGGTGCGCGGTGCCCTCAACGAAGAACGAAGTCGAGTGGAACGGATCGTTGGTGTCCGGGAAGTTCCCAGCCGGCCCCTGGTGAGCGAAGCCCCACGCGAACTCGCGCACGCCACGCTTCCACAGCCTCGGTTGGTGGTGGACAACCCCGGCGATGATCGCCTCCTCGCCGTGGCGCTGCTCCTCGATGAACATCCCAGGGCCCTTCCCCCGCTCCCACAACGCGTTCACGCCGTTGGCGCCATCCGCCGTCACATCGCGCACCAGAGCCGCCGGGTGTGAATACAGGATCCGGTCAAATACTGGCCTTAAGTCGATTCGGACATCCGGCCGACCCGACGAGGCGGGCGTGATCAACGCCCGCGCCGCACTCGCCAAGCCTGGCGAAATCGCCGCGGCGGTCAGAGTCGCCGCGACCATCAGGCCGCACATCCATCCAACCGGTGATAAGCGCTTCAACGACAGGATTCTGACGGAAAGCCGGGTTGACCTAAGGCTTCACGCGCCGGTTCAAGTCGCCCGGCATCTCCCCGGCTAGAACGAGCAGATACAGCGAGGCGGCCTGGGTAGCGATGAAGCTGGCGAGGATCGGATGACCGTCTGCATCTGCATCTGCATCTCGGAGGATCCAACTGATGCGCTCGTCGATGAGCCCTGAGTAGGGGATGTCGCGCTGGTCAGCTACCTGTCGTAACCGGCCGTCCGTAACTTGCCGTTCGAGTGCCCGCAGACGCGGCGCGAGCCCCGCCAGATAGTCGAACGCCTCCTGCAAGGACAGCTGCGATAGACGCTGTTGCGCGGCGAACTTCTCACGCGAAGCTGGCTCCACCGCCGGGACCGGGCCTCCATGTACCACTGCGTACAGCGCTCGGTAGGCGCGGTCATCGTCGAACTGGTCGCGGTGCCGCTGGAGCTCACGCAGTGCGTATCTAGCCGCCTCAGGGTTCTTGACATGGCGCCGCAGACGAGCTGCGACCGCCTCATCGTCACCCCGGCTATCCGCGAACACTCGTGCAGTGATGAGCACCGGTTCGACAAGCCGCAGCTCCTGTCGCTCCTCCTCATGCTGGCGCAGCATCTCCTGTACGCCCGGCAGTTCCTTGACTCGCCTCCATCCCGCCATCAGCGCGCGGAACTGAAGGCGTGCAATCCAGTTCAGGCCCTCAGGCTCGTCCATAAGCCCATTCCGGAACGACAACCGGCATACCGTGGCAACCCCACAGGTGGAGCATCCCAGACTCACATCGGCTACCGCCCGTGGCCAGTGTCCCGAGTTCTCGACCTTTCGCGGGGATAGGCTGGGTTCATGTTCCAGCGGTTCAAGGACGGGGACCGCGGTCGTTTGGGCTGGCTCGCATAGCCGACGGGAAAATGCAGGTGGAGTCGATGGGCAGGCTGCCCAATGACGTCGGAGCGGTGACTCCGGACAGGAGCCCGCCCCGGAGTACATCGCGGAGGCGGGAACGGCGTCGGAGGATGTGTGGGAGCGCGAGGAGGCCCGGTACCGCGCGAAGAACGAGGCTGATCCAGCACCTGAGGGCTAGCCCGGCTCGTGGTCAGTGCCCGTCAATGCGGGCATCCAGCTTCCGGTTCTGCTCAGAGACATAGGCGCTGCTTCGCTCACCGAACGCCTTCGCGATGATTTAGCGATGCCTGTCAAGGCAGTCTTCTTCGACATCGGCGGCGTTCTGGAGCTGACGCCGGCTACGGGTTGGCAGGACCGGTGGGCTGCCCGGCTTGACTGCGAACGCGCCAGCTTTGAACGATGCTTGGCGCGCATCTGGGGCCCTGGGTCGACGGGACGCTCGACGCTTGAGGAGATCGAGCGGCAGACGGCGGAAGCACTCTCGCTAGACGGACCCACGCTCAAGCATCTGATGGAAGATGCGTGGACCGAATATCTCGGCACGCTGAACTCAGAGCTAGCGGCGTTTTTCCGCAGCCTCCGCCCCCGCTACAGAACTGGGATCATCAGCAACAGCTTCGTCGGGGCGCGGGAGCGGGAGCAGGCGGCCTACGGTTTCGAGGACATGTGCGATGTCGTCGTCTACTCCCATGAGGAGGGGCACATGAAGCCTGACGCCCGCATCTATCACTTGGCGTGCGAGCGCCTCGAAGTGCCGCCCGCGGAGTCGCTCTTCCTCGACGACGTCCCGGCGTACGTCGAGGGCGCGGAGGAGGTCGGGATGAGAGCCGTCAGGTTCATGAACACCACTCAGGCCATCGAGGAAGTCACTCGCCGTCTCTCTGAGTGACAGCATCTAGCGCTACGACGCGACTGCCAGCATCGATAATCCGAAAGCTTCTCCTCACACCAGCCCCAGAGTGGGGAGAGCGCTCACGAGAGAGTCGAACGCCGCAACAAGTGCCTACGGGACGAGTTCTATGGCGACGCAAAATCGACGACCGTTTTGGCCCCCGAACCGGTCCCGTCAGCCGGGCCGGTTCTCCCTCAAGTCAGTTGATGAAACTTCGCGCACGCCTGAGGGCCGCAGCCGCGGGACGGAGAGGATTCTCAGAGGGACCTCTCCTCGCAGCTTGGTCGGAAAATGGAGAGCCGACGGGGAGACTCGAACTCCCGACCCCTTCATTACGAGCTTGGGCCATCGGGTTTCGGAAGGCTTCGGAGAGGTTCAGTTGGCCCGGAAAATCAGCCTTCTTGATTCGGTCTAATTCAGCCTGATTCGACTGGGATGTTGACC
>DASZNA010000078.1:0-10606 GCA_035551655.1 Solirubrobacteraceae bacterium
AGCTCCCCCTCGTGCACGCGGATCTTGCACCCGTGGCCAACCCACGACCAGCGGCCCAACGTCACGCGGGCTGACCGACCGATTTCGAACTTCACGCCCGGGCCGATGAAGCACAGCCCGTCGGTCTGCAGCCGCCCTCGCCAGCGCAGCTTCAGCCACGCCCACCGCGCGGCCAGCCGCGCGTAACGCCAGCTCAGCATGCGGTGGGTCCGGGCGAAGCGCAGGAAGCTCAGCGGGCCGCCGTGCAGCGGCGGCGGTCCCGATCGCACCACCCGGGGAATCACCGGGGCCTTCTCAACTACGCTCGGCGGCACGGGGCAATCGTAATCGGCATCATGCTCGCCGGATGGGCGATTCTCAGGCAAACCAGCAGTCCTCGCTGGCCCAGCGGCTTCTGGACGGCGATCGCCGCGCGCTGGCCCGAGCGATCACCCTCGTCGAGAACGACGATCCAGCCGGCTGGGAGATCGTTCGCGAGGTGTACCCGAGCACCGGTCAGGCGGCCGTGGTCGGTTTTACCGGTCCGCCGGGCGTGGGGAAGTCCACGCTGCTGGCCGCGCTGACCAAGCTCGAGCGCGAAGCGGACCGTTCGGTGGCGGTGCTGTCGATCGACCCCTCCTCGCCGTTCACCAAGGGGGCCCTGCTGGGCGACCGCATCCGTCTGGCCGACCACTTCCTCGATCCCGGGGTGTTCATCCGTTCGATGGCCAACCGAGGTGCTCTCGGCGGCCTCAGCGAGGCCACCCTGCAGGCAGCACTCCTGATGGACGCCTCGGGACGCGACATCGTGCTTTTGGAGACCGTGGGTGTGGGCCAGGCCGAGGTCGACATCATCGACCACGCCGACACCGTCGTCCTCGTGCTGATGCCCGGCTCCGGCGACTCCATCCAGGCCCTGAAGGCGGGCGTCATGGAGATCCCCGACCTGATCGTGGTCAACAAGGCCGATCATCCCCTCACCGACACGATGGTTCGGGAGATTAAGGGGGTCCTCGCCCTGGGTCCGCGCGAGGGCTGGCAGGTGCCGGTGCTGCGCGCCGAAGCGGCCCGGGGCCACGGGGTGGAGGAACTGCGGGAGAAGCTCAGCGAGCATCGGGCCTACATCGAGTCCGAGGGCACGTTGTCCGAGCGCCGCCGGCGCAACCTGCGCAGCGAGGTTCTGGCCATCGCCACCTACCGGATGCGGCGAGAGCTGGAGGCCGCGATTGAACAGGACGATTCGGTGCAGGAGCTGCTCGAGCGGGTGGTCCGGCGCGAACTCGACCCGGCCAGTGCCGCGGCCGAGATCCTGGACGCCCGCACGCGGTGATCCCGCGCCGGTGACTTTGGGTTCACCGGCGCGGACTGGGGCGGCTATCAGGGACGGTCAGGCGCCGAGCGCCCGAGCGATCACGAGCTCCTGGACCTCGTCGGTCCCTTCGCCGATGGTCAGGACCTTGGCGTCCCGGTAGAACCGGCACACCGGGTACTCCTCGATGTATCCATATCCGCCGTGGATCTGCACCGCCTCGTCGGCGGCGCGGACAGCCAGGCGGCCGCTCTTCAGCTTCGCCTGGGCGGCGGTCAGCGAAAAGTTGCCGTCCTGATCCTTGAGCCACGCGGCCTTGTAGACGAGCAGCCGAGCTGCCTCGATCTCCATCGACAGGTTGGCCAGCTTGGCCTGAATGGATTGGAACTTCGAGATCGGCTTGCCGAACGCCCGGCGTTCCTTGGCGTAGGCCAGGGCCTGGTCGAGTGCCCCCTGCGCCAGTCCAACGCCCATCGCGGCCACGCCGATCCGCCCGATGTCCAGGACATGCAGGAATTGCTTGAACCCGCCGCCCCGCGGGCCGAGTAGGTTCGCTTCGGGCACCTGGCAGTCGTCGAAGCTGAGGGGCCGCGTGTCCGAGGCGTTCCAGCCCATCTTCCGGTAGGGCTGGCCGGGGATGTACCCCGGTGTCCCGTTGGGGACGATCAGGTTGGAGATCTCGTCTTCCCCAGTCCGCGCCGTGATGCAGACAACCCCGGAGATTTCGGTCCCCGCGTTGGTGATGAACTGCTTGGCCCCGTTGATCACCCATTCGCCGTCCTCGAGGACGGCGCGGGTGTGGACGTTGCCCGCGTCGGAGCCTGCCTCGGGCTCGGTCAACCCGAATGCACCGAGGATCTCACCGCGGCACAGGCGGGGCAGCCACTCCCGCTTCTGCTCCTCGGTGCCGAACAGGTGGATCGGATGAGTCCCCAGCGATGTATGCGCGCACATCGTGATGGCCACGCTCGAATCGACCCGGGTCAGCTCCTCCACGGCCAGGGCGTAACCGAGCGAGTCGCCTCCGGCGCCGCCGTATTCCTCCGGGAACGGGATCCCCATCAGGTCGAGCTCGCCCAGCCGGCGAACGATCGCGTAGGGGAACGCATGCGTGCGATCGAGCTCCTCGGCCACGGGCGCGACCTCGCTGCGGGCGAAGTCGCGGACGGTGTCACGGAGCAGCCGGTTTTCGTCTGAGAGCTCGAAGTCCACGATCAGGCAGTGAGGGTGCGGGCGACCTCAACCAGCAGGCGCAGGCCCCAGCCGGTCGCCGCCTTGCCTTCCATATACGGCCGGGCCACGTCGTACGCGGTGCCGGCGATGTCCAGGTGCGCCCAGGGCACGTCGCCAGCGAAATGGTGGAGGAGCTCGGCGGCCGTGATGGCCTGGGCGATCCGCGGCACGGAGAGATTGGTGATCTGCGCGTATCGGCCGCGGACCATCTCGGCGTAGCGCTCGTCCAGCGGCAGGCGCCAGACTCGCTCACCGGTGACGACGCCGGCTTGCTCGATGCGGCTGGTGAGCGCATCGTCATTGCTCATGACGCCCGCGTAGACGTTGCCCAGGGCGGTGACGACCCCGCCGGTCAGCGTGGCGATGTCGATCAGCCGCTTGGCTCCTTCGCGGCGGGCGTAGGTGATGCAGTCCGCCAGTACCAGACGCCCCTCAGCGTCGGTGTTGTTGATCTCGATCGTCGTCCCGTCGAGCGCGGTGACGATGTCGCCCGGGCGGGTGGCCCGGCCGCTGATCATGTTCTCGGTGGCGCCGACCAGCCCCATCACCCGCACCGGCGCCTCCAGGTCGGCCAGCGTGGCCATCGCCTCCAGCACGGCCGCTCCGCCGAGCATGTCGAACTTCATCTCGTGCATGTCCATCTTCGGCTTCAGCCACAGTCCGCCGGTGTCGAATGTGACCGCCTTGCCGATCATCGCGAGCAGCGGTCCCTCTCCTCCTGAGCCGTCGTAGTCCAGGCGGATCAGCTTGGCCGGTTCCTCCGATGCCTGGGCCACGGCGGCGAAGGCGCCCATCCCCAGCTCGATGATCTTCGCCTCGTCGAGCACCGTGGCCTGCAGCCCGTGCTGGCTAGCCAGTTGTTCGGTGTACTCGGCCAGCGCTGAGGGCGTCAGGTCGTTGGCCGGGCGGTTGCCCAGGTCCCGCACCCGGTTCTGAGCCGTGGCCAGGGTCGCCGCCTCCTCGGCAGCCTGGCTGACGTCATGGTGTGCGCTCAGGAGCAGCTCCCGCAGGCCCGATCCGGCCGGAGCATCGGTGGCCTTGAACCGGTCGAAGCTGTAGCCCCGCAGGAGCGTTCCCTCCACGAGACCGGCCACGATCGCGTCGTCCACGTGGTGGGGGACCTCCCAGCACAGGCTGCTGGCGCGAAGCTCAAGCGCCCGCGCCGTTACGCGTCCAGCGGCCACCCGCGCTTGCTCGGCGTCAAACCGTTCGCGGTCCCCCAGACCCACCAGGATCAGCCGCCGGCCATCGTGGTGAGTGACGGCCAGACGCCCGGCCGGTTCTCCCGCCTCGCCGCTGTCAAGCAGCGCCTGGAGCGGGCCGCCCGGCGGGTCATGAGCGATCCCCTCGCCCTGGAAGGCGCCGACCGCGATCGTGTCGGCCTGGGTATCGAGGGTCCCGTCGGTGGTCGTGGAAACGCGCATGGATTCACCCTACCTTGACGGTCACTACGATCCTGCGGAGAGCCGAACTCCTGCCGAACTCGACCCGGAGCTGATCCTCAGATGCCCAAGACCGTCGTTCTGTCCGCCGCCCGCACGCCGATCGGCAAGCTCGGCGGTGCGCTGTCCTCGCTGGATGCCACGGAGCTGGGCGGGACGGCGATCAGGGCCGCGCTGGAGCGGGCCGAGGTGGCCCCAGAGCAGGTGCAGCACGTGGTGATGGGCCAGGTCCTACAGGCCGGACAGGGCCAGATCCCGTCCCGGCAGGCCCAGATCAAGGCGGGCATCCCCAAGGAGGTCTCCTCGGAAACCATTAACAAGGTCTGCGCGTCGGGCATTCGCGCCGCGGGTCTGATCGATGCGGCGATCCGGGCGGGCGACCTGGACGTGGCGGTGGGCGGCGGCATGGAGTCGATGTCCAAGGCTCCATACCTGCTGAAGGAGGCCCGGTTCGGTTTCCGGATGGGCGACGCCAAAGCGCTTGACGCCATGGTCCACGACGGTCTGACCAACCCGTTCAGTGGCAAGCAGATGTTCGTGGAGGCCACCGAGGTGGGCGACGAGCTGGAGATGACTCGAGCCGACCTGGACCGGTGGGCCTTGCGCTCTCACGAGCGGGCGATCGAGGCCACCGACGCGGGCCGCCTGCCCGAGGAGATCGTGTCCGTCACCATCTCCTCCAGAAAGGGCGACACCGTGGTGGAGGTCGATGAGGGACCCCGCCGAGACAGCTCGCTGGAGAAGCTGGCCAAGCTTCCGGGGCTGGTCGGCAAGGAAGGCTCCCACACCGCCGGGAACTCTCCCGGCGTCAATGACGGCGGCGGAGCGCTCGTGCTGGCCAGTGACGAATGGGCCAAGCGCAATGATCGTCACGCCCTGGCCACGATCATCGCTCAGGCCCAGGTCGCCGACGACTTCCCGTACCTGGCCCGCACTCCGGCGAGCGCCGCTCAGAAGGCGCTGGAGAAGGCCGGCCTGAAGGTGGATGATGTGGATTTGTGGGAGATCAACGAGGCTTTCGCCTCGGTGGCCCTCAACTCGATGCGGATGCTCGGCTTGGACGAGGGCAAGGTAAACGTCAACGGCGGCGCAGTCGCCCTGGGCCACCCGATCGGTGCGTCCGGTGCTCGCATCCTGGGCAGTCTGATTCTGGAACTCCGCCGGCGCGGCGGTGGCATCGGGTGCGCGGCGATCTGCTCGGGCGGCGGTCAGGGCGACGCGGTGCTGGTCGAGGTGAATGGCGGCTGAGCCGCTCGCTGACGGGCTGACGCCCACCCGGCCCGAGCAGGCCGTCGGGCGCGGCGCGGCCTTCTTCGATCTCGACAAGACCCTGATGGAGGGCTCCTCGGCCTTCCAATTCGCCAGGGCGGTGTACCAGGCGGGATTGATGAGCCGCCGGCAGTTGGCCTCCGACGGCTGGGCCAACCTCCGGTACCGGCTGTCCGGTGCCTCCGACAGCCAGTCCCAGGAGCTGCGCGACCGGATCGCCGCCTCGCTGGAGGGGGTGCGGGTGCGCGACCTGGAGCGGCTCGGCTGGCGCGTCCTTCGCGGCATCCTCCCGCGCCTTCACCCCGAGATGCTGGAGATCGCCTACGACCACCAGGACCAGGGGCGCCGCGTATACATCGTTACCGCGGCCGCCCAGGAGCTGGCCGAGGTGCTGGCCCACGTGATGGCGTTCGACGGCGCGATCGGCTCCCACTTCTCCGATTCGAAGGACGGTGTCTACACCGGCCAGGCCAGCGGTCTGTTCGTCTACGGGGAGGCCAAGGCGGTGGCCATGGCCGAGATGGCCAAGAGCCAGGGGATCGACCTGGCCGCCTCCTACGCCTACTCCGACTCGGCCTCTGACCTGCCCATGCTGCGCGCGGTCGGCCACCCGGTGGTCGTAAGCCCGGACGCCGACCTGCGGCGCCTGGCCCGGCAGGAGGGCTGGTCGATAATGCATCTGGATCCGCTGCGCCGGCAGGTCACCGTGGCCGGTGCGCTGGCCGGGGCCGCCGCCGCCGGAGGGGTCATCTCGGCCGTGCTGTCATCGCGAGAGCGGCGCCGGGCGCTGGCCCACGCCGTGCCGGCGCCTAAGCGGGTGAAGCGCCTAGCCCGGAGGGGCCGGAGCCTGACCCGCCGCTGATGGATCGCCCCGGCGCGGGCGGAGCCCGGGCTGAGCTATCCGGATCCTGAACCGGGCATCCCAGGCTTCGACTTGTCTTGGGGGGAGGACGCCGGCGAGGCAGGCTTGGAGCAGCGAGATATATGCCCGGGCAGGCAGCCATGCGGGGACTTTGGAGATGCGCCAATCCTCGCGGCACCCGATCGGGACGGGCGCAGAACCCCGCCGTGGCCCGGGCCGCCACCAGTGGGCGACGCTAGGGAGGGGACGGTTTGTCTGGGGTTGATGCGCTGGTCCTTTGGCTTAGCGCCGGGGGCGTGACGCGACTCCGCGATTGATGCCAACGGCCGCGGGGGCGCCGACCCTCGGGCTGAGGTCCCCCGATGAGACTTCAGCCGGGCCCGCCCCAGATGGGACTGGGCGTGCAGGCTCGAGGCGGCTCCGGTATCGCGCGCGGTCAACGGCGCAGACGCCCCACAGCCCGCCAAGAGCATGCTCAGCCCCGCCATGATCAAGCCAACGAGCTTTCGCCGAAGTCGCATACAGGACGGGTGCTGCGGGTGGCGGCCGGGGGCCGGCACCCGCAGCGGGCCTTTCTACGGAGCGGTCACGGTCCACTGACCGTCGCCATAAATAGGCTCCGAGCTGCTCGTGTTGAAATAGATCGTGGCTCCCGTCTTGTCAGCGCCGAAAGTCGACGAGCTCCCGCCTCCGCCAGGTGCCAGGATCGCGTACAAGGTCAGCCCGTGGGCTTCTCCCAGGTACACGCACAGATAGCCAGCGTCAGCCTGCCCAGCCCCTGGGCAGTGCGTAGCGCTTGCGCCAGAGACGTAGATCGTGTGAGTGCTGTCAAGCGGGGCCGCAAGTTGCAGATGGAAGCTGAGCTCAGCGATTGCGTAGTCCGAGGTCGGCCCGCTCGTGCCCCAGATCCCCGACTCCGACTGGCCGCTGCGAAGCGTGCCCAATCCCGTCACGGAGTCGGCGGTGGAAGCGCTGGGGACGGTGCCTAGTGAGCTGAGCTGGACCTTGTTGCCGGTGACGGCGCCGTCCTTGATCTTGTTGCCGGTGACGGCGCCGTTCTTGATGCGACGATCATCGACGCACTCGGCTTGCGGGTTTGAAGCCAGGTCATGCGACCTCCTGTGATTGATTGGTCCCCAGGGCAGCGCCCCGGCCCTCACGCTCGTAGGGAGGAGCTCCCGGTCCACTGCTGCGAGCGTCGATCCGAGCCTAAAGCCGCGGCTGGCCGGATTGCAATCAAAAGGGACGTATTGACCGCAGGGCGCGGCTGAGTCGGCCCGGGGCCGCGGGTTCGAATTACCCGCGGCCCCGGGAGCGCAGTCGCGGATCTAGCGCGTGAACACGACCGCGTAGCCGGCGAACGTGCAGGGCACGCCACCAACGCCGGTCCCGTCTGAGACGGTAGTCTCAACCACCGTTCGACCGTCGCCGGAGAGCGCGGAGTCGGTCCCATCGTACGGGCCGTACCACGGATCGCTCGAGGTCGCCTCGTAACCCACCCGCACAGCTCCGCTAGACGGGTTGAACGGCTCGGTCCAATTCCCGCCGTAGCTGTTGAACTCCGAGTCGTTCTGGGTCGTTGTGATCGTGGTCTCGGCTGTGCTCGAGCCGCAGACGCCCCGGTAGGTGAACGGGCCCTCGCTGAGCAAGGTCACCGTCTGGCCGGACGTCGCCGTCTGGAACCACGTCTTCACATTCTGAGCGGACCCGGCTACTTTCGCCGACGGGACCGTGCCCAGCGAGCTGAGCTTGATCTTGTTGCCGGTGACGGCGCCGTTCTTGATCTTGTTGCCGGTGACGGCGCCGTTCTTGATCTTGGCGGTGGTGACGGCGTTTTTCTTGAGCTGCTTCGAGCCGACGCTGTTCTTGGCCAGCGTCACGGCGGCGTAGCTCGAGCCGCCCAGTGCGACGAATAGGGCGATGAGTGCGACGATCATCGACGCACTCGGCCTGCGGGTTTGAAGCCAGGTCATGCGACCTCCTGTGATTGATTGGTCCCCAGGGCAGCGCCCCGGCCCTCAGGCTCGTAGGGAGGAGCTCCGGTCCACGCTACGAGCGAGGATGTGAGCCTAAAGCGGCGCGCGGCCGGATTGGGATCAATCGGACACATTGGCCATCTGGCCCCGACGGCGCCCGTGCGCCCATACAATCTCCTGCCGCTGTGGCCACCTCGTCTCAGAAGAAGATCCGCGTCGTCGTCGCCAAGCCCGGGCTGGATGGGCACGACCGCGGAGCCAAGATCATCGCGCGGGCGCTGCGTGACGCCGGGATGGAGGTCATCTACACGGGTCTTCACCAGACGCCGGAGCAGATCGTCGAGACGGTTATTCAGGAGGACGCCGACGCGGTGGGGCTGTCGATCCTGTCCGGGGCCCACATGACGCTGGTGCCGCGGATCATGGAGCTGTTCAAGGAGCAGGGAGTCGACGACGTCGTGGTCACGCTGGGGGGCACGATCCCGGCCGAGGACATTGAAGAGCTCAAGTCGCTGGGGGTGGCCGAGGTTTTCACGCCAGGAGCGCCCACTCAGCATGCGATCGACTTCATCCGCAGCGCCGTTCGGGCCTGACGCCCGTCCGGCGCCATCGCCGTCTCACCCGGCCCGCCGGGCGCCGCCGCCGAACCCAGAGTCGGCGGCACCGGTACACCGTTCACCCGAACCGATTGACTCGTCAGTCAACCGGTTAGAATCCTCCCGTCCAAAATGCTTAGGAGGCACTTTTGAAGATCTGCGTCCTGGTCAAAGAGGTCCCGGACGCCGCCGTCGAGAAGCGGATCAACCCCTCGACGGGGCGCATGGACCGATCAGGTGAGAAGAACCTGAACCCCTACGACACGCACGCCATCGAGGCGGCCATGCAGCTGCGCGAGGGCGGTGCCGTGGAGGTCGACGAGATTGTGGCCGTGACAATGGGCCCGGAGTCGGCCGTGCGCGCGCTGCACAAGGCCGTGTCGCTGGGCGCCGACCGCTCGCTCCATCTCACCGACGAGTCTCTGGCCGGAAGTGATGTCGCCGCGACCGGCTACGCGCTGGCCCAAGCGCTGGCCAAGGAGTCACCCGACCTGGTGCTGCTCGGTCAGCAGTCAGACGATGGCGAGTGCTACACGATCGGCGCCGTGGTGGCCGACCACCTGAAGATGCCCTCGCTGACCCAGGTGATTCAGATGGACGTGCAGGACGGCGGTCTGCGCTGCGAGCGCCAAGCCGAGTACGGCTACGACACCGTGCAGCTGGAGATGCCGGCCGTGATCTCCGTCGGAGACGCCATCAATGAGCCCCGTTACCCATCGCTCAAGGCGATCATGGGCGCGAAGAAGAAGCCGCTGGAGACCGTTACCGCAGGCGATGTCGGCATCGACGGCTCGCTGGTCGGCGAAGCGGGCTCCCGCGTGCAATGCGGCGAGTTCCACGACCCGCCCGCCAAGTCGGCCGGGCAGATCATTGAGGACGAGGACACCGAAGAGACGGTCCAGAAGATCGTCGCGTGGCTTGAAGAAAGGAAGTTGGTCTAGTTGCCCCTTCCGCAGCCCACACACCACCAGATGACGCACGATCTCTTCGCTGGATCTGCGTCCTCGGGCTTGCCTTTGCCTCCAGCAAAGGCGGCGCCCTGCGTCCTTGACCAGCTCGATCTCGCGCGCCCCCAGTGGCCCGCGGACCCACGGAGGAACATCTGATGCCCGACGTACTGACCTACGTTCTGCACTACGAGGGCGAGTTCAACAAGAACTCGCTCGGCGCCGTGTCCGAAGGCGCCGCGCGCGCCAAGGAGATCGGCGGGGAATGCCACGCCGTCGTGGTCGGCGGCGAGGATCTCAACGACGAGTTGTGTCGGTCACTGGGCTCCTACGGTGCCACCAAGGTGTTCCGGGCCCAGGGGACCGAGGGCCTGGCCCAGCCGGTGGTCGACGTGATGGCCAAGGTGATCGACGGCGGCGGCCACAGGTACGCGCTGTTCGGCGGCGGCCTGCTCGGCTTCGAGATCGGCGCCGGACTGGCGGCCCGCAAGCACGCAGGCGTGACGATGGAGGTCACCGGCATCAAGGCCGACGGCGACGAGCTCGTGGCCGAGCGGCCGATCCTGGGCGACTCCAAGATCTCCGTGTCCCGCTACCGGGGCGATCTGGGCATCATCATCGGGCGCATCAACGCGTTCGAGCTCCACCAGGACGGCTCCGGTGAGGCTGAGGTCGTCGACGTCGAGGTCGAATACTCGCCGTGGTCGGGTCAGGCCAAGATGGTCCAGCGCGGTGAGCAGCGAGGCGCCGACGTGGACATCGAGGGCGCAGACATCCTGGTGGCCGGCGGCCGCGGCCTGGGCAAGGCCGAGGGCTTCGAGCTGATGGATCAGCTGGCCAAGGCGTTCGGCGGCAATACCGCCGTGGCCGCCACACGCGCCGTGGTGGACGCCGGCTGGTATCCCTACGCCGCCCAGATCGGGCAGACCGGCAAGACGGTGTCGCCCAAGCTGTACCTGGCCGCCGGCATCTCCGGAGCCATCCAGCACAAGG
>DASZNA010000079.1:0-27980 GCA_035551655.1 Solirubrobacteraceae bacterium
TGGGGGAAATTCCCGCGTAGCTCGCGACTGGCCGGATCGAGCTCCTCGGAGAACAGACCGAGGTCGTTGGCCGCGGCCTCAGCCTGATCGAACACCTCCTGGGCGTCGGGGAGCCGGCCCGCTCTGGCCAGGCACTCCACCAGCCAGAACGAGCAGCACAGGAACGCACCCTCCTCGCCTTTCAGACCGTCCTTGCGCCGGTAGCGGTAGAGCAGGCCGTGGCCGGCATCCAGCTCCTCCCGGATCGCATCGGCCGTGCGCATCATCCGTTCATCGCCCCAGTCCACGAACTCCACGGTGGGCAGCAGCAGCAGCGCGCAGTCAAGGTCCGGCTTGTCGAAGGCCTGCACGAACACGCCTCGTTTGCGGTCATAGCCACGGCGCTCGATCGTCCGGCGCAGCTGGTCGCGCAGCTTGGCCCACCGCCGGGTGGGCGCCCGGCGCATGCACTCGTCGGCCAGCCGGATGCCCCGGTCAAGCGCCGCCCAGCACATCACCTTGGAATGCACGAAATGATCCGGCTCGCCCGGCCATTCCCAGATCCCGCAATCGGGATCGCCGCACTGGTCGGCCGCCCGATCGATCAGCGAGACCAGATAGCGCCAGTGATCATCGTCGGGTGAGTGCCCGCGTCGGTGCCAGCGCCAGGTCAGGTTGACCAGCTCCCCGTAGGCGTCGAGCTGACGCTGGCCGGCCGCCGTGTTTCCAATGTTCACCGGGGACATTCCCCGGTATCCGCGCAGATTCGTGGAGGCCGACTGCCCGATCCGACGCTCCCCGCCCACGCCGTAGACGATCTGCAGGTCCTCGGCGTGCCCCGCTGCCGCGCGCATCATGAACCGCCGGAAGGCGTCCCCCTCCTCCGCGCAGCCCACCTCGACGAACGCCCGCGAGCTGAAGCTGGCGTCCCGCACCCAGGAGTACCGGTAATCCCAGTTGCGCTCGCCCGGGATCGCTTCCGGCAGCGAGGTGGTGGGCGCGGCAACGATCGCCCCGGTCGGATCGTAGGTCAGCGCCTTGAGGGCCAGGGCCGAACGCCGGACGTCGAGGCTCTCGGAGCTGACCTGGATCCGCCCGCACCACTGTTCCCACCAGGCCAGGGTTCCCTCCAGCGCGCGGTCGAGCTCGCCGGGGTCGGGGTCAGCCGGGTCGGCCGGTATCTGCTCGGGGGCGCAGTAGGTCATGACCAGGCGCACCCGCTCGCCGGCTCGCACCTTGAATTTGCCCGTCAACTCATGGTTGCCCTCTTGCTCCAGGCCGCTCTCGCACCAGATGATCAGCGCGTCATCGCCCCCGATCGCGCTGTGCAGCCGGTCTCCGTGCCGGCGGATCCATGGCCGTACGTCGCCGTAGTCGAATCGCGGCACGATGCGCACCCGGAACTCGACCGTGCCCCGGGCCCCTTCGACGATCCGAATCACCCGGCGGTGGGCCTGCTGTTTCTCCTCCTCGGGTGGGATCGGCATGAAGTCGATCAGCCGGGCGCTTCCGGTGGACACGTCAAAGGTGGTGCGCAGCACCAGCGTGTCGCCCTCGTAGGTGCGGCTGCTCTCGCTCCCCCGCATGTTCACCGGCGTGATCGCACAAAATCCCCCGCGCTCCCCATCCAGCAGGCGTGCGAACACGCTGCCTGAATCGAACCGGGGCAGGCACAGCCAGTCGATCGAGCCCGTGGAGGACACCAGGGCCGCCGTGCGGCAGTCACCGATCAGCCCATAGTCCTCGATCCGGGCGTAGGGGCCTAAATCTGACATCCCGCCGCCTTCTACCCATTCGTGTTGGAGAACTCGCTCTGCGGGTAAATCGCTGGCATGTGGATGTTGTACGTAGCCGTTCCCCTGGTCGTCCTGGCTGTTATCGCAGCCGCGGTGGGCGGCGGAATCTTCACCATCGTCCTGATCCCGCTGGCGATCATCGCCGTAGTCGCCGCCGTATGGTCGGCTATCTCGGCTCGCGCGAGCAGCGCCCCCGGGGCCAACCGTCGGTCCCCCAGCGAGACCGGGACCAGCGGCTCCGAGCTGCCCCACTCTTTCGCCCGCTCGCCGGCGACCGCCGCCGACTCACCCGAAGCGCTGGCCGACACACGTCGCGAGCTTCAGTAACCGCGCATACCCCTCAAACCAAGGAGGCACTGCATGAGTGACATCACCGACAAGGTCAGTGGCAAGGTCAAGCAGGCCGCCGGAGACTTGTCCGGCGACGCTTCGCTCCGGCGCGAAGGTCGCCAGGAGGAGCGCAAGGGCGACGCCAAGGACGAGCTGGCCCAAGCCGAGGAGAAGGCCGATCGCAAGGCCGACGAGGTCACCGCCCTCGAGCGCAAGACCTGATCCGTTGCCATTTTGCGCTGGTCGCGCCCAGTGCTGCCTTTGAGTGCAGCACTGGGCGTGTCGCGTTTGTCGGATCCCTCTCGCAAGTGACCAACCTCGAGACTGAGCGAGCGTTCTGTATTACATGTCAGACGAGCTATCGATAACCCTTGCCGCCTACGACCAGGCCCTGGTCGTGCGGCCCTCGGGGGCGCTTGACCTCGAAGGAGCCGCGGTTCTCAAGCGGGCCCTGCAGCATGCGGACTCCGACGCCCCAACGATCGTCATCGATCTGTCCGAGGTGACGTTCATCGATTCCACGGCGGTGAGTGTGCTCATCGCCTTCCAGCAGCACCTGTCTCCGACCAGGACTTTGCGCCTGCGGAACCCCACTGATGTGACCCGCAGGTTGCTGCATTTCACCGGCCTGGAGCAAACCTTCCAGATCGACGACGAGCTGACTCCGCTGGGCCGGCCGGTCGTGGTCTGGCGATCAGAGCGGTGGGCTCATGCGGTGCCCCACGCCAGTCGCGAAGGCGAGTCGCCCGAGCCCGACGCCGAGCCGTGTGAGCTGAGCGAGGACGCTGCCGCGGTGGTTGGTCTCGTGTCCACGGCCATGCCCTTTGCGGGCGGCCCGGCCGATCAGGTCGAGCGCTGGCTCAAGGCCCTGTCTCGCAACGGGGATGCCGGGTTCGTGCTCGGTGCCGCCGGCGTGGCTGACCAGACGGCCGGCGATCCGCAACCCGAATCGAACGCCGCGCCGTCTTCCGCTCTTCCCCCGGAGGCCGATCCGGTTGACGCCATCACCGCCTACGCCAACCGGGCGGTCCGATCCCGGGGAGAGACGACGACGCGCAGTACCGACCTGCTGGAAGCGGTGCGCGATCTGTACGGAGATGTCTTCGAGGACGTCCTGCGCCGCCACAGCGCACAGCCGGAGGGCGCCCTAGAGCGCCTAAGCCAGCTCCTGGTCAGTCACTGACCAGGTCGTACGTTCGTCCAGCCCGTACACCCCGGTCCGGCTCGTAAATACCGAGGCTCCGGCTTGCCCGGCACGCGTACGGAGAACTACGGTCGATCTGACGCCGCTAGGGGCCGAAGGGGGCCGCGTGCCTGACCTGCCCGAGACGCCCAAACGCTTCCCGGCCCTGACCGCAACCTTTCGCCGGATGCCCGGGACCCGGCCCCGGGTCTCCGGCCGTCCGAAGCGGCGACCCCTTCTCACCGTGGATGTCCTGTCAGTCGGGGTCGGACTCGGCTGTCTGGTTCCCGCCCTCGTGCTGACGCCGGTTCATGCGGTGCGCTGGCAGGAGGTGGCAGCCGCGGTGGTCCTGCAGCTGACGGTTGGCCTCGGACTCCTGTGGAGTCATCACCTAGAGGGCACTCACTCGCGGATCGCCGGCGTGGTCAGCGTTGCCGCCTACCTGTTCTCCGTGGCACTGCTGCGCGATGCCGCCGGTGCGCAGGCAGGTTTCGGCCCGCTGGTCCTGCTGCCGGTGCTGTGGACCGCGCTGCGGGGCCGGCGCCTGGAGCTCGGGGTCGCGGTAGCCGGGGTGGCTGCCGTCTATCTGGCCCCGGAGATCCTGGTCGGCCCGCCGCGCTATCTGGCGGGAAACTGGCGCGCCGGACTCCTGTTCACGGTGATCTCGGCCACGCTTGGGTTGCTTGTGATCCAGCTGGTGGAGCGCGTGGGTACCTTAGTCGGCGAGCTCACCGAGCTTGCCCACACAGACCCGCTCACCGGCCTACTCAACCGTCGGGCCTGGTCCTCGATCCTCGAGCGCGAGCTGCGCCGGGCCGAGGTAACGGGCCTGGCCGTGACGGTGGCGGTTATCGATCTGGACGGATTCAAGGCTTACAACGACACGTATGGCCACCTAGCCGCGGACCGGCTCCTCAAGTCCGCCGCCGCGGCCTGGCAGGCCGAGCTACGCAGCACGGACGTGCTGGCTCGATGGGGTGGCGATGAGTTCACGCTGCTGCTGGCCGGATGTGATGAGGCCGGCGCGGAGGCCGTTCTCGAATGCATGCGGGAAGCCTGCCCGGAAGCGACCTTCTGCGCCGGTCTCGCTCAGGCGACCTGTGCCGCCACTCCTGAGTCAGTTCTCGAAATCGCCGATGACGCCCTGTATACGACCAAGCGTGGGCGGCTGGCCACCCTCGCCTAGACCCAGCCTCTGTGGCCGCGGCAACGTCCGCGCGCCGCTCACCGACTCAGGGAGCTGCCGGCCGGTTCCGCCACTCCGGTAGATCGGAAACGCTGTGGCGGGGGCGGATGCCGGCGCCGAGCGAGGGGGTGTCCCAGGCTGGCTCCTCCCCCTCGTGCCAGCGGTCCAGATCGGGAGCTTCCAGCCGGACTCGGCCCAAAACGAACAGGTATACCGCCACGGCAAGCCCGGCGATCGCCACGGCGAAGCAGATCCACATCCCCGCGGTGATACCGCCCTGCTTCGGCCCTCCGTCAACGGTCATGGCCATATGCAGCAGCAGCGGCGCAACCATGAAGGCGGCCACGGCACGCAACAGCTCGATCAATGCGAACACGCGCTGGATCTGCGCCGAAGCCAGCGAGAATCCGGCCACGAACAGCGCCGGAGAGACGGCCGAACCAACACCTATGCCCATCAGCGCCGAGCCCACGATGACCAGGACGTTCGGGCCATGGGCGATACCGGTGACCACGACGATCCCCCCGGCCAGCGCCAGGCTGCCGGCGAACGGCAGGGTGACCATGTAGCGGGTCCGGAACAGGGCGCCGAAGATGACCGCGGTCAGCAAGGCGCCTCCGAATTGGGGAAGGAACAGGACCGCCAAGTGGCCGGGCGAAACCCGGGTCTGCAACGCCGTGAGAATCAGGTCGATGGCGCCCACGGAGGCCGCACCGGCGGTCAGCGCGAAGACGATTCCGGCCACCGGCTTGGTGGTGGCGAGCTGTCTGACCGGCATCAGCGGCCGCTTGACCACGTACTGGTGGACGACCAGCGCGATGACGAGGATCACACCACCGACCAGGGGCGGGAACGTCACAACGCTAAGAAACCGATGGGTCTGGAGCTCCGAGGCGCCGAAAAAAGCCGCTGCGCACCCGAAGCCGGCCAACCCGATGGCCACCCAGTCCCAGGGGGCGCTGGTGTCCTGCGGCTCCACGTCCTCGTAGGTGAGCAGCGCCAGCAGCCATGCCACCATCCCGCACCCGGCCACGATCCAGAACAGCGGCCGCCACTGCATGGCGCTGGCCTGCAGCCCGCCGATCGAGGGGCCGGCGGCCACCGCGCCGAAGATGCACATGTTCATGATCGTGGCCGTCCATGGCATGCGGGCCGGGGGGAAGCCGACCACCAGAGGCGGGACGGCGGCGATCAGCATGAGGCTGGTGCACAATCCCTGCATGATGTGCCCGGCGATGAACAGGCCCGGGCTGGGCGACCAGGCGGCCAGCACCGATCCGGCCACGAAGAGGGTCACGTAGAGCATCAGCATCCGCCTTTGGCGCAGGTGCTGGGCGAACTGCACGGCTAGCACGGTGCCCACCGCGTAGGCCGCATTGGCCATGCCGGACGTGAGCTGAAGCGACTGGGGAGAAAGGTGCAGGCTCTTGGAGAGCACAGGCTCCAGTGGGGTGAGAGCCGAGGTGAGCGCCAGGTAGGGCACCAGCGCGAACACCACCATGGTGGCGGCGGCCACGTAGCTCTCAGACCAGGGCCCTCGGAAGCGCATCAGACCTCAGTCCGGTCGAACGCGGTCTCCGGCGTGGCCGGACGGCGGGTCAGGGCCAGGCGGTGGTGCTCCTCCTCCACCATCCGGCTCAGGCGCGACTCGACCAACCTCTCGTGAACCACCAGGCCCACGGTCCCCAGGACCCAGATCGCGGCGCCGTCGGCGAAGGACAGCCACTTGGTCACCGAGGGATCGGAGAACACACGGCCGGCCACGATTGCCCAGGCGCCAATCAGCCCAAGCAGAACCTCGACGCAGCGCGGTCCCGTCCCCTGATCAGGTACGGCGAACGCCGCCAGAGCGGCGATGACCACGGTTCCCGCCAGGCCGAGCACCACCCAGGCCGACACCGCCGGCCTCAGCGTAAGGGCGAAGATGACCGCCAGCGAACCGGAGATGACCGCCGTCAGATGGGCGGCAAAACGCGATGCGTGGGGGAGCACCGGGTTGGCATACCCGAGTGCTCAGAGAGCCAATCGGACCGTCCGGTCCGGCAGCATACGGTTAGAGGCTCAGCGCTCAGCCGAGACGTTCGCGCGGCATCGGCGAAGCTGGGGCGCCATCCCCCCCGACATACCCAATCCGCTTCAGGCCGGGCACGCGTTCCCGGGTCTGGTTCCGGCCCGCTTCCAGCCGGCGCGCCAGCGCCTGTCGTTCCACGTTGCCCCGCTCTCGCAGGGATCTCATGATCGAGACCACCTGGGTCTCAAGGCTTGATCTTGCCGTTGCCACCCGCGCCCGCTCCTTCGTGAAGAACCTGCCTGGCCATTTTCTACCCGGCGTTAACAAACCGTGAAACTGCGATTGGCGGCGCGGGTCAGCACACGGACCTAAGGTTCATGAGGCGTCCCTTTCTGGCAACCAGCACCGGGCGGCGCCGACGGCCGCCCGGTCGGTGATCAGTAGCGGTTGCCTGGGTCGCGATAACGGGGTGGCGGCACCTCGTCCTCGCGCGGGTAGGCGGGCCGGCGATCGGTCGACATGATCAGCCAGAACACGGAGATGATCAGGCCGATCCCGCCCACGATCATCAGGATCACGCCGATCGTCTGGATGTTCACGGCATGGGTTGTGACGGTGATGGCGAAGCGCAGAACCGCGCCCACCGCAATCATGAACAGTGAAGTACCCAGTCCGATCGGCGGTCCCGGCATGATGGGCTCAGGCCCCGGCCCGTGAACCGGCCAGGCGGCGAGCCGCACCGACGATCGCCTCGGCGTCGATCCCCGCGGCCCGTAGGAGCTGGGCGGCTTTGCCGGAGGTCGGCATGTCTCGCACGGCCAGCTTCACCACCGGGGGACGGGCGCCCTGCTCGGCCAGCGCACCCAGGACGGCGTCACCGAGGCCTCCCTCGGGCCAATGGTCCTCCACCGTGATGATCGCGTCCACCTCCTCGGCCGTGGCGCGCAGCGTGGCCGAATCGATGGGCTTGATCGAGTAGGCGTCGATGACCCGGGCCTGAATTCCCTCACCCTCGAGCTGCTCGGCGGCCTTCACGGCCTCCTCCAGGGTGATGCCGCAGGCCACGATCGCCAGATCGTCATCCTCGCCCGACCGGACTATCCGGCTGCCGCCGATCGTCACTTCCTCCTCGGCCGGCGTCCGCACCGGCGTGGCCGAGCGCAACGTCCGCAGATAGGTGATTCCGGGCCGGTCGGCCATCTGGGCCACCAGCTGTGATGTCTGGTTGGCGTCTGACGGATGCAACACCGCGCTGCCGTGGACGGCGCGGAGGGACGCGAAGTCCTCCAGCGCCATCTGCGAGGGACCATCCTCGCCGATCGAGACGCCGGCGTGAGAACCGGCCAGGCGAAGGTTGGCCTGCGATACGGCGGCCATCCGTACAAAGTCATACGCGCGCGACAGGAACGCCGCGAATGTGGCGGCGAACGGGGTCCAGCCACGCACCTGGATGCCCACCGCCGCCGCGATCAACTGCTGCTCGGCGATGAACATCTCGAAGTAGCGATCGGAGTGGGCGTCGGCGAACAGCTCTGAGTAGGTGGAGTTCGACACCTCACCGTCCAGGGCGACCACGTCGCCGCGGCGGCTGCCCAGGGCGGCCAGCGCCTCGCCGTAGGCCTTGCGCGTCGGCACCTCCTCCCCCACGTCCCAGGTGGGCATCTCAGCGCCCTCGGTGGGAAAACCGTGCACCTCGCGGCTGGTGTCCGGACGGTCCGGCGTCACCCGGATGTGGCGCTCGCCGCCCAGCTCCCGGATCGCTTCCTCTGGGTCGTCCAGCGGCTTTCCGTGCTTGCCCGGCTGATTCTCCACAGCGCTCACGCCGCGGCCCTTGAGCGTGCGGGCCAGGATGACGGTGGGCCGATCGGTGGTCTCCTCCGCCTCGCGGTAGGCGGCGTTTACCGCCTCCACGTCGTGCCCGTCGATGACGATCGCATTCCACCCGAAGGCTCGGGTCCGGGCCGCGTAGCCCTCCATGTCCCAGCCCAGCATCGTCTCCCGAGTCTGACCCAAACGGTTGACGTCGACGATCGCCGTCAAGTTGTTCAGACCGGCCCAGGCCGCATGCTGGAAGGCCTCCCAGATCGAACCCTCGGCCATCTCGGAGTCGCCGCACAGCACCCATACGCGATACGGCAGCTGGTCCAGGTGCTTTCCGGCGGTGGCGATACCCACGCCGATCGGCAGTCCCTGGCCGAGCGAGCCGGTGGCCACATCAGTGGGGGGAATGCGCGGCGTCGGATGCCCCTCCAGGCGACTCTCGAACTGGCGGAAGGTGAGGAACTCCTCATCGTCGATCGCGCCCACGGCCAGGAGCATCGCGTAGTACAGCGGCGATGCGTGGCCCTTGGAGAAGATCAGGTGATCGCGATGAGGATCCTCAGGTGCCGAGTAGTCCAGCTTCAGGTGGCCGTCGAGCAGGACCGCCATCAGTTCGGCCGCCGACATCGACGAGGTGGGATGCCCCGAACCGGCCGCCGCGCTGCATCGCACCGAGTCGACGCGCAGCTGCTGAGCGAGCTCACGGCGGAATTCCGGCGTTCCCGGACGGAGCTCGCCCTCCTGTGGGGTGGTCTGTGTGCTCTGCTCGGTGCTCATGCCGCCACCAGCTGCTCGCGCTTCGCGCTCACACCCTCGATCAGGTCCTGGAAGGACTTGGCGAACTTTTCCACGCCCTCGCGCTCCAGGGTCTCCACGACGTCGTCGTAGTCGACCCCGGCCTCGGCGAGCTGGTCCAGCGTCCGCTGGGCATCGTCCACGTCGCGCTCCAGCGTGTCCTCGACCTTGCCATGGTCGAGAAACGCCTCGACCGTCTCCGGCGGCATTGTGTTCACGGTGTGGGGCCCAACCAGTTGCTCCACATAGACGACGTCCCGGTAGTCCGGATTCTTGGTGGAGGTCGAAGCCCACAGGCAGCGCTGCGGTGAAGCGCCGACCGAGGCCAGCTCCTCCCACTCCGTGCCGCTGAACAGCTCCAGATAGGTCTGGTAGGCCAGCTTGGCGTTAGCGATCGCCAACTTGCCCTTCAGCTCGTCGTGGCCGCCAATCTCATCCAGCCGCTTATCGCCCTCGGTGTCCACGCGCGAGACGAAGAAGGAAGCCACCGAGGCGACCGTGCTCAGGTCCCCACCGTCGTCACGGAGGCGGCGCAGCCCGCGCAGGTAGGCCTCAGCTGCGTCGCGGTGGCGCTGCAGCGAGAACAGCAGGGTGACGTTGACCGGGATTCCGACGGCGATCGTCTCCTCGATCGCCTCGAGGCCCTCCTGCGTCCCGGGGATCTTCACGAACAGGTTCGGGCGGCCGACCAGCTTGTGAATGCGCTGGGCCTCGCGAGCGGTGCTCTTGGCGTCATGGGCGAGGTCGGGATCGACCTCCAGGGAAACCCACCCGTCACGCGTCGTCTCCCCCTCATCGAACACCGGGCGCAGCCGGTCGCAGGCTTCGCGCACATCGGTGCTGGCCAGGGTGAGGAACACCTCGCGTGGGTCCTCGGTGTCCTGCATTACCTCTCGCAGCTGGTCGTCGTAGGTGTCACCCTCCGAGATCGCCTTCTGGAAGATGGTCGGATTGGATGTGAGGCCGACGATGCCCTGCTTGACCAGGCGGTCAAGCTCGCCGTCGCGCACGAATTCGCGAGCGATGTAGTCAATCCATGGGCTCTGCCCATGCTCTCGCAGCTGTTCCAGGGAAGTTGTCATCTCGCGTCTCCTGTGTTGGGACCGGCAATCGGTGCTTACCCGCAATCTCCGGCGAGAAACTGCGCGGCCAACGGGGTAGTCAGACAATCATGACTCCTAATCCAAGCACGGGCAGAAAAGGACGCACAGAACGCATCTACGAGCGCGCTGCGGACCCAGCCGAAGTGGCCAACCTGCCCCTCGAACCCAAGGCCTCGGACGAGCCGCTGGCCCCGCGTGACGAGCCGGCGCCCGGACCCGCCGAGGAACCTGATCCCCACCACCGGCTCAACACTCCCGTGCGCGAGCCTGATCCGGCCGCCGACTCCGATCCGTATCGCACCGATGACGACGAATCCGACCACGCCTCTGGAGTGCGGGGCAGCGGCCGGGACGCGGAGGGGGTCTGACGCACCGTAGGAGGTTTTCCCGGCGGTCGATCGGGGAAGTTCCGGCCCAGCAATCCAGGAGGACGGAAATGGAGAGCAGCAACGGACAGGCTTCGGTCGCCGAACTCGTCAAGCGCCTGACTGAGCAGACGAGTCGGCTGGCCCATCAGGAAGTGGAATTGGCCAAGGCTGAACTTGCCCTCAAGGGCAAGCGGGCCGGGCTGGGCGCCGGGATGTTCGGCGGAGCCGGCGTGTTCGGCGCGTACGCGCTGGGCGCGCTCGCCACGGCGGCTATCCTGGGCTTGGCGCAGGGAGTGGCCAGCTGGCTGGCGGCGCTGATCGTGGCGGGTGTGCTGGCCTTGGTCGCCGGCGTAGTGGCGCTGATCGGGGCCCGCAAGGTCAAGCAGGCTGTGCCTCCGATTCCCGAGCAGACGGTGGAGACTGTTCGCGAGGATCTGGAGTACGCCAAGGCCAAAGCCCAAGCAGGGCGGGCAGGATGAGCAGCACCGGAGACCCCATCTCGATCCGTCAGGACATTGAGGCCACTCGCGAGGAGCTGGGCGAGACGGTCGAGGCCCTGGCCGCCAAGACCGACGTAACCGGACAGGCCAAGCGGAAGTTGGATGAGGCCAGGGCGTCCGTATCGGACAAGGCCGACGACGTGTTCGGCAAGGCCCGCGAGGCGACGCCGGACACGGCCGCCGGCATGCTGAACCAGGTCCTGGCGATGGCCCGGCGCAACCCGGTTCCCTTCATCGCCGGGGCACTAGTCATCGGCTTGCTGATCGGTCGGCGGTCGGGCGACTGAGCCTCCCCCGAGGACCGGCCGGATGGGCGCCCGTCCCCCAATCCAGACGCACCTGTCAGCCGCGTTACCGACCCGGTTAGCCCAATCCAGCCGCCGGGGTATGGCGGCGGGGCCGATCGAAGTCCCAGCTCCATCCCGCCCTTGACCTCCCTGGACCGATCCCTTGCCCGCGCTCGCACTCGTTGACACCCGTCACGAGTACGACCACCTGGGCGAGATCTACCTGGCAATCGCCGCGGCCGTCTTCGCGATCGTCGTCCTGTTCATCATCTTCAATGCGGTCCGCGGTCGCTTCCGGGCGCTGGACGCCGCCTCACGGACGCATGAGAACAACCCCGTGGAGCTGGGTTACGCCGTGTTTCTCGCCGGGGTGGTTGCGGCGCTGCTGTGGCTCACCTTCTCCACCGAGCATCGGGTCGACACCGTCTCGCTGCACGAGAAACCGTACACAACCATCGACGTGACGGCCTCCCAGTGGGAGTGGTCGTTCTACTACCCCCAGGGAGGGATCACCCACTTCAGCGGCTTCCACGGCCGACAGCCACTCGTGGTGCCGACCAATGAGCCCGTCCGCTTCAACCTCTACTCACGAGACGTCATCCACGCCTTCTGGGTCCCCTATCTGCGGTTCAAGCGCGACCTGATCCAGGGCGCCCGTGAGGTGGTAGTGCTCGATTTCGATCGACCGGGTCTGTATCCGGGGCGCTGCTCTCAGTACTGCGGCCTGCATCACGCCGAGATGGTGTTCAACGTCCGCGCGATCAGTCCGGCCCGGTATGAGGCGTGGCTGCGCAGCGGCGGAAGGGCGGCGGTGTGAGCACTGCCACCACCCCCTCGGCGCTCACCCCACCCCTGCGCACCCCTGGTTTCGTAGGCGCGCTGATCAGCACCGACCACAAGCGGATCGGGCTGAACCTGGGAATCATGTCGCTGATCTTCTTCCTGGTCGGCGGGATCTTCGCGCTGATCATGCGCTCCCAGTTGTACGAGCCCAACAACAGCGTGGTCTCGGACAACACCTACAACCAGCTGTTCACGATGCACGGGTCGACCATGATCTACCTGTTCGTGACCCCGATGGCGCTGGCGCTGGCCACCTACCTGGTGCCTCTGCAGATCGGCTCGCCTCGGATCAGCCTGCCCCGCTTCACGCTGGCCGGGTTCTGGGTCTGGCTGTCCGGAGGACTCATCATGCAGTCCGGCTGGTTCACCAGCGACGGCGCAGGCCGCGCCGGGTGGTCTGCCTATGCCCCGCTGTCCAATGGTCAGCGCACTCCGGGGGTGGGCATGGACCTCTGGGTGATCGGCGCCGGTCTGGCCGTGCTGGGGATGCTGATGATCGGCTGGGCGGTCACCGTCACGATCCTCCGCCGCCGGGCCCCCGGGATGGCGCTGTTGCGTATGCCGGTGTTCACGTGGACCGCGCTGGTCAGCGTGCTGATGGTCGTCGGGGCGTTCCCAGTCCTGGTGTTTGCCATGGCGCTGCTCTACGCCAACCGCATGGGCGTCGCCATCTTCCAGGGTTTCACCGGAGCGATCGACTGGCAGGACCTGTTCTGGTTCTTCGGTCACCCGGTCGTCTACGTGATGTTCTTCCCCTACCTCGGGTGCGCCGCGGAGGCGATCGCCGCGGGCGCCCACAAGCGGTGGTTCGGCTACAAGGCATTCGTCGCGTCGATGATGGCGTTCGCCGCGCTGTCGATGAGCGTGTGGGGGCACCACATGTTCATAACCGGCGGCGTGGTTAATGAGTACTTCGCGTTCAGCTCGACGATGCTGATCATCCCAGCCGGTATCGAGTACTTCGACTGCATCGGAACCCTGTGGGGCAGTTCGGCCAGATTCCGGGTGGCCATGCTGTTTGGGCTCGGATTCTTCATCCAGTTCCTGATCGGCGGGCTGAGCGGCATCTGGGTCGCGTCTCCGACACTCGATTACAACTCCTACGGCGACTACATCGTGATCGCCCACTTCCACTACACGCTGTTCGCCGGCAGCGTGTTCGGGTTCTTCGCCGGGGTCTACCACTGGTTCCCCAAGGTGACGGGCGCCCGTCTGCGAGAAGGCCTGGGCAAGGTGCACTTCGTCCTGCTGGTGATCGGAACCAACATGACATTCGGGCCCATGTTCGCCCTCGGCGAGGAGGGGATGACGCGGCGCATCTCGCGCTACCCGACCAACCCCGAGTGGACGACGCTCAACCAGATCGAGACGATTGGCGCCGGAATCGTCGCGCTGTCCATCCTCGTGTTCCTGGTCAACGTCGTGGTGTCGCTGCGCCGTCGCGTGCTGGCGGGCGACGACCCCTGGCAGGGTCACACGCTGGAGTGGTGGACCAGTTCACCGCCTCCGCCGCACAATTTCGACCGTCCGCTGCCCCCGATCCGCAGCTACGCCCCGCTCAAGGACCTCCAGGAGCAGATCGAGGACGCCGAGCGTGAGAAGCAGGGGGCTCCGGCGTGAGAGGCGGGGCCATCGCACCGTTCGTGTGGTCGGTCCTGCTGATCATCCTGATGGTGATCAACATCATCTGGACGGCCGGCAATGAGATTCAGGCGGCCACGTTCGGCTTCTCCATCCTGATGGTCTGGCTGGTGGGCCTGGCCGTCCTGCGCCTCGCCCCCCAGGAAGCTTTGCGCCGGGGCGAGCCAGAGCTGCGCGCGCAGCCGGAGGCGATGCCCTCGGCCAGTGCCGCCGCCGCGATGGCCGGCGTCGGATTAGGTGCCTTCTCCTTCGGATGGGTGTTCGGCGGATTCTGGATCTACTTCGGCGCCGCGGTCCTGGTGATCTGCCTGGGCCGCCTGATCCTGGAGCATCGCGCCCAGCGGGCCGCCTACCTGGCCTACCTGCGCGAGCGCGACCCGGGTCAGAAGTCCGCCGAGCGCCCGAGCGAGGGGACGCGGATGTGAGAGCTCCCTCCCTGCCTGAGCTCCTCGTGAGCCACTGGAACCTGTCGGTCGCCCTCACGGTCTACGGGTGCGCGTCGGCGCTGCTCTACCTGACCGCAGTGAGACGGACCCGCCGCCCGTGGCCCGTACATCGGACGCTCTGCTTCCTGGCCGGCATCGGTTCGGTGTGGGTGGCACTCGAGTCAGGCATCGACGCCTACGACGACGGGTTGCTGTCCGTCCACATGGTCCAGCACCTGATCCTGCTCGTCGTGGCTCCCGCGCTTCTCCTGGGGGGCCGTCCGACGCTGCTGGTGCTGGCCAGCGCGCCTGCGGGCACCCGCCGCAAGCTCGGAACCGCGCTTATCTCGCTCCGGCCGCTCACCCACCCGCTGGGCTGCCTGCTGGTGTTCTACCTCGTCGTCGGCGGGACGCACATCCCGTCCTTCTACGATGCCACGCTGCGCCACGTCGCGCTCCACGACACCGAGCACGCCCTCTACCTGCTCGGCGGGTTGCTCCTGTGGTGGCCGGTGCTGGGCGGCGATCCGGCCCCCTCCCGGCGCCTGAACGGCTTCCTCCAGCTCGGCTACATCATCGCCGCGATGCTGCCCATGGAGGTGATCGGCGCCTATCTGAGCCGGGCCCCCATGCTGTTCTATCCGCCTTACGGCCCGGCCGGCCACGCGCTGGGCGCCTCGCCGCTGGTAGATCAGGCCAACGCGGGGGCGATCATGTGGGTGTGCGGCGGCGTCGTGATGGTCGCCGTCGTCCTGTGGTCCTCGATGCACGCCATGGTGCAGGAGGAACGCCGCCTCCAGGCCCGGGAGGCCTACGAGTCCGCCGCTCCGGCGCCGGGTGCAGTCAAACCCGGAGGCACCCGGTGAGACGCCTGTTGCTGCACTGGCTGACCCATCGCTCGCGGGTACCCCGCTGGCTGCGGGGTGCGCTGGCCGTAGCCCTGGGTGCGGGTGCTCTGCTGGGACTGGCCGGCCCGCCGCCGGCTGCCAGCGGCGCCTCCCCCACGTCCACCGGTTCCACCTCCACCAGCCTGCCGCCGACGCAACGCTCCCAGGGGCTGCTTCCCCTGAGCAAGCAGGCGCCACAGAACAACCTCGATCGGGCCACGGCCGCCCGGCTCGCTAAGGAGCCTCGGTTCAAGGCGATGCGAGCCCCCAGCATCCCCAAGCCGGTTGCCAAACCGACCAAGATGCCGCTGTCCCCGGGCGCCGGGAACCCGATCAAGTACTTCCCGGACACTCCGATCCTCAGAGCCCAGGGATTCGAGCTCTACCACCAGAGCTGCGCGTCCTGTCACGGCCTGGATCTCCAGGGCACCCCCCACGTGGCTCCCGCCCTGATCGGGGTAGGCGCCGGACCGGTCGACTTCTATCTGTCGACCGGGCGCATGCCGGCCCAGTTCGAGGGCGAGCCCGAGCGGGCCACGCCGGTGTTCAGCCGCGAGCAGATGAACGCCCTGATTGCGTTCATCGCCTCCTACGGCGGTCCTCCCGCCTCCACCGCGGATCCCAGCAAGGGAGACATCAGCACCGGCCAGCAGGTGTTCACGGAGAGCTGTGCCGGCTGCCATCAGATCGTCGCCCGAGGCGGCATGACCGTCGGCGGGTTCGTGCCGAACCTGCTGCACGCCACCCCGCAGCAGATCGCCGAGGCGGTTCGGTTCGGTCCATATTTGATGCCCCACTTCGACGCCAAGGACATCAACCAGCACGACCTCGACTCGCTGGCCAAATACATTCTCTACGCCAAACAGCCGGACAACGCGGGCGGATGGGGGATCTACAACATCGGGCCCATTCCCGAGGGCCTCGTGGCCTGGTTCCTGGGCCTGCTGGCAATCCTGATCGTCGCGCGCCTGATCGGGGAGCGGACCGCATGACCGCCCTGCCCACCCATCCCCCGAGCGGAGGTCGCCGATGAGCCCCCAGGAACCTGGCCACTTCCGGCGCTTCGCCCGCATGGCCATGGCCATTCTGGCCGTCCGCCGGCTGTCCGAGACCGAGCCTGTGCCCCAGCCTGAGCTTCCGCCCCGCCCGGCGGAGAGCATGGAGGCGGGCGTCGATCCATCCGAGCGGACGGTTCCCGCCAATCCACGGGCGGAGACCCTGGTGGCCGTGCTCCTGGCGGTGGCCGGACTGTTCGGGCTGGGATTCCTCGTCACCTACATCTTCGAGGGTCTGAACACCCAGCTTCTGGGCTTGGCCGTCGGCGGGATGCTGCTGCTGCTGGCCGCCGCCTCGATCATCGCCGGCAAGGCGGTGGTGCCTCAGGAGACGAGCGTCGAGGAACGTGATGCGCTGCTCGAGCCGACCGAGGTCGAGGGGGTGGTGGAGCTGGTGGAGTCAGGCGGCGAGGGAGTCTCCCGCCGGGGGCTCCTGATCGGCTGCGGTTGCCTGGCCGGAGCCGGCGTTTTGACCGCCGCCGCCACTCCGCTGGCCTCGACCGGACCCCGGCTCACCCCTATCCATGAGACACCGTGGCACCGGGGTCGCCGCATGCTGGACGAGCGCGATCAGCCGTATCGCGCCTCCGACATCGAGGTCGGGACTTTCTACACGGCGTTCCCGGAGGGAGCCAAATGGGATCAGGTGGGAGGCCCGCTGCTGCTGGTCAAGCTCCCCCCCACCTTCCTGGAGCTGCCGCGTCAGCGGCGCGCCTGGGGAACCGAGGCCCAGGGCATCCTCGCCTTCTCCAAGATCTGCCCCCACGCCGGGTGCGCGATCTCCCTGTACCGCTACCCGACGTTCTCCCCGGACCTGACCGGGAACGCCCAGCCGGCCTTCACCTGCCCCTGCCACTACTCCACCTTCCTGCCCGGGCGGGGCGGGGAGCTCGTCTTCGGACCGGCCGGGCGGGACCTCCCCCAGCTGCCGGTGATGATCGATGGCGACGGTTACCTGCGCGCAGCGGGTGGGTTCGACGAGGACGTCGGACCCTCATGGGTGAACGTCCACCGGGTCGGCGAGTGACGGGGATGGAGGCCAGCTGATGGCGAAGTTCGTGCGCCGGCGCGCAGTGCGCTTCGCCCGCTGGAACGAGCAGCGCGTGGGCGCGGCGACGGGAATCAGGTGGATGCTCCGGTACGTCTTTCCGGACCACTGGTCGTTTCTGCTGGGCGAGATCGCCCTGTACTCGTTCATCGTCCTGGTCCTCACCGGGATTTACCTGGCGCTGTTCTACATCCCCAGCGATTCGCAGGTGGTCTACCACGGCACTTACGCGCCCCTGCTCGGCGAGCACATGTCCGAGGCCTATCGATCGGTGGTCAATATCAGCCTCGACGTCCCGGCGGGCCTGCTCATCCGCCAGACCCACCACTGGGCCGCGGACGTGTTCATCGCCTCGATCCTGGTCCATTTCGCCCGCGTCCTGTTCACCAGTGCCTACCGCAAGCCGCGGGATCTGAACTTCTGGATCGGGCTGACCATGCTGATGCTGGGGATCCTCGAAGGATTCTTCGGCTACTCCCTGGTCGACGATCTGCTCTCAGGAATGGGACTGGTGATCGCCTACGCCGTCGCCTTTTCGATTCCCGGCATCGGAGCTCAGCTGGCCTTCCTGGTCTGGGGCGGACCCTATCCCGGCTCCGGACGTTTCCTCAATCGCCTGGAACTGCTGCACATCCTCGTTCTCCCGGCGCTCATCGCCATCCTGATCACTTTCCACATCGCGATGATCATGCGCCAGCACCACTCGCAGTTCCCGGGTCGGGGACGGCGGGAGCGCAACGTCGTGGGAACCCCGATGTGGCCGGCCTACGCGCTGCGATCGATCGGCCTTCTGCGGGCCACCTCGGGGGTCTTGTTCCTGCTCGGGGGTCTGGTGCAGATCAACCCGATCTGGCAGTGGGGGCCCTACCACGTGTGGCTTTCTGAGAACGGAGCTCAGCCCGACTGGTACGTCGGCTGGCTGATCGGCGCCCTGCGTCTGATGCCGAACTTCGAGCCCAGCATCGGCAACGTGACGCTGATCCCCAACCCGTTCTGGGGCGGGGCGCTGTTCCCGCTGCTCTGCTTCGCCGTGTTCTTCGCCTGGCCCTGGCTGGACCGGAAGTTCACCAAGGACCACCGCCGTCACGACCTGCTGACGCGCCCGCGGGACCGGCCCGTCCACACCGGCCTGGCCGCCGCATTCCTGAGCTGGATCTTCGCCATCTATGCGGCAGGCGCCGACGACCGCATCTTCTACCGCCTGCACATCAACTACACGGCCCAGATCCACTTCTGGGAGGCCGCCATCTGGGTGGTTCCGATCCTCGTATTCTTCTTCACCCGCGGGGTGTGCCGCTCGCTCCAGCGCAGCTCCGCCCATCCCCTGCGCGAGTGGCAGGGCGAGATCGTCAGCCGCCGCGGAGACGGGAGCGTGGAGACGCTGGCGCTCAGCGAGGATCGGATCGAGAAACCGCCGAGCCAGGCCCCGGTGGGGACGATCCCCGGTAAGTCGACCAAGGAGTAGCGGGGTCATCTGTACGAGCGCTTACCGATCCTCATATGGCCGGGGTCGGCTGGGGTATGGGTCGAGCGTGAACGAGAACGGGGTCCCTGCCACGCGCGTCTTCCTGCGTCCCGTCGGCTCGCCACTGACCATCGGGATGTCCGGTCTGGCCATCGCATCGCTGGTCGACAGCGGGCTTGACCTGCGGTGGCTCTCCCTGAACCAGACCCATGATGTGGGTCTGATCCTGCTCTCCGTGCCGTTCGCGCTCCAGCTGATCGCCTGCATCTTCTCCTATTTGTCGCGGGACGGCGCGACCGGCGCGGCCATCGGCGTGCTCTCGATGACCTGGTTTGCCACCGGCCTGATTTCGGCCACATCGACTCCGGGCTCGCGCAGTGGAGCCCTCGGACTGCTGCTGCTGGTGGCCGGAGGCGTGCTCATCCTGTCCGCGATGGCCGTGATGATTCCCAAGCCGCTGCCCGGCAGCGTGTTCGGCCTGTCCGGAATCCGCTTCGCGGTGACGGGCATCTACATGCTGGGCGCGACCAGTGCCTGGCGAGACGCCTCGGGGATCATCGGGGTCGTGATCGCCGGAGCAGCCGCCTACTGCGTTCTGGCGTTCGACCTGGAGGGCGCGGAGCAGCGACCGATTCTGCCCACCTTCCGCCGTGGCCGGGGTAGGTTGGCCATTCTGGGCGAGCCCGCGGCCAAGGTCGACGGTGTCACCGCCGACGCAGGAGTCCGGCAAACCACATGAGCGCCGGAGATTTTCGAAGAGGACCGCGGGACGTACGAGAGCAGGCGATGGAGCGTGACGTGCCCGAGCAGCGGGAAGGAGCCGAGCCGGCCGACGCCGACAGCCCGGAGTTCAGCCGGGGGCAGCCGCTGGATGACCCCCAGCCCTCCGCTCGTCGGCGCGAGGAGCTGGAGGACGAGGAGTCGCGGACCAATGACGCCGACGTCCGCAGCGACCTCAGGGACATCTGAATGGGAAGAGACAGGGCTTACCTCGAGGCGTTGCTGGAGGGCATTCCCCTCCCGGCCACCCGGGGTGATCTGCTCGCCTACGCCAAGCGAAACAGCGGCGCACACGCCGAACGCCTTCTGAAATCTCTTCCCCAGGGGCGTTACGACTGGATCGACGAGGTCGGCGAGGCGCTCGAGCCGGTACAGCCAAAGTGGGCCCGGGAGCGCCGGGTGCCCAAGGCGGAGAGCGGCCTACCACCCGGCGGACCGGCCTACGGAATGAACGGAGGCGATCCCGTCCAATGAAGCTGCTGAGCGACTGGCCCCTTCTGCGCCAGCTCACCGAGGGCGATCCGCTCGGCCTGGGTAAGGCGGTCCAGTCAAAACGCTCTCGCGAGCTGCGACCCCGCACCGAAGACGCCGAGACGGTGGCCCGGTCGATCTGCCCCTACTGCGCCGTCGGCTGCGCCCAGCTCGTCTACGTCAAGCAGGGCGAGATCACCCACATCGAGGGCGACCCGGCCAGCCCCATCTCCCGCGGTCGCCTGTGTCCCAAGGGTCAGGCCACCCGCAGCTTCGCCAAGAGCCCGCTGCGCCAGTACAAGGTCAAGTACCGCCGGCCGTATGGGACCGAATGGGAGGAGCTGCCACTCGATCAGGCCATGGAGATGATCGCCGAGCGGATCCTGAAGACCCGGGCGGAGACCTGGGAGGACACCAGCGAGGACGGCCGCAAGCTGAACCGCACGCGGGGGCTTGCCCACCTGGGTGGAGCCACCCTGGACAACGAGGAGAACTACCTCATCAAGAAGCTGTTCACGGCGCTGGGTGCGATCCAGATCGAGAACCAGGCCCGCATATGACACAGCTCAACGGTCCCCGGTCTGGGGGCCTCGTTCGGGCGCGGCGGCGCCACCGACTACTTGCAGGACCTGGCCAACTCAGACTGCCTGGTGATCATGGGCTCGAACATGGCCGAGCAGCATCCGGTCGGCTTCCAGTGGGTCATGGAGGCCCGCGAGCGCGGCGCCAAGGTGATCCACATCGATCCGCGCTTCACGCTGACCTCGGCGATGGCTACCCGCCACGTGACGATCCGTCCCGGCACCGACATCGCCTTTCTGGGCGGGGTGATCCGGTACGTGATCGAGAACGAGCGCTACCTGGAGGAGTACGTCCGGCACTTCACGAACGGCCCGGTCATCCTGCACGACGACTACGTCGACGCGGAGGAGATGGATGGCCTGTTCTCCGGGTGGAAGCCCGAACGGGGCATGTACGACGTCGAGACCTGGCAGTACAAGGGGCTGGGGGTACCGAACATCGACCAGCACCGGGAGGGCGGCGTCGGTTCTGCTGAGTCGCACGGTGCCGGCGGCATCCCCATCACCTCGGCCCACCCACCCGAGCGCGACGACACGATGCAGGATCCTCGGTGCGTCCTGCAGCAGCTGAAGCGTCATTTCTCCCGGTACACGCCCGATGTGGTGGCGAGGATGTGCGGTTGCACCGAGGAGGACTTCCTGGAGGTGGCCGAGGCGCTGTGCGAGAACTCGGGCCGCGAGCGGACCTCGGCGTTCATCTATGCCGTCGGCTGGACGCAGCACACGACCGGCGTGCAGAACATCCGCGCCGCCTCCATCCTCCAGCTCCTGCTCGGCAACATTGGACGCCCGGGGGGCGGGATCACCGCGCTGCGCGGGCACGCCTCGATCCAGGGGTCGACCGACATCCCGACGCTCTACAACCTGCTCCCCGGCTACCTGCCGATGCCCCACGCAGGAGCTGACGCCGACCTGAGTGAGTACATCCAGAAGAACTCCAGCCCCGGTGGCTGGTGGGGTCACGCCGACGCGTACATGATCTCGCTGCTCAAGGCGTGGTGGGGCCCGAACGCCGTGGCCGCCAACGACTTCTGTTACGACTACCTGCCCCGGATCGACAGCGACTGGTCGATCTACCAGACCACCCGCATGATGCACAGCGGAGAGGTCAAGGGGATGCTGGTGGCGGGCGAGAATCCCGCGGTCGGGTCAGCCAACGGACGAGCCCACCGGATGGGAATGGCCAACCTGGAGTGGATGGTCGTGCGCGACGTGATGGAAACCGAGACGGCCGCCTTCTGGTACGACTCGCCGGAGATCGAGTCGGGCGAGCTCACCACCGAGCAGATCCCCACCGAGGTGTTCTTCCTGCCCGCCGCGACGCAGACCGAGAAGGACGGCTCGTTTACCAACACCCAGCGGTTGCTGCAGTGGCACTTCAAGGCGGTGGAGCCCAAGCACGACTGTCGCTCCGAGCTCTGGTTCTACTACCACCTGGGCCAGATCCTGCGCCGCAAGCTGCTCGGCTCGCTGGACAAGCGCGACAGCCCGATTCAGCAGCTGACCTGGCAGTACCACACATCGGGCGAGACCGAGGAGCCGAGTGCCGAGGCGGTGCTCAAGGAGATCAACGGCTACTTCGTGATCAACGGCGACGCCGTGCCGAGCTATGAGGAACTCCAATCAGACGGTTCGACCGCCTGTGGCTGCTGGATCTACTGTGGCGTTTACGCCCACGAGGAGAATCAGGCCGCCCGGCGCAAGCCGCACTGGGAACAGGACCTGTTCGCGCTCGAGTGGGGCTGGGCATGGCCGGACAACCGGCGCATCCTCTACAACCGCGCCTCCGCCGACGCCGAGGGCAAGCCGTGGTCGGAGCGCAAGAAGCTCCTGTGGTGGGACGAGTCGGAATCCAAGTGGGCCTCGATCGGGGACCGCGCCGACGTGGAGGACACCAAGAGTCCGTCCTACGTGCCACCGGAGGGCGCCAAGAACGAGGAGGCGCTGGCCGGCGATAAGCCGTTCGGCCTACAGGCCGACGGGATGGGCTGGCTGTTTGCGCCGATGGGCATCGAGGACGGGCCCTTCCCCACCCACTACGAGCCGCAGGAATCGCCCGTGGACAACCTCCTGTACGGCCAGCGGGCCAACCCGCGCCGCCAGCAATTCAAGCCCGAGGACTTCAACGGGCTCAACCCGTACAACCCGGTGGATGGAGAACCCGGAGCCGGCGAGTACCCGTTCATGCTGACCACCTACCGGCTGACCGAGCATCACTGCGCGGGCGGGTTCAGCCGTACCGTCGGATACCTGTCCGAACTCCAGCCCGCCATGTTCGTGGAGGTGCATCCGGAGCTGGCCACCGAGCGCGGTCTGGTGAACGGCGGCTGGGCGACGATCACTTCCACGCGCGGCGCCATCGAGGCCCGCGTGCTGGTCACCGATCGCATGCGCCCGCTGGACGTGGACGGCCGTCGCATTCACCAGGTCGGCCTCCCCTACCACTGGGGATCGCGAGGCATGACGACCGGAGGCTCGGCCAACGACCTCACCTCGATCGTGCTCGATCCCAATGTCCACATCCAGGAGGTCAAGGCGCTGACCTGCGACATCCAGCCCGGGCGGCGCCCTCACGGAGCCGATCTGACCCGGTTCGTCACCGAGAAGCGCGAGCGGGCGCTGGCCGCCCGCGCAGCGGCACCTCGCGTGGAACCTGCTTCGGTCACGAACACGGAACCTCCCGAGCGGGAGCGCGCCCCCGACGACGCGCCGGGGAAGGGGGCTGAAGGTGGCTGACGATCGACTGCTCACCGTCCCCCTGACCGAGCACACGGGAGACCCCGCCGCGTGGCCTGATACATACGGGGATGAGGCCATGCCGCGGATGGGCTTCTTCACCGACACGTCGATCTGCATCGGCTGCAAGGCCTGCGAGGTGGCGTGCAAGGAGTGGAATCAGACGCCAGTCGACGGCCTGATCTTCAGCGCCGAGTCCTACGACAACACGAGCCATCTGGGCTCGGACACGTGGCGTCACGTGGCGTTCATAGAGCAGAACAAGCCGATCGGAATCGAGGACGACCAGGGCGGCGGGATCCGCTGGCTGATGTCCTCGGATGTGTGCAAGCACTGCACCCATGCCGCCTGCCTGGATGTGTGCCCAACCGGGTCGCTGTTCCGCACCGAGTTCGGCACAGTCGTCGTGCAGGAGGACATCTGCAACGGCTGTGGCTACTGCGTGCCCGCCTGCCCGTTCGGGGTGCTCGACGAGCGCCAGCAATCGCCGGGGCTCGACGCGCCCGACGGACGGGTTTGGAAATGCACCCTGTGCTACGACCGCCTGAAGGGCGGTCACGAACCGGCCTGCGCCAAGGCCTGCCCCACCAACTCGATTCAGTTCGGTGAGCTCGACGAGCTGCGTGAGCGGGCGCAGACGCGGCTGGCCAAGCTCGAGAAAGAGGGTTGGAACGGCGCGCGTCTGTACGGCGAGGATCCGAACGACGGCGTCGGCGGGTTCGGGGCGTTCTTCCTGCTGTTGGACGATCCCGAGGTGTACGGGCTGCCGCCGGACCCGGTCGTCACCACCCGTGACCTGCCCGGAACCTGGCGCACCGCCGGGCTGGCGATGGCCGGCATGGTCCTCGGCACGGCCGCGGCCTTCATCGGGGGCCGTCGATGAGTCCCTCGCAAGCCGGCGATCCCGAGCTGGGAATCCTGCCCCTGGTCAAGTGGGACGGCAAGCCGCCGGGATCGACGACCTGGGATGGCTCGGTCACCGAGGCCGGAACCAAGATGCGCTCCTACTACGGCCGGCCGGTCATCAAGGAGCCCGTGTGGGAGCCGGAGATCGCCACCTACTTCTTCACGGGCGGACTCGGCGGGGCGTCGGCCGTGCTCTCCCTGGTCGCGCGGATGAGCGGTAACGAACTCCTGGCCCGGCGGGCGCTGTTCATTGAGGCGGGGGCCGAGGCGATCAGCCCCCTGCTGCTCACAGCCGATCTCGGCCGACCCGAGCGCTTCCTGAACATGCTGCGGGTCTTCAAGGTCACCTCGCCGATGAGCGTCGGCTCCTGGGTCATGACGTTCAGCGCGCTCAGCAGCAGCGGCGCTGCCGCGCTCGAGCTCCTCGAGCTGGCCGAGCCGGTCAAGCTGGCCCTGGAGAGCCTCGCCGGCCTCCTGGGTCCCGCCATGGCCACCTACACCGCCGTGCTCATCGCCAACACGGCGGTGCCGGTCTGGCACGACGCACGTCATTCCCTGCCGCCCCTGTTCGCCGCCTCCAGCGCCGCCAGCGCCGGCGCCGCCGCCGCCATGGTGGTTCCTCCGCACGCGGCCGGGCCAGCGCGGCGGCTGGCGATAGCCGGGACCGCGGTGGCCCTGGGCTTGGGCCAGAAGATGGAGAAGCGCCTGGGCATGGTCGGGGAGCCGTACAAGAGCGGCCTGCCTGGCCGGCTCAACATGGCGGCCAAGGTTCTCACCGCCGCGGGTGCCGCCACCCTGGCGGTCCGCGGCCGCCGAAGCCGCGGCGCGGCGGCCGCGGGGGGAGCGCTCATCCTGGCCGGAGAGATGTCGCTGCGCTGGGCGATCTTCAAGGCGGGCGACGCGTCGGCCCGCGATCCGAAGTACACGGTGCTGCCCCAGCGGGAGCGAGCCGACCAGAAAGGAACCCATGCCAGCCAGCGTTGAGGATGAGCTGATCAAAGCCCTGGACGAGGCCTACGCAATGGAGAAGCAAGTGGAGGTCCTCCTGCAGTCGATGATTCGCACCACCGGTGACCCGAGCCTGACCTCGGACATGGAGACACATCTCAGCGAGACCAAGGAGCACGCGGAGCGCGTCAAGACGTGTCTGGAGGCGCACGGTGAATCGCCCTCCAAGGTCAAGGCGGCCGGGACCATGACCGCGGGTGCCCTCAAGGCCCCGCTGGACATGGCCCGGAGCGAGAAGGGGATGCGCAACGCCCGGGACGGATTTGCCACCGAGCATCTGGAGATTGCCGCCTACCGCCTGATCGAGGAGCTGGCCAAAAAGGCAAACGACCAGCAGAGCATGGCAATAGCCAGGCAGAACGCGGAGGACGAGGAGCGAATGGCGGCCCGGATCGCCGCCAACTGGTCGAAGTTCGTGGCGCTGAGCCTCAAGGAGGAGGGGATCGAGTAATGGAGCCTGCGGCACAGCAGTCGAACGTCGAGTCGGTCGTGCACAGGCTGGCCAAGCCGGCCACCAAGGGCTTGGCTTGGAGTTCTGTGGCGGTGGGCGCGGCCGCCCTGGCGCTCGCCACGTGGCGCAATATCCAGGGCGGGTAGTTCGCCCCGCCATGCGACGCACCGCCCTGCCGGTGACGCTCGTGCTGTCCCCGGGCACGGGGTCAATGGAGGTCCTCGGGCGAGAGCTCTCTGAGCGGCTGGCCGTGCGCCGGTTTGATGCCGGGCGGTTTCTCGGCCAGGCCGAGGCGTTCAACCTCACCCCAGCCCGGGCCGCGGCGCGGCTGGGGCGCGAAGTCCGCCTGCTCAAGGCGCTGCGGGACGTGGAGGGACTCATCCACTTCCCCAACCACCACCACGCCCGCTACGGGCTTGGCATTCACCAGCCGTATGTGGTCACGGTGCACGACCTCGTGCGGCACCTCGACGACCGGCGGTCGGCTCCCTTGATCCACCGGCCCAACCGGATCGACCGAAGGATGCTCGGGCTGGACCTGGCCGGGATCCGGCAGGCGGCGGCCCTGATCGCCGTCTCCGAGTCGACCAAGCGCGAACTGATAGAGCACCTGAACCTCGATCCGCAGCGGATCCGGGTCATCCACCCGGGCATCGACCTGGATCGCTTTCATCCGGTCAAAACCCCCTCCGGGCCTTATCGGTATCTCCTGTTCGTCGGTTCGGAGCAGCCCCGGAAGAATTTGGCCGCTCTGCTCGAGGCCCTTCGCCTGGTCAAACGCTCGCCCGAGCACGCCGGCTTGAAGCTGATCAAGGTCGGTAGCGCCGGCGGATCCGAGGCACCGTTCCGACGGCAGACCCTGCGCCTCATCGCCTCCCTCGGCCTGGAGCGCGACGTAGAGCTGGCTGGGCGCGTTACGCATCGGCGGCTGCTCGAACTGCTGTCGGGCGCCGCCTGCCTGGTTCAGCCCTCCTGGCACGAGGGATTCGGGTTACCTCCGCTCGAGGGCATGGCCTGCGGGTGCCCGGTGATCGTCTCCGATCGGGGGGCGCTCCCGGAGACGGCCGGGCCGGCGGCGATCGTCACCAGCCCCGCTCCCGAGGCGTTGGCCGCTGAGATCGAGCTCGTGTTGGGCGATCCGGACCTGCGGGAGGCCCTTCGGCTGGCCGGGCTGACCCACGTGCAGCGATTCGGGTGGGGCGACGCGGCCGCCCGCACGCTGGATCTCTACCGGTCGGTGTGGCCCGGCGGGATCCCCCGTCTCAGGTCGCGGACGCTGCGGCTGGAGTTCCGGCGGACTGCTAGCGCCCCCGCTCCGGCGCTGGTTCCCTAGCGTCGGCCTGAGCCGAGCCGGACCACGCAGTCAGGGCCGTATCGCTCGACGGGAAGGGCTCCCGGGTCCGCCCCATCCCGACCAATTCCTCCACCAGTGCCAGCACGCACCCGTGGAGCTCGTCGGTCAGGCGGAAGATGGAGTGCACGGCGTCGGGACCGGCCTGGTGGGGCTTGAGCGCCGGACGGCGCTTGGCAGCTTCCGGGCGCCCCGGTAGGAGCCGGCGCCACCAGCGCCCGGCTTGCAGCTCCTCGGCCCAACTCTGCAGGCGGGTTGCCCGGGCGATCTCCACATCCCGGGGGCCCGCGCTGCCCAGGGCCTCCGCCGCGCACCCGTAGAGGTCCTGGCGGCGACGGTCGTCGATCAGGTCGTTGTAGGCGCGCAGAAATCCGGCGATCACCGGCGACACGCTCCGTGGGCGATCGCTGAACGGCTCGCCGGCCAGCATCGAGGCGAGCTCCATCACGCACACACCGGCCTCAGGAGCGACGTGACGGCCGCGGGCGAGCTTGACGGTCTGGTAACTCGGCTGGGGCATGATCCTCCTCACGGGTCGGCCGGGGTTCCTCTTACTGTCGGTTGCTCAGAACCGGCGATCTCCAACCTCGGCTGCGCCGGACCGGTCACCTGGCGCACAGGTGTTCGCGGCCCGAGCCGCCCATCGACGTCCTCCGGGGTGGGATCCATTACATGGACGCTTCGCCGGGCTTGAGAGATCACTTAGCCGGACCGATAGCCTTAGCCGAGCAGGAGAGGATTGACGGGCGCTCCCCCGGGGGCGGAGCGCCGGCGCCAAGGCGCCGGGTGAAGTCGCCTCACCATTGGTCCCATGCTGAGCCGCCTTTCCAGAACCGCCCCAGGCGTCGCCTGGCGACTTGGCGCCGCCCTCGGCGGCCTGGCTCTCGCCGGCCTTGTCGCGTTCGGCCTGCTGGGGAGCGGTCGGGGCCTGGCGAGGTCTCTGAAGCTCCTCTCTCATCCGGACTTCCGCTGG
>DASZNA010000080.1:0-1720 GCA_035551655.1 Solirubrobacteraceae bacterium
CACGCGGCCTGTGCGAGCCGCAATCCCTTAGCGGCGGGCCGCCGCTGTCTGACTCCCGGTCCCGCCGGCTCGGCCTCGCCGGGTGTATCGGCGGGCCGGGCCTGGCCGGCCCGGGGATAGCTGGACTGGGCTGACATGCTGCTGTCCTCCACTGACTACCGTGACCGTGACTGCCGGGACTCGATGAATGAGCCGGCGATGGACTGGTCGCCGTCCTCTTCGGGGATCAGCAGCAGGCCGGCCAGGTAGAGCGGTATGCCCGCACCGCCCACGACGGTGAGGACCACGAAGGCGACCCGGACGATCATCACGTCCACGCCGAAGTACTCGGCGAGGCCGATGGCGACCCCGGTTAGCATGCGGTCGTGGATGGGCCTGCGGAGAGCGGTGCGCTCCGGCTCGGCCTGGTACCTGGGCTCGGTGTGGGAGTGGGGCTCGAAATTGCCGGTCGCAGGAGCTTCCGGGTTCACTGTGGTTGTGTTCATGGCACTAGCGTGGCTCCGCGACCTGGGCCAGCACATCGGGAAGATCCCCGGTGCGCCCCTGATCCTCGGCGACAGGCATCAGCCGCGGATCAGGGATTGGCCTGGGTCAAGGGCTGGCGCGGGCCGGGTGACACTGCTGGTGAGAGCCCGCCGCCACGTACGAGGCCTCCCGGGTACTCAGCCCGGGTACTCGTCCTTGCGCCACGAGCGAGGCTCGGCGGGCTGGGCTTTCGGCGTCCGGTCGAGCAGGGAGCTGAAGTATGGCGCGACGAACGGGTCCGGGGCCGCCACCGTGTAGGTGTGGTGGACGGTTCCGTCCTCCAGCGCGAAGGCGATCCAGCTCGGGTTCTCGCGCAGGCCATCCTTGAGCTCGGCGCCGATCTGGTGCGACCACTCCTGGAGCCAGCCGGGCGGATTGTCGATCATCTCCTTGGCCTCAGGGATCCGCTGTGCCTGCTCCTCGGTTATCGCCAGGCCGAAGTCGAAGGCGAAATCGGAGCCGTAGGTGGAGACGTAGGGGAACTGCCAGCCCATGCGCTGCTTGTAGGCGGTCAGTCGCTCGATCGGCGCCCGCGAGAGGCAGATCAGCGTCACGTCGCGATGGTTCAGGTGGACGACCGTCCCGTCGAGCCCGTCGGCCAGGCCGGTGCAGCCGGGGCAGGCACCGAGGGTGTAATCAGGGCCGAACATGATGTTGTAGGCCAGCAGCTGGGAGCGGCCGTCGAACAACTCGGCGAGCGTTTTCCTGCCCGTCCCGGTGTCGAGCTGGTACTCCTTGTCGACCCGGACCCACGGAAGATCGCGACGCTTGGTCTTGATCTCCTCCTCTCGCCTCGCCTGCTCAGCCTCGAGCCGCGCGAGCTCCTCCCGGGCCGCCTGCCATTCCTCGCGGCTTCCGATCCTGTGCTCGGGCATGGTGCCTCCTCTGCTCAGACCACACCAGTCAGACGCCCGGTGACGGCAGAACTCATCGCCGGGCGAAGAGCCCCGAGCGCGGCGGGGTCACGTCATCCACCTCGGCATCACTCGCATGAGCCACCGCGACGCTCGAAGCCGGCGCCGCGACCGAGACCCGCCGGCTAAACGCTTCGACTCACGCCGCGTGATCAAGTCCTCGTCTTCACCGCGGCGCACACTGCCGCCGTTCGGCGCGGTGATCGGCTGCGTAAGCCTCACCGGATGGACGCGCCCGAACGGGACGTTCTGTGTCGCCTTAGCCCCTCATGCTGGCAGAC
>DASZNA010000081.1:0-19544 GCA_035551655.1 Solirubrobacteraceae bacterium
ATCTCGTCCCGGTCGACCGTCATGTCCTCGGCGCCCATCACCTGGGCGATGCACGTCTTGACCGCGCTCAGGCCTTCGGTGGGGCCGTACTGGAGGGCGCGAGCGCACGACCCCGCGGCCACCCGGCCCATGATCGCCGCGTAGGAATCAGGGGGGAAAGTGGACGTGTCCGGCAGGCCGCCGGCCAGCGAGATGACCTCCTCGCGCTCGGTCAGCGCCATGAGGTCGCGCATGGCCGAGGATTTCATGACCTGAGTGCGCTGAGCGAACAGCGCGGCGTAGCGTTCGATGTCCCGCGCCGTGGAGCGCGGGCGCCGGCTCGAGGGGGTCATCAGCTCGCTGTCCGAGCCGAGGGCGCCGGCGCCGTGTGGTCTATCGTCACGCTCCGTCACGGTACAGCACGGTGCATCTCGTCTTCGACATATTCCAAGGCATCGGGATCGCGGCCGCGGTGGGGATCCGGCCCTTTCTGCCTGCCCTGGCCGCCGCCGCTCTGGCGGCCGGTGACGTGGAGATCCACTTCACGGGCACCTCCTACAGTTTCCTGCAGAGCTCCTGGTTCCTGCTCGTCCTGCTGGTGGGCACGGTGCTACTTGTGATGCTCGAGCGATCGCCCTTCGCCGAACAGGTGCGCGTGGGCGTCTGGGGCTACGTGCTGGTGATCATCTCGCTGGCCATCGGAGGCATGTTCTTTGCGGGCTCCCTGGCTCGGGGGCACTACGCCAGCTGGCCGGGATGGGTGGGCGGGGTGGCCTGCGCGGCTGTCGGAATCGCGGCGTCCCGGCCGTTTCTGGCTCGCCTGCGCGGCCGTCTGGACCAGTCCGCGGCCGCAGTGGGGCTGCCGGTCATCTCGGACGGGTCGGCGCTGGTGATCGGCCTGCTGTCGGTCCTCGCCCCCCCGATCGGGATCATCGCGCTGCTGGGGCTGCTGTGGCTGCTGGTCCGGGGTCGCCAGCGGGACCAGCAGAAGTACGCGGGGCTGCGGATCCTGCGGTGAGGCGCCGCGCGGCGCAACCACGGAGCTCTGAATGACCAAGAAGCTCGTCTTGGTGGTGATCGACGCTCTGAAGCCCGAGATGCTCGACCGGGCGATGGCGTCTGGACGGGCCCCGGCGCTGCGCCGGATTGCCCAGGAGGGCGCGTACGTGCCCGAATGCGTAGCGGCGTTTCCGTCGGTCACCCCGGTGTGTGCCGCCACGATCACCACCGGTGTCGGGCCCGACGAGCATTTGATCCCCAGCATGAACTGGTACCACCGGGAGGAAGCTCGCTACGTGGAGTACGGCTCGAGCTTCTCGGCCACCCGGCAGTTCGGGGTGGTCCGGTCGCTGACCGACACGGTGTACCGGATGAACGCGGAGCATCTCTCGCACGACGTCAACACCGTGTTCGAGTCGCTGGACGATCTGGATGTCCGCACCGCGGGAACCACGTATCTGATCTACCGGGGCCGCCACCAGCACGAGGTGGCCAATGAGAGCGCCCTGGCCCGGATCGTCACCTCCACCCTGTTCCGGCGCACGATCGACGGGCCGCTGGAGCTGTTCTACGCCGACCTCTACGCCAGCCGGAAGACGGGCTGCCGGGGTCAGCTCGGCATGCCCGGCGTGCGAGACCAGCACACCGGTTGTGTGGGGGCTTACCTCGTGGAGAACGACCTGTTCGACTTCCTGCTCTTCTCGCTGCCCGACAACGACGCCTGGTCGCACAAGAACGGGCCCCACGCTCAGGTCACCTCGATCGCCGCCGCCGACCGGCAGCTGGAGCGCCTGATGCACGCCGCTGGAGGTCCCGACCAATTCCTCCAGGATCACGCGGTGGTCGTGTGCTCCGACCACTCCCAGGCCGCCGTGGAGGCCCGGATCCGGCTGGACACCCCGTTCGAAGATCTGCACGTGGCAACGCCAAGCGCATCCCGCTCGGTGGGGGCCGAGGTCGCCATCAGTCCGGCTCAGCGCTCCGCGATGATCTACGCCCTCGACGAGGACCGCCGCCCGGAACTGATCCAGCGCTCACTCCGCACCCTGGCTGACGTGGACGGCGTTGACTTGACCATGTACCTGGCTGACGGCGAGGGGGTGATCCGTGGAGCCTCCGGCGAGCTTCGCTTCGCCCCGGGAGGGGAGCTGACCGATCTCCGCGGGGGCTCCTGGAGCGTCGAGGGCGAGATGGCCGTGCTGAGCGCCCGAGTGGCCGATGGGCGGTTCGAGAGCCCTGACTATCCGGACGCCCTGAGCCGGGTCTGGTCGGCCCTGAACTGCCCGACAGCCGGGGACATCCTGCTCTCGGCCGCCCCGGGCTACGAGTTCGTGGACTGGGGAGGGGCCGACCACGTGGGCGGCGGCAGCCACGGATCGCTTCATCGCTCGGACTCTCTGGGGGTGCTTCTGTGGTGCGGAACCGGGCCGGAGTCGGCGCAGGACAGAGAGCAATGGAGCCTCAGGGACGTGACCCCGATGGTTTGCCGGCACTTCGAGGAAGGGAAGCCGTTAGGGGCGAGTTAACGCCAGACGCACTTACGCTCTGCTGATTCGCCGCCGATACATTTCTCGCCGATGTCCGACACCACGCCCAGCACCATGGAGTTCGAGCTACCGCTCGGGGTCCGCATGCGCCTCGGGGTGCGGCGCACCCACGTTCGCTTCATGGTCGGCGTGCGGCACCCCGGCAACTGGCTTCAGCTGATCCGCTTCGGAGCCGTGGGGGCGTCCGGCTATGTCGTCAATCTGGCCGTGTTCGCCGCTTGCGTGCATCTGCTGAGAATCGACTACCGGCTGGCGTCGGCCATTGCCTTCCTGGTATCAGTGGGCAACAACTTCTGGCTGAACCGTCACTGGACGTTCAGCGCCAAGGAGCATCATCCGGGCCGGCAGGCGATCAAGTTCTTCGCCGTTTCGCTGGTCGCCTACGGGTTCTCCTACGTCCTGCTCACCTCGCTCGTGGACGACGCCGGTCTGGACAAGGTGATCGCCCAGGCGATCGCGGTTGTCGCCGCCATGCCGCTGTCGTTCATCGGGCAGAAGCTTTGGAGCTTCCGGGCCTGAACCTGCGGTTCCCGGCGCCCCGACAGGTGCTGAGGACCCGGGTGCCCCTGCTGATTGCGCTGCTCTCGGTGCTGGCCCTGGCCTGCCCGGAGGTGGCTGACGCCGCGTCGACCACCTCCCTGTCCGCGCCGCCCGGCACGCCGGTGCTGGTCCAGACCCCGACCACCGCGGTCAACAACAAGCCCCCCAAAGGCTTCCGGCTCAGCGCCCCGAAGGTGCTGGAGATCGCCGCCCACAACCCGGAGATTGTCGACCAGCTGCACCGGGACCCGAACCTCATCCCCTACGAATACACGCGCGACTACCCGTACTGGCAGGTCAGCTGGTTCACCCGGGCGGGCCACGGGCCCCAGAAAGAGCGCATCCAGGCCTACGTGGATGACGTCACCGGCCGGGTAACCCAAGTCTGGTCGGGCTATCAGGTTGCCTGGACGATGGCCCGGGGATACCCGGGCGCATTCGGGCGCCACGTCAACGCGCTGTACGTGTGGCTGCCCATGTGCGCCGCCTTCCTGTTGCCGTTCCTCCCGCTGCGCCTCGTCTCGGTACCCGCCTCCGAGCCGGGAAGACGGCGCCGGCGCCGGCTGCGCCTGGAGCGCCCGACCCTGTGGCATCTGGACCTGTTGATGCTGCTGGGCTTCTCGATCTCCCTGGCCTTCTTCAACCACGCCGACCTCGGGATGTCGGTCCCGCTGGCCTACCCGTTTCTCCTGTACCTGCTGGTCAGGATGCTCCTGCTCGCCTTCCGGCGCGGGCGGCCGCGCCGGCCGTTGCGGACGATCTTCCGGCCGGGCTGGCTGGCCCTGGGGCTGATCTTCCTGGTCGGATTCCGGATCGGCCTGAATGTCACCGATTCCAATGTGATCGATGTCGGCTACGCCGGGGTGATCGGTGCCAACAAGGTGCTCTTCGGAGACAAGCTCTACGGACACTGGCCAGCCGACAATCCGGCGGGCGACACGTACGGACCGGTCAATTACTTCGCCTACACGCCGTTCAATGTGATCTTCGGCTGGAGCGGGACGTGGGACAGCCTGCCCGCCGCCCACGCGGCCGCCATCACCTTCGACATCCTGACCATGCTCGGACTGTTCCTGCTGGGGCGGGCGATCCGGGGGCCCACGACGGGAATCCTCCTGGCCTACCTGTGGGCCGCCTTCCCGTTCACGCTGTTCGTTCTGGAGTCCAACAGCAACGACGCGCTGGTGGCACTCACCCTCGTTCTCGCCCTGCTCCTGCTGCGCTGGGCGCCGGCGCGCGCCGTGATGGGCGCCTTGTCAGGCCTGACCAAGTTCGCCCCTCTGCTGCTCGGGCCACTGTTCCTGCGCGGGGTGGACCCCCCGCCCGGGCGTCGCCCGATCGGGTCCTACGTGGTGGCGTACGGCCTGACCCTCCTGGCACTGATCGCCTACGTGATCGTCACCGGCAACCTGAGCGCGTTCTGGCACGACACGTTCGTCTACCAGGTGGGGCGTCCGGCGCCGTTCTCCATCTGGGGCCTCTGGGGGGGCGCCGGGAACAGCCTGGCGCTCGAGCAGCACGTGGTGGAGGGGGCCACGGTGGCCCTGGCCATCGCCGCGATGTTCGTTCCGCGGCGCCGCGGCATGGGGCAGGCGGCGGCCCTGGCCGCCGCCGTGCTGCTGGCCTTCCAGCTGTGCCTGACCTACTGGTTCTACCTGTACATTGTGTGGTTCTTCCCGCTGGTGATCGTGGCGTTGGTGGCCGCCCACCCCACGCCCGATGCCGCACCCGAGTCGCAGGCGACCGGGCGCATGCCGCTCACCGCCCCTGTCAGCGTGTGACCTGTGGATCGATCGGCCCCTTTAGCGGCGCATCGATCCACAGATCCGCTCAGCTCAGCGGCTCCAGCACCTGTCTGATCGACCGAGCCCGCAGCGGGGCGTCCGGATCGGTCTCGATCAGCACGCCGTTCAGCCACGGATCCTCATCCGAGGTCTCGAAACGCACGGGCATGCGGGTGAGCATCGACTGGATGGCCTGCTCGCGCTTGACCCCGATCACCCCGCCTCGGGGCCCCGTCATACCCACGTCGGTGATGTAGGCCGTACCGCCGGGGAGGACCCGAGCGTCGGCCGTGGGAACGTGGGTGTGCGTCCCGACCACCGCGGTCACCCGTCCATCCAGATGCCAACCCAGCCCGACCTTCTCGCTGGTCGCCTCCGCATGCATGTCGACTAGGAGCAGATCGGTCCGATCGCGCAGCGAGTGGACGGCGGCGTCCGCCTCAGAGAAGGCTGGGAGCGCGGCCTGCATGAACAGGTTGCCGGAAACCGAGATCACCCCCAGGCGCACACCGTCTCGCTCGACCACGCAGGTTCCGTGTCCCGGCTGGCTCCTCAGGAAGTTGACCGGCCGCAGGATCCGCCGCTCCTCATCCAGGTATGGGTAAACCTCGCGGTGGCGGTAGGTGTGGTTGCCCAGGGTGATCACGTCGATGCCTGAGCCCAGCAGCTCGCGGCCGATCTTGGAGGTGATGCCGACGCCTCCGGCCACGTTCTCGGCGTTCACCACGACGAAATCGGGCTGAAGTGACTCACGCAGGCGCGGAAGCAGCGCCAGCAACGTGCGGCGGCCGAGTCCGCCCACCACGTCGCCCACGAACAGGATCCGGACACCGTCGGGCATGCGCCCATACTTCCACGTGCATGCAGGAGAGGTATTCGTCGCCCGGGGCCGTTGAGGGTCTCCCCGCCCTCCGCGTCCGCGGCCTGACCCGTCGGTTCGGAGATCGCATCGCGGTTCAGGAGGTCAGCTTCGAGCTGGCCGCCGGTGAGCGTTTGGCCATCATCGGGCCCAACGGGGCGGGGAAGACCACGCTCCTATCGATGCTGGCCGGCGTGCTGGCCCCATCGTCCGGGGAGATCGGGGAGGGGACGGGCCAGATCGGCTGGGTGCCTCAGCAGCCGGCCGTCTACTCGAAGCTCTCGGTGGCCGAGAATCTCCGTCTGTTCGCGCGGCTGGAGCGACTGTCCGATCCCGAGGCAGCGGTCGACCGGATGCTGGAGCAGACCGGCCTGGGTGACCGTCGTGACGAGCAGGTGAGTCGCCTGTCGGGTGGCAACCAGCAGCGCCTGAACATCGCCGTTGGACTCCTGAGCCGACCAGCCGTGCTGCTCTTGGATGAGCCGTCCTCCGCGCTCGATCCCCGCCAACGCGAACGGTTGTGGGAGTTCATCCTCGAACTCAGCCATCAAGGGACCAGCGTCATCTACTCCACCCACAACGTGCTCGAGGCCGACCGGTACGCCGACCGCCTCCTCGTTCTGGGCGATGGCGAGGTGCTCTTCCTGGGCCGCCCAGGCGAGCTGGCCGACACGGTCTCCGGCCGGGAGGCACCGGACTTCGAGAGCGCGTTCGTCAGCTTCCTGCGGTCCCGCGGCCACTGATGCGCTGGCTGCTCGTCAAGGACCTGCAGATCCTCCGTCGCTCGCCGCTACTCGTGTCCATTCTCGTCCTGTACCCGGCGGCGATCGCCCTGATGATCGGCTTCGCCCTGTCCAGCCCGCCCGGCAAGCCGCGGGTGGCCATCTACACCGGGGTCAAACCGGGCCATGGCAAGGTCCACCTGGGCACCCAGCAGGTTGACGTCTCCCAGTACGCGCGGGAGCTCTTCTCCTCCATTCAACCGCTGCAGGCAGCGTCCGCGGGCGAGGCCACCGCTGACGTGCGCCAAGGCCGCGCCGTGGCCGCTCTGATCATCCCGGCGGACATCACCCAGCAGCTTCAGGCCCTGCTGCAGGGCGGCAACGGCAATCCCACCGTGCAGCTGGTTCTCAACACGAGCAATCCGCTCGAGCGCAACCTGGCCGACCAGGCCATTCAGGCCCGGGTGGACGCAGTGGAGCAGACCGTGTCCAAGCAGGTCCTCAAGGTGGTGGTGCACGACCTCCAGCAGGTGCTGAATGGCGGCGTGGTCAACCTGCTCGGCCAGAACGTCCCCCTGCTGGGGCTGCGCAACGTCCGCACGATCGTGACCGGCACGGTCCAGTCGCTTCCTCGCGATTCGAAGCTTCTGCCCGCCCTCCACCAGGTGGTGGCATTTGCCGACATCGCCATCGAGGGCCTGGCGTTCGCCGGTCCGGAGATCGGAACGATCGGTGCGCCGCTGAGCGTGCAGCGGATCGACCTGGCCGGCCGCACCACTCCTACCGCCTCCTACGCAGTGTCGATCGCGGCGGTCGTGTCGCTGATGTTCGTCACCCTCCTGCTGGCCGCCGGGTTGCTGGCGCTGGAGCGCTCGGAGAACGCGTACTCACGGCTGATCCGCGGGCTCGTGTCCCCCGCGACTCTGCTCGGAGAGAAGATCCTCCTGTCCGGGGCGGCCGCCACCGCTCTGGCCCTGGCCCTGGCGGCGATCGTGTCGATCTTCGTGCCCCTGGAGTGGGCCCGCTTCGAGTTGTGGGTGCTGGCTCTGGCCGCGTCCGGTCTGGCCTTCGCGGCCCTCGGGGTGGCCATCGGCGGCCTGGCGCGGGAGGTGTCCACGGCCAGCCTGATGGCCTTCCTCCTCTCGCTGCCGGTCGCCTTCCTGGCGCTGGTGCCCAGCACGGCGGTCTCGGGCGGCGTGGGCACGGCGCTCGGCGTCGTCTCGTTCGTGTTTCCGTTCCGGGCGGGGTTGCAGGCGGTCAGCAACGCGTTCAGCGGCGCGGCGCCGGGTATGGCCTGGCCGCTCCTGCACCTCCTCGTGCTGGCCCTGGTGTTCGGCGTCCTGGCCCGGCTGGCTCTGCGGCGATTCGCGTCGCGCTGAGCTCAGCGCGAACTGGTGGCCGAGCGGAACATGAACACGCAGATGGCCGCCACGATGAAGGCCAGGATCGGCAGCCAGGCCCCGACGATGCCGGTCACACTCAGTACCACACCGGCAACTCCGACCACCGCGGCCCCTCCGCCCACCTGCACGAGCCGGTAGGCCCGCTGCTCGCGGGACCGCCGCGGTGTGTAGCTGCCACGCTTCTGCAGGTCGGCCATATCCCAAGCGTAGATGGTCGGTTCGGCGAGCCCGCGTGCCGGATGAATTCGGATGATCGGCGCCGGCCGCGTCCTCGAGCTTGCCAATACCTCCAGTATTGGCTTCGGCCTGCGTCCTCGACCGGCTTGATTACCGAATCCCCCCTCACCACGCGGCCGCCCAACCAACCATCTCGTCCTCGGAGGCGCCCATGCACCACCTTCTCATTTACGAATACGTCGAAGGGATGGGCGAGCGCCGTGGTCCCTACCGGGACGCGCACTTGGCCCAGATTCGCGAGCAGCGCGACGCCGGCCACCTGATCCTGGCCGGGGCGCTGGGTGATCCTCCGACAGGTGGGGCATTTGTGTTCAAGGATGTGACCCGGGACCACATCGAGGCATTCGTGGCCGCCGATCCCTACGTTTCCGCCGACCTGGTGCCCGCGTACCGGATCGAGGTCTGGAACCTGGTTTGAGCCGCTGGACGGCGATTTTGAATTCGCCGTCCCGAGTATTCTCGGGTGTATGCCGTTCCCTCAGACTCGCATGCGGCGGCTGCGCGGCACCCGCACGCTTCGCGGTCTGGTACGCGAGACGTCGCTGGCGCCCTCCGACCTGGTCTATCCGATGTTCGTGGCTCACGGCCTGGATCGTCGCGAGCCCATCCAGGCCATGCCCGGCGTCGAGCGCCTGTCGATCGCCCATGCGGTGGACGAAGTGGGTCAGGTCGCTGAGCTCGGCATTCCTGCCGTGCTGCTGTTCGGCATTCCGGCCGCCAAGGACGCCGAGGGCACTGGCGCCTGGGACGAGGAGGGCATCATCCAGCTGGCTACGCGGGCCATCAAGGACGCTCACCCCGAGACCCTCGTGATCACCGACCTCTGCCTGTGCGAATACACCGATCATGGCCACTGCGGCGTTTTGCGCGGTGACACGGTCGACAATGACGCCACGGTGGAGCTGCTGGCTCGTACCGCGGTCTCCCAGGCCCGGGCCGGGGCGGACATCGTGGCCCCCAGCGACATGATGGACGGCCGCGTGGGGGTCATCCGCTCTGCCCTGGACGAGGAAGGATTCAGCGGCACCCCGATCCTGGCCTATTCGGCCAAGTTCGCCTCCGCCTTCTACGGACCATTCAGAGAGGCCGCCGGCTCGACCCCGGCGTTCGGGGACCGCCGGGGCTACCAGATGGATCCGGCCAACCGTCATGAGGCGCTGCGCGAGGCTCGGCTCGATGTCGAGGAGGGCGCCGACCTGTTGATGGTCAAGCCCGCCCTGCCCTACCTCGACCTGATCCGCCAGATCAAGGACGACACCGGCTTGCCCCTGGCCGCCTACCACGTCTCCGGGGAATACGCGATGCTCAAGGCCGCGGTGGCAGCCGGCTATCTGGACGAGCAGGCAGCGGTGCTCGAGACACTCACCTCAATTCGCCGCGCCGGGGCCGACATCGTCATCACCTACCACGCCAAGGAGGCCGCCCGATGGCTTCAGTGAGCGAGTCCGCTCGAAGCGGCTTCGGCCCCAAGCTCCGCACCCGCAAGGATGGTGCGGCGATTCCGCTGGACGACCTGGACCGGCGGCTGCTCAACCTCATGCAGGGCAGCTTTCCCGTGGCCGAGCGGCCCTACCAGCACGTAGCCTCCCAGGCCGGGGTGAGCGAGGCCGAGGTACTGGGACGGGTGCAGCATCTGCTGGACGAGCGCATCATCCGTCAGGTCACCCCGATCTTCGACACCCGGGCCCTGGGGTACTCCTCGATGCTGGTGGCGGCCAAGGTCGATCCGGAGAACCCGTGGCGCGCCGCGACGATCATCAATCAGCACCCGGGTGTCTCACACAACTATCTGCGCAATCACGAGTTCAACATCTGGTTCACGATCGCCACCGAACCGGGCTCCAAACTGGGCGTGGAGGGCACCCTCCACGCGCTCAGCCAGCTGGCCGGCGCCGAGTCGATCCGGCAGCTGCCCACCCTCAAGCTGTTCAAGATCCGCATGGACCTGGAGATGGAAGGCGACACTGAGGCTCTGGCCAAGGCCGCGGAGGCGGTCGCCCCGGCCGAGACCGAGCCGCAGCCCTACGACGAGTTCGACCAGGCGGTCATCCGCGCCACTCAGGGGGATCTGCCTGTCATCTCTGAGCCGTTCGCGCCGGCCGCGGCCCAGCTGGGCATCGGTCAGCAACAGTTGCTCGAGCACCTGCGCCGCATGCAGGAGCGCCGCCTTCTGCGCCGCGTGGCCGCAATCCTCTACCACCGTCGCGCCGGGTTCTCGGCCAACGGGATGGGCGTTTGGAAGGTGCCGGAGGACCAGATCATGGACATCGGGCCGCGGATGGCCGCGTTCCGAGGGATTTCCCATTGCTACCAGCGCCCCACCTACGAGGACTGGCCCTACTCGGTGTTCACCATGGCGCACGGTCGCTCCAAGGAGGAATGCGACGCGATCCTCGACTCGATCGCCGAGCAGACCGGCATCACCGAGCGCGCCACGCTCTACTCCTCCACGGAGTTCAAGAAGATCCGCCTGATCTATTTCACGGACGAGCACTGCAACTGGGAACGTGAACACGCGGGTGTCTGAGCCGGGGGTGAGCGCCGTCGCCACCTCCAGATCCGCCGAGCTGTACGACCGCGCCGTCCGTGTGCTGCCGGGCGGAGTCAACTCACCCGTGCGGGCGATGGGGGCGCTCGGACGCGATCCGGTGTTCATCGCCTCCGGTGCGGGCTCCCGGCTGACCGATGTCGATGGGCGCGAGTACATCGACTGGGTGAGCTCCTGGGGTCCCCTGATCCTTGGCCACGCCGACCCAGAGGTCGTAGACGCAGTGAGCCGGGCGGCCGCGGCCGGAACCAGCTACGGCGCCCCCACCGAGGGCGAGGTGGAGCTGGCCGAGGAGATTGCCGACCGGATGCCGAGCGTCGAGATGGTCCGCATGACCTCATCGGGAACGGAGGCCACGATGAGCGCGATCCGTCTCGCCCGGGCGGCCACCGGCCGCGAGAAGATCCTCAAGTTCGCCGGTGCCTACCACGGCCACGTCGACGGCCTGCTGGCCCAGGCCGGATCGGGTCTGGCCACCCAGGGGATCCCGGCCAGCCCCGGGGTGAGCGAGAGTGCGGCGGCCGCCACGGTGATCGTGCCGTGGAACGACCTCGAGGCGCTGGAGGCGGCCGTGGAGCAGCATGCGTTCGCGGCTCTGCTGGCCGAGCCCGTGCCGGCCAACATGGGCGTCGTACCGCCCGAGCCGGGCTTTCTGGGAGCTCTTCGGCGCCGGGCCACCGACACTGGTGCTCTGCTGGTCTTCGACGAGGTGATCACCGGGTTTCGAGTGTCCCGGGGCGGGGCCCAAGAGCTCTACGGCGTCACGCCGGATCTCACCATCATGGGCAAGATCGTCGGGGGAGGTCTACCGGCCGCCGCCTATGGCGGCCCGCGCGAGTTGATGGAGCAGGTGGCCCCGGCCGGTCCGGTCTACCAGGCGGGCACGTTGTCCGGCAACCCTCTCGCCGTGGCGGCCGGACTGGTCACGTTGCGCCGGCTGGACGAGCAGGCCTACCGACGGCTCGGCCAGATAACCGAGCGGCTGGCCGCCGGGCTGCGCGAAGCCGCGGCGAGCGCGGACCGCGAATTGCATGTGCAGTCGGTGCCCGGTCTCCTCACGCCGTTCTTCACCACGGCCGCGGTCAGCGATTTCGCCGGCGCGACCGCCTCCGATCTGGGCGCGTACGGGGCTTGGTGCCGCGGCCTGCTGGGGCGCGGGGTCTACCCGCCCGCCGCGCAGTTCGAGGCCTGGTTCCCGTCGCTGGCTCACACCGAGGCGGACGTGGAGATGACCGTCGCTGCCGCCGCCGATGCCTTCGGGGAGCCGGCGTGAGCGGCCTCGAGCAGGAGGACTACGACCACTTGTTGGGTGACATCGCCGAGGGAGCGCGCCTCCACTACCAGGACGGAGGTCAGGACCCTGACCTGTCGCTTTTGCAGGGCGACTACCTGTACGCGCGCGGGCTCGAGCGTCTGGCCGACCTCGGGGATCTGGAGGCCATCGGCCACCTGGCCGAGGCCATCTCTCAGGTGGCTCAGGCTCAGGCCGCGGGGGATCCCGAGCGGGCGGCGGCGGCCTGGCGAACGGGCGTGGCCCGGGTTCGCTCAGGAGCGGGCCACGACAGCGCGTATCGGCGAGAATTGACGTAGGCTTAGGAACCCTTCAGGGGCCGAAAAGCCCAGACTTTGAGCGGAAAATCACATGGCCGTAGACCGACACAGGCAAACCTCGAAGTACACCGCCGACCGCAACATGCCGGGGGCCTTCGAGGGGGAGACCGTTACCCGGCGACGCTTCATGACGGGCACCACTCACGCGGCCGGCGGGATCGCGGCGGCGGCATTTGCGCTGCCTGCGCTCGGGTTCGCCATCAGCCCGATCTTCAAGCGGCTGCCCTTCCAGTGGCAAATCGTCGGGACCCCGGCTGACTTCAACGACCAGAACTACGCCACCAAGGTGATCACGATCGTCCAGGGCATCGGGGAGGCTGGCAAGTCGATCGCCTATGTGCGCAAGCGCAACCCCACCGTGGACACCGAACCGGGCGACAAGTTCAACCAGTATGTGGCGCTCTCATCGCGCTGCATGCACCTGGGGTGCCCGGTTCGCTACGTGGCCGCCGCGCAGCGCTTCATCTGCCCCTGTCACGGCGGCGTGTACAACTTCCGCGGCATGGTGGCGGGCGGCCCGCCGGTGCGCCCGCTTGATCGGTTCTACACGCTGGTGCGTAATGGCTATGTGTACATCGGCCCGCGCTACTCGGTGAACTCCGAGCTCGAGCGCTACTCGCCTCGAGACCCGGGCGAGCCGATCGACGGTGTCGGCCAATTCCTCTACCCGGCTCGGTTTGACACGTCGGTCAAGCCCTCCACCGCCAACCTTCCCCTGCCCCCCAAGATCACTCCCTGAGTCTTATGCCGAAGCTTCCCGCTCCACCGCTGCCCCGGGCCCTGCGACCCAAGCCTTCGCGTCCCGGCGGCACCTCAGAGGTGATGAGCCCCGTCGAGGCCGTCGCCGAGGGCGGCATTCACGTCGTCGATTGGCTGGACGAGCGCACATCGCTCTCGCCCGGGATCCGGTGGCTCCTGTTCCGCAAGGTCCCCCGCGGAATCAACTGGGCCTACACGCTTGGCTCGGCGACGATGTTCGCGTTCCTCAGCCAGGCCGTCACCGGCGTGTTCCTGGCCATGTACTACCAGCCCAATGTGCAGGGTGGCGCGTACGAGTCGATCCGCAACATCAACGACAACGTGTTCCTCGGCCAGTTCGTGCACGGCATGCACAAGTGGGGCGCCTCGGTGATGATCATCCTGATCTTCCTGCACATGGGGCGCGTGTTCTTCTTCGGCGCCTACAAGTATCCGCGGGAAATCACCTGGATCATCGGCGTCGTGCTGCTGATCCTCACGATGGCCATGGGCTTCACGGGGTACCTGCTTCCGTTCGACCAGCGGGCTTACTGGGCCACGATCGTCGGCGTGAACATCAACGGCACCGGCCCGTTCATTGGCCCCTACCTGAGCGACTTCCTGCGCGGCGGCCCGGAGTTCGGCGCCACCACGCTGTCGCGGTTCTATGCCATCCACATGCTCCTGATCCCCGGTCTGATGGCCGCGCTGATTGGCTTGCACCTGTACCTGGTGACCAAGCTGGGGATCTCGGCTCCTCCCTGGCTCAAGGCCGAGGAGCCTCAGGAGGTCGTCCAGCATGTTGAGGTCTGACGGCGTGTCTGAGCGGGGGGTGTCGGCGTGAACCAGGCCGAGAAGGAGCTCTATCTCCGCGATTACTCCATCCTGAAGAACCAGGGGAAGCCGTTCTTCCCCTACGCGGTGGCCAAGGACTCGGTCATGGCCGTGATCGTGATGATCGTGATCATGGTCCTGTCCCTGCTGTTCGGGGCGGAGATCGGGCCGAAGGCCAACCCGACGACCACCACATATGTTCCCCGGCCGGACTGGTACTTCTTCTTCCTGTTCGAGGTGCTGCGCGTGATGCGCAACGTCCCGAAGCTCACGCCGATGGCCACGATCGGCGTTCCCACGATCTGCATGATCCTGCTGTTCCTGCTGCCCCTGTATGACCGTAGCCCCGAGCGTCTGATCACCCGCCGGCCGATCGCTCTGGTCGCGGGCCTGGCCACGATCGCCGCGATGGCCTATCTGACATATACGGGCGCGAACACCGGATCTCCCAACGCGGTGTCGCTGCCCCCGCCCTCCGGGCTGAGCTCCGCGCAGCAGGCGACTTTCCGAGCCGGCGAGGTGGTGGTGGGCGAATCCGGCTGCCTGGCCTGTCACGTCATCGGCGACAACGGCAACAACGGACCGGGGCCGCCGCTCACCCACATCGGGTCGAAGCTTCGCCCGGGTGGAATCGCGGCCACCCTGCGCAACCCGACCGCGCCGATGCCCTCGTTCAAGAATCTGGCTCTGCAGTCGCCGCAGAAATTCCAGAACCTGGTCAACTTCCTGTCGATGCTGCAATAGCGGCCTCGGCGGGAAAGCCTCCCGGTCTGATGTCCGACCCAATGTCAGCTCCGACCGGCGGCAGTCCGCGCCCTGGGGTTCTGGAGGAACCCCAGGTGCAGGCGATGTTCGACCGGATCGCCGGGATCTATGACCGGCTGAACTCGGTCATGACCGCCGGACTGCACCATCACTGGCGGCGCCGCGCCGTGGATCTGGCCGGCGTCGGGCCGGGGTCGCGCGCCCTGGATGTGGCGACCGGCACCGGTGATCTGGCGCTTGAGCTGGCCGGCCGGGTGGCTCCTGGCGGCCAGGTCGTGGCCGTCGACTTCTCTGAGCGCATGCTGGAGCTGGCGCGGCAGAAGGCCCCCGGGCACCCAGGGGCGGAGTTCGTCACCTTTCAGGCGGCTAACGCCCTGGAGCTGCCGTTCGAAGCGGACCGGTTCGATGCCGCCACGGTGGGTTTCGGGGTGAGGAACTTCTCCGATCTGGATCGGGGCCTGCGAGAGCTGGTCCGGGTGGTGGCTCCGGGCGGGCGGGTGGTGATCCTGGAGATGACCACTCCGCAGCGACCTCCGCTGTCCACGTTCTTCTCGCTCTGGTTCGACCGGATCGTTCCCGTTCTGGGCCAGCTGGCCGGCGACGCCGACGCCTACTCCTACCTGCCCAACTCCGTCCGTCGCTTCCCCGGGCCCGAGGCGCTGGCCGCCCGGATGCATGCCGCGGGCCTGGACGGGATCCGTTACGTCCTCACAGCCGGCGGGATAATCGCGCTACACCTAGGTACGGTGGCCGAGTGAGCATGCAGAGGACCGCGTCGGTGGAGGCGGTGACGGCGGCCGGCGGGGCCGGAGTCACCGGGGTGATGTATCGCGTCGAGAGCCGGATGTCCGAGCTCGTCGACGGCTACGGCCATCTGCTGGCCGGACACTCCCGCGCGACCATCTCGGCCGGCGGCAAGCGCCTGCGGCCATTGCTGGTCTGCCTGGCCTCTGGGGTCCCCGTCCAGGAGAGCGACCAGCTCGTCCGGTCAGCCGTGGCGGTGGAGCTGGTCCATGCCGCGACCCTGGTGCACGACGACGTGCTCGACGGGGCCGCGCTCCGACGTGGCCGCCCCACTGTGGTGGCCGAGGGGGGGCGGCTGGTGGCCACGGCCACCGGAGATCTGCTGTTCTCTCGCGCGTTCGCCGAGCTGGCCGGGAGCGCCAGCATCGAGGCCGTGCGAGCGCTGTCGCGCGCCGCCTCCGGCCTGGCCACCGGCGAGCTGATGCAGCGAGAGGACGCCTGGAAGTCCTCGGTGACCCTGGAGCGCTATCTGGAACGTTGCCGGTTGAAGACGGCGGTGCTGTTCCGCGGCGCCTGCGAGCTCGGGGCCCACAGCGGCGGTGGTCCGGTCGGCCCCCTGGGCGGTTTCGGAGAGGCCATCGGCTTGGCCTTCCAGTTGCTCGACGACATTCTCGATGTGACTGGGCCACCGGAACGAACCGGCAAGCCGCGCGGCGCCGACCTGCTTGACGGGACGGTCACCCTGCCGCTGATCGTGGCCCGGGAGCGCGATCCCGAACTGGCTGCATTCGATCTCCGCGAGCTGCGGACGGCCCGTGACGCCGCCGACATCTCGGATCGGATCATCGCGTCGGGCGCGCTGGATGTGGCCCGGGAGCGAGCGCTCGGCGTGGTGGGACGCGCCAAGGAAGCGCTGCCGTTGCTGCCCGACGAGCAGCGAGCGGCGCTGGAGCTGGTCGCCGACGGGGTCGTCGAGCGCTACAGCTGAATCAGAAGTCTTCGGGGAGGATCAGGTCCGCCTGCACGGCGGCGAGGAACCGATCGACGTCGGCGGCCATGTTGGCCTGGCTCAACCGCTTGAGGTCGGCGATCATGTCGGCCAGGCCCTCGTCGAGCTTGTCCTCCAGGCGCTCGACCTGCTCGCGCTCATAGACGCCGGCCTCACCCCACCAGCAGTTCGGGCATTCGAGGCTGAGCTCCCAGCGGCCTTCCTCGCACTCCGACCACTCCAGCGGCTGGACCAGGTCGCTCTGGCAGGTCGGGCAAACCCACAGCTCGCGGACCATCGGCTCGGCCTCGTTGAAGCGAATGACCTCGATCGACCGACCACTCGGAAGGACGATGCGCCGGACGGTGTGGTGGTGATCGGGTTGGCTCATTCGGGCAGAACGGAGGGCGGGTACACGGCCTTATCGGCGCCCGGCCTCGGCGCCTTGAGAGCTGTCGGCGTCATCACGAAGACCCGCCGCAGCGGATCCGGATTTCGAACTCCGATGGACAGCGTGTTTGACCGGGACGTGGCGCCCGCTAACCTTGGCGCCTCCAAACCGCGGAGGAAACCGGCATGTTCCGTAATCCCCTCACCGACGCAATAGTCGTCCTCGTAGTCCTGCTTCTGTTCTTCGGGCCCAAGCGTCTGCCCATGCTCAGCCGATCGATCGGCGAGAGCATCAAGGAGTTCAAGGGCGGGATCTCGCGCGCCTCCGAGGAGAAGGAGGACGACAACCCGCAGCTGACCGCGGCGAGCGGCGAGGCCCAATCCAAGTCAGAGCAGGTCGGACTTGGTACGGGGACGCCCCGGGAGGCCGTTCCGGCCCCCGCCGAGCGCGACTCCTAACCACCAGACGGGGCCATTCGACGATGAAGGTCCTGAGGCCGATCGGTCACGACGACCGCCTGAGCATCGTCGACCACCTTGACGAGCTCCGCACGCGGCTGATGATTTGCGGCGCGGCGATGCTGGTGGTGTTCTGCGTCTGCTTCTGGCAGAACCAGGCACTGATCCGCGTGCTGAACCGGGCTCTGCCCACGCAGAAATCAGTGGCATCTCATGGTGGACTCGGCGCCGAGCCCAACCAGGCGGCCATCTTGCACCACGACCTTCGGTTGATTGGCTCTGGGGCTTCGCAGCTTGAGCGCTCACTCGCCAACGTCAAGGGGATCTCACCGTCGGATCTCCAGGGGCTGCACACGATGTCCGCCGCTGCCTTCGAGGCCGCCAACCATCTGCCGAAGTCCACTCCCACACAGGAGAAGCCCCTGGCGATCGGCGTGGGCGAGTCGTTCACCACGACGCTGCTGGTGGTGCTCTACTTCACCCTGCTCTTCTCGCTGCCGCTGCTGCTCTACGAGTTGTATGCGTTCATCATCCCGGCACTCAATCCGACCGAGAAGCGGGCAGCTCTTCCAGTGATGTTTCTGGCCCCGCTGCTGTTCATCGCCGGCGCCGTCTTCACCTACTTCATGGTCCTGCCGCCGGCTGTGCACTTCCTCCAGGGGTACAACAGCAAGGAATTCACGATCCTGGTTCAGGGCAAGACCTACTACAAGTTCGAGATGCTGATCATGCTGGGCATCGGCCTGGCATTTCAGCTGCCGCTGGTCCTGCTGGCTCTGCAGCGGATCGGGGTGATAACGGCTCGGACCCTGACCGGCAACTGGCGCTACGCTGTGGTCATCATCGCGGTGATCGTCGCCGCGCTGCCGGGGGTGGATCCGGTCACGATGTTCTTCGAGACGCTCCCGCTGCTGGTCCTGTACCTCGTGAGCATTGTCGCCCTCCACATCAATGAACGTCGCATGGCCAAACGCGAGGCGGCTGAGCTGGCCGCCTCCGCACAGGGCCTAGACGCCACCTGATCCCGCCGTCCCCCTGACCCATGCTCTTCGATCTTCGTAGCCGCGGCCGTCGACGTACCGTCCAGGTCATCTACCTCGGTCTGGCCATCCTGATCGGCGGGGGCCTGATCCTGTTCGGTGTGGGTACGGGCAGTGGCGGAGGCGGTCTCCTCAACGGCCTCACGGGTAACGGATCCAACAGCGGCCAGACCCAGGCGGTCAGCCAGGCGACCAAGGCGGCGCTCAAGCAGGTCAAGCTCAATCCCAGCTCCCCGACCGCCTGGTCGCAGCTGGAGCAGGCGTACTGGACAGCCGCCGGCAATGCCAGTACCTACGACAGCACCACGGGCACCTACCTGTACTCGGCGTCCGGTAAGAAGCTTCTGGCCAAAGCCTCGAGCGCCTGGCAGCATTACCTCACGCTGACCAAGCAGCCATCGGCGGACGCCGCCATCCTGGCCGCCCGGGCCTACGCCCACCTAGGCCAGTACAAGCAGGAGGCGAACGCCTGGCAGTATCTGATCCAGTCGACGCCGGGCAGCGCCAAGGGCTACGAGTGTCTGGCCTTCTCCGCCTACGCAGGCAAGGAGACCCGCGTCGCTGACCTGGCTGCCCAGAAGGCGCTCAAGCTGGCCCCCAAGCTTCAGCAGCTCCAGCTGCAGAGCGCCCTGAAGGCCTCAAAGACCCAGCCTCTATACGCCCAGGAGTGCTGAGCGCCGGGCTGCCGGAAGTGATTCCCGCCGAGCCGGCCTAGCGCGCCGCGGTGGGTAACATCGAAGCGACTCCCCGGGCCGTTAGCTCAATTGGCAGAGCAGGGGACTCTTAATCCCAAGGTTGGAGGTTCGATTCCTCCACGGCCCACTCAAAAGCCCCGGTAACCGGGGCTGTTTGTTTAGCCAGCCGCGGCGGGCAAGCAAACTTTGTCCCCAATTTGTCTCGAGCCAAGAGTACGACCCGGCTCATGGTGACCCCCATCCAGTCCCCCACAGGCCACGTCTACCGACGTGAGGACGCGCGTCGGGGTGTCTGGTACATGAAGTACCGGTTGCCCGATGGGCGCCAGGTCCAGAGGAAGCTGGGACCAGCCTGGACCGGTAGGGGTCGCCCACCGACGGGCTACTTCAACAGCCCCAGGCGGAGGATGAGCTGCAGACGGTTCTGGATCAGGCCCGACGGGGAACGCTGGCGGGAATGGTGCGGACCGGGGCGACGTTCGCGGAGGCGGCCGCAGAGTGGCTGCGGTACGTGGAGCAGGATCGAGGACGGAAGCCGTCCACCGTTCGGGGCTATCGCTCTGCGCTTGAGTGTTGGCGGGCGTTTCCGCCGTCGGGGACGTCTTCGAGCACTTTGAGTGCGTGGAGTGTGGTCAAGAAGTCCGGAGCTGTTCTAGCGCTGG
>DASZNA010000082.1:0-2731 GCA_035551655.1 Solirubrobacteraceae bacterium
ATCGCGCGCGACGTGGCCATCGCCTTGGGACAGCAGCCGCCGGCGGGACGCGCCGAGGGCCGGGTGCGCGGCCAGGAGTCCCTGGTCTGAGCTCCCGGCGCGTCGTCCTGCTCCGGGGCATCAACCTGGGTAAGGCCAACCGCATCGCCATGCCGGACCTGCGGAATGCACTGGCTGCAGACGGCTACGGGAACGTCCGCACCTACGTGCAGAGCGGGAACATCGTGCTGGACAGCGACGCACCGCCGGACGCGCTTGCCGAGCAGATCGGCGCGCTGGTCGCCGAGCGCTTCGGGCTCGAGATCGCCGTCGTCGCCCGGACCCGGCACGAGCTGGCTCAGGTCGTCGAGCGCAACCCGCTGGCCGACGTGGCCACCGAGCCGAAGCGCTTCCAGGTCAGCTTCCTCTCCGCGCCCCTCACCCCGGAAGTGATCGACCGTATCCGCGCCCTGGCGGCCGACCCCGAACGCGTGCAGGTGATCGACCGAGAGGTCTACGCCTGGCACCCGGAGGGAGTCGCCCGCTCGAAGCTGTGGAACGGGCTGGCCAGCAAAGGTGGCCTCGGCCCCGGCATCACCGCCACCGCCCGCAATTGGACGACCGTGACCACGCTGCTGGAGATGGCGAATGCCGAGTGAGCCGATCCATCCCTACGTGATCCTCGACGTCTTCACCGACGCGCCCCTGCGGGGAAATCCGCTGGCCGTGTTCACCCAGGCCGAGGAGATCCCCAGCCGGCTCATGCAGCCCGCGGCGCGGGAGCTCAACCTCTCAGAGACCGTGTTCCTGCTGCCCGGCGACGGCGAGTGCGAGGCTCAGGCCCGGATCTTCACGCCGGCGGTCGAGGTGCCGTTCGCCGGGCACCCGGTTCTCGGTGCCGCCTTCGTGGTCGGGGCCGACCATCCCCAGCGACAGGTGATCCGGCTTCGCACGGGATCCGGAATCGTGCCGGTCCGCGTGCGGCGTAGCGAGGACGGCGAGATCGTGGCCGGCGGGATGGAGCAGCCGCTGCCCTCGGTCGCGCCCTTCGAGGCCACCGAGGCGCTGTTCGCTGCCCTCGGCGTGAACGGCGCGACCCTACCCGTCGAGGTCTACGACAACGGCCTGCTCCATGTGATGATCATGCTGGACGACGTGGCCAGCGTCAGCGCGCTCACCCCAGACATGCGCGCACTGCGCGCCCTGGGCGAGTACGGCTTCTCCTGCTTCGCGCGGTTCGGCGAGGGTGTCAGGACACGGATGTTCGGGCCCGGTCTGGGGGTGGACGAGGATCCGGCCACCGGTTCGGCCGCTGGGCCCCTGGGGGTTCACCTGGTCAGGCATGGGCTCCATACGTTCTCCACCAATCTCGAGATCGACCAGGGTGTGGAGATCGGCCGGCCCTCTCGCCTGCGGGTCAGGGTGGAGGGGAGCGCGGATCGAATCGAGAAAGTGATCGTGGCGGGCAGCGCCGTGGTCGTAGCGCGTGGGCTGTTCCGGCTTAGGTAGCCTCCTCCAAGCGATGAAGCTGGCTACGTTCCTGGCGCCCGACGGCGCCACCCGGGCGGGTGAGGTGGTGGACCAGGAGGTGCGCGCACTCGCCCCCGAGCTCACCGTGCGCGCCGTGCTGGCGGGCCAAGAGCCACGTCACAGCGGCGAGACCTGGCCGCTTGCGCAGATCGAGCTGCTCGCCCCCATCCAGCCCACCGGAACCATCTACGCGATCGGACTCAATTACGCCAGGCACGTGGAGGAGACCGGCGCCACCAAGCCCGAGCAGCCGCTCGTGTTCGTCAAGGTGGCCGGATCGGCCTCCCCGCCCGGCGGCCCGATCAGCAAGCCCGGCGTGGTCCGCCGGCTTGACTACGAGGGTGAGTTGACGATCGTGATCGGTGCCGACGGGCAGATCGGCGGGTACTGCGTCGCCGACGACGTGACCGCTCGGGACCTCCAGCGCCGCGAGGCCCAGTGGACTCGGGCCAAGGGGGCTGACACCTTCTGCCCCTACGGACCCTGGATCACCACGGCCGACGACGTGCCGGACCCGGGCGCCCTGTCACTGAAGACGTGGGTCAACGGCGAGGTGCGCCAGGACTCCAACACCTCTGACCTGATCTTCGGCTGCCAGAAGCTTGTCGAGTTCATCGCCGAGACGAACACCCTGCTCCCGGGCGACCTGATCCTCACCGGGACCCCGAACGGTGTCGGCATGGGCATGGATCCGCCGCAGTTCCTGGAGTCAGGCGACGTGGTGCGGATCGAGATCGAACGCTTGGGTTCGATCGAGCACGCCGTTGCTTGATCTCAGTGCTTGGCGATGACCCGATCGATCAGCCCGTACTCCTGGGCCTCGTCGGGCTTGAAGAACCGGTCGCGTTCCATGTCGGTGTGCACCTGCTCGAGAGGCTGGCCGGTGTGCTTGGCGTAGATCTCGTCGATCCGGCCGCGGATGTTCAGGATCTCTCGGGCGTGGATTTCGATGTCGGTGGACTGCCCCTCGAATCCCGCCGACGGCTGGTGGATCAGGATCCGGCTGTTGGGTAGCGAGAAGCGCTTGCCCTTGGCGCCGGCCATCAGCAGCAGCGAGCCCATCGACATGGCCACCCCCACGCAGATCGTCTGGACCTGGGGCTTGATGAACTGCATCGTGTCGTAGATGGCCAGACCCGAGTAGATCGACCCGCCAGGCGAGTTGATGTACATCGAGATGTCCTTGTCCGGATCCGAGGACTCCAGATGCAGGAGCTGGGCC
>DASZNA010000083.1:0-10889 GCA_035551655.1 Solirubrobacteraceae bacterium
GGTGGAGATGAACCGGCTGATCGAGCTCCAGATGGAGGGCTCCATTGGCTAGCACGGTTCTCGATCTCCCCAGCTTCAAGGGACGGCCGGGATGGGAGTTCACTGACCTAACCGGACTCGACCTCGAGCAGTACGCACTAACTGCGGTGCAGCCGGCTTATTCGGATCCCGCCCACCCTGCCCCGGCTGGGGCCAGCTTCGACGGCGAGACTCTGCGTATCACCGGGACGGTCACGGAACCGATCCAGCTGGCCACGCTCGTGCCCGACGGGGCGCTGGCCAACCAGCGGCTCAGCGTGGTGGTCGAGGACGGCGCCCAGGCCGAGGTCTGGGAGCGCTGGACGGGTGACGGCGTTCTCAACGTGGCCACGGAGCTCAAGGTGGGGGACAACGCCCGCCTGCGTTACATCGCCCTGCAGGATCTCTCAGAAGAGGCCTGGATCTTCGGTGCTCAGCGCGCCGTCGTCGGTCGCGACGCCCGCCTCGATTGGGTCGCCCTCGGGTTCGGCTCGAAGTCCGGGCACCTGCTGATGAGCACGCGGCTGGTCGGCGAGGGCGCCGAGGCCCGGGTGACCGGCGCCTATGCCACCCACGGTCGCCAGCACATCGACTTCGACACCACACAGGAGCACGCTGCCCCCAACACGACCAGCGACCTGGCCTTCCGGGGCGTGCTGGCCGGGCGCTCGAGTGCCGTGTGGAAGGGCAACATCATCGTGGACCCCGGCGCCCAGAAGACTGATGCCTTCCAGGACTCCCGGAATCTGCTCCTGTCCAAGCGGGCCCACGCCGACGCCATCCCCGGTCTGGAGATCCAGGCCAACGACGTGCGCTGCACCCACGCCGCCGCCGTGGCCCAGGTCGATCCCGAGCAGCTCTTCTACCTGCGCTCCCGCGGACTCCCCGAGGCCGACGCCAAACAGCTGGTCATCGAAGGCTTCCTGTCCGCCCTGGTCGAGCGCTTCGAGCCGGGCCCGGTGCGCGAGGTCCTGGCCGACGCGCTCGAGCAGCGTCTGGCGCTCGTCTTGAACTGACTCTGGGAAGCAAACGGGCGCTCACCGCCCCGTTCGTTCCCAGAGTCATGATGGTTCAGGCGAAGTAGTGGCCCTCGTCCATGTCGGCGATCAGGCCCGGGTGCGACGGCTCCCAGGCCATCAGCGCACGCGTCTGGGCGGCGGAGGTCGGGTTGTCCAGCCCGACGAACGCTGTCAGGAAGCCGAACTGCGCGTCATCCTCCTCGGGCGAGATGCTCTGCACCGGGACATCCAGGTTGCGGCCGATCGCCTCAGCGATCTCTCGCATCGGGACGCCCTCATCAGCGACGGCGTGCAGCCGCGTGCCGGCCGGCGCAGCCTCCACGGCCAGGCGATACAGGCGGGCAGCGTCGAGTGTGTGGACGGCCGGCCAGCAGTTGGCCCCGTCGCCCGGGTAGCCCGCCCGTCCGTTGGCCCGGGCCAGCCCGATCAACGTGGGAATGAACCCGTGCTTATCCAGGTGGCTGTGCACGGTCGGTGGCAGGCGGACCAGCGACGTGCGCACCCCGCGGTCGGCCAGACTGATCAACTCGTTCTCGCCGTCGATCCGGTATCCGCCGGGTAGCGTGTCTTCCTCGGTGCCGGGGCGCCCCAGATCCGCGGCCATGGCCAGCACGCCCGTCCCCGAGGTCCCGACGAAGGCCTTGTCGGTACCGATGAGCGGCTCGTACATCGCGCGGATAGCGGCCAGGTCGACTTCCGCCGCGCGATCCATATCGCCTGTCTGCATAAGGTCGTGGCGGAAGGCGAGGTGGATGACGCCGTCCGCATCGGCCGCGGCTTCACGCAGGACATCCAGGTCATCCAGATCTCCGCGGACAACCGACCCTCCCCATTCGGCCACCTTGGCCGCCGATTCATCGGAGCGGGCCAGGCCTACGACCTCGTGTCCGGCCTGCACTAGTTCGGGAACCACGGCCGAGCCAATGTGGCCACTGGCTCCGGTGACGAAAACTCGCATGACTGCTCCTAACTACGGGTGATGGGACCTAGTCTCATCACAATAGCACCGGATAGGACTTGGTCTTGTCACTAATCTTTATGGCATGCCGAGATGGGAACCCGATGCCCAGGAGCGCCTGGTAGGTGCCGCGCTCGAACTGTTCGTCGAGCAGGGGTATGACAACACGACGGTCGCACAGATCGCGGAGCACGCCCGGCTCACCAAGAGCAGCTTCTTCCGCCACTTCCCGGACAAACGCGAGGTCTTGTTCGCCGGGCAGGATATTTTCCTCAAGCTCCCAGCCGATGCCATCGCCTCTGCGCCGCCGGACGCCCAGCCACTAGAGGCGGTGGGCGCCGCTCTGGAGGCACTGGCCGGGGTGTTCACTCCGGAGCGCCATCCGTTCGCCTCCACGCGGCAGGCGGTAATCGCCGCGAACAGCGAGCTGCAGGAGCGCGAGGCCCTCAAGCGGGCTGACTTCGCGAGCGCGATGAGGCGGGCGCTCCGGCGTCGCGGCGTGCCGGAGCCGTCCGCCACTCTGGCCGCCGAGTTGGGGATCCTGGCCTTCCGGGCCGCCTTCGTCCGCTGGGCTGATCCGGCCAACGACCGGGAGTTCGGCGAGCTGGCCCGCCAAGCCCTGCAGGAGCTGCAGGCGGCCGGTGCCGCTCTGACTCGCACTCCGGCCGGATAGGATCGCTCAGGTGGCGCGCGGTACTCCGATGGTTCCTCTCGGCTATGGCAAGTTCGTGCGGGCCGACCGGATCTATGCCCTGGTGCCGCTCGAGGGAGGCGACCGCGGAGACGGCCGGCGCACCCTGGTGCACGTGGAAGGGATAGAGGAGCCGGTGATCGCCTCGCGCGCAGAAGGGGCGATCGCCCGGGACATCGCCGTGGCCCTCGGTCAACCGCTCCCAGGCGGCCGCGAGGTCAGCCGGCTGCGCGGCCAGGAACCCCTGTTCTGATCGGTGGGACGGAGCATCATCCTGCTCCGGGGCATCAACCTCGGACCCACCAACCGGATCGCCATGCCGGCGCTCCGGGAGGCACTCGAGGGCCAGGACTATGAGAACGTGGCCACCTACGTGCAGAGCGGGAACATCGTGCTGGACAGCGCCGCCGCGCCGGACGCGCTCGCTGAGCAGGTCCGCGAGCTGATCGCCGAGCGCTTCGACCTCGAGATTCCCGTCGTCGCCCGGACCCGGGACGAGCTGGCCCGGGTGGTTCAGAGCAACCCGTTCGAGGACCTGGCCACCGACCCCAAGCGCTACCAGGTCACCTTTCTCTCGGGCGACCTGTCTGATGCGGTCACCGAGAAGCTGAACCAGCTGGCTGCCGAGCCCGAGCGCGTAGCCATCATCGGCCGGGAGGTCTACGCCTGGCACCCGAATGGAGTGGCACGCTCCAAGCTGTGGAACAACCTGGCCAGTCGGACCGGGCTAGGCTCGGGCGTGATCGGAACCTCGCGAAACTGGACGACCGTCAACACCCTCCTGGCCATGGCCAATGGCGACTGAGCCCACCCATCCCTACGTGATCCTCGACGTGTTCACGGACACGCCGCTGCAGGGCAATCCGCTCGCCGTGTTCACCAACGGCGAGGAGATCCCCAGCCGGCTCATGCAGGCCACCGCCCGGGAGCTCAACCTGTCTGAAACGGTTTTCCTGCTCCCGGGTGACGAGGATTGCGACGCTCACGCGCGCATCTTCACCCCCTACGTCGAGCTGCCGTTTGCCGGCCACCCGGTGCTCGGCGCGGCCTTTGTGGTCGGTGCCGATAAACCGCTCGAGGTGATCCGCCTGCGCTGCGGAGCGGGGCTTGTGCCGGTACGAGTCCGCCGCGACGATGACGGCCAGATCGTGGCCGGTGGGATGGAGCAGCCGCTGCCCAAGGTCGAGCCCTTTCCGGAAGTTGATGCGCTACTCGCCGCCCTCGGCATCGACGCTGCCGCCCTGCCCGTCGAGGTCTACGACAACGGCATGCGGCACGTGATGGTGATGCTCGACGACTTGGCCCAGGTCAGCGCGCTGAATCCGGACCTGCGGGCGCTGCGGAAGCTGGGCGAGTACGGGTTCTCCTGCTTTGCGCGCGTGGATGCGGGCATCCGGACGCGGATGTTCGGGCCCGGGCTGGGCGTCGACGAGGACCCGGCCACCGGATCGGCCGCCGGTCCCCTGGCTGTCCACCTGGTCCGCCACGGACTCCACGGGTTCTCGAGCAACTTGGAGATCGACCAGGGCGTGGAGATGGGCCGGCCCTCGCACCTGCGGGCCCGCGTGGAGGGATCACCCGACCAGATCGAGAGGGTGATCGTGGCCGGAAGCGCCGTCGTCGTGGCCCAGGGCCACTTTCGCCTGTCCGGGTAGCCTCACCGGCGATGAAGCTCGCCACGTTCAGAACACCCGACGGCGCCGTTCGCGCGGGGGAAGTGCTGGGCGCCGAAGTTCACGCCCTGGCCAGCTCACTGACAGTTCGCGACGTCCTGGCGGGTGAGCAGCCCCGTCACAGCGGCGACAGTTGGCCGGTGGAGCAGGTCGAACTGCTTGACCCGATCCAGCCCACCGGGACCATTTACGCGATCGGCCTCAATTACGCCAAGCACGTCGAGGAGACCGGCGGCACGAAGCCGGAGCAGCCACTAGTGTTCGTCAAGGTGGCCGGCTCAGCCAGCCCGCCCGGCGGACCGGTTAGGAAACCGGAGGTCGTGCGCCGGCTCGACTACGAGGGCGAGCTGACGATTGTGATCGGCTCCCGTGGCCAGATCGGCGGCTACTGCGTGGCCGACGACGTGACCGCCCGCGATCTGCAGCGCCGGGAGTCCCAGTGGACCCGGGCCAAGGGCGCCGACACCTTCTGCCCCTATGGCCCCTGGATCACTACTGCCGCCGAGGTCCCGGATCCCGGCAACCTCCGGCTGAGGACGTGGGTCAACGGCGAGCTGCGACAGCACTCGAACACCTCTGACCTGATCTTCGGCTGCCAGAAGCTCGTGGAGTTCATCGCCGAGACCAACACGCTGGCCCCCGGCGACCTGATCCTCACCGGCACCCCCAAAGGTGTCGGCATGGGCATGGACCCGCCGAGGTTCCTGGAGTCAGGCGACGTGATCCGGATCGAGATCGAGCGCCTGGGCACGATCGAGCACCGGGTCGCCTGACCCGCGTGGCCGACGCCGCCGAACTCGCGAGTCGGCGGCGGAGATACACCGTCAGTGCTTGGCGATGACCCGATCGATTAGCCCGTACTCCTGGGCCTCATCGGGCTTGAAGAACCGGTCGCGCTCCATGTCGGCGTGCACCTGCTCGAGTGGCTGGCCGGTGTGCTTGGCGTAGAGCTCGTCGATCCGGCTGCGAATGTTGAGGATTTCCCGGGCGTGGATCTCGATATCAGTCGACTGCCCCTCGAATCCCGCCGACGGCTGGTGGATCAGGATCCGGCTGTTGGGCAGGGAGAAGCGCTTGCCCTTGGCGCCGGCCATCAGCAGCAGCGAGCCCATCGACATGGCCACCCCGACGCAGATCGTCTGGACCTGGGGCTTGATGAACTGCATCGTGTCGTAGATGGCCAGCCCGCTGTAGATCGACCCGCCGGGGGAGTTGATGTACATGGAGATGTCCTTGTCGGGGTCCGATGACTCCAGGTGCAGGAGCTGGGCCACGATCAGGTTGGCGACCATGTCGTCGATCGGAGTGCCCAGGAAGATGATCCGCTCGTTGAGCAGCCGGCTGTAGATGTCGAACTCGCGCTCGCCACGGGCCGTGCGCTCGATGACCATTGGGATCAGGGGCATGCCCTAACCCTAGCGAGTCGATTCTCTGCGATGATCCGCCCGTGCTTGTGCGGCCGGGTCGGGCTGCCGTGTTCGGCGTCCTCATCGTTCTCTGTATCTGCGGCGTGGCCGCCGCTGCCGGTCCGTCGCTGCGAAGCTACCTGCTGCGTTCGGGCGAGCAGCCGGGGTACACAGTCACAAAACACAGCCTCGTGTCGGCGCACACGGCCGCTGCCTACGTAAGGGCCGAGTTCGGCCCTCTTCTGACCCGTGCTCAGCAGAAGGCGGCCGTCAGGCGTCTGAAGAAGGCCGGTTTCGTCGGCGCAGCCGGCGAGGAGCTACACGGGGCCAGGAAGCGTTGGGGCGCCTCTGCGGTGGTCGCGTTCAACAACCCCAGGAGCGCTGACCAGCTGGCCAAGCTCACGTACAAGCAGGCTGTCTCTCTATACAAGGTGGTGGTCACTGTTCAGGGAGGCAAGCTGAGCCGCTTTGCGCTGCCGGGCATCCACCCCTCCTATGGCGTGACGGTGCGGTCTAAGCCGGCGGCCGACGCCGAAGTCGTCTGGGTTGAGGGCGACTGCGTCCTGTTCTCGGCCCAGGGCCTGCGTCATGGATCCGGGCTCACGCCCCGGCAGATCGCCACACGGGTTACCACCGGAGCTGAGTCTCAGCGCGCCCGCACGAACGGCACTTGCCCGGCGCTCGCCGCGACCTTCACGGGATAACCACGGCCGAGCCTTCGAAGCGGCCCTCGCGCAGATCGGTGAGGGCCCGCTCGGCCTCCGGCAAGGAGTACGTCGTAATGGTGGTGCGGACCGGCACGCGCGAGGCCAGGTCCAGGAACTCCTCGCCGTCCCGGCGGGTCAGGTTGGCGACCGAGCGGATCATCCGCTCTTCCCATAGGTCGTCGTACGAGAACGACGGAATGCCGGTCATGTGGATGCCCGCGCACACGACGACCCCACCCCGGTCGAGCGCCCGCAACGCGGCCGGGACGAGCTCTCCGGCCGAAGCGAAGATGATCGCGGCGTCGAGCGGTTCCGGGGGTTGCTCGTCACTGCCTCCCGCCCAGACGGCGCCCTGGCTTCGGGCGAACTCCTGGCCGCGCGTGTCACCCGGCTTGGTGAAGGCGAACACGCGCCGTCCCTGCCAGACGGCCACCTGGCAGATCATGTGCGCCGCCGAACCGAAGCCGTACAGACCGAGACGCTCCGCATCGCCGGCCAGGCGCAGCGCTCGGTAGCCGATCAGGCCGCCGCACAGGAGAGGGGCCGCCTGCTCGTCGGTCAGGTCATCGGGCAGAGCGAAGCAGTAGCGCTCGTCGGCCACCGTGTACTCGGCGAACCCGCCGTCGATATCCCGGCCGGTGAAGCGAGCGTTGATGCACAGGTTCTCCCGGTCACTGCGACAGAAGCGGCACTCACCGTCCGTCCAGCCGAGCCACGGGACGCCCACGCGCTGTCCGTCGTCCGTCCGCCCGACGATCTGGTGGCCGAGGACGACCGGTAGCTTCGGAGCCGGGATCTCGGCGTCGCGCAAATGCAGGTCGGTGCGACACACCCCGCAGGCCTTGACCTGCAGTCTGAGCTGATCCGGCTTTGGGCTCGGATCAGCCAGTTCGCGCAGCTCGAGCGGGTGGTTCGGTTGCACCAGCACCGCGGCTCTCATCCCCTGCGATCATGGCACGGTGGTCCCGATCAACGTGCCCAATGTCCTCACCGTGATCCGGATCCTCCTGGTCCCGGTGCTGGTCGTGGCTCTCCTCGAGAAGACCGGCGGGGGGGACCTGCTGGCCGCGATCGTGTTCGTGGTCGCGTCGGTGACCGATGCCATCGATGGCTACCTGGCCCGTTCACGCAACTGGATCACGAACTTCGGCAAATTGATGGATCCGATTGCCGACAAGCTGCTGATCGTGGCGGCGCTGATTGCGCTGGTGTCGCTGGGGCGGCTCGACGCTTGGGTGGCGATGGTGGTCATCGCTCGCGAGTTCGCCGTGACCGTGCTCCGGGTGGCGGTGGGTGCGGGTCAGGGCGTGGTGATGGCCGCCGGCTGGTTTGGAAAGCTGAAGACCGCGCTGCAGGTGGCGATGGTCCTGGTGCTGATCATCGCCGCGCACGACCGGCCGGACTGGGTCTACGCGCTCGTCTACGTGACCGTGGCGGTCACCGTGCTGTCGGGCGCCGACTACTTCTTCGGCGTGTCACGCCGACGCCTCGAGCCACACTCGGCGGCTCGTGTGGACCAGTGAGGCGTCGCCCGTCGTGATCTCCTGACGGATCTCGCCCAGAGTCCCGAACCGCTCGGCCACCACGTTGTGCTGATGGATCGTCTCCAGATTTTCCTGCCGGGCTGACACGAACGCCCCATCCTCGAGGGCCGGGAACTGCTCGATGACTCCCCGGATCATCTCTCGCACGCAGTCCTCCACGAACCGGGGCCGGCGATGGGCCTTCTCCACCACGCTGACCTCGTCTGAGCGCTTCATCAACTCGTAGATCTCCGACGACATCGAGCCCTCGACGATGGCCAGCAGTGTGCGCGCATCGATCTCGGTGTCGCACTGTTCGGGACAGCCGATGTACAGCGTGCCCAGCCCGCGCTGGTTGTGCGTGGCCACCGGGACGGCGTCGATGATGCGCTCGATCTCCTCCTCGTCGAACCCCTCCTCCGTCAGCCGGTGGCGCGCATTCGCCGCCACCAGCTCCTGAGCGCAGGGGCAGGCTGTTATGCCTTGGGCGGTGACGCCGATAAGTCGGCGTGTGCCCGCCTCAGTAGCCACTGCCCAGCCGTGCAGGGTGTACAGCTCCTGCGTCTGGATGCCCGACACGGGAGCCGGCTTGTGTTCGGGGAAGCGGGCCTGTACGCGGACTTCGGCGCGGCGCGCGCCCTGGCGTTCGCGCACCAGCTCGGCAATGTGCTGGGCCAGCGTCTCCGCCTTGAAGCTCGACTCGCCGAGCACCACCTGGCCGATCGCCTCGTTCACCACCTCCTCGAAGCGCGACATGTGCGCACCCTTCTGAGACGGCCCGAGATCGACCACGCACTCGAAGCGGGCCGAGAACAGCTGCTCGCCTCGGTTGTGCCGGATCCGGATGACCTTCTCAACGCCGGTCACTCCAACCTCGGACAGGCTGATGGACACGCTCGGCAGGCGGGCCTGAACGTCGGGTGAGCTGGTCCCGGTGGAAGTGCTACTGGCCATATGGCTCTGCACAGAAGGTTAGTGCGCTCGTGTCACCGCGGGCCGTGGGTCGCTCTGGAATGCGGAACAAACACGGATGGATAGGCCTGGGCATTGTGCTATCACTCGCCGGGGTCTCTGTGAGGGAGACGGGAGAGGAGCCTCGGGAGAGGCTTGGGCAACTAAAGAGGAGTTCTGGGGGCGTGACCGATAAGGCAATCGTTTTGCTCGCCGATGAGGCACCCGTAGCGGAACTCGAGGAATTCCGCGGGTTGATTGCAGAGGGGCAGGAGCGCGGGTTTCTCACCTTCGAGCAGATTGCATCCTGCCTGGAAGAGGTGGAGGTCACCAAGGAGCAAGTTCAGGAGCTCCACGCGTACCTGGATGAGCACGGGATCGAGGTGATGGAGGCCGACGGCCGCTTGGCCCGTTCCGAGGGCTCGAGCGTGGAGGCGAACGCCACAGGCCCGGCCGAGCGCGATCCCGACCAGCCGCGCAAGAAGGTCGAAGTCGATCTCACGGTCGAGCCCTCGCTCGACTCGCTGCGGCTGTACCTGCGGGCGATCGGACGCGTCAATCTCCTGACGGCCGAGCAGGAGGTGATCCTGGCGCGGCGCATCGAGCGCGGTGACATGGCGGCCAAGCAGCAGATGATCGAAGCGAACCTTCGTCTCGTGGTGTCGATCGCCAAGTCCTACCTGGGTCGCGGTTTGACCTTCCTGGACCTGATCCAAGAAGGATCGATGGGCCTGATCCGCGCCGTCGAGAAGTTCGACTACCGCCGCGGCTACAAGTTCTCCACCTACGCCACTTGGTGGATCCGCCAAGCAGTGACTCGGGCCATCGCCGACAAGGGACGCACGATCCGCATCCCGGTCCACATGGTCGAGAAGCTCAACAAAGTCGTGCACGTGGAGCGCCAACTGGTCCAGCAGCTGGGCCGCGAGCCTACGGCTGACGAGATCGCCACCGAGCTCGAGACCACCGTTCGCGAGGTGCGCGACGTCCTACGCATGGCTCAGCAGCCCGTCTCGCTGGAGAAGCCCATTGGCGAGGAGGAAGAATCCGAGCTCGGCGACTTCGTCGAAGACCAGACGGCCGAGTCGCCCTTCGAGGTGGCCGCCGAGCGGCTACGTCGGGAGAACCTGCGTCGCGCCCTGGCCGCGCTGCCCGAGCGCGAGCGCGAGGTGATCGAGATGCGCTTCGGACTGACCGGTGAGCGGCCGTTCACGCTGGAGGAGGTCGGCAGGGCCTTCAACGTGACCCGCGAGCGGATCCGCCAGATCGAGAACCACACGCTGAAGAAGCTCGAGGCGCTGCCCGAAGCGCAGCGCCTGCGCGACGCTTCCTGAGCGACGCTCGGAGTCAACGCCCGCGCCAGCGGTAGAGGAGGGCGGGGGCGCCCTCCTCGTTATCGGCGCTGGCGGGCTCATCGGCCACGAAGCCGTGCCGCTCGTAGAAGGCGCGCGCCGAGTGGTTGGTCTCGAAGGTCCATAGGCTCAGCGCGTCCCACCGGCTCTGCGCGAGCCCGATCAGACGTGAGCCGTGTCCACGACGCTGGCGGCCCGGGGCCACGTAAAGCTGCTCGACCCATTCTCCTTGGAGGACCATCATCGCCTCGGGTCTGCCGTGCGGTCCGATCACCCAGACCTCCTGACCGGCGAACACGACCTCGCGAAACCACGCCCTCACCTCGGCGTCGGTGTGGGCGGCCGGTGGAATGGCCGGCTCGGCCGCTCGCCGAGACTCCAGCCAGAGGTTCGCCACGGCGACTATTTCGTCCGCTTGAGCTCTTCTCGTGCAGGAGGTTTCGTCCGGGGTAGATGCGAACATACGTTCTATGAAGCGAGCGTGGAGCCCCCGCCGCCAAGGAGACGCCGGGGAGTTGTCGGCGATGCACTGGCTGGCCTTAAGGGGCGCATTTGTCTTCTATCCCGTCGGACACTGTCCCGATTACGACC
>DASZNA010000084.1:0-1916 GCA_035551655.1 Solirubrobacteraceae bacterium
GGGGCAGACACGGAGGAGGCCCGCCCCGATGACGTCGGACAGGTCACCGGGGGCGGACCTGGCGGACAGAAAAGGAGAGTGCATCGTGCAGACAGCTGTTGAGCTTCTCAGTCGGACCGGTGGAGCCGAGATCGAGAGCGCCACCAGCGACGAGCTCGAGTCGACCGCGGCGGCGGCTCCGAGCTTGGCAGCGGCCCCGGACGTTTCGTCCGCTGATGTCTCGATCGGGGCTTCTGGGGAGCACCTCCCGACGGAGACGTCCCCGAGCCTGCGCCCGGTCGCGGTGCTGGCGGACGCAGCAGTCGCCCGCTGGGGCCGAAGCTCTGCCAGTCCCTTCCTGGTGGGAGAGGACCGGTCGGTGGTCCGGCTCGGAGCCGGCGCTGCCGGCTACCTCCAGCGTGGGCGTTGGGCGGTGCTGGCCACCGATGTGGCAGCTCCCGAGGAGCAAGCTTCGAACAGCCTCGGGCTTCTCCTCGACCGGCTCGATCGGGAGCGTCTGCGCCCCGTCTTCGCTTGCGTCGACGATCCGGAACCGTACCGACAGCGAGGGATGCACGCCGTCCCGGTCGCCGAGGATGCCGTGATCGACCTCACGGCGTTCTCGCTGAAGGGTACGCGGATGGCGAGCGTCCGCCACAGCGTGAACGCCGCCCGCCGGGCAAGGATCTCCGTCGTCCCGTGGTCTCCTGACCTCGCCGAGGGTGTGGCGGCGGTCTCGGCGGCGTGGCTTGCCACCAAGCGCTCCGGGGAGATGGGCTTCACCCTCGGTCGCTTCGATCCCGATCAGCTGGGGCGGACGGACTGCCGGGTGGCGATCGATGGCTGCGGTCGCGTGCAGGGTTTCGTGACCTGGCACCGCTTCGACGCGGGACGGGCGCGGGTGCTCGACCTCATGCGCAGGGCTCCGGACGCGCCCAACCCGACCATGGACGCGCTCATCGCCGAGAGCCTGCTCGCCTTCGCCGCCGACGGGGTGGAGCGGGCAAGCCTGGCGTGCGTCCCGCACTCCAGGGGCGCTCTGGCAGAGCGGATCTATCCGACTAAGTCACTGCGGCGCTACAAGGACAAGTTCGCACCTGCTTGGCAACAGCGCTGGTTCGTGGTTCCGTCCCGTCGCCATCTCCTCGGCGGGCTCATCGCCGTAGCTCGCAGCTACTGCCCGCATGGACTCCGAGAGGCCGTGCGACGCAATGGCTAGGTCGAGTCCCCAGCTTCGCTGGAGCTTGGTCGTGACACCGCCCCAGTCGATCACCAGCGGTCCCCCAGCGGGCACGTCGATGCTGGTGCTGTACCCCCACCCCTGAGGAAGAGCCGTGTCGACGATCACCCTCGATCCCGTTGCTCCTGGTCCGGCGGATGTCACCGTTGCGGGTGGCGACCGCGTCCTCCGCCTCCCGAACCGCCGGTGGTGGACTCGCTGGCTGCGCCGGGCGGGCATCACCGCCCCTCTTGTCCTCGCGGCTCTGGTCGCCGTCAGCCGCAGCCACGAGCTCGTCGCCGCAGGCGGTCTTCTGAGTCACCCACGCTGGGAGTTGCTCATCACAGCGCTCGCGCTCGAGGGTGCCTCGATGGTGGTCTTCGCACGGATTCAGCAGCGTCTGCTCAGCGCTGGCGATGTCGATGTCGGGCTCGGGAACATGACAGCCATCACGCTGGCCGCCGATGCCATGGCCCGCACGCTGCCCGGTGGCGTGGCATGGGGCGCCCCCTGGGTGTTTCGCCGGCTGCGGCAGAGGGGCGCCGACCGCCGGCTCGCCGGATGGGTCGTGCTCGTCGCCGGCGGCCTGGGCAGCTTCGCTCTGTTTCTCGTCGTGGCGGCCGGTGTCGAGATCGCGGGCAGCCGGGGACCGGCCGCCGACCTACGGGGGCCGATGGCGGTCCTGGCCTGCCTTCCGCTCGTGACCGCTGGGTGGTTG
>DASZNA010000085.1:0-25513 GCA_035551655.1 Solirubrobacteraceae bacterium
TACTGAGGCGGAAGCTGGTTGAGCACGAGCAGATTCCCGCCCGTCTGCTCGGATTCGATCTGCTCGGAGAACAGCCCGCGGGCGGTGATCTGGGACACCAGGTCGGCCTCGGAGGTGTTCTGCCACGCGGGCAGCTCGGCCATCGAGGGCGGGAAGGTCTGGAGGGTGCTGCTCAGCGGGAGGCCAAGCCACGGCTGAAGCTCGGAGCGCAGGAACAGGACGGCCACCGAGACGGGCTTCGAGCTGCTGGCCAGCGATTTCGCCGACGGCAGCCGGGATGACAGGCTGCTGATCAGCGAGTGGCTGGGCGGGAGCACGCAGATCACATTCGAGACTCCGCCTTCGTACTTGAACGTGTACAGGGCCAGTTCCAGGGCCTCCCGGCGGAGCAGGAGCAGGCGTGCCGGGGTGGCCGCTCCCGGAAGCTCGCAGTTGCTCTGTCCGCCCGTGCCGCACAGGTTGTAGGCGATCGTGTTCCCGCTCAGCAGTGACAGCGCGGGCGTCCCGCCGGGGGCGCCGGCGTTCACCGCCACCGTCAGTCCGCTGCTGGTTCCCGTCGCCTGGGTACTCGTGTTGGCCAGGTTGACCAGCGTGACCACGTCCAGCTGGGTCGACGGGGTCAGCCGGTAGTTGGGCGCCACGTGCGACGCGATCTCGGCCGCGCCCGCCCTGCCGGCGGCACTGGGCTTCCACGAGGACCAAGCCGGCATCTGGCCGTTCGAGCCGGCGTTGGAGGCCAGCGCGACGGCCAGCGCCAGAGCGGCGACGCCGATCCCCAGGAGGAACCCGGTGACCAGACGGAACTTGGCCGAGTGCGGCGAGTTGAGCTGAATCGTGCGCCGGTAGGCCGAGGGTTTGGTCAGATGCGCTGTAAAGGGCGCCTCAGCCGTGCGCTCATCGCTGGCTCGCGTGATATCCGGGCGATCGCTCATACCGGCGGCCTCCGTGGTGCGCTCCCGGTGGACGAGTGACTGCGGACGCCCGGCCAGGTCCGTTCGTCCTCGAGGTCGATTTGCGGGCGCGTCAGATCGACGCTGTCCAGCAGGTCGACCACCTCGTCACCGTGCATCTCCTTGTGCTCCACCAGGGCGTCGGCGATCTCCTCGATCTTGTCGCGATTGGTGGCCATCAGCGAGTACGCGTACACGTACGCCTGTCCGAGCAGGATCGCCGCGGCGCGTCGCTTCGCCGGCTTGGACAGCACGTCGCCCACCCAGTTGCTGGTCAGGCCGGATCCGCCGCTGGCCTGGTTCATGATCTGGCCGCCGATTCGTTCCAGCCGCCTCTCGATCTGAGCCGAAGGCGGCTCAGGCTGCGAGTCATTTCCGGGCCGGGGTCCGGCGTGTATGTCGATGGCCACCGCGTCGGGACCCATGCCCCACATGCCGACCATCGCGGCCGCCGTAGCCGTAGCGCTCTGCAGATCGCCGCTCACGCCCTGGCTGTTCTCGCCGTAGAACACGTGCTCGGCCGCCATGGCGCCGAGGATCATGATCAGGTTGCCCATCACCCGAGCCCGGAAATGGCTGAAGCGCTCGTCCTTCTCCATCCCCTGGTAGTGGCCGAGTGACCCGCCGCGCTTACGGATCGACAGACGGGTGGACAGGACCTCCTTCTCCAGGTACACGTGCCCGGCCGCCGCGTGACCGGCTTCATGGATGGCCACCGCCCGGGTCTCCTCCGGGACGTAGTCGATGTTCTGGGCCGTCCCGGCTTCCACCGTGGTCATCGCTTCGGTGATGTCGCGCCAGGCGAATTCGCGCCGCCCTTCGGAGTGGGCGATCGTCAGGGCCATCGAGCAGCACTGCTCGATCATCGAGGGCGAGTAGCCGTTGGTGATCCGGGCGAGCTCGTCGCGCCGGTGGTCGGTGTCGAGGTTGGGCTCATGGTCCACCTTGGCCATGTACAGATCGAAGATGTCCTTGCGGTCGTCTTTGGTGGGCGTGCGGAACCAGATGTGGCGGCCCATGCGCCCGGGCCGGGTCAGGGCCGGGTCGAGAACGTCGATCGGGACGTTGCACGCCCCGATGAAGTAGATCTCCTCCTTCCGGGGGGCCGGTGTGGGCAGTCGCAGCCTCAGCCGACCCACCCGGCGCGGCACCATGAACAGGGCGTCCAGGAACGTGTTGAAGCGATTGGTCAGGAACTTCCGGAACACCGGCGGCTCGGCCATGCCATCCATCACCACCAGCAGCTGGTTGAGCGCCTGTCCCTGGTAACCCATCCCGCCCATGCCCGGGTAGTAGCGCCGGATCCGCTCGCCAACCGCTCCCAGGAAGCCCCCTCCCGGGTTGGGGGTCTCGGCCCGCGAGGCGAACAGCTGCTCGCGCCACTGGCGGGACTCGATCACGATGTCCCCCGTCGGAGTCAGCGAGCCGTTGGAACCGAAGAACAACAGGTCGCTCATCGACTGGGTCTCGCCCGGCCCGGCTCCGGTGGCAAACGCTCCGGTGCCCCCGGCGCTCATCCCCGGCGCCGCGCCCAAAGCCTGGCGGCGCATACCCACCGCGTCGATCTCGTCGATGAACACGATGCACTGCCCGCCCCATTTCCGGGCCAGCTTTCGCGCCTTGTGGGCCAGGAGCTGCACGACCAGAGCGTCCATCCCCATGAACATCTGGGCAAAGCCCGAGCCCGGGATGGTCACGAAGGGACAGTTGAAGTTGGTGGCGATCGCCTTGGAGATCATCGTCTTGCCGGTGCCGGGCGCGCCCAGGAACAGCAGCCCGCGCTCGCGCTTGCCGCCCGCCTTCTCAAACTCCTCGCCGGACTGCCATAGCGTGATCACCCGGGTGATCTCCTCCTTGGCCTCGGCCTGCCCGCGCACGTCCTCCATGCGCACGCCCCAGCTGGCGTCGCCGGGCTCGTAGGACCGGATCCCCCGCGCGGCCATGAACAGGAACGGGCCGAACAGCATGCCCACGTTGATGAGCAGGAACAGCGGCAGCTGAATGAACACCAGGGCCAGCTGAGGCAGGCTGTCCGGCGGGAAGATCTGGCGCAGGCCGGCGAACGGGTGGAAGAACCCGGCGCTCACGCCCGAGAACGCGAACAGCGCTTGGCATAGGGCCAGCAGAACGAGGATGGCCACGATCAGCGCAGGCACCCGGCGGAACTTGGTGCGCCAGTACCAGTAGCGCCGCCGGGCCACGACGTCGTCCTCTCTGAGCCCTGCCTCGGCGTTGAACAGGCTCGGCCACGGAATCCACTTGCGCACCAGCACCTCGACCAGGCCGCGGAACAGGAGCACGCCCAGCGCGGTCAGCAGGATCGAGGCGATCACGCTCAGGTGGTTCGACTCGTAGAGGATCAGGAAGAACGCCGGCGCGGTGCATAGGGCCACGGCGGTGGCCGCTCGCGTCAGGCGGCGCCACTCGTAGGCCAGCGCCGAGGCGTGCTCGTTGATCTGCCCTCGCAATCTCGTGCTCTGCTCGGCCTGAGCCATAGATTCCCTCTCGGAGTCCGTTCCCCTGAACCGTGGGATCCGTTCCCCTGGACGGAGGGTACAGCGGCATGCACAACATGCGTCACACTGCAGGGGCCCATGCCAGTCCAGATTCCCCGGCGCATGGCGGCCTTCAACCGGGCGGTCACGAACCCCATCCAGGGCACCTACGCCTGGCTCCTCCCGCCCTGGGCGGTGCTCGTCCACCGGGGTCGCCGGAGCGGGCGCCTGTACCGGACGCCAGTCATGGCCCGCCGCCGGGGCGAGGAGCTTCACGTGCGCGTTCTGTACGGCGCCGGCAGCGACTGGGTGCGCAACCTGGTGGCGGCCGGCCAGGGCCAGGTCGTGCGGGGCGGGCGCACGTACCCGCTCAGCCACATCCGTCTCGAACCCGGCCCGCGGCTGGTCGCCCGGCTCGGTCCTGCCGACCAGGGATTTGGCCGCGGACCAGCCTAGTCCGCTGTCTTGCCCCGCAGGATCCGCAACACCCCGTCGAGGGCCACGAGCTCGTCCAGCATGCTGGTGGCCGCCGCCTCCATCCCCTCGTCGGAGCGCAGCTCACCGTCCTCACCGATCAGCTTGGCCACCCAGGCCAGGTTGACCAGGATCTGGGTGGAGACCAGGCCGAGCGCCTGGGTTACCTGCTTGAGCTGCTGGACCGAGCGGGTGCCGGCCGCGATGCCCCCGTAGGAAACGTATCCCAGCGGCTTGTGGCGCCACTCGTTGTGCAGGTAGTCGATCGCGTTCTTCAGCGGCGCCGGATAGCCGTAGTTGTATTCGGCCGTGACGAACACGATCGCGTCCGCGCCGTCCACCGTGGCGCTCCACCGCCGCGTGTGTTCGTGCTCGTACTGCTGGAGCCGGGGGTGCTTGGGCTCATTCAGGAACGGCAGATTCAGCTCGGCCAGATCGACGAGCTCGATCTCGAACCGGCCATCCTCCCGCGCCACCCCTTCAAACCAGCGCCCCACCGGAAGTCCGACCCGGTTGGGTCGCGTGCTGGCGATGACGATCAGCAGCCGAGCCATCAGAGCTCCAGAGTCTAGATTGGCGGCCATGGCGCCAGCCTGGTCTGAGCATCTGCCCGCCGGCCTCGATGCTTCCTCGCTCGATCTGACCGCGGGACAGAACCTGATCGCGGTCGCCGCTTCGCACTGGCGCCGTGAGCCGGCGCGTCCGGTCCTCCAGGACCTCGACGGCACCTGGATCTCCGGCGAGCAGCTGGCCGGCGAGACTTCCGAGCACGCCCGGCGCCTTGGGGCTGCCGGGCTTATCCCCGGGGACCGGGTGGTGCTGTGCGCCGGTACGTCGGCGGCGCTGGTCGGTGCCTACCTGGCCGTCCTCCGGGCGGGCCTAGTCGCCGTACCCGTCAACCCGAGCTACACCCGCCCAGAGGTGCAGCGGCTGGTGGCGGCGGCCCGGCCGGCCGCCGCTCTGGTGGAGGACGACGAAGTCGGGAACTGGATCACCGAAACCGCCGGGCCGGATCTCAAGGTCTGGGGCCTTGGCGGACCGGTCTCGGGCGCCGGCAGCCGGACCGACCATCCGGTAGACGCGGCGGGCGGGCCGGACCCCGCATTGCTTCTGTTCACCTCGGGCACCACCGGGACGCCGAAGGGTGCCCTGCTGAGCCACGGCAACCTGCTCTCGAGCGCCCGTGCCGTCGGCCTGGCCTGGCGGTGGACCGAGGATGACCGGCTGCTCCTGGTGCTGCCCCTGTTCCACATGCACGGGTTGGGTGTCGGCATCAACGGCAGCCTGGTGAGCGGCGGCCAGGTCGTTCTCCGTCCCGGCTTCGACGCCTCGGATGTGGCCGACCGGTGCCGGTCCGGGGGAGTCTCGATGTTCTTCGGGGTGCCGGCCATCTACCAGCGGCTGCTGGCCGCCGGGCGCGCCGAGCGCCTCTCCGAGCTCCGGCTCATCGTCTCCGGGTCAGCGCCACTGGCCGTGGCCCAGTCCGACGCCCTGGCCGACGTGTGCGGGCAGCGCCCCCTCGAGCGCTACGGGATGACCGAAACGGTGATGCTCACCTCCAACCCGCTCGCGGGACCGCGCAAGCCCGGTCGGGTCGGGCTGCCGCTCCCCGGCGTCGAGCTCCGCCTGGCCGCCGGCGGAGAGGTCCAGGTGCGCGGACCCAACGTCCTGGCCGGCTACGACTCACCCGATGGACCGAGTCGACCCGAGGATGCGTTCACCCGGGATGGCTGGTTTCGCACCGGTGACCTAGGTGAGCTGGACGACGACGGTCACCTGGGCCTGGTCGGCCGGAGCAAGGAGCTGATCATCACGGGGGGCTTCAATGTGTACCCGCGTGAGGTGGAGGAGGCCTTGGCCGAATTCCCGGGCGTGCGCGAAGCGGCGGTGGTCGGACGTCCGAGCCCGGACTGGGGAGAGGCGGTGACCGCGGTCGTGGTCACCGACGGTCCGGTCGACCCGGCGGACCTGAGGAACTTTGCCGCCCAGCGTCTGGCTCCGTACAAGGTGCCCAAGGCGGTGGAGTTCGTCGACCAGCTGCCGCGCAACTCGCTGGGCAAGGTGCTGCGCCACGAGCTCTGAGGCCACACGAGATTGCTCATCGGCTCTCGCCTGCGGTAGGGTCGGACACCCTCTTTAGCTTTCGTTCTCCAGGAGATGAGATGAGCGAGTCGATCGTTGTGGGCACCGATGGCTCTGATAGCGCCAAGGTGGCGGTGAAGGAAGCGGTTCGCCTGGCCAAGGCGCTGGGCGCGGAGGTGCACCTGGTCTCCGCCTTCCGGCCGATCCGGGGCGCGCAGGTCAGCGGCGACAGAGCGCACGAGTTCCAGACCCTCCCCGACTCGAAGGTCGAGTCCACGCTGAGCGAGGCGGCGGCAGCGGCTCGGACCCAGGACGTCCAGGCATCCACTCACGCCGTCGAGCGCGAGCCGGTCGACGCGCTGCTCGATGTGGCTGAGCAGGTGTCGGCCAATCTGATCGTGGTGGGCAGCAAGGGGATGCACGGCGCCCGGCGGCTGACGCTGGGCAACGTGCCTAACCAGGTATCGCACCGGGCGCGCTGCAATGTGCTGATCGTGGCCACCGACCCCCCGGGCTCGTCGCCCGGCAGTAGCACCTGAACCAGCCGGCTGGGTCGCCTGACCGCAGGCCCGACATAGTTGCACCTGCAATCATCCTGCTAGACTGACCGGGGTGACGGCTGTCGGCGAAACCTCCGCGTCTCAAGCGTTCAGCGCCCACGAGCTGAGCGCGTGGCGGGGAATGCTGGAGGTCCATGCTCGGGTCACCCAGGAGCTGGACGCTCAGATGCAGGCGGCTCACGGGCTGTCCGTTTCGGCCTACGAGGTCCTGATGTTCCTGGCCGATGCCCCTGAGCACCGCATGCGCATGTCCGACATCGCCGAGCGGGTGCTGCTCAGCCGGAGCGGCTGCACCCGGCTGGTGGACCGACTGGTCAAGCAGGGCTATGTCAGCCGGTGCCCCGCCGGCAACGACGGACGGGGCCTGTTCGCCGCTCTGACCCCCGCCGGGGTCGAGAAGGTCGAAGCCGCCCGGCCGGACCACCGGGCCGGTGTCCGGGAGTTCTTCCTGAACCATCTCACGTCCACTGATCAGATTGCCCTGGGCGACATCTGGAGCCGGTTCTCGGCTCAGCAGCTCCGCTGAGGCAGCTCTTTAGCAAGATGGTCGAGCCAATCCGCCGGCAGCGATACGAAGAGCACCGTCGTGAGCTGGACTTCGGCCGCCTGCACCAGAGAACGCGTGACCACGATCCCGGCTTCGGGCAGTGGCTCATCCGGCCCACCGTGGGGCCGCTGTGCCGGCTCGTTTGGCGACTTCATCACGAGGGGCGGGACAACATTCCCAAGCGGGGTCCGGTCATCGTGGCCGCCAACCACGCCTCGTTCATGGATCACTTCTTCATCGGGGTGGGAGTGCCCCGGCCGGTTAACTTCGTGGCCAAGTCCCAGCTGTTCACGCCGGCGACGCGCACGCCGTTCAGCGTGCTTGGCGCCTATCCGGTCATCCGGGGCGCGCACGACGAGGAATCGCACACCACCTCCATGGCGATCCTGGCCCGGGGCAGCGTGCTGGTGACCTATCCCCAGGGGGGCCGAGCTCGAGGCGACGAGTTCGGCGGCCGTCCCCGTCCGGGAGTGGGCCGGCTCATGTATGAGAGTGGGGCGCCAGTCGTTCCGACCGCGGTGATCGGATCCGCTCAGGTCCGGGAATGGAGGCGCGGGCACTTCCCGCCGGTCACCGTGCGCTTCGGCACGCCGATGCAGGTCCCGCCAGATCCATCATCGAGTCTGACCAGCCAGCGATCGCTGGCCGAGGAGGTCATGCGCGCAGTACGCGCGCTCTACGACGCCGGCTAGAAGCCCGGCGGTCGAGCCGCGATGGCCGGCTCGGCCTGACGCGGGCGTTCACCACGACCGTCTGCTCCCCCGTGTCATAGGTCAGAAGGCGGGGCACGTCGAACGCCTGTGTTTCCTGGCCGGCCGGGTCGGTGCACACGCTCTGCGCGCTCAGCGCTTCACGAGGTCGCGATGCCGCGGCGCGGAGGGTGGGGGCGAGGAGTTCCTCCACCAACCGGTGCAGCGCGGGGTCATCGCGGTGACGGGGCGCGGCGGCCAGCAGCCGGCCCAGGGCCCTCAGGTCCTCCGTCGGGGACCCGAGGGATCCGGTCGGGGTCGTGCCGAAGCCGCTCAGGTGCGGGCGCCCATCGGCGTCCAGGGCGATCCGTGACGCCTGCACGTCGCCGTGCACCCGGCCACGAGCGTGGAGGTATTCGAGTGCCGAGAGCAGGTCGCAGGCCACTCGCCGGAGGTCGTCCACCTTCATCCCATCCCGTTGGAAGCGCTGGGCCAAGCTGCCCTGTGGCATGTGCTCCATGACCAGGAACGCCTGGCCGCCCGATACCCCGAAGTCGAAGATCTGTACGAGGCTCGGGTGCCACAGACCGGCCGCGGCCCGGGCGTCTTCGGTGAAGCGCTCCAGGGATCTCGGCGCATTATCAGCCGGCAGCCTGACGGCCACGTGTCGTCGCAGGACCTCATCGGTGGCCAGCCAGACGGCCCCGCCTGAGCCTTCCTCGAGCGGCCGCTGGAGGCGATAGCGCGAGCCCACCACGTCCCCGGCCTCCAGACGGATCTCGTCCAGGGCGGCGCCACCAGGCTCGAGGCGCAGGGTCACATCGCGGCCGCTACCCGCTGCGAACCCGTACGTATCCGCGCATTACAGCGAAGTCACAGGCCGGAGGGAGGCCCCGTGCAGCGGATTGAAACGACCAGCTACCGGGAAGCCTTTGGGCGCCAACCGTCTGGATTGACCGGAGGTAATTATGGGACTCGGAACATCACTGTTTCTGATCGCCGTAGGGGCGATCCTCAAGTTCGCCATCACCACGACCGCTCACGGCGTCAACATCAACACGATCGGTGTGATCCTGATGATCGTGGGTGCTGTCGGACTCATCATCTCGCTGTTCTACATGACTATGTGGGCCGACCGGCGGCGTCAGGCCGCGGTGGTACCTGGTGAGCGTGCTGTGGTTCGCGAGCCGGTCGCCCGCGACCCCGACGTCTACTAGTCAACCCGCTGTTCGCAGACCAGCGGCCGTCACATTTCCGCCGTTGCAGCGAGGACCGCGGCTGCCGTGAGCAGGTCTGATGCCTCGTGAGCTGCGCTGACGGTAATGCGCAGCCGCGAGGTGCCTTCCGGCACCGTCGGCGGCCGAATGGCCTGCACGAATACGCCCCCTGACAGGGCGGCGAGTGAACGGCGGACTGCCTGGTCTGGCTCGCCCACGATCAGGGGGAGGATCGGCGTCTGCGGTCCCAGTTCCGACCGTGAGGCTGCGCCCGGCTGGAGGCCGTGGCGGGCCAGGGCGTCCCGCATCACCTGCGTGTTGGTCCGCAACCGGCGCACCAGCTCCGGCTGTTCGCGGAGGAGCCGGACTGCCGCCAGGGCGGCGGCCGCGCTGGCCGGAGGCAGGGCCGTGGAGAAGATCAGCGTCCGGGCCCGGTTGACCAGAAACTCGGCCACCGCCTGCGAGCAGCAGGCAAACGCCCCGTAGCTGCCCAGTGCCTTGCTGAACGTGCCGATCGTCACCTCTACCTGATCCTGGAGGCCCAGCTCAGCCACCAGCCCGCGGCCGCCCGGCCCCACGACGCCGGTGGCATGCGCTTCATCCACGAGCACCCGCGCGCCATGGCGCCGCGCCAGCTCGACGATCCCGGCCAGCGGCGCCAGGTCACCGTCCATCGAGAACACGGCGTCCGTCACGATCAGGCTCGGCCGGCCGTCGGCCCGGGCCAGACCCCAGGCCAGCGCATCCAGATCAGCGTGCGGATACACCAACGTCTCGGCCCTCGACAGCCGGCAGCCGTCGACAATCGAGGCGTGGTTGAGCGAATCCGACAGGATCACGTCGCCCGACCCGGCCAGGGCGGCGATCACGCCTACGTTGGCCAGGTATCCCGACCCAAACAGGACGCAGGCCTGGCTGCCTTTGAAATCCTGCAGCTCCCGCTCCAGCTGGTCGTGCAGCTCCAGGTTGCCGGATACCAGGCGGGACGCTCCGGCTCCGGCACCCCAGCGCAGCGCCGCCTCGGCCGCCGCCTCGCGGACGACCGGGTGCTCGCGCAGTCCCAGGTAGTCGTTGCTGCACAAAAGGATGACTTGGCGGCCGTCGATCTCGACTCGCCCGGGCGAGGACCCCTGCACCGTGACCATGCGGCGCAGGAGCCCGGCCCGGCGAAGCTCGTCCAGCGCGAGCGTCACCTCGGTCATGCCCGCCCCGCGTTTCCCGCGACCATGTCCTCCACCAGTTCCTGCGCCAGGCCCTGCCTGGTGACCTCCCGGAACGCTTCCTGGCCCAGGCGGCCCGCGTCCTCGGGCAGCCGTCCGAGCACCGGCACGCCCGTGTAGCGCGGCAGATCGGCCAGGTTGCACAAGCTGGCCAGGTCCGGTTGGGCCGGCCAGGACCCGATGACCACGCCCAAGCAGGCGAGACCGGCTGACCGGATGGCCTGGCAGGTCAGCCCGGCGGCGTTCAGCGTGCCCAGCCCGGCCCTGGCCACCACGAGCACCGGGGCGCCTAGATGCCCAGCCAGGTCGGCAATCGTGCCACCGCGGCTGTCCAGTTCCACCAGAAGGCCGCCCGCACCCTCCACCAGCACGAGGTCACGGCCGGCGAGATACCGAATCGACTCAGCCATCTCGGCCACCGCGGGCAGTGCCACGCCGGCGCGCTCCGCCGCGGTGGCCGGCGCCAGTGGCTCAGCCAGCCGCGCGAACTCATGCACATCATCGACGCCGCTCAACCGCCGAATCTCGTCCACGTCGCCGGTGTCCCCGGGTCCCACCCCGGTTTGGACGGGCTTGACCGCCGCCACGCTGAGTCCCCGGCCGTCGGCCGCGGCGGCCAGGGCCGCGGTGACCACGGTCTTTCCCACCTCGGTGTCGGTCCCGGTGATCACGATCGTTCGGGTCACGCCCCACCTCCGGTGGCTCCCACCGCGCGGGTCGCGCCCGCTCCCGCGGCCGCCGCGGCCACCATCGCCCGGGTGATCGACGCGATCTCCTCCGACGTGCACACGTACGGAGGCATCGTGTAGATCAGATCGCGAAACGGGCGCAACCACACTCCGTGCGAGACCGCCGCCTGAGTGGCAGCGTTCACATCCACCGGTCCCGCGGTCTCGAGAATACCGATCCCGCCCAGCACCCGAACGTCCTGCACTCCGGGCAGCTCGGCGGCCGGCGCCAGGCCCTCAGCCAGCTCCCGCTCTATCCGCGCCACCTGCGTCCGCCACGCACCCTCCGCCAGGATGTCCAGGCTGGCCAGGGCCACCGCGCAGGCCAAGGGGTTCCCCATGAACGTGGGCCCGTGCATCAGGGCGCCACCGGGACCTTGCGAGAGGGTCTGGGCCACCTGGGCGGTGCACAGGGTCGCGGCCAGCGACAGGTAGCCCCCGGTCAGCGCCTTGCCCACGCACATGATGTCGGGCGTCACCCCGGCGTGCTCGGCGGCGAAGGTCGCGCCCGTCCGGCCGAAGCCGGTGGCGATCTCGTCCAGGATCAGGAGCAGCCCATGCTGGTCGCACAGCTCGCGCAGGTGCCGGACGACCGCGGGTGAATAGAAGCGCATGCCCCCGGCCCCTTGCACGACCGGCTCCACGATCACCGCCGCCAGCTCCTCCGTGTGACGCTCGACCACCTCGGTCAGCGCAGCCGCGTAAGCCTCGTCGAGATCACGGTCGAAGCCGGCGGGGGGACGCGCGGCGAAGACGTGCTGAGCCAGGATTCCGGTGAACATCGAGTGCATCCCGCCCTCCGGGTCGCACACGGCCATGGCGCCGAAGGTATCGCCGTGGTACCCGCCTCGGATCGTCATCAGCCGGTGGCGCTGTGGCCGGCCGGCGGCCTGCCAGTACTGCAGCGCCATCTTGATGGCCACCTCAACCGATACCGACCCAGAGTCCGCGAAGAAGACGTGCTCAAGGCCTGGGGGGGTCATCTCCACCAGGCGCTCCGCCAACCGCACCGCGGGCTCGTGGGTCAGGCCGCCGAACATCACGTGGGCCATCGTTCCGAGCTGTTCGCGGACGGCCGCGTCCAGGCGTGGGTGGCGGTAGCCGTGGATCGCGCACCACCAGGAGGACATGCCGTCGATCAGCTCTCGCCCGTCCGTCAGCTGCAGGCGGGTTCCCGCCGCCGAGGAGACGATCAGGGGGCAGCTGGGGGAGGGCAGCGGGCTGTACGGGTGCCAAACGTGGTCACGGTCCAGCGCCCGGAGCCGATCGGACCCGATTCGTTCTTCAATCACGCCACAGGTTTATCGGCTGGCGGCCCGAGACGGTGCTCGAACCCATCAAAGACGGCCCGGATGTCGGTGGAGAACCCCCCCGGCCTGGCGCGGGAGCCTGCGCGACGCGGTGGAGCGGGCGAAGCTCGCCGGCCCGGCCTAGCCAGCGACCTCGCCGGTAACGCGAGTGGCCAGACGGCGTCGTAGCGCGCGCTTGGAGTGGGCCGCCACCGGAATTACGCTGTCCCCGTAGCGCACCCCACCGAAGCGGAGGCGCTGCCCCACGGCCAGCCAGGCACACACCCCGCGCTCCAGCACCCAGCCGGGTGCCAGCACGGCCGCTAGAACCGGAAAGACCCGCCGGCCGCCGCCCCGGTGCCGGCCGAGCTCGGCCAGACCGGCCACCCCAGCCGCCGCCGCCCCCGCAACCCTCCACCGCCGGCCAACCGCCAGGAGCGTCACGCCGGGCACCACGCCGAGCCACGCCGCCATCCGCGCGGGGATCGCGAAATCGTCATAGGCCTGGCGGGTCCGCTGGCCCCAGAAGTGAGCGGCGCTGGGTGGCAGACGGCGCACGTACAGGTCGAGGGGGGAGGCGATGCTGCCGCCCCAGACCGCGACCGTGCGCATCAGCTCCAGGTTCTCGAACATCACATCCCCGTCGTATCCGCCCGCCCCCAGCAGCGTGTCCCGCCGCACCCCGAGCGTGCCGGGAAAGTCGGCGCCCAGGGACCGGTTGAGCAGGCTGCGGGCGCTGTCCCACACTGCGTGCCATGGCAGCGGGTCGAAGTAGTTCTGCGGCCGCACGAGGTCGTGGTCTTCCAGCAGTTCGTCGACCCGCTCGAGCTCCCGGCTCGAGTAGCGGACGTCGTCGTCGGCCAGGACCACGTGCTCGGGGCCGGCCAGCGCCACACCGGTCAGAACCCCCGCCACCTTGCCCATCAGGCACCGGCGAGCCGGGTCAGGCGGGACGTGACGGACGAAGGTTCCCCAGGCGCGCGCGTTAGCGGCGAAGGCCTCGGGAGGCGAGCCGTCGACCACGATCACTTCGGCACACCACCCGGCCACCTGGCGCAGGTAGTCGATCGCCTCCGGGCTGGCCGGCTCGGCCGAGCGCCAGGGGACGACGTAGCTGAGCTCGATCAGTTCGCCGGCAGCGGGGCCAGCAGCGAAGTCTCGCTCCGGCTCCAGCAGTTCAGAAGGTGCTCTGCCCACCTCGCCTCCAGCGTCAGGAGGGCGCGAGCGCCGAACACGATGTCCCCGGTCAGCGCAGGCTCGTCTCGCCCCAACCCGTCAGCCAGGTCCCACACCGCGATGTTGTCGTGCACGGCGTCGGCCTCCACATGCTCGTCATAGAAGTCCGTGACCTCAGGCCCGAAGCCGAGCCTCCGGAATCCGTTCCCATACCGCCGGTTGGGAACCGAGGAGGTCATCTCGAAAGCGGCCAGGTGCCCGGCGACTGCGCCCCGAAGCCGTCGATGCAGGCCGAACCAGGACATCAGGTTCACCGTGGCCAGAGTGATGCCCGGCAGCCGGTCCACGTAGGCGCCATACCGGTCGTCCAGGCCGAGACCCCGCATGGTCTTGGCAAATAGGGCGGCGTGGATCCGCTCCGCCCGCCCACCGCCGTACTCGTCGGTCTGGATCTCCACGAGCGCCGCCTTGCTGCGGCCGGTCAGGCGCGGGATCGCCCAGGAGTGGGGATCCGCCTCCTTGAGCTGGTAAGCCGAGCGGTGGACCACATGCTCGAGCGCCTGCTCGAGGGTCGCCTCCAGCTCGACGAAACGGGACAGTGGAGGCCCGGGGTCCTCGGCGACCAGGCGCTGCAGTTCCTCGCCGACGCTGTCGACGTGACCCGTCTCACCGACGGCCGTCTGCACCGCTCGGGCGAACTGACGCTCGAGGGCGGCCCGGAACAACAGGACTCCGGGGTGCCACTCCAGCTCGTCGGGCACGCCCACGATCCCGCTGTAGTGGAGCTCGTAACACAGGTACAGGGCCAACTGTAAGTCATCATCGGCCAGCGGATCCTCGGGGGACTGGGGCAGTGACTCGGGCCATCCCGGCTCACGGAGCAGCCCAGCCAGCGCCTCCGTCCACGGACCTCTCACCGGGGGCAGGCTGATCAACCGGCCGCCGGTGCTGGTAGTCGGCGGCCCGGCGGCCCCGGACAACCCTCCGGCGGCCGGCGCGGGCACCTCGCCCTGGGCGCCGGAGGCGGCCTTGAAGTGCAGCAGCTGATGGGTGCCGTCGCAGAAGGGCCGCATCCGTGACTTGCCGCACCGGCACAGCGCCAGCGTTCGGCGCGAGGATTCGATTGCCTCGCCGTGCTGGTCGTGGAGGACCACGGGTCCCCGCACCAGATACGGCCCGTCCTGGTAGGGGACGATCACCACCTCGTCTTTCACCCACGCTTAATACCCGCGGGCGTCCGCTCTACACCGTCAGGCGCTCCTCAGGGGTGAGAACATCGTCGCGCGTCGTCCTAGGCCGGGTGTTCGGCCACTGACTTCAAGCGCCGGAGGGTCTCCCAGTTGCGGATCCGGACGGCGGCGTGAAAGGCCGGGCCGGCCAGCATGTTGAGCACCGGGTTGGCCATGTCCTCGACCATCGTCAGCTGGGTACCGCCATCCCGCGGCTCGAGCTGAAAGCAGACGCGCGCGTTGGGCAGGGGGCGGGCCCTGATCTCCAGGACCAGCCGGCTCGGCGGCTCTGACTCCAGTACCACGGTCTCGTCCTTCAGCGTCAGCAGCGGCGGTAGCCCGGCCGTGTAGCCGAAGGCGGCGCCGGCCTTGGGCCAGTGCCCGTCCGCGTGGCGGACCTCGTGGGTGCCGACCACCCACCTGGAATACCCGGGTGCGTCGGCCAGTACCTCGAACACCTTGGCCGGAGGTGCCTCGACGAACACCCCGTTACGCGCCATCCGACACCAGCTCGACCCGTCGCTTGAGGTCCTGAAGAGCGCGCCCCATGACCGCCTGGTTCAGCATCCGGGCGACGGGTCCGGGCACGCGCAGACCCGGATCGATCCTCAGGTGAAACCTGACCTCGGTGCCGCCGTCCTGCTCGGTGAACCGGTAGTCGCCCTCAAAGCAGCGAAAGTCGCCGTCCAGGTATTCGCTGTCGATCGACTTCGGCCGGTCGTAGTACTGGCGCAACCGGTAGCGAACCGTCCGCAGCTTGACGTCGATCGCGTACTCCACTACCTCCGCCAAGCCGTCCGCGTCGCGGGACAGCACCCGGCACTCGCATACGCGGCTCTGCCATTCCGGCATCCGCTCGTAGTCGGTCAGCACGTCGAAACACTCCTCCGGCGTGCCGGTCACCGTTACGGTCTGGGTCGATTCATACACCGGCATGGGGCTCCGCTTCATTACCCGCTTGCCCAGCCTGCCACGCGGGTACCACCGGGCGATGCCGGTTCAAGTCGGAGCACGCCGAAGGGTCACCGCCACGCTGTTCTGGCCGGTGGGGTTGGCCTGGACCTCCTGGCATTACATCTGGCGGATCCTGCCCGTGCATCGCCAGGAGGAGGCGGGCAATCTCCCCGACGACCTTCCACCGCCACTCCCGGACTCCGTGTCCCTCGAGGAGGTCCGCCAGCCCCAGGACGGCGTGGGCCCGCTTCTGCATCGCCGCTACTGGTGCCAGATCGCCGACGCCCAGATCGGCGCGCACGAGCTCATCTCCCGCCTGGCGGCTGATCCGAACCTGATCGCCCCCCGCCAGATCGCGCGGTTCTCCAAGGCGCGTGGTGAGGAGGGACAGATGGAGCCCGGGGACGAGTTCCTGGTGCACATGCCCGGCCCCTGGAACGGGCCGGTCCGGACGGTCGAGGTGCGCCCGGACCGGTTTCGCTTCGCCACCCTGGCCGGTCACCTGGAGGCTGGCCAGATCGAATGGCGGGCCTGGGAAGAGGATGGGAAGCTGTACATGAGCGTGGAATCTTGGGCCCGGGGCGCTGACCGCCTGTCGGCCATCCTGCATGACCGCCTGCGCATGGCCAAGGAGGTCCAGCTCTACATGTGGACCACCGTGCTCCAAGGAGTCCCGCGGTTGACCGGCGGGCATCTTCGCGACGGTGTTCACGTGCACACCCGGCGCGTGCCTCCCGAGGCGTTCGAGGCCGATCGGGTAGCCCAACCGGCGTGAGCAAAACCGTCCCACTGTCCGGACTCAGAGTCCTGATCACTGGCGGCTCGAGCGGGATCGGCCTGGCGGTGGCCGAGCAGCTGGCCGCCCAGAACGCCCGCCTGGCCATCCTGGCCCGCGGCGGGGCGGCGGTCACCGAGGCCGCCGGGCGAACGGGGGCGGTCGGCCTCACGGCCGACGTCACCGATCCCGCCCAGCTCGCCCAGGCCGTCGATCAGGCGGCCGCTCAACTCGGCGGCCTGGATGCCGTGGTGGCCTGCGCCGGCGTGGGCGCCTACGGACCGTTTGCCGATATGCAGCCACCGGACTACGAGCAGGTCGTGCAGATCACCCTGGTTGGGCTGCTGAACACGGCTCACGCGGCCATTCCGCACCTGGAGGCCAGCCGGGGCACGCTGGTGGCGATCGGGTCAGTGGCCGGCCGCCTGCCCGCCCCCTGGCTGTCGGCCTACGCGGCGGCCAAGCACGGTGTGCGCGGTTTCATGCGATCCCTGGACGCCGAGCTGCGAGCCCAGCGGCGACCGGTGTCACTGGCCCTGATCGCCCCAGGACCCGTGGACACTCCATTCTGGGTCCGCGCCCGGACCCCTGATCACCGGCTGCCCCCGGAGATTCGGGGCGCCTACCCGGCCGACGATGTGGCCCGAGAGGTCCTCCGAGCGCTGGCCGCACCCCGGCGGCTGGAGCGCACCGCCGGGGGGCTGATGAACGTGGCGATCGCCCTGGACAGCCTGGCTCCCAACCTGACCCAGATCCCGCTGGGAGTCCTGGCGAGACTCGGCTGGCGGTCCCGTCACAAGCGCCCGATCAGCTCCGAGGACGCCCTGACTCAGCCCGCACAGACGGCTGAGCGCTCCGGCGGTCTGACCACGCGCCGCTCACTGCTCCAGCTTCTGCGGGATGGAATCGGGCCATGGCCGACGTAGTCGTCGTCGGCGCCGGGCCCAACGGCCTGGTGGCCGCCAACCTCCTGGCCGACGCGGGCCTCGAGGTGGTTGTCCTGGAGGAGCAGGCCACCCCCGGCGGGGCGGTCAGGTCCGGCCAGATCACCGTTCCCGGCTTCGAACACGATCTGTTCAGCGCCTTCTATCCGTTCGCCGCTGCCTCCCCGGCCATCCAGCGCCTGGATCTCCATCACCACGGCCTGCGCTGGCGGCGCTCTCCGCTGGTCCTGGCCCACCCGACGCCGGACGGGCCGACCGCGGTGCTCTCCCAGGACCCCGAGGAAACCGCTGCTTCGCTGGAGCTGTTCGCCCCGGGCGACGGTGAGACCTGGAAGCGGGTGATGGACTTCTGGTCCCGGATCGAAGCCCCGTTCATGCGGGCGTTCACCACGCCGTTCCCGCCCGTTCGCGGCACGGCGGAACTGGCCGTCAGGCTGCGCGTGAACGGCCTGCTCCAGTTCGCCCGCCTCGGTCTGGTGCCGCTGCGGCGCTTCTCGGACGAGAACTTCCAAGGGCCCGGGGCGGCGCTGCTGATCGGCGCGAACGCTTTGCACGCCGATCTCACCCCGGAGATGCCGGCCAGCGCGCTGTTCGGGCTGATCCTGTGCGGGATCGGCCAGCGCCACGGCTACCCGGTGCCCGAAGGGGGAGCTCAGCGCCTGACCGACGCCCTGGTCAGCCGCCTCATCAGCCGTGGCGGCCGGATCGAGACCGGGGAGAAGGTCCAGCGGGTGCTCGTCAGGAGCGCCCGCGCGGCCGGCGTGCTCACGGCCGCCGGCCGCGAGATCCTCGCCTCCGCCGGAGTCCTGGCCGACACGGGGGCGCCCCAGCTCTATCAGGAGCTGCTGGCCCCCGAGGATCAACCGTCCCGCATCCTCCGCCGCCTGCGCCACTTCCAGTACGACAACTCCACGATCAAGCTCGACTGGGCCCTGTCCGGTCCAATCCCGTGGAGCTCACCGGAGGCCCGGCGGGCGGGCACGCTCCACCTGGCCGACAGCCTGGACTTCCTCAGCCAGGCCACCGGCTCGCTGGAGCGCCAGATCATCCCCGAGCGGCCGTTCCTGATCTTCGGCCAGTACAGCATGGCCGACCCCACGCGCTCGCCCGAGGGCACCGAAACGGCCTGGGCCTACACGCACGTGCCCCAGCAGGCCCGGGCCGACGCCCGCGGCGAGCTCACCGGCACCTGGGACGCCGCCGAGCTGGAGACCTACGCGACTCGGATGGAGGACGAGATCGAGCGCCACGCGCCGGGCTTCCGCAGCCTCGTCCTGGGGCGCAGCGTGATGGGCCCCCGTGAGCTCGAGGCCCGCAATCGCAACCTGGTCGGGGGTGCGATCAACGGCGGTACGGCCCAGTTCCACCAGCAGGTCGTGTTCCGTCCGGTCCTCGGCCTGGGTCGCCCCGAGACTCCGATCCCCGGGCTGTACCTGGCCTCGGCCTCGGCCCACCCCGGCGGTGGCGTGCACGGCGCGCCCGGGGCGATCGCCGCCCAGGCTCTGCTGCACGCCCGCCGGCGCCGCCGTCTAGGCCTCTGAGGACTCCTCCGAGCCACCGGCGAAGGACCGGAAGCGCTCGGTCATCTCGTCATCGGGATCGGCCTGGGCCTCCGCTTTCTCGTCCTCGTCCGAGGCCTTTTCGTCCTCGCGCTCCTGCTCGGCCGCTGCATCGTCTTCTTCGTCGGAGCCCTGCTCGGCGTTGGCCTCCTGAACCACGCTGTCCAGAAAGAAGCGCAGCTTCTCCTCGCTGCCCGGGTCAACCCGCCCGACCGTGATCTCCCGCTTCTTGAGCTCGATCTCTGGCCAGGTGCCGCGGTCGAGCAATGTGGCCGTGCGCTCGAAGCTCGTCGCCCAGTCCTCGCTCGGCTTCTCGTCCAGGGACACCGTCAGCTTTCCCTCGCTCACCTCAGCGGTGCTCCAGTCCAGCTGCAGGTTGGTCATGCCGCCTCTCTCCTCGTCGGAATTGACATCCTTCACGTACCCGGAGAGGATGCTTCTCGCACCACTACCGGGGAGCGAACATGACTGATGAGATGGGGGCCACGCATTCGATCGTGGCCGGGACTGACGGCTCTGAACGGGCGGAGCAGGCGGTGGCCCGCGCGGGCGAACTGGCTCGCGCACTGGGCACCAGCGTGCATCTGGTCACGGCGTACAAGCGCGTCACCGACTCGGCCTGGGTGGCCGCCGGCGGCGGGATGGGCGTGGCCGCGATAACCGACGACGATGAGCTGGCCCGGGGGGAGGCTGAGGAGATCGTCGCCCGCTCGAGCCGGGAGCTGGAGGGCCAGGGCCTGACCGTGCACGGGCACGTCTGCGCCGGTGACCCCGCCCAGGCTCTGATGTCGGTGGCCGAGAACGAATCGGCCGGGATGATCGTCGTGGGAAACCGCGGCATGCACGGCGCTCACCGCCTGCTCGGTTCGGTCCCCGATCGCGTGGCCCACCACGCCAAGTGCGAGGTGCTGATCGTCCCGACGGCCTGACCGGCGCAGACAGCCCTCCGCGGTGGCTACGCTGCCGCCGTGCGTCGATGTCTGCTCGCGCTGGGCTGCGCGGGGCTCCTCCTGCTTCTGGCCGTGCCCGCCTGCGCCGGCGCGCAGACGATCTACCAGGGCTTCCACTCCGTGCTGGCCTTCGGGGAGGGGGAGAGCACGACCGACGCCGACCTGGCTCACTACGAGGCGACCGGGCAGGCTCCGCCCAGCGACCTGAGCCAGCAGCAGCAGTACGAGGGGCTCGAGCAGGCGTGGCCGGGGTTCACCACCGCCGGCCTCGGCAAGTACTACAAGAGCTCCGCTTTTCAGGCCGAGCCGTCCACCACCCAGCTACTCACCCTGCAGGCCCAAGGCAACGGCGGTGACCCCGGTCGGCCCCAGAACGTGGAGACGCCCGAATCGGGGGTGACGATCGTCCGGGAGCCGCCCGACTACGTGCCCCGGATCTATGCGGCCACCCGGGCCGAGGGCATGTGGGCCGCCGGGTATGTCACGGCGGAGGACCGGCTGTTCTTCATGGACGTGCTGCGCCACACCGCGGAGGGCACCACCGCCGAGTTGCTCGGGCCGAGCGCTGCCCCGGCCGACAGCACCCAGCTCGGCCTGCAGGACGCCAGCCCCCAGCATCTGACGGCTGAGCTCGAGGCGCTGCCCAAGACCAACGGCGCCGAGGGCGCCCAGTCCCTGTCCGACCTGAACAACTACGTCGCCGGCATCAATGCCTTTATCCAGATGACCAAGATCGACCCGGCCCGGCTGCCGGCCGAGTACCCGGCGCTCGGCATCACGCCCCAGACTTGGACGCTGGCCGACACCGCGGCTGTGGGCATCTACCTGGTCGGGCAGTTCACCGTGTTCGGGGGCGATCAGGGGCAGCAGGCCGAGGCGCTTCGGATGGCCGAGAAGCGACTGGGCGGGCGCCGGGGCACCCGGGTGTTCGACGACCTGCGCCTGCCCCACGACCCGAGCGCCGTGGTCACGCTGCCCAAGCGGTTTCACTCCGACAACCCGGGCACAGTTAAGGCCCGCTCGGAGGCGCTCATCAACCCCGGCTCGCTAAAGGCCCGCAACACCGTCACTGGCCGTCCGGCGGGGGCCAGCGACTCGGGGGCCGCGGCCCACACCGCCGCCACCGGCCTGCCCGCCTGGGCGCGCACGCTGGCCACCCGCGGGCTGCACCTTCCTCACCTCGAGTCAAACGCCGTGCTGGTCGACGCCAAGCGCAGCGGCACCGGCCATGCGCTGGCCGCCATGGGTCCCCAGGTCGGCTACTACACCCCCGAGGTATTCCTTGAATACGAGCTCCACGCCCCCGGCATCGATGTCAGCGGCGTGTCCTTCCCCGGGGCCAGCCCCTACCCCCTGATCGGTCACGGGATCGACTTCGCCTGGACCGGCACGTCGGCTTTCTCGGCCAACGAGGACGTGTTCGCCGAGCGGCTGTGCAATCCCAACCACTCCAGGCCGACACTCCTGTCCAGCCACTACATGTACCGGGGACGGTGTATCGCGTTCAGCTCGCGCGCCATCGTCGAGCACACGCCGGTGGCGCCGACCAGCCCGGGCGCGCCGACGACGATCACCATGCACACGCTCAATTCGGTGCATGGCCCGATCACCAGCTACGCCAAGGTGCGCGGCAGGCCCGTGGCGCTGGCCACCGCCGCCGCCACCGTCGACCACGAAGCGCCGGCCTACGTGGCCTTCATGCGCCTGGCCGAGAACAAGCCGACCTCGCCTCAGAGCTTCATCGCCGCGATGCGCGCCTACCCCGGTAGCGAGAACTGGTTCTACGTCGATGACAAGAACATCGCCGTCTATCAGTCCGGCATGTTCCCGCAGCACGCCCGCGGGACCAACCCGGATTTCCCCATCTGGGGCACCGGCCGGTGGGACTGGCGGGGATTCAAGCCGGCCACCGATGGTTACCGGAGGCTGTCGGCGCGGGCCAACCCGCAGTCGATCGATCCGCGCCAGGGCTACCTGGTCAACTGGAACAACGCAATCGCCCACGGCTGGCGGGTGGCCGCCGGCGACTGGTCGAATGGGCCGGTGGTGCGGGCCACCATCCTCCAGGACCTGCTGAGCTCGGCGCTTCATCGCGGGACGCTCAGCCTGACCTCCCTGACCGGCCTGGTCACCGCTCCCTCGCTGACGGCCGACCTGCGCGGGATGGCCGACTGGCCGTGGCTCAAGCGGGTGATCGGCCGCTCGCGCTCGGCTTCCGTGCGCCGCCTCGTAGGCGTCCTTCAGTCCTGGTCGAAAGCCGGCTCGCAGCGCCGGAGCCTGACCTACGGCGGTCAGGTGGCCGACAGCCCGGCGGTCCTGCTGATGGACAACTGGTGGCCGCGCCTGGTCCGGGCGGAGTTCCAGCCGGTGGTCGGCCGGTCGTTGATGAGCTTCATCAGCGCCCACTTCAACTTGATCCAGCCCGATGGGATTCGCGACGGCACCGGAAACGGGTTCTTTGAGGGGTGGGAGATGGATGTTCAGAAGGACCTGCGCCAGGTTCTGCACCGCCACGTGCGCGGCCGGTTCTCCCGCACGTTCTGCGGACGGGGCTCGCGGCGCCGCTGCCGGGCGCTCTTGACCCGCACCCTGCTCCAGGCGGCCGCCGCGCTGAGCAAGCGCTACGGCGCCTCGATGACGGGCTGGAAGCTGCCCACCCTGTGCGCGGTGAGCGCCCAGCCGGCCTGCGACCAGATCCAGCCCACCGCCGCCGGGGCCATCAACGTGCCCCCGCAGCCGTTCGACAACCGCGGGACCTTCTACCAGGCGGTCGCGCTCACCGGGCACCGGCCCTAGCCGACCCACCCTGAGCATGCCGCCGGCCAGCTAGCCGGCGGCCTCCGGAGTCTCCACCGGGGGCGTGTAGGCCAGGCGGCGGGATGGATGGGTCACGGCCAGCCGGCTCCGGGCCTGCTCCATCAGCGAGGAGGAGGGCGGGGAGGCGGTCAGGACCTCCAGCAGCGTGTTCCCGTCGATCCGCTCGCAGCGACAGGAAGTGGCGGCGGTGACCGTGGCGGTGCGGGGGATGCCCTCGAGCACGCCGATCTCCCCGAAGAAGGTGGGAGCCTCCATGACTCGGATCAGGCGCTCCTCGGTCCCGACCTCCCCCCGAGCCGTCACCCGCACCTCGCCTTCGGCGAGAACATAAACGGCATCAGCCGGTTCACCTTCGCGAACGATCGCCACACCAGGTTCGAACGCCACCGTCTCGGCGGCGCCGGCCAGTCGCTCCAGGATTGGCCGGCTGGCTCCGGCAAACAGGCCCAGCCCCTCCAGGATCGCCACCCGCGGTGCCAGCTGCCGGGCGCGCTCAGCCGTCTGGCGGTCGACCCGCAGCAGGGCCGGCATTCCGAGCACCGCCACGACGGCGGGTCCCACCGACATTGCCCACAGGCCCCCATCCAGGCCCACCGCGTGCACGACGATCGGGGTGATCAGGGCGCCCAGCGTGATCGCGCCCAGGATCAGGGCGAAGAACACTCCGAACACCCGGGCCAGCCGGTCGGAGTCGACGGCGCGCTGCAACGCCGTGATGGCCAGGACATCAACGATCAGGGTCGAGCCGCCCCGGAAGATCTCGAGCAGGAAGGCCAGCACCGGTGAATGGATCACGATCAGCAGCGCGGTGGGCATGCAGTACCCGACGGCCCCACCGATGATGATCAGGGCCAGCCGCCCGGAGCCGGCCATCCGGTCGACCGCGGCTGCCAGCAACACGCCGCCCACGCCGAGGCCGGCCAGCAGATAGGCAAAGCCGTGCGTGCCTGTCCCCAGGTGGTGTACGGAGACGCCCATGAACAGCACCGTGTCGGTGCCGTAGACGAAGCTGACCAGCGCGCAATAGGCAACCAGGACCCGGGCCGCGGGCAGGGCCAGGATCGTGCGAAACCCGACGCTCAGCTGGCTCAGAAAGCCCGCGCTACCTCCCTCGGTCACGTCCACGGGGCGGCTGCGGATCTTGATGCTCCCCACCAGTAGGGCCGAGATGACGTACGAGGCGGCGTTCAGCGAGAAGCCGGCGGCCGTGGATCCGGCCAGCAGCAGCAACGCCCCGATGCCGGGGCCGGCGATCACTACCAGCTGGTCGATCGTCCCGTTCAGCGCGTTGGCCGCGGCCAGATCGTCCTCATCCACCAGGCTGGGAATCATGGCTGCCGTGGCCGGCGCGTAGACGACGCCGGTGGCGGCGTCCAGGCCGGCGAACACCAGGGCCAGAATCGCAGGTGCGCCCGTGGCCGCCACCAGCGCCAACCCGACCTGCCACGTCGCGCACACCAGGTCGCTGGCCACCATCAGGCGGATGCGCTCCATGCGCTCGGCCAGCACGCCGCCGTAGGTGCTGAACAGCAGCTGGGGCACGAACCTGACGATGCCCGCCGCCCCCACCCAGCCCAGGGAGTGGGTCCGCTCGAACACGTAGGCCAGCAGGACGGTGTTGTAGGCCCAGCCACCGGTCGATGAGATGACCAGCCCGCCGAACAGCCGGCGCACATCCCGCTGCCTGAGCACTCTGCGGTAGCGGTATAACCACCCGGAGCCCCTCTCGGGCTCCGCAGCCAGCGTCGTCAAAGGCAACTCCTTCTGCCTGGGGGGAGGGCGGCATCTTACGGCGCTAGGGCGACGGGCCGGGTCCCGGTTTGGCCTGGCTGGCAGGGTGCTTTAGGCTCCTGCCACCATGGAGCGAGGGGGCCAGGGAACGGTCCTGGCATCAGCCATAGGCGATGCCGATCTGGTCAGGGCATGCCGCGCCGGGCAACCGGGCGCGTGGGCCCTGCTCGTGCAGCGCTTCTCTCGCTACGTCTACGCAATCGCGGCCCAGGGCTTCCGGCTGAGCGAGCCGGACGCCGAGGACGTGTTTCAGGAGGTTTTCGCCCGCGCCTACGAGCATCTCGACCGGCTGCGCGACGATGCGGCTGTCCGGCCCTGGCTGGCCCAGCTGACCCGGCGGCTGGCCGTCGACCGACTGCGGGCGTCCTCCCGGGAGCAGGCCGACGAGACCGCGCTGGAGATCCCCGATCAGGAGGCCTTGGGGGAGCTTGACCGCCTGGACACCGCGATGAGCGTGCGCCAGGCGATGCTGGGGCTATCTGAGGACTGCCAGGAGATCCTCGATCGCTTCTTCGCCCAGGACCAGACCTACGGCGCCATCGCGGAGGCCACGGGGATTCCCATGGGTACGATCGCCAGCCGGATCAGCCGGTGCCTGACCAAGCTTCGGGGGATGCTGGAGGTGAACGGCGACGCGTGAGTGAACTGGATGAGGATCTGCCGGCCTGGAGCATGCGACGGGACGACCCGAGGGCTAACTCCCTGCGTCCCGGTCTGCCCCCAGGCATCGACCGGAGCTGGGCCTGGGGTGGCTCGACCGGGCGGGGTGTGGCGGTGGGGGTGGTCGACAGCGGCATCGATGCCGGCCACGAGCTGGTGCAGGGCGTGCAGCGGGCGGCCCACGTCAGGTTCGACGCCGACGGAGAGCCTGAGGTGGTGGAGGAATCGGTTGGCGACCGGGCCGGCCACGGGACGGCCTGCGCGGGGATCATCCGTTCGTTAGCGCCAGAATGTGAGCTCTGGGATGTCTGCGTACTCGGAGCACAGGCCCGGGGTAACTACACCGCCCTGGTCGAGGGCGTGGCCTGGGCGGTCGCCCAGGGGTGCCGGGTGATCAACCTGAGCCT
>DASZNA010000086.1:0-7222 GCA_035551655.1 Solirubrobacteraceae bacterium
TAACGCGAGTGTGCTCAGGGATTACCTGCCGGCGATCGTGTTCATGGTCTTGGGTGGCCTGGTCGGCACCCTGTTCGCCGTCCTCAACCTGATCACCGGGGTGCGCACCCGCCCCAATCGCAACCGGAGCAGCCCGTACGAGTGCGGGCTGCCGTCGGAGATCCAGCGCGGCTTCCGCTTCGGGATCAGCTTCTACCTGATCGCGATGCTGTTCATCCTGTTCGACATCGAGGTCATCTTCCTGTACCCGATCGCCGTCCAGCTGCGGGCGTTCGGGGGCTTCGCGCTCGCCGAAACCATCACCTTCGTGGTTCTCCTGATGATCGCGTTCGTCTACGTCTGGCGCCGAGGAGCCCTGGAATGGAAATAAAGCGCGAGCTGCTCGCCACTTCCTCGGCTCTCACCAACTTCCCGCCATCGGAGAGCCAGTCGCCTGACCCCAAGGCCGACTTCCGCGCCCGGCAGCTGCTGGCCCGGGACATGCTGCGCGGCGACCTCGAGGGCGAGGCGCTGGAGAAGTACGTGGAGGAGGGCGTGATGACCACGACCCTGGAGAAGGCAGTGTCCTGGGCCCGGGGCAACTCGTTCTTCCCGCTGACCTTCGGCCTGGCCTGCTGCGCGATCGAAATGATGTCGATCGTGGGCATGCGGGTGGACATCGCCCGCTTCGGTTTTGAGGCCTTCCGGGCCTCCCCCCGCCAGTCAGATCTGATCCTGCTGTCCGGGCGCGTGAGCATCAAGATGGCGCCGGTCGTCCGGCGCATCTGGGACCAGATGCTGGAGCCCAAGTACGCCATCTCGATGGGCGCCTGCTGCTCCTCGACCGGAGTGTTCAACAACTATGCGCTGGTGCCGAGCGACAAGTTCATGCCGATCGACGTGCATGTCCCCGGCTGCCCGCCCCGGCCTGAGGCCCTGGCCCACGGCATCCTGCGCCTGCGGGAGAAGGTCCAGAACAACGAGAAGGCCGGCTGGCGCGAGCGCTACGACGCCGTGGGCACCGAGGAGATCCTCAGCCCCACGGGTCGCCACCCGGATCAGGTGGAGACCGACCTGGATTCCGCCGACATCAGCGTGTTCAAGCACGGAGATACGGCAGGTGCCTGACGCGACGGGCCTCGAGCTGATCGCGCACGAGCTCCGCGACGCTCACTCCGACTCGGTAATCGACACCTCCTTCCATCGCGGGCGAGCCGAGCTGCGCATCGACCCGGCGCAAACCAAGGAGGTGCTGACCTTCCTGCGGGGCAAGGGGTACAGCTTCCTGGCCAGCCTGCACGGGGTCGACTACTACCCCGAGGAGCCTCGCCTGGGCGTGCTCTACGAGCTGCTCGACATGAAGGAGGTCGATCGGATCTCGGTGAAGGCCCGCGTCCTGATCGACAACGCCCACGTCCCCTCGGTGGTGGATCTCTATCCCGGGGCCGACTTCCCCGAGCGCGAGACCTACGACATGTTCGGCGTGGTGTTCGACGGCCACCCCGACCTGCGCCGGATCCTCATGCCCGAGGACTACGAGGGCTTCCCCCAGCGCCGTGACTTCCCCGTCGGCGGCGAGCCGGTCCTCTTCACCTACAACGAAGAGCAGTCCTACGGAAAGTTTCAGTGACACGATGAGCACGACCAGCGACTACCGCCGCCAAGAGGACTCGATCACGATGTCGACCGAGCCGGCCGGCACGGGTGAGACCCATGAGCTCCTCACCCTCAACATCGGGCCCCACCACCCCGCCACGCACGGGGTGCTGCGGCTGATCGCCACGCTGGAGGGCGAGGTCGTGCGCGACATCCGTCCGGTGATCGGCTACGTGCACACAGGCATCGAGAAGACCTGCGAGGACAAGAGCTACTGGAAGGCCATCCCGGTGATCGAGCGGATGGACTACCTGGCCTACTACTTCAACGCGATGGCCTACTGCGGCGCCGTGGAGACGTTGCTCGGGGTGGAGGTCCCGCCCCGGGCGCAGTATCTCCGCGTCATCCACCTGGAGCTCAACCGGATCATGTCCCATCTGGTGTGGCTGGGCACGAGCGCTCTGGACCTCGGGGCGATGTCGATGTTCTGGTACTGCTTCCGCGAGCGCGAGACGGTCCTTGATCTGTTCGAGATGTCCTCGGGCGCGCGCATGCACACCCGGTACATCCAGGTCGGCGGGGTGATGGAGGACGTTCCGTCGGGATTCGCCGCCCAGCTGACCAAGTTCCTGGACGAGATGCCCACGCGGGCCGACCAGTACGCCGATCTTCTGGAGAAGAACGAAATCCTCCTGTCCCGTCTGCGGGGCGTGTGCCCGCTGGACGAGGCCACCTTGCTCGGCCTCGGCGTCACCGGTCCTCTGCTGCGGGCGGCGGGCAACCCGTGGGACCTGCGCAAGGCCCATCCTTACTCCAGCTACGACCACTTCGATTTCAAGATCCCGGTGGGCAGCCACGGCGACAACTACGACCGCTTCCGGGTGCGCCACGCCGAGCTCTACGAGTCGGTGAAGATCATCCGGCAGGCCCTGGAGGGGCTGCCCGAAGGGCCGCACATCACCACCGACCGCAAGGTCGCGCTGCCTCCGCGCCACGAGCTGGCCACGAGCATGGAGGCGCTGATCCACCACTTCAAGCTAGTCACCGAAGGCTTCCGCGTACCACCGGGCGAGTGCTACTACCCGATCGAGGGGCCGCGGGGCGAGTACGGGTGCTTCGTGCGCGCCGACGGCTCGGCCAAGCCGGCTCGCGTTCATATGCGCGACCCCAGCTTCATCAATCTGCAGGCCACCGCGCCGATGGTCAAGGACTCCTACATCGCCGACCTGATCGCCACCCTGGCCATGGTCGACCCAGTGCTCGGAGGTGTCGACCGGTGAGCAGCAGCGACGTTCACTGGGGCGTCTCCGCCGGCGCCAGTAGCCGGGTGGCCGGCGTCGACCCCCACCCCAAGGTGCCGCGCTTCGGCCACGGATCCCGGGTGCCGGGCTGGGATGAAGCGGTCGACCTGTCAAAGCCGCCGGCCACGATCCCGGATCCGGCACTCACCGAGGTCCCTGATCAGCTCCAGCGCGAGATCGAGACCGCGATGGCCAAGTACCCCGACCGGCGCTCGGCAGCCATCCCGGCCCTGCACGCTGCCCAGCAGCACCACGGCTGGTGCTCTCCGGAGGCGATCGCTCAGGTGGCCAGCGTGATGGACCTGACCCCGGCCTACCTGACCAGCGTGGCCAGCTTCTACGACATGTTCTCGCTGGCACCCAAGCCCAAGCACGACGTGTTCGTGTGCACCAACATCAGCTGCTCGCTGTTGGGCGCCGACGAGCTGCACGAGACATTCGTGGAGCTGGCCCGGCTGGATCCCGACGCGGATCTCAACGTGTGCTCGTTCGAGTGTCTGGGGGCCTGCGACATCGGCCCGATGGCATCGATCGACGGCGAGTACGTGGGCCCGCTCACCCCCACGGATGCCAGGCAGATCGTGGCTGACCTGCGAGCGGACCGCCCGGTGCTCCCGGACAAGCAGCTACGGTACCGCCGCTGCGCCGACCCGAATGCCAACAGCGGCAACGGCGGGAGCGCCGAATGACCGAGCTGCTGATCTTCAAGGACATCGACGAGCCGGGACTCAACACGCTCGAGGTCTACGAGCGCCGCGGCGGCTATCAGCAGCTGCGCCGGGCGCTGGAGATGCCTCGTGAGGCCGTCCTGCAGGAGATCTCCGACTCGGGCCTGCGCGGACGCGGCGGGGCCGGGTTCCGGATGGGCCAGAAGGCCGGGTTCCTGCCCAAGGGCGACATGCCCAAGTACCTGACCTGCAACGCGGACGAGTCCGAGCCGGGGACGTTCAAGGACCGCGAACTCATGCAGAAGAGCCCGCACATGCTGATCGAGGGGATCGTCATCTCCTGCTATGGCGCCGAGATTCGCGAGGCGTTCATCTACATCCGCGGCGAGTACCAGCTCCAGGGCGACATTTTGGAGGCCGCGATCGGCGAGGCCTATGAGGCCGGCTACCTGGGCGAGGACATCCTCGGATCCGGGCACAACCTCAGCCTCGTCCTGCACCGCGGCGCCGGCGCCTACATCTGTGGCGAAGAGACGGCGCTGCTCGACTCGCTGGAGGGCAAGCGCGGCAACCCCCGGCTCAAGCCGCCGTTCCCGGCCATCCAGGGTCTCTACCAGGGCCCCACGCTGATCAATAACGTGGAGACGCTGTCGACCGTCCCCCACATCATGGCCATGGGCGGCAAGCAGTACGCCGAGATCGGCACCGAGACCTCCACCGGGACCAAGCTGGTGTCGGTGTCCGGCGACGTCCAGAGGCCCGGCAACTACGAGATCGTCCTGGGCACCCCGAGCCGGGAGATCATCTACGGCCTGGCCGGCGGACCTAAGGACGGTCGCCAGGTCAAGCTGTGGTTCCCCGGCGGCTCCTCATCCCCGGTGCTCACCGGCTCAGACGAGGACCTCGACCTCCCCTACGACTTCGACACGATGGCCAAGGCGGGCACGATGCTCGGCTCCGGCGCGATCATCGTCGTGGACGAGACGCACACGGTGCTCGAGGTGATGCGCAAGGTGGCCAAGTTCTACGCCCACGAGTCGTGCGGGAAATGCGTGCCCTGCCGCGAGGGCACCAACTGGACGGTCAAGATGATCGACCGGATCGAGGGCGGCGAGGCCACCCCGATGGACCTCGACATCATGGCCTCGGTGCAGACCCAGATCATCGGCAACTGCCTGTGCGTGCTGGGCGACGCGATGGCCATGCCGATTGGCTCGATGGTGGAGAAGTTCCGCGGCGAGCTCGAGGCGGAGATCGAGGCGGCCCGCGAGCGCTCCGGCGCCGGCGCCCTCAAAGACGCGATCCCCGTGGGCATCACCGACCCCGTCCTCTGACGACCTAGTCCCACCACCACCCCCAACACCATGCCCCGCCCCGAGCAGAAGCCCATACAGCTGACCATCGACGGCCGTGAGATCGAGGCCATCGAGGGCACGATGCTGGTCGATGCCGCCAAGGAGGGCGACGTTGAGATCCCCTACTTCTGCTACGAGCCGAAGCTGGGCAACCCCGTGGGCGCCTGCCGCATGTGCCTGGTGGAGATCGAGGGGATACCCAAGCTGCAGACCTCCTGCTCGACCCCGGTGAGGGACGGGATGGTGGTGCACACCCAGTCAGACCGGGTGCGGTCCGCCCAGAACGCGGTGGTGGAGTTCCTGCTCGTCAACCACCCGCTTGACTGCCCCGTGTGCGACAAGGGCGGCGAGTGCCCGCTGCAGGACATCACCTTCGGGTGGGGGCTCGGGCGCTCCCGGGTGGTCGAGCCCAAGCGCCATTTCCAGAAGCCTCTGGCCCTGTCACCGCTGATCGCCATCGACCGCGAGCGCTGCATCCTCTGCTACCGCTGCGTGCGCTTCAGCCAGGAGATCGCCGAGGACTGGCAGCTGATCTTCACCGAGCGCGGCGCCCACACATTCGTGGGCACGCACGACGGCCATCCCTACGTGGCCCCGTTCTCCGGGAACATCATCGAACTGTGCCCGGTCGGCGCGCTGACCAGCACGCCCTACCGATTCCGAGCACGGCCCTGGGACATCGAGGGCGCGGGCGGGATCTGCATGCTCTGCCCGTCGCAGTGCAACGTGGAGTTCACCGTCCGCGACGAGAAGGTCATGCGGGTTCTCAGCCGCAACCACATGGAGGTCGATGACGGCTGGCTGTGCGACAAGGGTCGCTTCGCTTACCAGGCGATTCATGTCGACGATCGCATCGTCCAACCGATGGTCCGCGACGGCGGCCGGCTGCGCCCGGTGTCCTGGGAGCGCGCTCTGGAGACGGCCTCCGGGCTGGCCCGGCACAAAGGGCATGTGGCCGCGCTGGTGGGTGGCCAGGCCACCAACGAGGAGGCCTTCCTCCTTCAGCGCCTCCTACGGGAGGGCCTCGGCTCCGACGACATCGACTCGCGCGCGAGCGCCTCCGTAGACCTGCCGCTGGCCCGGGCACTATCGGCTCCCGGGCTGCAGGCCAGCGTGTCCGACCTCGAGTTCGCCCACACGGTGCTCGTGCTGGGCACCGAGCCGCTGGACGACGCCCCGATCCTTGACCTGCGGATCCGCAAGGGGGTGCGCCGCCACGGCGTCAAGCTGATCGTGGCCACCGAGCGCCCGAGCACGCTCGACGCGAACGCGGCGATCTCGCATCGCATCGCGCCGGGCGGCGCGGCCGAGTTCCTGTCTGCGCTGGAGGCGGCTTTCGGGCATGCCTCCAGCGAGTCCTCCGGCGATGACCCGCTGAGCGCCATCGCCCAGCAGCTGTCAGACGGCGGCGAGGACGTGGTGGTCCTGTGGGGCGAGGGGCTGAACGCCGAAGCGCTCGGGTCGCTGGCGCGGATCGCCGACCGGCTGGGGCTGGCAGGCCGGGAGGGCGCCGGCCTCCTCGAGATTCCCCGGGGTGCCAACGGGCGCGGCATCAGGGAGGCCGGCGCCCTCCCCGACGCGGGCCCCGGCTACTCCGATCCCGTTACGGCCGGCCGCCCCGCGGCCGAGATCGCCGGCGCCGCGGCCGCCGGCCAGGTCCACGCCCTGTATCTGCTGCAGACCGACCCGGTGCGCGATCTGCCCGATCGCGCCGCTTGGGAGGCCGCCATGCACCACGCCGGCCTGGTGGTGGCGCATGCCTCGGTGCTGACCGAAGGCCTGGCCGAGCACGCCGACGTGGTCTTCCCCGCCGAGTCCTACGCCGAGAAGGAGGGCACGGTCGTCCATCCCGACGGCCGCGTCCAGCGCCTGCGGGCGGCCATCGCCCACCCAGGCAACGTCCGCGCCGGCTGGTCGGTGATCGCCGAACTGTCCCGCCGCTGCGGGCTCGACCTGGGCGTTCTGACCAGCTCGATGGCGTTCAAGCAGCTCGCCGCGGCCGTTCCCTTTTACGAGGGCATCAGCCTGGACGAGATTGGCGGCATCGGCGTGCGCTGGCCCGAGCGCGAGCAGGCGTCCACGATGCCCGGGGGGACAATTCCGACCCCGTCCGGGCGTGCCCCAAGCCGCCCGGACGACGGACAGAGCCAGAACGGCCATCTGCGCCTGGCCACCTACCGCTCGATCTGGGCGGCCCCCGAAGTCGACATCTCGCCTGCCCTCCAGTACACGGTGGCCGAGCAGCAGGTGGAGCTCTCGCCCGAAGACGCAAAGCGGCTGGGGATCCGGCATGGTGAGCCCGTGCAGATCGCCCAGAACGGAA
>DASZNA010000087.1:0-49126 GCA_035551655.1 Solirubrobacteraceae bacterium
GATGATGCAGTCCGATGAGAACGACATCGAGCTGCAGAAGTCGAACATCCTGCTGCTCGGGCCGACCGGCTGCGGCAAGACGCTGCTGGCCCAGACGCTGGCCAAGATCCTCAACGTCCCGTTCGCGATCGCCGACGCCACGGCGCTGACCGAGGCCGGCTACGTCGGTGAGGACGTGGAGAACATCCTGCTGAAGCTGATCCAGGCCGCTGACTACGACGTCAAGAAGGCCGAGACCGGGATCATCTACATCGACGAGGTCGACAAGATCGCCCGCAAGGCCGACAACCCCTCGATCACCCGGGACGTGTCGGGCGAGGGCGTACAGCAGGCGCTCCTGAAGATCCTCGAGGGCACCACGGCCTCGGTTCCTCCGCAGGGCGGTCGCAAGCATCCTCATCAGGAGTTCCTGTCGATCGACACGACCAACGTGCTGTTCATCTGTGGCGGCGCGTTCGCCAACCTGGACAAGGTGATCGAGCGGCGGATCGGCCACCAGGGGATCGGCTTCGGCGCGGCCATCCAGTCCAAGGATCAGCGCGATACCGGGGAGATCTTCCAGCACTGCCTGCCCGAGGACCTGATCCAGTACGGGCTGATTCCCGAGTTCATCGGCCGCCTGCCGGTGATGAGCGCCATCCATCAGCTGTCGCGCGACGAGCTGATGAAGATCCTCACCGAGCCGCGCAACGCCCTGGTCAAGCAGTTCCAGCGCTTCTTCCAGTTCGACGGGATCGAGCTGGTGTTCGCCGATGAGGCGCTGCACTCGGTGGCCGACCGGGCGCTCGAGCGCGAGACCGGCGCCCGTGGCCTGCGCTCGATCATCGAGGAGGTCCTGCTCGAGGTCCAGTTCGAGCTGCCCTCCCGCCGGGACGTTCAGAAGTGCGTGGTGACCCGGGAGACGATCGATAAGGGCGTCTCCCCGACCCTGGTCACGGTGGCCGCGCCCGACGCCGAGGAAGAGGGAGAGGCGGCCGCCTGAGCCGGCTGGGCGGCAGCGCCAAGCGCCACCGCCCAACAGCTCATCTTCGGTTACCGGCCTGCCAGCGCTGCGACGAATGCCGGCGCGTTGGGCGTGCCCCAACCCGTCGTCGCGTCGTAGCCCGTCGTGGTCGGGTAGCCAGCCACCGGCACTCCCCAGAGCTGGTTGTCCCGGAGGTCGCCGACCGACTTGTACACCGGACCACTGACGCCGACCTCGCTGCCGGCGAAGGTCGCCGGCGCACTGCCGTAGTGCTGAGGCACGATGTCGGAGTAGGCGCTCGTCCCCACGCCGCCGTACAGAATCGGATCCAGGAACCCGATCGGGCCCTTGCTCGGGGTCTCGTGCGCCCGCGCCGCATTGGCTAGCGCCGTCAGCGCCGCCGTCTGCGGAGTGGCCGCTGAGGTGCCTCCAAAGAAGGTCCAGCAGCCAGTCGTATTACCGCAGTTGAACCCCGGATACGCCGTGATGTACACGTCCACGCCGCCGTTCACGGCAGCATTCCACGCCGTGTCAGGCGCCAGGCGGTGGTTGCCGTACCCCGGATCGACGCCTGACTGCCACGACGGCCGGGCGTAGACGGCGCTGGCGCCGCCACCGGTGGCGATCGGTGCCCAGGACTCATTCCAGACCGCCTGGCTGCTGCCACCCGACGTGGAGCTCCAATAGTCGGGGTTGTAGGCGCCGGTGGACGTGAACGCGTCGTTGCTGGTCGGGGCCCAGGTCCAGCCGTCCTGCACTTGCGTCCCCCCGACGCTCACCACATACGGCGAGCTGGCCGGCCACCCGACCGTCGGGTACTGGAAGTTCGTCGTGTCCTTGTGCTGCTTGCTGGCGTTGTAAGTCCCGTAGTCGCCAGAGGCGGCAAAGAAGTTGTCGTCCTTGGCCAGACCCTTCTTGAACACCTTGTCGAACTTCGCTGTCTGCGACGCCGCGGCGCCTCCGAAGTTCTGCTCGGCGGCTCCGAACGACATCGAGAACATCGTGCCGGCTGGCGTGGCGTCGATCTCTTTCGATATGGCGTTGAACAGGTTCGGGAACCCCTGCACGCCCAGCGTCTCGGCCGGGGGCACCGCCACCAGGACGAGGTGAGCCTCCGGGGCGATCGAATACGCCCACTCGATGTCAAGCGTCGCCTCCCCGGACCAGTTGGCCGCGGAACAGGGTCCTGAGAGCCCCTTGCTGTTCTTGCAGGCGTCCTTGTACTGCGGATTGCCCTGGGGGAAGACCTGCTTGAAACTCGGATTCGGCAGGTTCGAGAAGAACGTGTTGTGGAACGTCTGCAGATCCGACGCTGCCGTCGGACTGCCGTACGAATCCACGAGCACGATCGTCTGCCCTTGCCCGTAGTTCGGGACATCCGGCGCCAGCGGAGCGACCCGGTCCACGCCGTAGAAGCTCCGAATGTCCTGTGGGGTGTAGCAGTGGAAGTAGTTGACCGTGCTGCCGTCCGGCAGCGTGCATGCGGTCGCCGAATCCTGGTGTTTCGTGAAGGCGCTCAAAGGCACCTCCGCGGCCAGCGGAGATATTCTCCGCGCCCGGGTTGCCCGGGCGGTGGCGGTCCGGTGATGGCGGCTCGTCCGGTGAGCCCTCTTCGTCGTCCGTGCGCTGGCGCTCGCGGCGCCCAGCAGCGCGAGAATCAGTCCGGCCAGCAGGACGACCCTGCCGGCGTTGAGGACCGCCGATCGCTGCCCAAACAGGGAAGAACCCATCTTTCCTCCTCGATCGGCCCGAGGCCGTTGGATCGAGTGCCTCGGGTAGTGTCATCAACGGTTTACCGGATCTGCATCGCGGAGGTCGCAGTTGTCCCGCTCCGGCGCTCGAGCCGGGTCTAGCCCCAAGGCGACGGCGCGGTTGGCGCCGCCGCCTCGGGAACTAGGAGGAGGAGAGAAAGCGGACCTTCGCGCTGCCGCCGGGCGGCCGGGTCACCGGCTCGTGAACGCGGCGTTGCCGATTTGTGAAGGAGCCCCTCCGAGTGTTCATTTAGTGGTCACCTGGCCCCCTAACCGAACAATCGATCCCAGTTGCCGCCTCCCTAGACTGGCTCTCGTGTCCGATCTCGAGCAAAAGACCCGCTACGAGCCTTCCGAGGTGGAGCCCCGGATCGTCGAGCGGTGGCTTCAGTCGGGGATCTTCCACCCGGAACCCGAGGGGACGGCCGAGGAGAACTACTCGATCGCGATCCCGCCTCCCAACGTCACCGGTGTCCTGCACATGGGGCACGCGCTCAACAACTCAGTCCAGGATGTACTGGTCAGACATGCCCGGGCCAGAGGCAAGCGGGTCAAGTGGATCTTCGGGACCGACCACGCCGGCATTGCCACCCAGACCCAGGTCGAGCGAGAGCTGAAGTCGCAGGGCACCAGCCGCGAGGAGCTCGGCCGCGAGCAGTTCGTCGCCCGCGTGTGGGCCTGGCGGGAGCGCTACGGCCACCAGATCGTCGAGCAGCTCAAGCGCCTGGGCGCCTCCTGCGACTACGCCGAAGAGCGGTTCACGCTGGACCCCGCCTATGCCCAGGCCGTCCTCAAGGTGTTTGTCGATCTCTACGAGAAGGGCTACATCTTCCGGGACCGCTACATGGTCAACTGGGACCCGGGGTCGCGCTCGGCCATCTCCGACCTCGAGGTGGAGGACCGGGAGGTCACCGACACCCTGTACTACATCGACTACCCGCTGGAGTCGGGCTCGGGGGCGATCACCGTGGCCACCGTGCGTCCCGAGACGATGCTGGCCGACGTGGCGATCGCGGTCAACCCCGAGGACGAGCGCTACCGCCGGCTGATCGGGGAGACGGCGATCCTGCCGCTGGTCGGACGCCGGCTGAAGATCATCGCCGACGACTACGTGAAGCCCGAGTTTGGAACGGGGGCGCTGAAGATCACCCCCGGGCACGACCCCAACGACTTCGAAATCGGCCGCCGGCATCATCTCGCGCACCCCAGCGTGATCGGCGAGGATGGGCGGATCACGGACGAGGCGCCGGAGCGGTTCGTAGGCCTGACCGTGCCCGAGGCTCAGGATGCCGTGGTGGCCGAACTGCGCGAGCAGGGGCTGCTGCGCAGCAGCGAGGCCTACACGCACACGGTGCCGTTCAGCCACCGCTCGGGCGAGCGGGTGGAGCCCCTGATCTCCCTGCAGTGGTTCATGCGGATGGACGAGCTGGCGGCGCCGGCGATCCAGGCGGTGAAGGACGGGCGGGTCCGCTTCTTCCCCGAGCGCTGGGCCAAGGTCTACCTGGACTGGATGGAGAACATCCGGCCCTGGTGCATCTCGCGCCAGCTGTGGTGGGGACATCAGATCCCCGTCTGGTACCGGACCCGCCCCACCCCGGAGACCTACGTCGGGACCGAGCCGCCCAGCGGCGAGGGCTGGGAGCGGGACCCGGACGTGCTGGACACCTGGTTCTCCAGCGCCTTGTGGCCGTTCGCCACGCTCGGCTGGCCCGAACAGACCCCCGAGCTGCGGGCCTTCTATCCCACCGATGCGCTGGTCACCGGACGGGACATCATCTTCCTCTGGGTGGCCCGGATGGTCATGCAGGGCTTCGAGTTCATGGGCGAGATCCCGTTCTCCGACGTCCACATCACCTCGATCATCCAGGCGCCCGACGGACGCCGGATGTCCAAGTCGCTGGGCACGGGAATCGATCCGCTGGACCTGATCAACGGGGGTGAAAGACCCCCCGTCTTTGAAATCGGGGGGTCTTTTCCGGCGTACGGCGCCGACGCCGTGCGCTGGGGCCTGCTCGTCATGTCCAGCGGTCAGGACGTGCGCTTCAGCGAGGACAAGGTGGCCCAGGGTCAGCAGCTGACCAACAAGCTGTGGAACGCCTCGCGGCTGATCCTGCTCCGCGTCGATCCGTCGGCCCGCGCGGATGTGCGGCCGAGGACCGTGGAGGACCGGTGGATCCTCTCCCGGCTGGCCCGCGCGCGGGAGGAGGTCCGGGGCCGCATCGAGCGCTACGACTTCGCCCGGGCCGCGCTGGAGCTCTATGACTTCATCTACGGCGAGCTGTGCGACTGGTACCTGGAGCTCGTCAAGCCCCGGCTCTACGAGGGTGACCCCGACACGGCCGCCACCCTGCTGCACGTGCTCACCGAGACGCTGGCCATGGCCCATCCCCTGATCCCGTTCGTCACCGAGGAGATCTACTCCTTTGTCCCCGGAGCCGAGGGCCTGCTGGCCGGCCGCATGGACAGCGCGGCGAGCGGCGAGCGCGACGATCAGGCAGAGGCCGTCCTGGCCGACGCCATCGTGGCCGTCCAGGCGGTGCGGGCCTGGCGTGACTCGGCCGAGGTCAGGCCATCGGCCGTGCTCCCCGCCCGGCTGGCTGCGCCCGGCTACGACGAGCTGGCCGGGCAGCTGGCCCGCCTGACCCGACTGGACCTCGCCGGCGCCAACGGCGGTCAGGCGGTGGCGGCCGTCCCGGTCCCCCGCGGCGCGGTGGAGATCCTGGAGTCGGCCGAGGTCGACGTGGGCGCCGCCGGGCGCAAGCGGGAGGCCAAGCGAACCGAGCTGGCAGCCGAGATCGAACGGGCGCAGCGCAAGCTCGAGAACCAGGGCTTCGTGCAGAAGGCTCCGGCTCAGGTCGTCGAGGCCGAGCGGGCGAAGCTATCGGCACTGCAGGCCGAGCTAGAGGCACTGTGATGGCGGCCGGGAGGCCGAACCTGACCCCCGAGGAGGCCGAGCAACGTCTCCTGGCCCTCGAGCTGTTCGGCATGCACTTCGGGCTGGAGCGGATGCGCCGGCTGATGACCGCCCTGGGCCATCCGGAGCGGACATTCGACTCGATCCACGTGGTCGGGACCAACGGCAAGTCCTCGACCACCCGGATGATCGCCGCCATCCTGCGCCACCACGGACTGCATGTGGGCGCGTACCTGTCCCCGCATCTCGTCTCCTACTCCGAGCGCATCCGCGTGGACGATCAGGATCTCACCCCGTCCGAGTTCGCGGCGGCGATCGAGCGCGCGCTGCACGCCGCCGATGTGGTCAACCGGACGGCCGGAGAGGACGACCAGGTCACCCAGTTCGAGCTGCTCACAGCGGCCGCCTACTCCGAGCTGGCTCGCCGGGGTGTGCAGGCGGCTGTGATCGAGGCCGGGCTGGGCGGGCGCTATGACGCGACCAACGTGATTCCGTCCAAGGTGCAGGTGCTGACCAGCGTCGGTCTGGAGCACACCCGCTGGCTGGGCCCGACCGTGGAGGCGATCGCCCGCGAGAAACTGGACGTGGTGCAGCCGGGCGCCACCCTGGTCCTCGGTCCAGATATGCACCCGGATGCCGTCCGGGTGGCCGAGGAAGTGGCCGGCGAGCGTCAGGCCACGATCGTGCGGGCCGGCGCCGATCCGGGCATGCCGGTGGCCGCGCTGGGCGGCTTCCAGCGGCGGAACTTCGCCGTGGCGCGGGCCGCCGCCACGGCATTTCTGGGCACCGTCGATGAACACGCGGTGGTCGGTGCCGCCGCGGAGATCCAGGTTCCCGGTCGCCTGCAGGTGGTGGGGGAGGAGCCGCTCACGCTGCTCGACGGCGCGCATAACCCGGACGGCATCGCCGCGCTGGCCGAGTCGCTTCCGGTTCTGGCCGGCCGCCGCCGGGTGGTCACCGTGGTTTCGATCCTGGACGACAAGGATGCGGCCGGAATGCTGCGCACGCTGGCTCCGCTGTCGAGCGTGCTCGTCCTGACCAGCACCCGTAACCCGCGGGCGCTGCCGCCGCCCACGCTGTTGTCCCTGGCCGGGCAGGTGGCGGGCTCCGGGGACCTCCAGGCAGAGGTGGTGCGCGACCCCGTGGTCGCCCTGGAGCACGCGCGTGAGCTGGCCGGTCCGGACGGCGTCGTGGTGGCCACCGGGTCGATCTACCTCATCTCTGATCTGCTGGCTGGCCGGGATCGCGATGCCACCCGCCGGGCATCGATGCTATGAACCCCGACAACGGCCATACGGCGGCGGCCCTTCAGGCGATGGACGACGAGCAAGACACGACCCCGAGCTTTCTCAGCATGGTCAAGCTGGTCGCGATCGGCGTGATCGTCACGATCCTCGTGTTCTTCGCCATCGGCTACATATTCGGGCGGCTTTTTCTGTGAATCCGGGTAAAGGTGGCCTCGGCTCACCCGAGCCTTTCCTAAGTCACTTCACATGTTGCAGGCATTTCGCACGCTGCACCGAATTTTCAGCTCGAGGTGCCGCTAGCCGTCATCGCTAGCGCCATGTCAACCTCCTGACCACTAAACTCGCGCACTCACATGCTCGCCCCCGGCGTCTTCGGCATCACCAACAGCACGGTCAGTCTCGTCGTCGACCTGATCCTCCTGTTCCTGGCCGTCATCTGGCTGGCTCTGGTCTACTGGACCTACTCAGATGCTCGGCGCCGCATCGCCGACCCGATGCTGGTGGGCTGTGCCACGGCGGCCTCGCTGTTCCCGTTCGTGGGGACGATCGTGTACATGATCGTGCGCCCGCCCGAATACCTGGACGACGTCCACGAGCGGGAGCTGGAGATCCAGGCCGCCGAGGCCCGGCTGGCCGAGGCGGGCATCCACACGTGCCCGTACTGCGACCACGACGTCGAGAAGGACTTCCTGCGCTGCCCGAACTGCATGCGCAAGCTGAAGGATCCCTGCGCCAACTGTGGCAAGCCGCTGGATCCGCAGTGGAAGATCTGCCCGTTCTGCGAGGCCGAGGTGGGCAGCTCGCCGATGCCTCGCCGCGCCCGCCGGCGCCGAGAGGCCGGATCAGAGGCTCCTGTGGGCGCCCGTCCGGCCGAGCCGAGCGTGGCCTCGCGCTCGACTGAGCAGCCGATGGGCGCCCGCCAGTCCGAGCAGACTGTCGTCGGCCGGCCGCCGTCTGACCTGATCTGAATCTGAGGTCCGGTCTGCCCGGACCGCCAAGTCAAGGAGAACCGCCGCATGGAGCGCACGCTCATCCTCGTCAAGCCGGACGCCTTCGCTCGCAACCTGACGGGTGAGATCATCGCCCGCTTCGAGCGCAAGGGCCTCAAGCTGGTGGCGCTCAAGCAGATGACGATGCACCGCGAGCTGGCCACCCGGCACTACGCCGAGCACGAGGGCAAGCCGTTCTTCGAGGAGCTGGTCGAGTTCATCACCTCCGGTCCACTCGTGGCCATGGTCCTCCAGGGAGAATCTGCTGTCGAGGCGGCCCGGCAGGTCATCGGCGCCACCAACCCGCTCCAGGCCGCGCCTGGGTCGATTCGGGGCGACTTCGCCGTGGCCGTGGGCCAGAACATGGTGCACGGATCCGACTCGCCTGAGTCGGGCGCTCGCGAGGTCTCGCTGTTCTTCCCCGACCTCTGATCCTGGCCTCGGGCTCGCCGCAACGGCGGGCCATCCTGGAGGGGCTGGGCATCGCCTTCGAGGTGGTCGTGTCCGGTGCCGAGGAGCTCGAGGCCGGTCTGGCTGAGGACGTGGCGCTGGAGAACGCCCGGCGGAAGGCTCGCGCCGTGGCCGACCAGCGCCCGGGCGAGCTGGTGCTCGGGGTGGACACGGTGGTCGAACTGGGCGGAGGCCTGTACGGAAAGCCGACCGATCGGGCTGAGGCGGAAGCCACCCTGCGTTCCCTGGCCGGCACCGACCACCGGGTGGTGAGCGGTCTGTGCCTGATCCAGTCAGACCGCGAGCGCCGGGCATCCGCCACGACAGTCGTGACCTTCACGCCCGTGGATGAAACGATTCTCACCTGGTACCTGGACTGCGAGGAATGGCGTGGACGGGCCGGTGGCTACGCCATCCAGGGGCGGGGGGCCGTGCTGGTGGACAGTATCCAGGGCGACTTCCTGAACGTCGTGGGTCTGCCGGTGAACACGCTCCTGGAGCTGGAGCCGGGGTTGTTGCGGGGCTGACCCGGGCTCGATCGGCTGCGACCTGTTTCAGCGCGCAAACGGTCGCTGTAGCCGGTGGTTTGCGCGCCTGACCAGGTTTTCTCATGGTGTGGCGCGCAAAGTTCGGGATCAGGGAGCGCTTTGCGCGCTGGACCAGGTCCGGAGCACTCTGAGGACAGCCCTCGGAGCGCTTTGAGAACCGCGTTGCAGCGCGCCGCGCCGCGGGAATCCCCCGAATTCCTCGGCTCCGCGCACTCTCCGGGCTTTCCAGCTGTTTTTTTGCCGACGGTGACGGGAACGGGGCGAAGGTTCGGATACACTCAGCCGCGGACGGACTGGCACGCACGATGGTGAACCGCTCACCCTCGCCGCTCGTCCGTACCCTCCTGTCTACGTTTCGTCAATGGGCTTCTTCACGTACCTAACCGGCTTCGGCGGCCGCGACATGGCTGTCGATCTGGGCACCGCCAACACACTCGTGTACGTTCGCGGACGCGGGATCGTCCTGTCTGAGCCCAGCGTGGTGGCGGTCGACGCCCGCACGGGCGAGGTGCATGCCGTGGGTATCGAGGCCAAGCGCATGCTCGGCCGGACCCCGGGCACGATCTCGGCCATCCGGCCACTCAAGGACGGCGTGATTGCCGACTTCGAGGTGACCGAGGAGATGCTCCGCCACTTCATCCAGAAGGTCCACCAGAATCGGTGGGCCCACCCTCGCGTCGTGGTGTGCGTGCCCAGCGGCGTGACCGGGGTGGAGAAGCGCGCGGTGGAGGAGGCCTGCCTGTCGGCCGGCGCCCGCCAGGCCTATCTGATCGAGGAGCCGATGGCTGCCGCGATCGGCGCTGGGCTGCCCGTGGGGGAGCCGACCGGATCGATGGTGGTCGACATCGGCGGCGGCACGAGCGAGGTGGCTGTCATCTCCCTGGGCGGGATCGTCGTCTCGCAGTCGATCCGGGTAGGTGGCGACGAGCTCGACGAGGCGATCATCAACTACGTCAAGCGCGAGTACAAGCTGCTGATCGGTCAGCAGACGGCCGAGGAGGTGAAGCTGGAGATCGGCTCCGCATTCCCGATGCCCGAGGAGGTGCAGGCCGAGATCCGTGGCCGGGACATGGTCTCCGGCCTGCCCAAGACTGTGGTGCTGACCAGCGAGGAGATCCGAGGCGCGCTCGAGGAGCCGGTCTCGCAGATCATCGACGCGGTCAAGGAGACGCTAGACCGGACTCCTCCCGAGCTGGCCTCCGACATCATGGACCGCGGCATTATGCTGGCCGGCGGCGGGTCGCTGCTGCAGGGCCTGGAGGAGCGCCTGCGTCACGAGACGCAGATGCCCGCGCACCTGGCCGAGTCACCGCTGACCTGCGTGGCCGTCGGATCCGGGCGATCTCTGGAGGAGTTCGAGGCGATTCATCGCTCCAGCAAGAATTCACGCAACCGGCGCCGTCGCTGATCGGTAGCTTCTGAAGCTGCTCACAGGCGGACGACCTTGGAGATTTCGAGCACGTGCATGACAAGCAAGTCAGGCGCAGACGGGCGGTCCTTGGCCTGCTCGTTGGCGCTTCCCTGATCCTGCTTACCGCTTATTTCGGGGCTCCCCAGTCGAGCCCCCTGCACGCGGTGCAGCGAGGGATCGTCGAGGTCCTCTCGCCGATTCAGACCGGCGCCAGCAAGGTGCTCTCTCCGGTCGGCGACGTGGCCGGCTGGTTCTCCAGCACGTTCCGGGCCAAGGGCCAGGTGACGCGGCTGACCAAGGAGAACCACCAGTTGACCAAACAGCTGGCCGCCTCCCAGTACGCAGAGATTCAGAACAACCAGCTGCGCAAGCTGGTCAAGCTGGACACGGCCCCTACCGACCTGAACGCATACGCCCCGGTGACCGCCGACGTGATCGGCCGTGACCTCAGCCTGTGGTGGGAGCAGATCGAGGTCGACAAGGGCTCGGCCGACGGGGTCGCCGTGGGCGATCCGGTGGTCGGTCCCGGCGGCCTGGTCGGCGACGTGGCCGTCGTGGGGAGCAACTACTCCACCGTCAGCGAGATCACGGACGACAAGTTCGCCGCTCCCGCCCTGGTCGAGGACTCACAGGGCGACTCGGGAGTGCTGCAACCCGCCATCGGCAACCCCAACGCAATGATCCTGAGCTCGCTCGATCCGCACGCCCAGATCCAGCCCGGGCAGCAGGTCGTGACGGTGGGCTTCCAGGACCGGATCGACCCCAAGCTGCAAGACCTCTATCCGCCCGGGATTCCCATCGGTCAGGTGTCCAACGCCGACCAGAACACGCTGATCAACAATCAGGAGGTCACGGTCACCCCGTCGGTCGACCTGCGGCATCTGCTGTGGGTGCAGATCCTCACCCGGCCGCAGGCCCACGCCACCCGGAAGGGCGCTCAGCCGTGATCGGACGCGTCGCCTAGATGACCCTGGATTACGAGCATCTGCGACTTCCGCTGCGCATCGCGGTGGTGGCCATCGTCGCCGTGATCCTTCAGGAGACGGTGGTCTCTCAGATCACCGTGTTCGGCGTGACCGCGGACATCACGCCGCTGGTGGTCATCTCGGTCGGGCTGCTGTGTGGCTCGATGGCCGGAGCGATAGCCGGATTCGGCGTGGGGCTGCTGGTCGACCTGACGCTCGTCCAGACGCTGGGCATCACCTCGCTTCTGTTCATCGTGATCGGCTACTGGGCCGGCCGGCTGCGGGAGCTGCGCGATCCCTCGCACGGCCTCGTACCGCTGGCGCTGGGTGCGGTCGGCACGGCCGTGGCCGGCGTGGGGATGGCAGTTATCCAGTTCCTGCTCGGGGTGGACGCTCCGGTCAGCCTGCTGCTGCTCCAGCAGATCTTCCTCACCGTCCTGGTCAACACGCTGATCGCGCTGCCCGTATACGAGCTGGTGCGGCGGATCCTGCACCCCGCACTGCCCGAGGATCCGCGCCGGCGCCGGCGCCGCGCCTACACGACCGGCGGTCTCAGTCCTCTGCACCGGCCCTCCGAGCGGCTGGGGCAGATCTCGAGGTACGGCCGGTGATCCAGCCTAGCGACGGTCGCACGCCCCCGATGACCCCCCAGCTGGCCCTCCGCGTGGCGGTCGTGGGCACCTGCGCGCTGATCATGTTCGCCATCATCTTCTTCCGGCTCTGGTTCCTCCAGGTCCTGACCGGGACGCAGTACCTGGCCCAGGCCAGCACGAACTCCCTGCGCGCCATCTCCATCCCGGCTCCGCGCGGCGAGGTCATCGACAGCGCGGGCCAGCCTCTCGTCGTGTCGGTGCCGGTACCTGCCGTGGAGATCGCCGCTCCGGATCTCCCCGTTCCGATCACGGTGGCGGAGATGTCCACCAATTACGATCGCCCGCCGGCCAAGGACGCGGCCCTCTACCGGCGTCTGGGGTCCATCCTGCACATCTCCAACCGCCCGACCAAGTGCCACGTGGACGGCAAATTTGTCCCGCCGAACGGGACATCAGGAACGTTTCGGCTGTCCCGGATCGCCTGCCTGGTGGCCCAGGGCGTGGCCAACGTGCCCTATGACGACGTGACCATCGCCGAGAACGTGGGCAAGGACGTCCAGTACTACCTGGTCGAACGCCAGCTCCAGTTCCGCGGGGTGGCCGTCGTGCAGAAGTACGTCCGCCAGTACCCGCGGGGCAGCCTGGGCGCTCAGGTGCTGGGCACGGTCGGGCCGATCAGCTGCGTGGACCGGACCTCTCCGGCCACGTGTGAGACCAAGCAGAGGCACTTCCGGGGCATTGCGCACACCGACGAGGTGGGTCAGTCCGGCCTCGAGTGGCAGTACAACCAGTTCCTCCAGGGCGTCGACGGCAAGGAACGGGTCAAGGTCAACTCGCTGGGCGAGTTCAAAGGCTACGCGCGGCCCACCGAGGCGACCGCCGGCGACACCCTCCAGGTCTCGATCAACGAACAGCTCCAGAAGGTGGGCCAGCAGGCGCTGGCCACCTCCATCGCCACCAATAACGGCACCGGCGGCGCGTTCGTGGCAATGAACCCCCAGAACGGCCAGATCTACGCGATGGGCTCGGCCCCGACCTATAACCCGAGCCTGTTCACCAAGCCGCTGACCCAGGCCCAGTACGACCGGTACTTCGGGCCGAGCAGCGGCGACCCGCTGCTCAACCGGGCGATTCAGAGCGTCGGCGCCACCGGCTCGACGTTCAAGCCGATCACCGCCACCGCCGCCCTCCAGTCGGGCAAGTGGACGCCGTATGAGACCTACGACGACACCGGCTGCTTCCACGAGGGTCCGATCTGCCTGAAGAACTCCGGAGGCGCGGCTAACGGCGTGCTCGATCTGACCCAGGCCATCAAGGTCTCCGACGACGTGTTCTTCTACAACTTGGGTGCTTTGCTCAACTCGAACTCGATGAAGGGCGGCCCGCTGCAACAGTGGGCCGGCAAGTTCGGGATCGGGCGCTCGAGTGGCATCGACCTGCCCGGGGCGGCCACCGGTGCCATGGCCTCGCCCCGGTACTGGAACTTCCTCAACCAGCAGGAGAAGCAGTGCGAGAACGCCACCGGGCCGTACAAGGGCCACCCCAAGCACCCGGCCTCGCAGGGCGGCTGCGGGATCGGCTCGGGTACGCCCTGGACCTACGGTGACAACGTCAACGCGGCCGTGGGCCAGGGCGACGACCTGGTCAGCCCGCTTCAGCTGGCCGTCGCCTACTCGGCCCTGGCCAACGGCGGCGCGATCGTCACCCCGCACGTGGGCGAGGACATCCAGTCGGCCAACGGCACGATCCTCCAGCGCATCAATCCGCGGGCCCGGCGCCATCTGCACATCAACCCCCAGTACCTGAGCACGATCCTCACCGGCCTGCGTGAGGCCGCCTCTCAACCGGGCGGCACCTCAGCCGACGTGATGGGCAGCTTCCCCAAGCCGGTGTACGGTAAGACGGGCACGGCCCAGTACTTCCCCCACGGGGTCGAGCACGACTACGCCTGGTATTCCTGCTTCGTCCCCGCCGGCGCCACCGGCAAGCCGATCGAGGTGACGGTCTGGGTGGAGAATGGTGGCTTCGGCGACGTGGCCGCCGCCCCGGTGGCCCGCCAGATCCTCTCGCAGTGGTTCTTCAACAAGCCCGGCGCGTACAAGAGCGGGATCTCCACCACGCTGTGAGCCCGACATGAACGTAACCGCCATCCAGCTCTCTGAGGAACAGGCCAAGCCCCGCACGGTCCGCCGGTGGCTGGTCATGGACCCCCTGCTGATGGTGGCGGCGCTCGGCCTGGTCGGCTGCTCGCTGATCACGCTGAAGGGCGCCGTGGGCACTCACTACGCCGAGCGCCAGGCTCTCTACGCCGGCATGGGCCTGCTGGTGGCTCTGCTGATCAGCCGCTTTGACTATTCCCGGCTGCGTGAGTACCGCTACGGCTTCTACGCGCTGATGGTCATCTCGAACATCGTCGTCTACGGGATGCCCGCTCAGCTGGGCGCCCGGCGCTGGATCCCGCTGCCGATCCTCCAGGTCCAGCCCTCAGAGTTCGGCAAGATCCTGATGATCCTGGCCCTGGCCGGGTTCTTCGTGGAGCGCTCCCGGTCGCTGTATGACCGGCGCACCACGGCCCGGGTGATGCTGCTGTCGCTGGTCGGAGCGATGATCGTGATCGGCCAGCCGGACCTGGGGACCGGCCTGGTCTACGTGGTCATCGCCGTGGCCATCCTGTTCTTCGGCGGGGTCAGCTGGAAGCAGCTCTCCGCCCTGGCGGCGCTGTTCGTGGTCGCCGGCGTGCTGGTGCTGGCGGTGGCCCCAGCCCTCGGCGTCAACGTACTCAAGACTTATCAGAAGGAACGCCTGACGACTTTCATCAACCCCCCGCGAGTCTGTGGTCAGAACGACACGACCTGTTACCAGCTCAACCAGTCGCTGATCGCGATCGGCTCTGGGCAGAAGACCGGGCGGGGGGTGGCGGGAGCCACGCAGACAAAGTTCCAGTTCATTCCGGAGGCACAGGAGGACTTTATCTTCGCGGTCGTGGGCGAGACCTACGGCTTCGTGGGCGCGGCTCTGGTCCTCTCCCTCTATGCGCTGCTCATCTGGCGCACCATACGCATCCTCACGATGGCCAAGAATCTGTTCGGCACGGTAATCGCCGGCGGCATCTTGGGGATGATCATGTTCCAGGTCTTCGTGAACGTCGGCATGACCCTCGGGGTCATGCCGGTGACCGGAGTGCCGCTGCCGTTGATGAGCTACGGCGGCTCCTCCGTACTGGTCACGTTCATCTCGCTGGGACTGCTGCAGTCGATCTACGCCCAGGGTAGGGCGGCAGAGGCCGGCAAGTCCCGCATATCCGTATGACAGAGCCGCCCGCCGCGGGCGCTCGCCAAATCTTTTCCCGGCCTCGCGCCGGACCCAATCTGCAAAGGAAGAAAATTGAAGAAGCAAGTCTTGGTAAGCGTCGATCGGGGCGAGACCCGGGTTGCGCTGCTGGAAGCCACCGGGACCGTCCCGGCCCGTAAACCCAACTCCAGCAACCGCCGTCGCCGGCGCACGGCCAACCCGGCCGCCGGCTATCAGGTCGCCGAGCTGTACCTGGAGCGCCGCGGCGCCCGGTCGATCGTCGGCAACATCTACAAGGGCCGCGTGGACAACGTCCTGGCGGGCCTCGAGGCCGCGTTCGTCGACATCGGCCTGGAGAAGAACGGTTTCCTTCACGTCGACGAGATCGTCCTGCCGGGCGTCGAGGCGCCCCGGCGCGGTCGAGGGTCCGGGCGCGACACGCGCCAGATCACCGACATGCTCAAGCCGGGCCAGGACATCGTCGTCCAGGTGGTCAAGGATCCCCTGAAGACCAAGGGCGCCCGCCTGTCGATGGATCTGACGATCGCCGGGCGCTACATGGTCTACGCGCCGTTCGGCGAGGGGGTGGGCGTGTCCCGCCGGCTGGAAGACAAGGAGCGGGAGCGCCTGCGCAAGGAGGCCGCCAAGCTCGACCTGAAGGGCGCCGGCGCGATCATCCGCACGGCGGCCCAGGGGGCCACCCGGGCGGAACTGGACCGGGAGCTGCTCTACCTGTTCAAGCTCAACGAGGTCCTCCAGAAGCGGGTAGCCGAGACCTCCGCTCCGGCGCTCGTCTTCCAGGAGGCGGATCTGTCGGTCCGCGTGGTGCGCGACATCTATTCGGCCGAGTTCGAGCGCGCCGTGGTCGACGACGAGAAGCAGCACCATCGGCTGGTGTCGTTCTTCAGCCGCACCGCCCCGGACCTGGTCGAGCACGTGGAATTGTGGAACGAGGACCGGCCGCTGTTCGACGCCTTCGGGGTGGAGAAGGTCCTGGATTCGACGCTCGAGCGACGGGTCGACCTGCCCAGTGGCGGCTACCTGATGATCGACTACGCCGAGGCGCTGACCGTGATCGACGTGAACTCGGGCAGCTTCATCGGCCGCGGCAAGGGTGCTCGCCTGGAGGACACGATCACCAAGACCAATCTGGAGGCGGCCGACGAGGTGGTCCGCCAGCTGCGTCTGCGCGACATCGGCGGGATCATCGTCATCGACTTCATCGACATGGCCCGGGCGCGTAACCGCGACGCGGTGCTCAAGACTCTGCGCAAGGCGCTGGACGAAGACCGTACGAAGACCTTCGTGGTCGAGATCTCCCCCCTTGGCCTGGTAGAGATGACCCGGCAGAACGTGACCGAGGGCGTCCGGGAGATCATGACTCGCCCATGCCCGACCTGCGGCGGCGAGGGAGTGATCAAGTCCGAGGAGACGATCGCCATCGAGTTCGAGCGGCGTATGCGCGACCTGGCCGCTCAGTCCAAGGCGCCCGCGATCCTCTTGCAGATGAACCCGCGGGTGAGCGCGGAATTCACCGGCAACGATGCCCGGGTGCTCCACGCGGTGGAGGCCGATACCGGGAAGTGGTTTCACTTCGAGGGCTCTGAGGGCCTACCGCTGGATCACTTCGCGGTGCTCATGGAGGGCGAGCGCGAGCAGGTGCTCGAGCGGGCGCTGCCCTTCCGAGAAGGCGAGGAGGTCTACGTCGAGATCGTGGAGCCCCACATGTACAACCCCCACGATGCGGTGGCCAAGATCGACGGTTACATCATCTCCGTCCAGGGGGCCACGGACGCCGTGGGCCAGAAGCGCCTGGTCCGGATCGAGGAGGTCGGGCGGACCCAGGCCACCGCGACCCTCATCGGCACCTCGGCCAAGCCCGTTTCAGAGGCCCGGAACGGGGCTTCGGATTCCGATGAACTAGAATCGGAGGACCGGCGTCGTGGCCGCCGGGGCGGCCGACGCCGTTCCGCGTCCAAAGCCGGTGTGGCCTCGGAGGCCGCAGAACCGAGCTCTGAGTAGAACATGTACGCAATCGTCAAAACCGGCGGCAAGCAATACCGGGTCCAGGAGGGCGAGTCCCTGCTGGTCGAGCGGCTGCCCGCTCAGGAGGGCGACACCGTGGCGCTGTCCCCGCTGCTGGTGGTCGACGGCGCCAACGTCAAGGACGGCGAGGATCTGGCCAAGGCCAGCGTCAGCGCCACCGTGGTCGCCCACGAGCGCGGCCCGAAGCTCCGCATCGTCAAGTTCAAGCCCAAGCGCGGCTACAAGCGCCGTACCGGGCACCGCCAGGAGCTCACCCGGATCCAGATCACCGGCATCAAGACAGGCACGCGCAGTCGCGCGGCGGCCAGCCAGAAGGAGGAGAGCGATGGCTCATAAGAAGGGACTCGGCTCCTCCCGCAACGGGCGTGACTCCAACGCCAAGCGCCTCGGCGTGAAGGTGTTCGGCGGGCAGACCGTGACCGGCGGGGAGATCATCGTCCGCCAGCGCGGCACGCGCTTCAAGCCGGGCGACGGCGTCGGCATCGGCAAGGACGACACGATCTACGCTCGCTCGCCGGGCACCGTGCAGTTCACCCGAGGGCGCCGGGGCCGGGTCATCTCGGTCTCGCCCGACGCCGACCAGGACTAGGCGCCCTCTCCTCGCTGCCTGATCGTCGCCCGCTTATGCGGGGACGGTCGCTCCCGCCACGCCCGGTGAGTCCGCGATCACCGAGGTGCACATCGGGCAGCGCCGGGCGGAGATCGGGATGTCGGACGTGCACTCGGGGCACTGCTTGACCGACGGGTCTTCCTTGGCTCGGTGGTCCATCAGCACCTGGACCGGCTTGACCACGAAGAAGAACACCACCGCGGCGATCGACAGGAACGTGATCAGTGCGTTGATGAAGTCGCCGTACAGAAAGCGGCTGGAGTTGATCGTGAACGACAGGTTCTCGAAGCTCGGCTTGCCGAAGATCAGAGCGATGATCGGAGTGAGGACGTCGGCCACCAGCGCCTTGACCACCGCGGCGAAGGCGGTCCCGATCACGACCGCCACAGCCAGATCCACCACGTTTCCCCGGAACAGGAACTTCTTGAAGTCGGTCAGTAACGACATCGGCACCCCTCTCACCTTGGTTTGGCCATCTGGCGGCCACAATAAGTCGTAGATGAAGGACCGTGCGCGAATTTACGTGCAGGCCGGCGCCGGCGGCGACGGCTGCCTGAGCTTCCGCCGCGAAGCCCATGTGCCCAAGGGCGGACCGGACGGCGGTGACGGTGGCCGGGGCGGTGATGTCGTGCTCGTCTGCGACGACTCGCTGCGGGATCTGGAGCACTTTCGCCGCAGTTCGCACTTCCGGGCCAAGCGGGGAGGCCACGGCCAGGGATCCCAGCGCCACGGGGCGGACGGTCCGCTCCTGGAGATCAAGGTCCCGCCCGGCACCGAGGTGAGAAGTGAGGCTGATGGCGCTCACCACGATCTGGTCCGTCCCGGCCAGCGGGCGGTGGTGGCCCAGGGAGGCTCGGGCGGGCGCGGAAACCGCCGTTTCCGAGGGCCCACCCACCAGACTCCCCGGTTCGCCGAGCGCGGTCTGCCCGGGGAGGAGAGCTGGCTGGAGCTCCAGCTCAAGCTGCTGGCTGACGTCGGGCTGGTGGGCCTGCCGAACGCGGGCAAGTCCTCGCTGCTCTCCCGCCTGACCCGGGCCGCGCCCAAGGTGGCCAGCTACCCGTTCACCACTCTGGAGCCGGTGCTCGGCACCCTCCACGCCGAGGATCGCCAGCTGGTGATCGCCGACATCCCGGGCCTGATCGAGGGAGCCAGCGCCGGGGCCGGCCTCGGACACGACTTCCTGGCGCACGTCGAGCGCACTCGACTGCTCGTGCACGTCCTGGATCTGGCTCCCCTGGACGGATCCGATCCGGTGGACAACCACGCCACGGTGGAGCTGGAGCTGGCGCTGCATGACCCTCGCCTGGCCGCTCTCCCGCGCATCCTGGCGCTCTCCAAGGCGGATCTGGTCGAGCCAGCGGCGGCCGAGGACGCCCGCCGGGCGTGGCAGGCCCGCCTGGACCCGGAGGTGCCGGTGCTGGTGACCTCCTCGGCCACGCACCTGGGACTGGACGAGCTGACCGCCCTGCTGCTGCAGCGGGTCCCGCTCGAGCACCCGGCGGCCGGGGCTACCGAGCCCCCAGCCGGTAGCCCCGCAGACAGCGATCTCGAATCTCTCCCCGAGCACCGGCTGTTCCGTCCCACGCCGCCTCGCGCATTTCAGATCGCCCGCACCGGCCCGCACGCATTCGCCGTCCAGGGACAGGGCGTGGAGCGGCTCGTGGCCCGCTACGACCTGGACAACGAGGATGCGCTGGCCCACCTGGAGCGCCGTCTGCGGGGCATCGGGGTGATCCGCGCCCTGGAGGAGGCCGGCTTTGAGCCCGGCGATGACGTGGAGATCGCCGGGGTGCCCTTCGAGCTCGACCCCAGCTGACGGTCACCTCCGGCGGCGCGGGGGGACTAGGATGCGCCGTCGGGTTCAACAGGAGGAGACCTTAATGCGCCGTACGTTCGTTGGGCTGGCCGCGCTGTGCGCGGGTATCTGTGTGCTGGTGGCCGCCCCCGTGGCCGGGGCCAGGGTTCGCGTCCTACGGGTGGGCACCTACCACCACGTACGGGGCCAGTACAGGACGATTCAGGCGGCGGTCAACCACGCCAAGGCGGGTGACTTCATCCTGGTCGCCCCGGGCGACTACAAGACCCATCGCAGCCATGCCCCCAAGGGCTTCTCCAACCGTCAGGCAGCGGTCCTGATAACCAAGCGGAACATCACCCTGCGAGGCATGAATCGCAACCGGGTGGTGATCGATGGCACCAAGAAGGGCCCGCGGTGCAACGCCCGCAAGAAGGACCAGAACTTCGGCCCCAAGGCCAACGGCGGCCGCACGGGTCTGAACGGCGTGATGATCTGGAAGGCCGACAACGTCACCGTGGAGAACCTGACCACCTGCAACTTCCTGAGCGGCAGTGGAGACGCCGGGAACGGCGTGTGGTGGAACGGCGGGGATGAGAGCGCCAAGATCGGCGGCTGGGGCTACTACGGCGCCTACCTGACCGCCACCTCGCGCTACTACGACCGCAACCACACCGGCACCGCCGCTGCGTACGGCATCTTCTCCAGCAACTGGGACGGGGGTACCTGGTACAAGGACTACGCGTCGAACTTCAACGACTCGGGCTTCTACATCGGCGCGTGCCAGCAGGTGTGCAACCAGACGATGTCCCACGCCTGGGCGCAGTGGAACGCGCTCGGCTACTCCGGTTCGAACTCGGGCGGCGTCCTGGTGGTCAAGAACTCTCAGTTCGACCACAACGAGGACGGGTTCGATACCAACAGCCAGAACGGTGATAACCCGCCGCCCCAGAACGGCGCCTGTCCGCTCCCCAGTCAGATCAGCCCGATCACGCACACGCACTCCTGCTGGGTGTTCGAACACAACTACGTCCACGACAACAACAACCCCAACATCCCGTCATCCGGCCTGGCCGCCGCCGGTCCCGTGGGCACCGGCCTGTCGCTCTCAGGCGCGCGCAACGACACGGTGATGAACAACACGTTCGCCCACAACAAGGCCTGGGGGACGATCATTGTGCCGTTCCCCGACAGCGGCCCGCCGTGCACCGGTGGCACGGGTAGCCCGCCCACCTACTCCCCGTGCATCTACGACGAGTACAACGACGCCCTCGTGAAGAACACCTATTACGACAACGGCGGCTACGGCAACCCAACCAACGGCGACTTCGGCTGGTCCCATTTGGAAACCGATCCGACATCGTGTTTCTCGGGAAATGTCGACACCAAGGGACCGCTGACCGAGACCCCTAGCGGTGCCCAGTCAAATCCGCTGTACGAGTCCTGCAACGGCACGAACGTGCCACCCGATCCAACCGCGACACAGTTCCTCGTCGAGGTCGCCTGCGACTCCACGCTGGCCATCAGCGGAACCGCCAAGGGCTCCTGCCCCCCGGGGAGCAGCTATCCCCGCCGTACGCGTGTGGTCATGCATCGCCTGCCCAGGCTGAGGTCGATGCCTCGCCCGTGCCACGGCGTCCCGCGGAATCCGTGGTGCCGGGCGCCGAAGAAGAAGTAGGTTGAGCTTCCGGCGGCGCACTTTGAGTTGCGCCGCCGGACACCGGCGTCTGTGCCCATATCCTGCGTCTGGACATGGCAGCGCTGGTCATCAAGCTTGGCTCGAGCATCGTCGCCGACGACCGCGGCGAGGTGCGGGTCGACGTGCTCGGGCAGATCTGCGATCAGGTGGCCGAGCTTCACCGGCAGGGCCGTCGCCCGATCGTGGTGACCAGCGGCGCCATCGCCGTCGGCATGGGGGTGCGGGGAATCCCGCGTCCCCGAGCGGTGGACGAGCTCCAGGCGGCCAGCGCGGTCGGGCAGGGCAAGCTCTACCAGGTCTATGACGAGCTGATGCAGGCCCGCGGTGTTCCCACCGCGCAGGTCCTGCTCACCTTCTTCGACATCAGCGCCCGCACTCACTACCTCAACGCGCGCCAGACCCTCCAGAAGCTGCTGGAGTGGCGAGTGGTGCCGGTGATCAACGAGAACGACACCACGACCACGGACGAGATCTCGTTCGGCAACAACGACTTCCTGGCTGCGCAGGTGGCCATCCTGCTGGGAGCCGAGCGGTTGCTGCTGCTCACCGATGCCGGCGGCCTGTTCACGTCTGACCCGCGGTTTGACCCGGCGGCCGAGCTGGTCGCCCAGGTTTCCCAGTTCGACGCTCTGACCGAGCTGTCGATCGGCCATGAGACCTCGCCGCTGGGTTCGGGGGGCATGCGCTCGAAGGTGGTGGCCGCCGAGATGGCCACGGCGGCCGGGATCTCCACGGTGATCGCCAGCGGGCTGGATCCCGGCACGATCCTGGCCGCCGCGGCCGGCCAGCCGGCGGGCACTTTCTTCCCGGCGCGCTCCGAGCGGTACTCGAGTTTCAAGCTGTGGCTGCGCTATGCCAAGCCTTCGCGGGGACGGGTGCTGGTGGACGCCGGCGCCGCCCGGGCACTGCGCGAAGGCGGAACGAGCCTGCTGCCCGTGGGAATCGTGGAGGTGGAGGGCGCCTTCGATGCCGGGGACGCCGTCGAAGTGGCCCACGCCTCGGAGATGGTCGGAAAGGGGATCTCCAACTATTCCGCCGAGGAGCTGCGTCGCGTGCGCGGGCTCAACTCGGCCAAGGTGCGCGAAGTCCTGCCCCGGGCCAGCGAGGAGGCCGTTCACCGGGACTACTTCGTGCTTGCGTAGTCTTAGCTAATGGCTACGACCACAGTCAGTTCCGTAACCGATACCTGCCGGGCGGCCAAGGCCGCCTCGCGAGTCCTGGCCACCGTGGGGTCGGAGGTCAAGAACGCGGCTCTGCAGGCGATCGCCGCCGCGCTGCTCGAGCATATGCCCGAGATCCTGGAGGCCAACGCCCGGGATGTGGAGGCCGGCCGCGAGGCCGGGCTCAGTGGGGCGTTGATCGATCGCCTGACCCTGGACGAGCCCCGGATCGACGGAATCGCCGAGTCGGTTCGGCGGATCGCTCAGCTGCCCGACCCGGTGGGGGAGGTGATCGACGGGTTCCGCCTGCCCAATGGCCTGGACGTGCGCAAGGTGCGGGTGCCGCTGGGGGTGATTGCCGTGGTGTACGAGGCACGGCCGAACGTGACGATCGACGCGGCGGCGCTGTGTCTGAAATCGGGCAACGCGATCGTCCTGCGAGGGTCGAGCTCGGCCGCGCACTCCAACGAGGTTCTCGCCTCGGTGGCGTCCTCGGCCGCCACCCGGGCGGGGCTGCCCACCGGCGCCCTCAGCCTGGTGGCCGGAGGTGGCCGGGAGGAGCTGGCTGAGCTGGCCACTCAGACCGGCGTGATCGACCTGATCATCCCGCGGGGAGGGGAGGGGCTGAAGGCGGCGCTCAAGGGCGTGGCCACGGTGCCGGTGATCTACGCGGCCTCCGGCAACTGCCATGTGTTCGTGGATCGCAGCGCGGATCTGGACGCCGCCCAGGCGATCGCGGTCAATGCCAAGGTCCAGCGGCCCGGGGTGTGCAACGCGGCCGAGACACTGCTGGTCCATTCCGAGGTGGCTGATCGCTTTCTCCCGTCGGCTCTCCGGGCCCTGCACGAGGCCGGGGTCACCTTGCATGTCGATGACCGGGCCCGCGCCGCCGTGGGCGGGCTGCCTGCAGTGGCCGCCACCCAGGAGGACTGGGACCGGGAGTATCTGAGCCTCGACCTGGCGGTCGGCGTGGTCGACTCCGTGGAGGAGGCGATCCAGCACATTAACGCTCACGGGAGCGGTCACTCCGAGGCGATCCTCACCTCGGACACCCGCTCGGCCCGCGCCTTCGAGCTCGGCGTGGACGCCGCCTGTGTCTACGTGAACGCCTCCACCCGGTTCACCGACGGCGGCGAGTTCGGGATGGGCGCCGAGATCGGCAATTCGACCCAGAAGCTTCATGCCCGCGGGCCGATCGGCCTGCGGGAGCTGTGCACCTTCAAATATCTGGTGGAGGGATCTGGGCACGTGCGGCCCTGAGCCGCCACCGCTCCACTGGTTTGCGCGTCGGAGTCCTGGGTGGGACGTTCAACCCGCCCCATATCGGTCATCTGATCTGTGCCCAGGAGGCCTGGCTGCAGCTGGAGCTGGACCGCGTCCTGGTGGTTCCGGCGGCTCGGCCCCCGCACAAGCAGGTGGAGGAGGAGCCGGGCCCCGAGCACCGGCTCGAGCTGTGCCGCCGCGCGGTGCAGGGGGATCCCCGGCTGGAGGTCTCGCCGGTGGAGATGAATCGTCCCGGGCTGTCCTACACAGTCGATACCCTTGGACTACTGCATTCCCAGGCGCCAGATAATGAGCTGTTCCTGATCGTCGGCGGCGACGTCGCGGCAGGATTGCCAGGCTGGCACGAGCCCAAGCGAGTCCTGTCGCTGGCTCGGCTCGCGGTAGCCAAGCGCCGGGGAACGTCGCGCGATGCGGTGGATGATGCTCTGGCCAGCCTGGATGCAGGCGACCGGGCCGACTTCTTTCGCATGCCACGGGTCGGGATCTCCTCGACCCTCGTGCGCCGGCGGGTCAGGTGCGGCGAGCCGATCCGGTACCTCGTGCCTGACGCAGTGGCTGAGTACATCGACGAACACCGTCTCTACGGAGGATCCCCACATTGATGAACCCCGAGGAGATCGCAGGGGCAATCACTGATTACGCGACCGACCGCAAGGCCCTCGACATCGTTCAACTCGATCTCAGAGAGATCGTCTCCTACACCGACTACTTCGTGATCTGCACCGGACGGAGTGATCGGCAGGTAAAGGCAATCCATGACGCCATCCACCAGGGGATGAAGGACGAGCACGGGATGTTGCCCGGCCGCGTGGAGGGCGTCGCCCAAGCGCAGTGGATCCTGATGGACTACCTGGACGTCGTCGTCCATCTGTTCACCCCGGAGACGCGTGAGTTCTACCGCCTGGAGCAGCTGTGGGGCGAGGCTCCGGCGCTCGCCCTGGCCGCTCACTGAGTCCGACGGAGATCCGTACGGCGGCGCCGGCGGCGTTCCACGATCAGGCTGGCCGCCAAGGCCACCCCGACCGGCGCGGCCAAGAGTGCCACGACGGCCAGACCGGCGGTGGCCGTCAGAACGAACACCGCCAGGATCAGCGCGAGGCCGGCGTCCTGAAGTAGGTCAAGCCGCCGGCGCCGGATCAGGCGCACGCGGCGCCTGGCCTCGGCGCGAGCTTCGCGTCTGATTGGTGAATCCAAGCGCGCAGGTAATCGCGGCCCCGGCGGGAGCCGGTCGTCGCCTGCCTCCCAGCCGATCAGCCTGTCCGGAACGGCCACGGGTAGGGAGCTCCCTACGCTCCGGTGAGGAGCAGCAGGCCCCACAGCAGGGCACTCAGCTGCAGCTGCCGGTCCTCCAGAAGCAGCCTGTCGGGCGCTCCGCCGCGGCCTTGGCCGGCCAGCTTGACGTACCGGAACAGTACGGCCCCGAACGCCACGAGTCCCAGGGCCCGCAGCGCCGGCACTCCGGCAGATCCGCCGCCCAGTGCCCAGGCTGCGTAGGCCAGGATGGCCCCCAGACTCGAACCGATCTCGATCCGGCGCAACACGCGCAGGTCATACCGTCGCAGGACTGCCCTGGAACGCCGGGCTGCGCGGTCGGCGATTTCGGCGTGGCGCTTCCCTGCCGAAATCAGCAGTGCCCCGAGCATCACCGCGAGGATGAGCCAGCCCGAGACGCCGATTCCCGTCGCCGCTCCTCCGGCCAGCGCACGGAGCACGAAGCATCCGGCGACGGCGACGATATCCAGGATGGGAACGCGGCGAGCCCAGCTCGAGTAGGCCAGATTCAAGCCCGCATACGAAACCGCCACCAGCAGCAGCCGGGCATCCACCAGGGCCGCCGTGATGATTGCGATGATCGTGCAGCCGCCGGCGGCGATGAGTGCCTCGGGGATGGCGATCAGGCCGGCGGCGATGGGCCGGTAACGTTTGGTGGGGTGGCCTCGGTCCTCATCCAGATCAACGATGTCGTTGCATAGATAGACCGCGCTCGATAACAGGCAGAACACGACGAAGGCCAGGGCGGCTCGGGCGAGCACCACTGAGTTCCCGAGCGAGCCTGCCGCCACCGGGGCGGCCAGGACGACGAGGTTCTTCAGCCACTGCTGGCAGCGAAGCTGACGGGCCCAGGTGCGCGCATCGGCGACGCCGGTCGCCGCCGGCTCGGGCTGGACGCTCGCGGGGAACGCGCCTGACGTTGCGTGCGGGGTTTCCGCCTGGTGCGGCCTCGGTTTCCTGGGGGCAATGCGAGGCTCGGCGGTGGTGACGGTAGACATCATGCGGCGGTTTCTCCATGCCGCGCCGATCGCCTGCCCGTGGGCATGAGAGTTCATTCAGATGTCCAGGAGTCACGCGCGGCAGGCCGAAGTCGAGACCCAGGCCGGCCACCCATGTCCGTGTTCGACTCAAACATCTCCTCGCTCCACCGGCTGCCTCCGCCGCCCCGGCGGCCACCCGCGGCTCGCCGGCCGATTCCGCCGAGGATGAGCCCGCTTCGTCGCGTGCGCCGGGTGATCACGATCGCTCTCATGATCTGCCTGACCCCCGTCACCGTTTCCTTCCTGCTCACGGTCCTCGGGCCCTCGAATTCCACGTTCACGATTCAGTCCTTCGAGTGGTTGCGCGACCATGGCGCCGCTCAGCTGGCCGTTCAGATGGAGGACTTCTACTACTCGTGGAACGCCCCCGCGACGGGCGGCCGGGCACTCAAGCGGCTGGCGCTCGGTGGTCATCCGAGTGCTCACGCGAGCCTCCATCCGCCCAACATCGCACCGCTCATCCGTCCGGCTCTGGCCCATGAGGGCGTTTGGATGCCGAGCGCCACGTGGACCGCTCAATCGCCCGTGCAGGTGGCCCAGTTCCGCAGCGACCCGCTGTATCCCCAGATGGTGGCCGGGGTGGCCTGGATCGATCCTCGCCGTGCCTGGATCACGCTCAACCCGGGACGCCTGGAACCCAACGTGTCGCTGCCCCGAGGGCCGATGGAGGTTCCGGCCGGGCAGCGCTCGCGCCTCCTGGCCACCTTCAACAGCGGCTTCAAACTCGAGGACGACAGCGGTGGGTTTGCCGTCGGGGGCCGGAGCTACGCGCCGATGCGAGACGGGCAGGCAACGATCATCGGGTTCAGTGACGGCCGGGTGGACGTCCGGTCCTGGACCGGGGGACCCGAGGTCCCCTCCGGAGTCCAGTGGGCCCGCCAGAACCTGCCGCTGATCGTCGACAACGGTCTGCCCAACCCCCATCTCTCCGATGGTCCGGCTTGGGGGGTCACGGTGGGAAATGCGATCCGGGTGTGGCGCTCCGGGGTCGGAGTGACCCGGCAGGGCGACCTGGTGTACGCAGCGGCGGACAACCAGACGGTGGGCTCCCTGGCGGCCATCCTCATCCGGGCCGGCGCCGTGCGCGCCATGGAGCTGGACATCAATTCCTACTGGGCCAGCTTCATCACCTATGGCCGGAGCGGCGCCGGGAACCCCGCGAATCTGCTCCCCGACATGGTCCGCAGCCCGTATCGGTATCTCACGCCGGACGACCGGGACTTCTTCGCGGTCTATAAACGCTGATCGTCCCCGCCCTCTCAGGCGGACGGCCTCAGAGCGCCTGCAGCAGCTTGGGGGCCACCTGTTTCTTGCGGCTCATCACGTCCGGCAGGTCGATGACGCTGTCCTCGGCCTCCTTGCCGAACGCCCGGGCCACGGGAGCCACCTCGCCGGCGACGAGCAGCTGCGTGTTCTTGTCAAGCACATCGGTGACCATCAGGGCGTAGACATGCTTATCCTCGCGGCGGCGCTCCTCCTCCATGGCCTCCAGGAGCTCGGATTTGCGCTCCATCAGCCCGTCGCCCACCACCTCGATCTGGGCGATGCAGATCTGCTGGCCGCCGACCGTTTGGTAGCTCTTGGCGTCCTGGCTGACGATTTCCTGGGCGCCCACGGCTGACACATCCGAGGTGGCTTCGAACATCTCCCGGCCGAACTGCCGGGCATCCAGCCCGAGCACCCTCTCCAGATACGACACGACCGCGCGGTCACGCTCGGTTGCCGTGGGGGAGTTGAGAATCACCGTGTCGGACAGGATGGCTCCGAGCAGCGCCTTGGCGGTCTGCCGGCCCGGCTCCATCCCGTTCTGGCGAAACCGCTCCACTACCAGGGTGGAGGTGGACCCGACCGGGTCGAACGTCGCCAGCACGGGCACATGGGTCTCGATCGAGCCGATGTGATGGTGGTCGAGGATCTCGACGATCTCCGCGTGCTCGACGCCGGGGACGCTCTGGGCCTGCTCAGCGTGGTCGACCAGCAGCACCTGGCGCCGGGGCGGGTCGACCAGATCAGAACGCGTGACCAGGCCGATCGGTCGGCGCCGGTTGTCGACCACCACCGCGGCGCCGTAGTGGACCTCGCGCACCTGTTCGGACACATCGCTGAGCAGATCGTCGGGTGGGCACGTCAGGGGGTCGGCCTCCATCAGCGCCCGGCAGGGCGCGGCCAGGGTGATCATCCGGCCGGACACGTACGTGTCGAGAGGAGAGACGATGATGGCGGCGTCCCGTTCCTTGGCCAGGGACACGATCTCCGGTTCCGGCTGGGCACTGTTGGAGATGACCAGAAGCGCGGCGCCGAGCTCGAGGCACAGGCGCTGGGCGTCGGTGCGGTTGCCCACCACCACGACATCACCGTCCGAGATGCCGCTTTTGGTGTTCACGTCCATCGAGTGGACCCAGACCCGGCCGGACAGCTGCCGGTTCTCGCCGGTCACCAGCTCGCCGTCCAGCACCTCGACCACGGCCTTCACATGGGTGGCCTCCCGCAGCGCCGAGCTTTCCCGGCTCTCCCGGATGTAGGAGCGGGCCAGCGCACGGCTGGTCACCACCCCCACCAGGCTGCCGTCATCGTCCACAACCGGCACCACGTCGAGATTGGCCTGAGACATATCAAGCCCCGCCTGCCGGATCGGCGCCTCGCAGTCGATGCTGGGGAATTCGGTCTGCATGACGTCGCAGGCTCGAAGCAGAATGTGGGGCAGGAACTCCGGTTCGGGCACCTCGCTCTGCTCCAGCACCCATCTCGTCTGCGGGTTCAGCTGGCCCAGCCGCACCGGAACGTATTCCTGGTCGCCGTCGATCCGCTGTTTGAACTCCGCGTAGCCGATCGCAGAGACCACCGCATCGGTGTCCGGATTGCGATGGCCGGTGACGTAGACCGTGGGCACCGAACGATTATCCAGCAGCGGGCGGATTTTCCAGTCGCCCTAGCCGGGTTAGGGCGACTAGGGCGCCTCGAGGAGGCGGGGGATGATCGGCATCAACCGAACCCGCGGCCTCCCGCGGAAGGTGACGGTGATCTCCTCACCCCCGGGGGCGCGCTGCACCCAGTTGTCGACCTGCTTGCCGACAGCTCGGAACCGATGCACAAAGGTTCCTCGCTGACGGCTTCCGAAGAGTGGAGCTGGGGGGACTCGAACCCCCGGCCTCCTGCATGCCATGCAGGCGCTCTAGCCAACTGAGCTACAGCCCCATCGAACGCGAAGTCAACAGCGAGGTTAATGCATGCGCGCTGATTGTTGCGCGCGGGGATGAGTCGAAGCTGGATCGCCCTTCGACCTGCACATAGCTCGATCGGCAGGAGGAAACATTGGTCCAGCTGGAATGTCGCTCAGCTCGAAGTCTCAGCCGGCGTCGGCGGCAGGTGCCGCAAGTCGCCCACCAGCAGCAACGCCCCCATCGCCAGGAGCTCCACGCCCGCGCACAGATACAACGCGGTCGAGGTCCCGATCGCGCCGGCTAGGGGTCCCACCAGGGCATAGCCCAGGGTGGACAGGGCCAGGGATCCAAACCAGTCATAAGAGCTCACCCGGGAGCGGGCGGCCTCGGGAATGTGCTGCTGGAGCGTGGTCTCCCACAGCGTGTTGAACGCCATGCTCCCTACGCCGGCCAGCAGCGCGGCCACCGCGATCGTGGCCAGCGGGGTGGGGATCGCCACCAGCACCGTCTCGGCCACCGGGAGCAGCCCGACGAGGCAGGCCACCAGCAGGGGGCGGCTGAACCTGAACCGCAATAGCCCCGTCCCAGCCATCAGAGCGCCGACGCCCTGAGCGGCCAGGATCAGGGCCCACGCCCCCGCGCCGCCCAGGTGCCGCTTGACGATCACCGCCCCGAGCACGACGAACCCCACGGCGACAGCGTTGATCACCGACGCGGCCAGCACCACCGACCACAGCCATGTGCGGCTCCGGACCTCCGCGAACCCGTCCCGGAGCTCGGCCCAGAAGCCGGTGCCAGGGGTGCCGGCAGCTCGGAGGTCTCGGTTTACTCGCAGGAGCAAGATCGCGCTGATCCCGTAGCTGACGCCATCCGCGATCAGCGTGACGCCCGGGTTGGTGGCGGCCACGAGCACGCCAGCCAGCGCCGGCCCGACGATGCTCCCGCCGGCGGAGACCATGCTTCGCAGCGAGTTGCCCTGCTGAAGGTGCTCGCCGGCCACAGACGGAAGCAGGCCGGTGGAGGCGGGGTTGAAGAACCCGGTCGCCGCGCCGACCAGCAACTGGGAGATGGCCAGCACGGTCACATTCGCCTCCCCGGTCACCAGCAGAATCCCGATCGCGCCTCGCACCACAAAGCGCGTCAGGTCGGCGTTGACCATCACGGCCCGGCGGCTCAACCGGTCGGCCACCACGCCGCCCACCAGCAGCGAGCCGAGCAGCCCGAGGGTGAACGCCCCCAGCACGATGCCCAGGTCCGTGGCGGATCCGGTCAGGTCGAGGACGGCGAAGGTCAGGCCGAGCGGCGCCATACCGTCGCCGAGCCACGACACGGCCGCGGCCAGGAAGACCAGGCGGAAATCGCGGATGCGGAGAACCTCGAAGCTGCCCATGGCGCCTCGAAGCTTCACAGGTCGGCTTGCGCGCTATAGGGTCGCCGTCCGTGGCGCTCACCGCTCAGGAGCAGCAGGTCTGCCATCACATCGCCGACCATCAGACGGAGCTTGTCCAGCTTGCCGCCGAGCTGATCGCGTTCGACACGACGGCCCGGGAGCCGGGGGATCCGCCCCATCAGGAGGCAGATCTCCAGAACCATCTGGCCGGGCTGCTTGACGGAGCGGGGGCCCGGATCGACCTGTTCGAGCCCGACGCCGCCGAACTCGCGGGCAAGCCGTTGGTCCCGCCCGGGCTCGACTTCGCTGGTCGGCCCCAGATGATCGCCACGCAAAGCGGCCAGAGCGGCGGCAGATCTCTCGTCTTCAACGGTCACATCGACGTCGTCTCAGGCGAACCCCGCAGCGAATGGACCACGGGTCCGTTCGAGCCGGACGTAAGGGACGGGCGCTTATACGGTCGCGGCGCCTGCGACATGAAGGGCGGCGTAGCTGCGATGGTCTTCGCCCTTCAGGCCTTGAGCCGCACAGGCACGCGCCTCGGCGGGGACCTGATCGTCGCCACCAACACGGATGAGGAGTCCTCGGGGGCGGGCGGCATCGCCCTGGTTCAGCGCGGGTTGAGCGCCGACGCGGCAATCGTCACCGAGCCGACTGGCCACGAGGTCTGGGTGGCCTGTCGAGGTTCTGAGTACGGCGTCATCCGGGTTCCCGGTCGCCCCGGGCACGCCGAGGTGCGCCAGCCATCCTGGCGCCAGGGCGGCGCCGTGAACGCCATCGAAAAGGTCCCGCTCGTGATCGACGCGATAACGGCCCTGCGGGCCGAGTGGGCCGAACAGGGAGACCTGAAACACCCTCACCTGTCCCACCCGGACCTCCTGCCGACAATGGCTCGCAGCGGCGAATGGCCGGTGACCTACCCGGCCTTCTGCGACCTCACGATCGCCGTCATGTACGTCCCGGCGCAAGCCGACTCCGAGGGCTGGGGATCCGACGTCCGCCGGGAAGTCGAGGAACATGTCCTCCGGCACACGGCCGAACACGATGAGTGGCTGGCCGAGCATCCGCCCTCCTTCCGCTGGTGGCCAAACCCGGTGATGCCGGTGGAGGTTGACCCGGACCTTCCGATCGTGCTCGCCACTCGACAGGCCAGCGCCGACCTGAACCGTCCCGCTCTGCTGGCCGGCCTCGATTCCTGGTTCGACGGAGCCACCCTGACCAAGTTCGGCGCCATCCCGGCCATCGGTTACGGACCGTCCGGGTTCGAGGCCGGAGGCGCCAGCGTCGCCCACACGATCGACGAGTACGTGCCGATCGACGGGTTGGTCGCTACGGCGCAGGCGCTGGCTGTGACGGCGATGCGCTACTGCGGGGCGGGCTGACCAGATCGGCCGGATAGAGCTCCGGGCGCCGGTCGGCGAACGCGTCGTTGCGTGTACCCGTGCCCTTCGTGCGCGCCGTAGTTAGATCGCACGTTGCGCGCAACACGGCGCCGGCCACGCCGGGAAGCGAGGGGGGGCCGGCCAGCACCCGCCCGTCCGGTGACGTGATCACGCTCCCGCCCTCGAAGTCGAGCCCTCGCTCGCTTCCGCCCCGGTCACACAGCGCCACGTACACCCGATTCAGGTAGGCGGTGCTGCGGGCCAGCGTGGTCAGAATCGGCACGTCACTGTCCCAGGCCCACCCGCGCGGCCAATTGGTCGGCATCGCCAGCAGCTCGGCTCCGTTCAGGGCCAGCCCGCGGGTCAGCTCAGGAAACTCGATGTCGTAACAGACGGCCAGCCCGATCCGCCCCAAATCCGTCTCCACCACCGGAGCGCATTCCGAGCCGGGGACGAACCACGTCGACTCCTCATCCCACAGGTGGATCTTCCGGTACACCGCCCGCACCCCTTCGCCGTCGACCAAGGCGCAGCTGTTGTACAAGCGCCCGTCCTCACCCAGCTCGCAAAAGCCGCCCACCACCAAGGCGGACCCCCGGGCCGCCTCAGCCGCCCATCCGGTCAACTCCGGCCCGTTCACCGAAACCGCGGCTGCTCGGGCCTCCTCCTCAGACCGAAATACGTATCCGCTCGTGGCCAGCTCGGGCAGGACCACCAACTGGGCCCCGTCCCTCACCGCCGCCGCGATCCCATCTCGCACCAACTCGATGTTCGCTTCGAACTGGCCCACCACGGGCGCCAGCTGGCAGCAGACCACCTCGATCGAACTCTCCATCAGCCCAAGTCAACCACCACGGAGCGCGGGATGGCACAGGTTTGACCAACTAGTCCAGCCCGGCTAGGGGTAGGTTGGCTCAGGTATGAGTGCAGCGGAGTCCACCCGTCTCTGGCACCCGTTCGCCGATATGGGCCACGTTCGGGACCACGAGCTGGTGGTCGAGCGCGGCGAGGACGTGTGGGTATATGACACGGAGGGCCGGCGCTACTTCGACGCCACGGCCAGCCTGTGGTACGCCAACGTCGGCCACGGCCGGCGCGAGATCGCCGACGCCGTCCACGCGCAGATGCAGAAGCTCGAGGCCTACAGCGCGTTCGGGGACTTCTCCAATCAGCCGGCCCGCCAGCTGGCCGACACGTTGTGCGATCTGGCGCCGATGCCCGCCCGGACCTTCCTGGTGTCAGGCGGCGGCGACGCGATCGACACGGCAGCCAAGCTGGCCCGTCGCTACTGGGCTGCCCTGGACCAGCCCGACCGCACTCTGCTGATCAGCCGCGGTCACGGTTACCACGGAACTCACGGCTTCGGCACCGCGCTGGCCGGCATCCCGGCCAACCGGGTCGGGTTCGGACCGCAGGTAGACACCCTCCAGGTGCCCCATGACTCGCTCGAAGCCACCGAGCAGGCCATCCAGGAGCATGGGCCCGAGAACATCGCGGGCATCTTCGTGGAACCGGTGATCGGGGCCGGTGGCGTGTATCCCCCGATGCCCGGCTATATGGAGGGGATGGCCGAGCTCTGCCGGCAGTCCGGCGTGCTCTTGATCATCGACTCGGTGATCTGCGGCTTCGGACGCCTGGGCAGCTGGTTCGGGGTCGAGCGGTGGGGCATCGAGCCGGACATGATCACCTTCGCCAAGGGCGTGACCAGCGGGTACCTGCCGCTCGGGGGCGTGATGATCCACGAGAAGGTCGCCGAGCCGTTCTGGTCGGCGCCGGGGGCCCCGGTCTTCCGGCACGGGCCCACCTACGCCGCCCATGCCACCTGCTGTGCCGCGGCGCTGGCCAACATCGGCCTGCTTGGCGACGGCCTGCTGGAGCGCGGCGCGCAGCTCGAGCAACCCCTCCACGACACGGTGAACGCGTTCGCCGACCATCCGGCCGTCTCGGAGACCCGCGGCGGCACCGGCTTCCTGGCCGCCGTCGAATTCAGCGACGAGACGATGGAGCGCCATCCGGACGCGGTCAACCGCGTGGTCATGGGCGCCCGCGAACAGGGGGTGCTGGTCCGTCCCCTGGGCCGAGCCGTGGCCCTCTCACCGCCACTGACCACGACCGAGGAGCACCTCGGGCTGGTCGGCGAAGCCCTGGCCGCCGGACTGAAAACCCTCGAAGACTGAGAGCCGGGAACCCGGGCTAGCCCGGCGGAATGAACTCGGGCACGTCCAGCTCGTCCCCCGCGACTGGCGTCTCGGGTCGCGCAGAGCCCGGTCGCCCGGAACTCAAAGTCCGGGCGGGCGCAGACTGAGAGGGAACGCCCGAGAGCCCTGACTCGACCCGCTCGATCCGGGTCATCATCCGCGAGTGCACCGCCTGCACGTCGCGCAACAGCCGCTCGGCGTTGCTGCGCAGCGACTCGCCCAGCTCGCGAAGGTCACCGACCGTCTCCATCCCGTCGGCCCGCACGTCACCGGCGGTGGCCCGGGCCTGGCGCAGCAGCTCGCGCGCTTTCTCCTCCGCCTCGCGCATCGCGCGGTCGGCGTTCTCCTGAGCGCGAGCCACCACGGTGAGTGCCTCGCCCGTGGCCTCCTCCTTGGCCGCCGCGGCCTCCATCCGGATCCGGTCAGAGTCCGACTGGGCCCTCGCCACGATGTCCCGCCCCGTCGAGGTGGCCTCGGTCGTCGTGCGGTCGGCCTCTCCCTTGCCCCAGGCAACGATCTCCGCCGCCTCCTCCTCGGCCGCCTTGATCCGGTTGGCCGCCGCCCGATCACCCTCGGCGATCCGTTCTCGCATCCGCTCCTCGGCCTCGGCCAGCACTTCGTCGGCCGCCTTCTCGGCCGCGCGCAGTATCGCCGCCACCTGTTCCGAAACAGATCCACCCTGCGAACCAGCCATCGCTTGATCGATGGTAGAGAGCACAAGACCCGCCGATCGCAAGAAATGAACCGGCGGATAAGCTCAAAACCCAGACATGTCCGACCGCCGCTACCAACCGCACGAGATCGAGTCCAAGTGGCAGGACCTGTGGGCCCGTGAGCACACGTGGGAGGTGCCCAACGACATCGATCCGGACGGCAAGTCCTACGTGCTGGAGATGCTGCCCTACCCCAGCGGCGAGCCCCACATCGGGCATCTGAAGAACTACGCGCTGGGCGACGCGATCGCCCACTTCCACCGCCGGACCGGCCGCCAGGTGCTGCACCCGATGGGCTACGACGCCTTCGGTCTACCTGCCGAGAACCACGCGATCAAGACCGGCGTTCACCCCCGCGCCTCCACGGATGAGTCGATCAGGGCCTTCCAGAAGGCCTTTCGATCCTGGGGGATCAGCATCGACTGGTCCCGCGAGCTGGCCACCCACGAGCCGAGCTACTACCGCTGGACCCAATGGATCTTCCTGCGGCTGTATGAGCGCGGGCTGGCCTACCGCAAGGAGGCGGCCGTCAACTGGTGCCCCAACGACCAGACCGTGCTGGCCAACGAGCAGGTGATCGATGGTCATTGCGAGCGCTGTGGCGCCGAGGTGGAGGTGCGCCAGCTGGAGCAATGGTTCTTCCGGATCACCGACTACGCCGAGCGGCTGCTGGACGACCTCGATGCGATCGAATGGCCCGAGCACGTCAAGGCCATGCAGCGCAACTGGATCGGCCGCTCGAGCGGGGCCGAGGTGAGCTTCCGCTGCCAGGAGCTCGGGATCGACTATCCCGTGTTCACCACCCGCCCGGACACTCTGTTCGGCGCCACCTTCTTCGTGATGGCCCCCGAGCACCCCGACGTGTTCCGCCTGGCCGCCGGCACCGAGCACGAGCAGGCGGTCCACCAATACGTCAACCACAGCCTGACCGAGGACAAGGAGGACCGCGGCGACGCCGAGAAGCCGAAGACCGGCGTCCCGGTTGGCCGGACCGTCACGAATCCGGTCACGCACGAGGAGATCCCCATCTACGTCGCCGACTACGTGCTGATGGAGTACGGGACCGGGGCGATCATGGCCGTGCCCGCCCACGACGAGCGCGACTACGCCTTCGCCACGGCGTACGACCTGCCGATCCGCCGGGTCATCGAGGACCCCGAGGCCGACGATGAGCTGCCGTATACCGGCGACGGGAGGATGACCAACTCGGGTGAATTCGACGGGCTGCCCAACCGCCAGGCCTACGAGAGGATCATCGATTGGCTCGACCGCGAGGGGATCGGCAACCCATCGGTCAACTACCGCTTGCGTGACTGGCTGCTGTCGCGCCAGCGCTACTGGGGCTGCCCGATTCCGATCGTCTACTGCGAGCAGTGCGGCATGCAGCCGGTGCCCGACAATCAGCTGCCGGTCGAGCTGCCCGATGTCCAGGACTACAAGCCCAAGGGCCGCTCACCTCTGGCCGCGGCCGAGCAGTGGGTGAACACCACTTGCCCCCGGTGTGGCGGCCCGGCCCGCCGGGAGACCGACACGATGGACACCTTCGTCGACTCCAGCTGGTACTTCCTGCGCTACTGCGACGCCCGCAACGACCAGGCTCCCTGGGACCGAGAGGTGCTGAGGCGGTGGATGCCGGTCGACCAGTACATCGGCGGGGTGGAGCACGCGATCCTGCACCTGATGTACGCGCGCTTCTTCGTCAAGGCGCTGGCCGACATGGGGCTGCTCGACGTCCAGGAGCCGTTCCGGGCCCTGTTCACGCAGGGGATGATCCTCGGGCCAGACGGGCACAAGATGTCCAAGTCTCGCGGCAACGTGATCAGCCCGGCCCCGATCGTCGAGCGTTACGGGGCCGATGCGGCCCGCTGCTACATCCTGTTCATCGGTCCGGCCGACCAGGACGCGGCCTGGAACGAGAACGCGCTGGCGGGCCAGCACAAGTTCCTGGGCCGGGTCTGGCAGCTGGGGGAGGACCTCGCGCCGGACACCCCTGACTACGCCGTGGGCGAGCCCCCCTCCGCACCCGACGGTGACGCGCTCAAGATCGTCCGCAAAGCCAACTGGGCGATCGACAAGGTGAGCGGCGACATACGGCGCTTCGCCTTCAACACGTGCATCTCGGCGGTCATGGAGCTGGTCAATGACATCTACCGCTACGCCGACGCCGGCGAGGATGCCCGCCGGTTCGCCACCGCCACGGCCGCCTCACTGTTGTTCCCGTTCGCCCCCCACGTGGCCGCCGAGACCTACCAGAAGCTGACCGGCCGGCGGGTGTGGGAGATCCCGTGGCCGGACGCTGACCCCAACATGCTCCAGGCCGACACCTTTGAGCTGGTCTGCCAGGTCAATGGCAAGGTGCGCGACCGGGTAGCCGCCCCCACGGGCGCGGGTCGCGACGAGCTCGAGAAGCTGGCGCTGGCCACCCGCGGGGTCCAGCAGCACATCGACGGCCAGGACGTCATCAAGGTGATCGTCGTGCCGAACAAGCTGGTCAACGTCGTCGTCAGATGACTCCCTACGTCGCGGTGATCGGGGCCAGCCACCCGACACCGGCTGACCTCGAGCACGCCGAGGTGGTGGGGAGGGGGCTGGCCGAGCGCGGCGCGATCGTGGTGACCGGGGGGCGCGGAGGGGTGATGGCCGCGGCATCGCGCGGCGCGGCGACCGCGGGCGGCGTCGTCGTGGGACTCCTGCCCGGACTGGATCGCCGCGAGGCGAACGAATGGGCCACTGTGGCGATCACCACCGGGCTGGGCGAGCTGCGTAACGGGCTGGTGGTTCGGGCGGCCGACTCCGTGGTGGCCGTGGGGGGCAGCTACGGGACGCTTTCGGAGATCGCCCTGGCGCTTCAGGCCGGCACGCCGGTGTTCGGATTGCACACCTGGCCGATCGACGGGATCCGGCAGGTCGATTCTCCGGGGGAGGCGATTTCGGCGGCCTTTGAGGCCGCCACTGCCGGTCCGCCTGAGGGCCTAACCTGAACACCCAGCCGATGGCCCCCTCGTTCAAGCCCGCCTACCTGATCCACGGCGACGACCACGGCCGGATCGCCGAGCGCCGGGCCCGCCTACGCGCGCTGGCCGAGGAGCAGAGCGGAGCACAGGGGGTGGAGGTGTTCGAGGGAGACGGCGCGACGCCTGAGGTAGTGGCCGGCGCCCTGAACGCGATGACCTTTGCCATCGGCCGGCGGTTCATCGTGGTCGACGGCGTCGAGCGCTGGAAGGACAAGGAGCTGGACGAGGTAGTCGCCGGGCTGGGCGCCATGCCTCCGGACACCACGGTGACCTTCTTTGCCCGCGAGGACGGCCGCGTCAAGGCGCCCGGTCGCCTGCACGAGGCGGTGCGCAAGGCCGGGGGCCTGATCGAAGCGGAGTCCGGCGTGAAGCCCTGGGCGCTGCCGAAGTGGGTCATCGAACAGGCTCGCGCGCTGGGGCTCGAGATTGCGCCCGATGCGGCCAGAGCCTTGGTCGCGCACGTGGGCGACCGCCAGCAGCGCCTGCTGCGAGAGCTGGAGAAGCTGGCGCTGGACCTCGGGCCGGGCGCCACCGTCGATGTGGAATGTGTGGAGGAGGCGACCGCGCCGTCGGCCGAGCGCCGGGCCTGGTCGCTGGCCGATGCGCTGGTCAGTGGGAATTCTGCCCAGGCGGTCGGGCTGCTCCTGCAGACGCGGGCCCAGGGGGAACGCCTGCCGGGCCTCATCTACTGGATGAGCTCTCGGCTGCGAGAGGCCCACCGAATTGCTGAGGCCCTCGACGCCGGGCAGGCGCCGGCTCAGATAAAGAAGACCCTGCGCATGCCGTCGCGAGCCGCGGATCAGCTGATCGCCGATGCCAAGCGGGCCGGGGCCGACCGGCTACGCGACGCGGTGGCGCTGATTGCCGACCTGGAGCTGGCTTCCCGAGGGGGCGGCCCCGGAGGAGCCTCCGAGGACACGGCCGCGCTCCGGGCGGTCATCGAGATAACGGCGTAGGCGACGGAGCGGAGCTACTGCGCCACGCCGCGCCGCACGCGGGCGGCTCGGGACTTCTTGCGGGCGCCGTTGTTGCGATGCAGCGCGCCGCGCTTGACGGCCTTGTCGATGGTCTTCACCAGCGTGCGATGCTCTTGCTCCGCGATGGCATCGTCGCCGCTGGCCACAGCCCGCTCCAGCCGGTGGAAGTAAGTCCTGACGGCGGAGGTGTAGCGGCGGTTCTCCTCGCGCTCACGCAGGGCGCGCTCGATCCGCTTCTTCTGTGAGTGAATGTTGGCCATGACAAAGGGCGCAGACAGACGGAACGTTCCGCCGTCGCGCACGCCTACTATAGCGGCGACGTGACCGACGAGATGACCGCGGCGCCCGGCGATTCCGCACCGGCCGAGGCCCCTCCCCCTCGGCGGCGCGTGGCCACCAACACGGCGATCTTCGCCCTGGCCACCGCATTCTCTCGGGTGGCCGGCCTGATCCGGGAGATCGTGGCCGCCGACTACTTCGGCACGAGCAAGGTGGCCTCGGCGTTCACGATCGCCTCGCAGATCCCCAATCTGATGTCGAATCTGTTCGCGCAGGCCGCCCTGTCGGCCGCGTTCGTGCCGGTGTTCACCGATCTGCTCCAGCAGGGGCGCAAGCGCGAGGCGTTCAAGCTCGCCTCGACCATGTTCTGGATCATCCTGATCGCGCTGGGCGCGATCACCGCGATCGGGATGCTGCTGGCGGGACTGATCCTGCCCAGCTTCACGGGTCACCACTTCGACGGCGCGGTGGCGGCCACGCTGACGCAGATCATGTTCCCGGTCGTCCTGATCCTGGGTCTGACCGGGATGCTGGTGGGAATCCTCCAGTCCTACGACGAGTTCTCCATCCCCGCGCTGGCCCCGGTGGCCTGGAATCTCGTGATCCTCGTCCTGCTGATCGTGCTGCACAAGCAGCTGCGACCGAACATCGAGGCCTACGCGATCGCTTGGCTGGTGGCCACGTTCGTCCAGTTGGTCTTGGTGGGGTGGGCGCTAGGCCGGATCGACTTCCGCCTGCGCTTCGAGATGGACTGGCGAGATCCCCGCATCCGGCAGGTGTTCACCCTGATGCTGCCGGTGACGGTCGGTCTGGGCATCGTCAATCTCGACTCGCTGATCAACTCCACTTTTGGCGCCCTGGTCAACGCGCAGGGACCTCGGGCAATCCAGTTTGCATTCCTGATCTACATGCTCCCGCAGGGAATCTTCAGCGTTGCCGTCTCCACCGTGCTGTTCCCGACGCTGAGCCGCCAGGCCGCCCGGCGGGCCCCGGCCGAGATGCGCCGATCTCTGGGCAACGGGATGCGTCAGATCAACCTTCTGCTGATCCCCTGCGCCGGTGGGCTGATGGTGCTGGCCACGCCGATCGTCGAGCTGGTCTTCCAGCACGGGAAGTTCAGCCCCACATCGACTCACCTCACCTCGATCGCGCTGTTCTGGTTTGCCTGGAGCCTGCCGTTCGCGGGGCTGAATCTGCTGCTCACCCGCACGTTTTTCGCGCTTCAGCGTCCCTGGATCCCCACCAAGCTGGCTGGTTTGAACATGATCGTGGACGTGATCGTCAGCCTGGCCCTCTACAAGCCGCTCGGCCTGGCCGGCCTGGTGATCGGCACGGCGGCGGCCAACATCGTCATGACCGCTCTGCAGTTGCGGCGGATGCGCACCGGGTTCAACGGTCGCCTCGAGGGCACCCAGACGCTGATGGTCACCGTGCGCATCCTGGTCGCATCGGCGATCACCGCGGCTGTCGCCCGCGGCATCTGGGCACTTTTGCACGGATTGCTCGGCGGGTCGGTCGCCGGTCAGATCGTGTCGGTCGGGCTGGCCGTCATCGTGGCCGCCGCCGTATACGCATGGCTCACGCTGGCCATGCGGATTCCCGAGGCTCGCCAGATCGAGAATCTGGTGGCCGGGCGCCTGCGACTGGCGCGGGCGGCCCGGCCGTAACGTCGCGCTACGCCGAGCCCCAGACCTGCTCCATCAGCGCGGTGTCCCCGGCTGACTGGAACTTGACCACCTTTCCGTCCCGGAAGGTCAGGACATCGGCCTGGTCTGACCGCTGGCCGTCGGTCGTGGTCTGGGTCAGCACCACCACGCGCTCGTCGTCGGAGAACCAGTACTGGGGCTCGGTGCTGAAGCCTTTTTCGGCCAGCTTGGCCCAGAACTGCCCCACCTCCTGCTTACCCCGGTAGGTGCCGCTGACGGAGCTGTGGCCCGCCACGAGCCACTCGATGTCATCGGCCAGATTCTCCATGGCTCGTGCCGCGTCGCCGCTCTGAAAGGCCGCGTAGGCGTTCTTGGTCTTCTCGAGGTTCTCTTCGCCTGCCATGCGATGCCCTCCTATGGATTGTTGACGCTGTCCGCCCCCGGCTAGGGCGCTAGCCTATGCGCCTCGCGCGGCCGGGGGCGGATTTCTGGGAGGGACCTATCCGCTGGTTCAGCGCGGGTCGGGCCCGAACATCGGCACGCCGGTCCGGAGCTCCAGCTTGCGGCGCTCCAGGTAGCTGATGTCGCTGGCCACCTGGCGAATTCGGCGACTGATCCGGCGGAACTTCTTGGGTGGGGTGTTGAGTGTGTTCTCCATGTCAGACACATTGAGCTAAGCCGGCGCCGCGGACATCGGGCTTTCGCAGCGGATTGCGGATTCAGGTGCCTTACGCCCCGTGCGCGGACCCCTTAGCTCCGTAAGTGACCTACCGGCGGGGCACAACTACCCTTGGTTCATCACCGACCAGGCCCACATCCGCAACTTCTCGATCATCGCCCACATCGACCACGGCAAGTCGACGCTGGCCGATCGCATCCTGGAGCTGACCCACACCGTCGACCCGCGGGCGATGCGCGCCCAGCTGCTCGACTCCATGGATCTGGAGCGCGAGCGCGGCATCACGATCAAGGCTCAGGCCGTGCGGGTGTTCTACGAATCCCCGGTCGACGGACAGACCTACCAGCTGCAGCTGATCGACACGCCGGGGCACGTCGACTTCACCTATGAGGTCTCCCGCTCCCTCGCCGCGTGCGAGGGAGCTCTGCTGGTCGTCGACGCCTCCCAGGGCGTCGAGGCACAGACGGTGGCCAACACGTACCTGGCCGTCGAGTCGGGACTCGAGCTGATCCCTTGCCTGAACAAGGTCGATCTCCCGGGCGCCGAGCCAGAGCGGGTGGCCGAGGAGGTTGCCGACCTGCTGGGCGAGCCGGCGGACACGGTCCGGCGGATCAGCGCCAAGACGGGGGAGGGGGTCACCAACGTCCTGGACGAGCTGATCGAGCGGGTGCCACCGCCCTCGGGTGATCCAGAGGCTCCCGCCCGAGCCCTCATCTTCGACTCGGAGTTCGACCAGTACCGCGGTGTGGTCGCCTACATCCGGGTGGTGGACGGCAAGTTCACCAAGGGCGACGCGATCATGGCCATGCAGGCCGGCACTCATGCCGACATCGATGACATCGGCTTCTTCACGCCTCAGATGACCTCGACGGCGGAGTTGTGCGCGGGCGAGGTCGGCTTCCTGATCACCGGGATCAAGGACGTGACCCGCCTGCGGGTCGGCGACACCCTGACCCTCCGGGCGCGTCCCGCCGAGGAGCCCCTCCCCGGCTACCGAGAGGTCAAGCCGATGGTGTTCTGTGGGCTCTTCCCGATCGACTCAGACGACTACCCGGATCTGCGCGACGCGCTGGAGAAGCTCACCCTCAACGATGCCGCCCTGTCCTGGGAGCCCGAGACCTCGGACGCGCTCGGCTTCGGCTTCCGTTGCGGGTTCCTGGGCCTGCTCCACATGGACATCGTGCGCGAGCGTCTCGAGCGCGAGTACGACCTGGAGCTCCTGGCCACGATGCCGAGCGTCGAGTACGAGGTCACCCAGACCGACGGCGCCGTGATCCCCGTGCACTCGCCCAACGACATGCCCGATCCGTCCCGGGTGGCGTCGGTGCGCGAGCCCTACATCCGCGCCTCGATCCTCACCCCCAAGGAGTTCGTGGGTCAGATCATGGAGCTCTGCCAGGACCGCCGGGGCGAGCACGCAGGCATGCACTACCTCTCAGCCGAGCGCCTGCAGATCACCTATGACCTGCCCCTGGCGGAGATCGTCCTGGACTTCTTCGATCAGCTCAAATCGCGTACCCGCGGCTATGCCTCCCTCGATTACGAGCTGATCGGCCTGCGCGAGTCCGACCTGGTCAAGCTGGACATCCTGCTGGGCGGAGACCCGATCGACGCCCTGTCGATGCTGGTTCACCGCACCAAGGCGGCCGACGTCGGGCGCACGATGGCCGAGAAGCTCCGGGAGAAGATCCCCCGCCAGCAGTACGACGTCCCGATCCAGGCCGCCATCGGCTCCCGCATCGTGGCCCGAGAGACCATCAAGGCGTACCGCAAGGACGTGATCGCCAAGTGCTACGGCGGCGATATCAGCCGCAAGCGCAAGCTGCTCGAGCAGCAGAAGAAGGGCAAAAAGCGGATGAAGCAGGTGGGCCGGATCGAGGTGCCCCAGGAGGCATTCCTGGCCGTGCTCGAGCTGGGGGAGAAGACCCGAGCCTGACCCTGGCGGCCGGCGGGTTTGTCGGCTGACCCATGAACGCGCTGGTGGATGCTTGGTTGCGCCTCGGGCGACGGTCAGGGCTATCCTCGGTAGCCAGCGGTCTGTCGGGGGGCCCTAGACAGGATCCGCTGCACTCAGGGATGCGTTCGTGATCACCAAACGCTGGTTGCCAGTCGTCCTCCAGGGCCTCGCCCTGGTCCTGGTCGTGGGGCTCGCGCTCTGCGGGCCAGCCCCTGCCCGGGCCGACCTTCTGGCAGACGGCGCCGGCACCATGAACGTGGCCGGAGGCCCGGTCGTGGCGTCCTCCCCGGGCCACACGCTGACGTTCACCTACACGGCGGATTCCGCCGGAATCACGGCCGGATCGATCGAGATCGCTGTGCCTTCGGGGTGGACCGCTGCGCAGACAACCGACTCGAGCTCCCCTGGCTACGTATCGACGGATGCCCTTCTGGCGAACGTCACGACCGGTAGCGACGGCTCCATCACTGTGTCGAACCTGACCCTTCTGGCCGGGCAACAGTTTGACGTCACATATTCCGATGCCGCCGCGCCCTCCGTCGGGGGCCTTGCCACCTTCGCAACCTCTGAGGCCGACGGTTCCGATGCTCCCGCGGCCCTGGCCAGCTCTCCGTCGCTTCAGGTCCTCGCTGCCGATGGCTCAGGAACCATGGTCGCCAGCCCGAGCAGCGTCCCGGCCGCCAGTACCCAGAGCCTGGCGTTCACGTACACGGCCGACCCCGGCGGCATCCAGGACGGTACCGTCGATCTGACCGTACCGTCGGGGTGGACGCCACCGCAGATCACCGGCTCGAGTTCTGCGGGCTACGTCAACGCCGGCCTCGGAGCGTCCGATGCTCTGCTCGACCAGGCCGGGACCGTCTCGATCCCCTCGCCCGGGATGATCCAGCTGACCGGTGTGACCCTGGCGGCCGGAGACACGCTGCTGATCGGTTACGGGGACGCGACCGCCCCGGCCGCAGCGACCTACACGTTCACCACCGACGAGAGCTCGTCTGGCGGGACGCCTGCTGCGATCGCGGCGCCGCCCCAGGTGACCGTCACGCCCGTAGTGGCCCCCGGAGCTCCGTCGCTGACCTCGGCCACCCCCGGGAATGGCCAAGTGCAGCTGGCCTGGTCGCCACCGTCGGATGACGGCGGTGGGACCATCACCGACTACGTGATCAACGAGTACCAGGGAAGCGGTGCCACGGGCAGTCCGACCAGGATCGACGTTGGTTCGGCGAATCTGTCCAAGACGATCTCCGGCCTGACCAATGGTCAGGAGTACACGTTCACGGTGCAGGCGGTGAATTCCGCCGGCGACGGCGGCGCGTCGAACTCTATGTCCGCGACCCTGGTCACGGTTCCGGGCGCGCCTTCGCTGAGCTCCGCCACTCCCGCGAACGGCCAGGTGCAGCTCTCCTGGTCAGCTCCAAATGACGGTGGTGCTCCGGTTCAGCACTACGTGATCTACGAGTGGGTGGGTACCGATACATCCGGGCCCCCCTCCTCGGTGATCGAAACGACCGACGCCAGTACCAGCTACACAGTCGGCCAGCTGACGAACGGGAGGAGCTACTCGTTCGCAGTGGCCGCCGTGAACTCGGTGGGCACCGGGTCGGCGTCGAGTTCGCTGTCGGCCATCCCGGTCACAGAACCAGCGGCCCCAACACTGACCTCGGCTACGCCGGGGAATGGGCAGGTTGTGTTGTCGTGGTCGGCGCCGGCTGACGATGGTGGCTCGCCGGTTACCGACTATGTGATCTACGAGTACCCGGGGAGCAACACAGCTGCGACGGCCACACCGGTCGATACGCACTCGGCTGGGACCACGGCCACTGTCACAGGCCTCGAGAACGGCGAGTCGTACACCTTCACCATCGAGGCAGTCAACTCGGTCGGGAACGGTCCGGCGTCGGGCTCCCTTTCAGCGACGCCGGTCTCGGTTCCCGGTGCTCCGGCGGCGGGTTCGGCAACGGCCGGAAACGGACAGGTGCAGATCTCCTGGTCCGCCCCGTCCACTAATGGTGGTTTGCCGATCACCGGCTATGTGATCAACGAGTACGTCGGCCGTAGCACCTCCGGGACGTTGAAGACAATCGCTACCGGATCCACGGCGACATCGGACACGATCGCGGGGCTAACAAACGGCCAGCCGTACACGTTCACCGTTCAGGCGATCAACTCAGTCGGGAAGAGCCTGGCCTCCAGTTCGCTTTCTGCGACGCCGGCCACCGTCCCTGGGGTCCCGTCTCTGGATCCGGCTACTCCGGGGGATAGCCAGGTCCAGCTGTCTTGGTCGGCGCCGCCTGATGGCGGGGCTCCGATCACCGGCTACGTGATCAACGAGTACCTGGGCGGCAGCGTTTCCGGCACGCCGACGACCACCACTACTGCCTCCCCAACAACCTCGGACACGATCACCGGGCTGGCGAACGGGCAGCAGTACACGTTCACCGTGCAGGCGATCAACGTCGCCGGCCCCGGGTCGCCGGCGCAATCGGTGACGGCCACCCCGCGGACGGTCCCAGACGCTCCGGTTCTCACTGCGACGCCGGGAGGAGGGGAGGTGACGCTCTCGTGGACCGCTCCGACCGACGGGGGCGCCGCAATCGACCATTACGTGATTGATCAGTTCGCGGGCTCCAGCGCGACTGGCACGCCCACGACGATCACGACGGCTTCAACCAGCCAAACGGTGACCGGCCTCGCGAACGGCACCGCTTATACGTTCGCCGTTCAGGCCGTCAACGCGGCCGGTCCGGGGCAGGCGTCGGCTCCCGAAACGGCCACGCCCGCCACGGTGCCCACCGCTCCGAACCTGATCGCGACGGTCGCAGGGCCAAAGCTGGTGGAGGTGGTGTGGACGCCGCCCACGAGCACCGGCGGCGCGGCGATCAGCGCTTATGAGGTCTTCCGTTCCACCACGGCCGGTTCAAAGGGGACCCAGATCGCTACGCAGGCGCCCACGTCTGCCACCAACACCTATATCGATCAGGCGGTGACCAACGGCACGATCTACTACTACGAGGTCGTCGCTGTCAATCGGGCCGGGGCAAGCGCTGCGTCCGGCCAGTTCTCAGCCGAGCCGCAGAGTTTCCTACCGTCGCCGCTTCTCCTGAAGACTTTCACCGTCAGCGGACACCAGGTCACCTTCTCGTCTCCCAACCAGTGCATACGAGCCGGAAAGGTGTCGGGCAAGATCACGATCTCGTCAACGAAGTCCAGCCGTACGAAGGTGAGGATCGGCAAGGCCGTATTCCAGGTCGCGAAGCTGGTCAAGAAAACGATCACCCGGCGGAGCGCCTCCAGCGCCCCTATTCAGGTGACCCTCCACGCGAAGCACATGGTGACCCAGCACGTATATACGTTCGTCGCGCAGCCTTCGATCGTCGTCGGGTCGGGGCGACCGCACACGCACACGCTGCGGCTCAAGGTCACGGCGTGCTGAGGCTTGCCGCCTCGGCGGAGGTGGCTTCGCGCTCGACGTCCAGTGCTGCGTTGACCAGCTTCCACTGATCGCGGAGCTGGTCCGCCGCCTGGACGGCGCGGCTGGGATCGTCGTGGGCGGCGGCTTGAAGCTGAGCGGCTGCTTCTGCCAGCGAGCGCGCACCCACCATATGAGCGCTGCCCTTGATGCGATGGGCCGCGTGGGCGACCTCGTCGCCATTTCCATCGCTAAGCGCGCCAGCCAGTCTCTGCAGCTGGTCGTCTACATCCGCCTGTAATTGGACGATCGTTTCCGCTGTCTCGTCCCCGGGGAACAGGCTTCGCAGCTCCTGCATCCGGGCCTGATCGATCGGACGAGCGGGTTCTGAGGTCGCAGGCAGCCAGCGGTCGAGGACTCCGTCCAGCGCGGCACTCGTGATTGGCTTAGGGAGGTAGTCGTCCATCCCTGCGGCGATGCAACGCTCGCGATCACCCTGCATGGCATGGGCCGTCATCGCCACCACCGGTGTGTGCCCACCCGTTCCCGCCTCCTCCCGGCGGAGCTGTCGCGTCGTCTCGTAGCCATCGAGCACCGGCATCTGGCAGTCCATCAGAATCAGGTCGAATTGCTCCTCTTGGAGGCGGGCCAGCACCTGCTCCCCGTTGGTCGCGTTGACCGCCAGGTGCCCTCGCCGCGCCAGAAGTCGCTCCACGAGCATCCAGTTGACCGTGTGATCCTCTGCGACCAGGATCCGTCGCCCGAGGTGCTCCGAGATTCCGTTCATTGAGGGACTCGTTGCCCGGTCCATCTCCTCGGTTCTCCGGACCGCTCGAACGACGGCCTCGAGCAGCTTGGCCTGGCGAACCGGCTTGTGGACCAGGGCCACGATCCCGCCGGTGAGGTCGTCCCTGAGGGACTGGGCTGACTGGCTGAGCAGAACGATCGGGATGCGACCCAGAAGAGGGTTGGTGGCGATCTGGCGAGCCAGGTCAAGTCCGGTCGAGCCGCCCAGCTGATCGTCGATCAGGACGAGGTCGAACGCGTCACCCTGGGCGACGGCGAACTCGAGGTGAGCGAGTCCGCTGGGAGCTGTATCAGCTGTCGCGGCGCGCATGCCCCAGTTCGTGAGGTAGCTGCCGAAAATTCGCCGGTTCATGGCATTGGCTTCGACCACCAGGATGTGGAGCCCGTGAAGGTCCTCCGGAACCAGCAGCGCTTCCTGTCCCACCTCGGGCACCGTGAACGGGAGCTCGAACATGAATTGGCTGCCGTGGCCGATGGTGCTTTCCACCCGAAGTGTTCCATGCATCATGGCCGTCAACTCGTGAGCAATGGCCAGGCCCAACCCCGTTCCGCCAAAGGTCCTTGTGGTGCCTGCGTCCGCTTGTGTGAACGGTTCAAACAGCTTGGCGAGGTTCTCCTGCTCGATTCCAATGCCGGTGTCTCTGACCTCGAACTGCAGCTTGACCTGCGACCCGGCCCGAGCCACGACGCACACCACCAGCGTGACCTCGCCGTGGGAGGTGAACTTGACCGCGTTCGCCAGCAGGTTGGTCAGGATCTGGGACACCCGCACACGGTCGCCGCGCACCAGTGGGGGCACGTCGACGCCGATGAGGGACTGCAGCTCCAGCCCCTTGTTCGAGGCGGCGGCCGCCACCACGTCACAGGCGCCCTCGACCACGTCGTAAAGATCGAAGTCCCGCTGCTCGATCTCCACGCGACCGGATTCGATCTTGGCGATGTCAAGTACGTCGTTGACTACGGTGAGCAGCGCCTCGCCTGAGGATCGTGCCAGCTGCACGAACTCCTCCTGCTCCCGGTTCAGCGGGGATTCCGCGAGTAATTCCATGGACCCGACCAGCCCGTTCAGAGGCGTCCGGATCTCATGGCTCATGTTGGCCAGGAAGTTCGACTTGAGCTGCGAGGCGCTGTGGGCCTCCTCAAGCGCCTGCTCGAGCCGGTCATGGGTCTCTGATAGCTCGCGATCGTGAGACTCGAGCGTCCCCGCCATCGCGTTGAACGAGCGCCCCAGCTCGGCCACCTCCCCAAGGCCCACCTCGGGAACTCGCGTAGCCAGACGGCCGGCCGCCAGCTGCCTTGCTGCAGCCGCCACCGCCCGCATCGGGTCAAGGAACCGCTTGACCAGATACGCAGCCAGGCCAACCAGCAGCAGGACGGAGAGCCCGAGGCCGATCGCGCCGAACGTCACGGCCTGATCACTCTCTGCGCGGTTGGTCGCCCGGTCCCGATCCCGCAGCGTTCGGTCAATGTTCTCCAAGGCCCTGA
>DASZNA010000088.1:0-3180 GCA_035551655.1 Solirubrobacteraceae bacterium
CAGGCGCTCCAGCACCTCCAGGCTGCCGTCGCTCGAGCCATCGTCGACCAGCACCAGCTCGAACGGGATGCCCTCCAGCGAGCTGCACACCCGCTTGTAGAAGGCATCTATCAGCGCCACCTCGTTGTAGACCGGCGCCACCACGCTCAGCAGCTTCAGCGGCCGCTCCTCCGCCATGTCCATCAGCTTAGTCGCCATTTCAAAGGACTCTAGGGAACGACGGGGATACCCAGGAACGTGTCGCTGGTGGGCATGTACGAGAGCATCGTCGTGAACAGCAGGACCCCGGAGATGATCAGCGCCCACCGCCACAGGCGGCGGTCGGTGCACAGGGCCACGACGGGCAGCAGCCAGGCCACGTACCAGGGGAGCACCGCGCTGGCCGTGACGAGCATCGCCAGCGTCGCCCAGCCCAGCCCGTCCACCCAGTCCATCTGGCCGCGCCACACCTTGCGCAGCAGCCTCACGAACACGGAGATGAACACCAGTCCGAGCGCGATGCCCACGACCTGGCCGGCCACCTGGCTGCGCGTGACCGAGTTCACGAAACCGGGGAGGCTGTGCCAGTCGCCCTCGGTCTGAACCAGGTGGAGCGTCGGGATCAGATTGAAGATCCCCAGGCCGAACATCACGAAGGACACGGCGGCGATCCCGGCCGTCACCACGGCGGCGCCCATCAGCAGCCTGCGCCGGCGCGGCCCGGCTCCCAGTTCCGGTGCGGCGGCCAGGGCGAACGGTAGCGTCAGGAGGGCGGTCAGCTTGACCGCGGTGGCCAGCATGATCGAGGCGCCACTCAACCGCTCTCGGTGGGCCAGCAGAGCCCAGATGGCGGCGGTGCTGATGACCAGCATGATCAGGTCGTTGTGGCCGCCGCCCGCGCCGTAGAGCACGACCAGCGGGTTCAGCCCGAACAGCGCCACCCCCCGCGTGGGATCCAGCCCGCGCAGCCGCGAGGCGTGCCAGATGATCGCCACGGTGCCCAAACACGAGAGCGCCGCCAGCGCCTTGAACCAGAACAGGCTGGTGGCGATCGAGGCGTGGGCCAGCAGCCCGCTCCCGGCGGTGAACAGGGGCCCGTACACGGTGGGAGTGGAGATCCATTTGGCCCCGATGTACGGGTACAGCGGATCCATCTGCATGACCGACGGTCCGCGCGCGTAGGGGTTGATCCCGTAGGTCAGCCACTCACGCGCGTATCCCTGGTAGCTGAAGATGTCGGTGGAGAACAGCGGTGGCCCGAGCAGCAGCAGCACGTTGAGCGCCACGATCGCGATCAGCACCGAGCGGATCGACAGCCGGTCCGCCACCCGGACCACGGTCACGTAACAGATGAACACCACGGTCAGGCTGGCCAGGAGCCCGGTCAGCGGAAGGTGGATCGCAACCTTTCCGAACGGCCCTTCCATGGAGGGGTCCAGGAACTCGGGCAGGACCGCCTTGGTGCGCGCGGCGGAGATCGAAATAAGCACTCCGAGGAGCACCAGGCCCACCAGCGCCAGCTGTCCCAGCCGCGAGGTTTCCGCCCGTGCCGCCTGAGTCGCAGGGGACCGACGCTCGAAGCCGGTGGGTTGGGCGGTGGCTCCGAACGGGCCGTTAATACTCATCGAGGACAGGATGCCGTGTTCACTGTCTGCGGCCATTTGTCAGATGATTATGGTCTCGTTAGCGGGCGCCGCACACGGGCCGAACGCAGCCGCGGCACCGCCCACATGGCTTCCAGCGCGATGCGAGTCGACATCTTGCTGGTACCCACAGTGCGATCACTAAACACTATCGGTACTTCGACCACTTCAAAGCCGTTGCGGATCGCCCGGTAGGTGACCTCGATCTGGAACACATAGCCCTCGGCGCGAACGCTGGGCAGATCGATCGACTCCAGCACGTGCCGGTGGATGCATTTGAAGCCGCCGGTCAAATCGCGCACATGGACTCCGAGGATCGTGCGCGCGTATAGCCCGCCACCCCGGCTGATCACCCGGCGCAGGAGCCCCCAGTTGCGCGTGCCGCCTCCCTTCACGTAGCGCGAGCCGAGCACCAGATCGGCCCGCTCGGAGGCGGCCAGAAGATCCTTGAGGTACCCGGGATCGTGCGAGAAGTCCGCGTCCATCTGCATGACCAGCTCGGCGCCCGCCTCGAGCGCGTGGCCGAAACCGGTCACGTACGCCTTGCCCAGGCCCTGCTTGCCCGGCCGGTGCAGGACCTCCACCGGCTCCAGTTCGGCGGCCAGGGCGTCGGCCAGCTGCCCGGTGCCATCGGGCGAGTTGTCGTCGACGATCAGGATCGAGTGCTCGCCGGGGGCGGCCTGCTCCAGCTGCTCGGCGGCGGCACGAACTATCGGCCCGACGTTCTCAGCCTCGTTGTACGTCGGGATGACGAGCCAGATGCGTGAGGGCATTCGGCGCGCCAGGGTATACGGCGCCCCGGAGCGAGGCTTAACGGCGCACGTAGGCCACCCGGCCCCAACTGGGCTCGGGGGCCAACTCGATCGGCTCGCCGCCGCGGTCGGGTTGGATGTACACGAACGAGCTGGCGTAGTCGTCGAACAGGATGTCCAGCTCGCCCTCCTTGACCCGCTGGTCGAGCCAGGCGCTGCGGAAGATCAGGCGGCGCAGCCAGTGCACCAGGGAACGGTCCGATGGCCCGACCAGCTCGGGCCAGCAGTCGTTCACGTGCTCGCCCAGCGCCGACGCCGGATCGGTCACTTCGCCATTCACGACGAGGTTGATCAGGTCCTCGGCCTCGTCCTCCTCGACAGTCCCGTCGAGGAACCCGAGCCGCCGGGCCGCCTGCTCGCACCGCTCCTGGAAGTCACGCTCGTTGAACGTGAAGCGAAGGTCTCCGTATTCCAGGACGAAGTCGTCTCCGGAGCTGTAGTTCCCGCGGCGGTACATGCGCGTCGGGATCTTATTTGGGAATCCTCCGCGCCCGCAGCGGTTGAACGTGATGTTGCAGGTCCGTGCGGAAAATGCGGGTTTCCCGGTTGGCGCGGGGGGGTGAATCGCCCGTCCGCGCCGCCTCCATGCGATGTGCGCGAAACCACCCCCACCGTGCTGATCGTGGAGGACGACCCGATCTCCCGCAGCTTCCTGCACGACAACCTGGTGGCCGACGGCTTCTCGGTCCTGCAGGCCGGGACCGTGGCCGCCGCGCGCCGGCTCCTGTCGGACGCCTACGTCGACG
>DASZNA010000089.1:0-36037 GCA_035551655.1 Solirubrobacteraceae bacterium
CGGCGCCAGGTGATCGCGGCAAAGCAGGAGTCCCAGTACCACTGCCACGGGTAGTGACCGGGGCTCGGGCGCGTGTAGCCGAAGGGGACGCCGTCGCCCAGGCGCCGGCCCTGCAGCCAGTTCTCGCCCAGCACCTGACCGCACAGGTGCCTGGCGGCGCTCCGGTCAGCCCCCGGGAGCATCCGGCCCAGTCGCCACCGGTCGCTTCGAGTCGCGACTCCATTGGGACCACGACCCTGCGTACAGCCGGCCCTGTGGCAGCCCGGCGTACTCCAGCGCCAGAAGGTTGTGGCAGGCGCTCACTCCCGAGCCGCAGTAGGAGATGACCTGCCGCGGAGGGGCGATCCCCTCCTCGGCGAACCGCCGGCGCAACTCGTCTGGCCCGCGCAAACGGCCGCCCGAACCCAGGTTGCCGGCCGCGGGCAGGCTACGGGCCCCGGGGATGTGCCCGGAGCGCGGGTCAACCGGATCCGGTCCCCCGGCGAACCGCGACGCGTCACGCGCGTCGATCAGCACCGCGTCGGTGTCGGCCACCTCCTCGATCCCCACCATCCGCTCGGCGGGCCATTCGCGAGGGGTCACCCGGACCTCCGGCCGGCTAGCCGGAGGTCCGGTCTGGAGCGTGCCGCTCCAGCCGGTCAGGCCCCCGTCCAGGACGGCCGCCGGCTGTCCGAGAATCCTCAGCATCCAAACCAGCCTGGCCGCGATCGCTCCACCCGCATCGTCGTAGGCCACCACGGTGTCGTGCTCGGAGATCCCCAGCCGGCTCAGGCCGGCTGCGAACCGCTCGGGACTGGGGAACGGGTGGCGGCCTTCGCCCTCGCTGGGCGGACCCGACAGAACCTCGCCCAGCCCCACGTAAGCGGCGTCCGGTATGTGTCCGGCCTCGTAGGCGGCCCGGCCGCTGCGGCCGTCGAGGTACCAGCGCACATCAGCCAGCACCACGGCGCAGCGATGTTCCGCGAGCCAGCCGGCGTCCACGAACGGGGCGATCACCGCGTGTCTGCCAGGGCTCCGGCCAGCGCCTCGGTTCCGTCACCCAGGACGAGGGGACCGTGAGACACCAGGACGTGCTCGGGCGCGCGCTCCTGCAATGGCAGGAGGTCCTCGCGCAGGCGGGTGCGGCCACCCGCCCGGGTCACCCACGATTCGGGGCACATGGTCAGGCGGCCATCCGAGTCGCGCAGCATCGCGTCGCCGAAGGCCAGCGCGCGTTGCTCGGGCAGCCACAGGGCAATCTCGTCATCGCGCACCAGGGGGGTCGCCTCGATGCCGCCGGGCACAGGCCCTTCCGCCCATACCTCTGCGCCGTAACGGGCGGCTGCCTCCGGGATGCTTCGCTCGTGGAAGTGGAGCGTGCGTACGATGCCCGCGCAACCCCCGCAGGCCCGCACCAATTCGTCCAGCTCGGCCCAGTCCTCGACGAGCGGGTCGATCAGCGTCAGGCCCACACCTCCACGAACCGCCCACCAGGCCACGTCAGCGTCCCAGTCCTCGCCTTCTTCCCATTCGGGGTGGACGGCCGTGAAGCGCCAGAGGTTCTCCAGGATCTCCTCACCGGAGCTCATCACTCGAATTTACCCTCGTGGCAGGCGTTTGCATTTTCAGTCCGGCCGCTTCGCCAGGATGGCCCGCCCATGCCTCCTGCCTCCAGCGCTCTCCGTCGCTCATCGACCGCCTCGCCCGCAGCCGGGTCGGGCGCCCTGCGCGCCTGGCAGCAACGGACCTTGGCCGCGATGGAGTCATGGCAGTCGGGCACCTTCCTGATCTCGGCGGCTCCAGGAGCGGGCAAGACACGGCCTGCGCTTGAGTTCGCCCGCCGTGAGCTGGCTCGCCGAGCCTGCGACGCGGTGGTGATCGCCTGCCCGACGGCTCCGCTCACCCGCCAGTGGGCTCGGGCCGCTCACGGGGTGGGACTGGATCTCGTCCCCGACGCCGAGTCGCCGCGCCCCCCCGCCGGATTCCACGGTGTGGTGGTGACCTACGCGCGAATCGCCAAGGCGGCCCGGCAGTGGGCGGCAGGCGCCGGTCCCCGCACCCTGGTGGTGGCCGACGAGGCGCACCACCTGGGGGAGGAGCTGGCCTGGGGGGATTCGTTCAACGCTGCCTTTGCTCAGGCTGACCGGTGGCTGTTCCTATCCGGGACGCCGTTTCGCTCCGACGCCACACCTATTCCGGGCGTGAGCTACGACGCCGACGGCCTGGCCGAGCCGGACTTCGCCTACAGCTACGCCGATGCGGTGCGGGACCGGATCTGCCGGCCGGTGGCCTTCGTGACCTACGACGGCACTCTGTCCTGGCGCAGCGGGGAGGATGTGATCGAGTCTTCGTTTGACACCGTCCTGAGCGCACGGGAAGCCAGCCGCCGCTACCGCACGGCCATCTCCACCGAGCTGCCGGACGGGCTGCCGCGGATCCTCCGCGAGGCGGATGAGCGTTTGCGGGGACTGCGGAGCGGCGGCCACGCCGATGCCGCCGGCCTGGTCATCGCCGCCGATTCCACACATGCCCGCCGGATTGCCGCGCTGCTTCGCGAGGCCACTGGCCGGGTGCCCGTGGTTGTGCTCCACGCCGAGCCGCGGGCGGCGGCAAAGCTGTCCGCCTTTACCCACGACCGGGCGCCGTGGATCGTCGCGGTCAACATGGTCTCCGAGGGCGTCGATATTCCGAGACTGCGGGTCGGCGTGTATGCCACGGCGGCCAAGACCCCGCTGGTGTTCCGCCAGATCGTGGGCCGGTTCGTGCGCACGCTGCCCGGGCGACCCCCGGAGCCCAGCTGGCTGTACATCCCGGCCGACCCCGTCCTACGCCACCACGCAGCGGGCATTGAGCATGAGCTACGCGCCGTCCTGCGCCGGCGTGGGGAGGAGGTGGCGCTCGACGAGCTCGAGCGCCCGGATCGCCGGGAGACCGAGCCGAGCGCCGGCCTGGACTTCGAGCCGCTGCTGGCCGACGTGGCCCCTCAGATGACCCTGTTCGGTTCCGCACCGGCCACCGCGCCCGTTGCCCAGGTTCTCCCGGATGATCCCGACCCGCTCCCGGCCGAGCGACCGGTCCCCGCCTTCGAGCGCCGCAATCGCCTGCGCAACGAGCGCCACCGCCTCGTCTCAGAGGTGGCCCGCCGGGACAATTCAAGCCACCGCGAGGTCAACGCCTGGGTCAATCGCAGCCTCGGGGTGACCAGCGTCGAGAAGGCCACCCTCGACCAGCTCGAGCGCTCGGTCGAGTTACTGGTGCGGCGGCTCAGCCCGCGCCGCTGACCGGCAATACCTGGTCCCGCGCGCAAATCGTCTCAAGCCGCGCCGCTTTGCGCGCCCGACCATGAAGAAACCTGGCGGGACGCGCAAACCACCCGCGGCCTGCCTGATTTGCGCGCTCCACCAGGTCAGGGCCGGGGGAGGCGCGTAACTAACCCAAACTTAGTTGTGGGCACAAGCATTTGCTACGCTGAGGTCATGGAGCTGGGTATCGCCACCTTCGCGGACCTCGCGTCCGGCGTCTCACCCGAGCAGCGCATGCGCGATCTGCTCGAGGAGGCCGAGTTGGCCGACCAGGTGGGCCTGGACGTGTTCGCGCTCGGCGAACATCACCGCCCGGACTTCGCCGTGTCCGCTCCGGCCGTCCCGCTGGCCGCGATCGCTGCCCGCACCCAGCGCATCCGCCTCTCGAGCGCCGTGACCGTGCTGTCCTCGGACGACCCGGTTCGCGTCTTCCAGCAGTTCGCCGAGCTGGACCTGCTGTCCGGCGGCCGAGCCGAGATCATGGCCGGCCGAGGCTCGTTCATCGAGTCCTTTCCGCTGTTCGGTTATGACCTGGACGACTACAACGACCTGTTCGCCGAGAAGCTCGAGCTGCTGCTCGCCATCCGGGACGCCAATCCGGTCAGCTGGTCAGGACGCCACCGGGCGCCGCTGGATCAGGCTGGCATCTGGCCTCGGCCGGTCCAGGACCCGCTCCCGGTGTGGGTGGCTGTGGGCGGGACCCCGCAGTCCGTTGTCCGGGCGGCCATGCTGGGGTTGCCCCTGACCATCGCCATCATCGGGGGCCAGCCGGCCCGGTTCGCTCCTCTGGTGGAGCTCTACCGGAGGGCGTGGAGCCAGGCGGGACACGCGGGCGAACCCGGTCCGCTGGCCATCAATACGCACGCCTTCGTGGGCTCAACCCGGGCTCAGGCCGACTCCGCGTTTGCCGCCTCCTACCTGGGGATGATGAACCGCATCGGGCGGGAGCGCGGGTGGCCGCCCTCCGGTCGTCCGGAGTATGAGGCGCTGGCCGCTCCGGATGGAGCACTGGCGGTGGGAGACCCCGAGCAGGTGGCCGAGAAGATCCTCATGGAGCATGAGCTGTTCGGCCATCAGCGCTATGTCGGTCAGATGAGCGTGGGCGCGGTCGCCCACGCGGACGTGCTGCGCTCCATCGAGCTGTTCGGCACCGAGGTGGCGCCCCGCGTGCGCGCGGAGATCGCTCGGCGCGGTCCGATCCGGGTAGGCGCAGGTCAAGACAATCGATCCGAAGGTGAGTGATAGAGATGGGACGTCTTTTGTTACGGGCGACGGTCGGAGGCTTCTTCTTCGGCCACGGGACCCAGAAGCTGTTCGGCTGGTTCGGAGGCCACGGTCCGGAGGCCACCGCGCAGATGTTCGAGAGCCTCGGGCTGCATCCCGCCCCCCTGCACGCCCGCGCGGCCGGTGTGGCTGAGGCCGGAGGCGGTGCCGCTCTCGCCCTGGGATTCCAGACCCCGCTGGCCTCTTCGGCCCTGATCGCCACGATGCTCACGGCCATCAACCGGGTGCACCTCAAGAACGGACCGTGGGTCACCAACGGCGGTTTTGAGTACAACGCGGTGCTGATCGCCGTCGCCGCGGCGCTGGCCGAGTTCGGCCCGGGCCCGGTATCCCTGGATCGCCTGTTCGGAACCGAGCGCAAGGGTCTGGGCTGGGGGCTGTTCGCGGTGGCCGCCGGCGCAGCCGGAGCCGCCGGAGCGCACGCTTTCTCCGAGTCCCAGAAGCCCGCCGCCCAGCCGGCCCCGACGGCCGCTGAGGCCCAGACGTCAGGGTCTCAGGCCACCGAGGTGGCCGCGGGTGCGGTCGACGAAGCGCCCGTTTCGGCCTCCTGAACTGCCCGGGGCGCCGGCCTGCCGGCCGGCGCCCCGGCAACCTTCGCTCCGCTCCGTGACCGCTCATCCCTAGGATGCGCACGTGGACCTGATACCGCCCTACGTCCCCGCCTCCGAGCGCTACGACTCGATGCCCTACCGCCGCAGCGGCCGAAGTGGTCTGCTGCTGCCGGCCATCTCACTAGGTCTGTGGCAGAACTTCGGCTCGAACCGCCCCCTGGAGGACAGCCGGGCGATTCTGCGCCGGGCGTTTGACCTGGGCATCACCCACTTCGATCTGGCCAACAACTACGGGCCCCCGTACGGGACAGCCGAAGAGACGTTCGGTCGGCTGCTGGCCCAGGACTTCCGGCCCTATCGGGACCAGCTGGTCATCTCCACCAAGGCGGGCTACGACATGTGGCCGGGCCCCTACGGCGACCACGGCTCACGTAAGTACCTCCTGGCCAGCCTTGATCAGAGCCTGCAGCGCATGGGACTCGACTACGTGGACATCTTCTACTCGCACCGGGTTGATCCCGACACCCCGCTGGAGGAGACGATCGGAGCCCTCGACACGGCCGTGCGCCAGGGTAAGGCGCTGTACGCCGGGATCAGCTCCTACTCCGGCGAGCGCACCCGGGCGGCCGCTGAGATCCTGCGCAGCCTGGGCACGCCGCTGCTCATCCACCAACCGTCCTACTCGATGCTCAACCGGTGGATCGAACGGGACCTGCTCCCCGTGCTGGAGGAGCAGGGCGTGGGTTGCATCGCGTTCTCGCCGCTGGCTCAGGGCATGCTCACCACCAAGTACCTGGACGGCATTCCGGAGAACTCCCGCGCGCGCAGCGGCAACTACTTTTCCGAGGAGTTGCTCACCGAGGAGAACCTGGAGCGGGTCCGGCGACTTAACGAGATCGCGAAGCGACGGGGCCAGAGCCTGGCCCAGATGGCCCTGGCCTGGGTCCTGCGGGACCCGCGGGTGACCTCAGCGTTGATCGGCGTCAGCAGCCTGCGCCAGCTGGAGGACAACGTGGCCTCCTTGCAGCGGCTTGACTTCACGCCCGAGGAGCTGGCCGAGATCGATCAGCACGCCCAGGAGAGTCAGATCAACATTTGGGCGCAGTCGAGCCAGAACTGAGCGGCGTCACGGCGTGAGCGATACGACGCTGCACGTGTCCGCGCTCTGGCGGGCCAGGTCCAGGATGCGCAGCGTCTCTACGGCGTCCCAAGGATTTACGGGGGGCGGCTCGCCGCCCCGGAGCGCTCGGGCCAGCTGCCCGTAGAACACGGGCCAGTTCCCCGGCTCGCTCTCCACGATCTCCTCCTCCTCACCTCGCACCAGCCGTCCCCAGGCCGCCTCCGGTTCGCGTCCCCACTCCGATTCGGCCTCCGGACGGCGCCCGGCCCGCAGGGCATCCTCCTGCGAGTCGAGGTCGCGAACCACGTAGCCGGCTCGGGTACCCAGCACTCGCAGCCGCGGCCCCGGTGCCGCGGTGAGAGCGGAGGCCCGCAGGTGGCTGATCGCGCCGCTCGTGTGGCGCAGCGCCAGGAACGCGTCGTCGTCCGTGGGCAGACCACGCGGCCCGGAGACCTCCGCATAGATATGGGTCACCGGCCCGAGCAGCTGGACCGCCTGATCCACCAGGTGGCTGCCCAGGTCGAGCAGCTGACCGCCCTGCGCAGGGTCGGCCGCCCGCCAGGCGGACACATCGGCCTCCGGACGCCAGCGCTCGAACCGCGACTCGAAGCGGAGCACCCGGCCCAGCTCTCCCCGGTCGACCAACCGGCGAAGCGTCAGGTAATCGGAGTCCCAGCGTCGGTTCTGGAACACCGTCAGCAGGACGCCGGCCTGCTCGGCGGCCCGCACCAGGCCCTGCGCCTCTGCGCTGCTCACTCCCAGGGGTTTGTCCACCACGACCGGGACGCCTCGCTCGACGGCGGCCATGGCCAGAGGTACGTGGGTGGCGTTGGTCGTCGCCACCACCACCAGGTCGGGGCGTGAGCCCTCCCACAGCGCGTCCACATCCGCCACCACCCGCACCCCTGGGTGGTCATCCAGCGCCTGGTCGCGACGCTCAGGATTCGATGTAACCACCTCGGTCACGCGGAGGTCAGGGGTCCCGGCGATCAATGGGGCGTGAAACCACCGGCCGGCCAGCCCGTAGCCGATCAACGCCACTCGAAGCTCGTTCACGTAGCCCAGCATATGTGGCCCCGCCGGCCTCTCCACCCCAGGGTGGAGATGGCCCGCACATCCACCCGCATATCCACCTCCGGGCCGATGTGCGCGGCGCCGATCGCGCCGACCATGACGCCATGTCAATTACCGATTACCTCATCGATTCATCGCTCGTCCTCCTGGTTCTGTTGCAGATCCGCGAGCGCGAGCTCACCATGCGCGCCGTCCTCCGGCCGCTCATCATCGTCGCCGTCGCCGTAGCCAACTACGTTCACGGAATCCCCACGGCGGGCAACGACCTCGTGCTGATCCTCGGCCTGGCGCTGACCGGCGGACTGATCGGAATCCTCAGTGGCCAGGCCGTGCTCATGCGACGTGGCAGGCACGGCGAGGTGCTGGCGCGCAGTGGATGGCTGTCGAGCTTCTACTGGGTGCTGGGCATGGGCTCGCGATTTGCCTTCGTGTTCTGGCTGACCCACTGGGGTGGGCGGACGATCGCTCAGTGGGGCGCCTCGCACTCCATCACCAGCTTCGAGGCTTGGACCGTGGCCCTGCTGGCCATGGCCGCCTTCGAGGTGGCCGGCCGTTCGGCCGTCCTGGCCTGGCGGCGTCACGACCTTCAGCGCGTCGCCCAGCCCGAACTGGTCTGAGGTCGCCCGCCTCAGCTCCACATCCGGGCCCCCTACCCGTACCGTCTCCACCGTGTTCATGCTCGCCCTGCCGCCCCGGGTGGCCAGCCTCGTCCGGATCGTGGGTCTGGTCCTGATCGACTGGTCGGTGATCAGCAGCGATCATCCGCCGGGCACCCGGGGGCGGGGGCTGGTGGTCAGCATCCTGCTGGGGCTGGCCACCGTCGCCTGGCTGGTCTGGGGCATCCGGGCGGTACGGGAGCTGGGCGTCGCCCTGGGGCGCGAGCCGGCCGAGGGGCCGCTGTTTCGCCCCGAGCTGCTGGTGATGGCACTGGCCGGTGGGCTGCTCACCGCAGGATCACCCGACAGCGCGGCCAGCGCGTTTGTGTTCGCCGCGGCAGTGGCCGCCGCCCTGAGGATGGAACTCTCGGAGGCGGCGGTCGTCATTCTGCTCGGAGCCGCCGCCTTGGCCGTGGGAACCCTGCTCTACAACCAGAGCGCCCTGGCCCTCCTGGCCTACACGCTGGGCTTCTGCGCCGCGGCCCTGGCTGGCTCCAACAGTCGGCAGGCGGCGCGGCGGGCTGAGCAGGCCGAGCTCGTCCTAGTCCACACCCAGCGCTCGCACGAAGAGCAGCTCCGCTCCGCGCGGCTGGAGGAATCCACCCGCATCGCCCGAGACATCCACGACGTGCTGGCGCACACGCTGGCCGGCCTCACCATCCAGTTGGAGGCGACCGCTGCGCTGCTCGAGGGCGGCGCGGATCGCGAGGACGTACTGGAACGGATCCGGCGCGCCCACGAGCTGGCCCGGGAGGGTCTGAAGGAGACCCGCCGCGCCGTGGGTGCCCTGCGCTCGGAGGGCCCGCCGTCGATCCCGCACGCTCTGGGGACGCTGATCGCCGACTACAGAAGCGCCACGGACGCGAACGCCAGCTTGAGCATCGCCGGGGATCCGGCCCGGCTGGCCGGCCGGGCCGGGGAGGCCGTGGTCCGCATCACCCAGGAGGCGCTCACCAACGTCAAGAAGCACGCGTTCGGGGCGGAGGTGACCGTTCAGCTGGTCCTCGACGGCGACGGTGTCTGCCTCACCGTCGAGGACCGGGCCCTCGCCGGTGCACCGGCCGGGGAGCTGGCATCCGCCGGGGGAGGCTTCGGCCTACGCGGTATGCGCGAACGGGCCGCGGAACTGGGCGGACGGCTCACCGCCGGGCCATGCGAGTGCGGCTGGCGGGTCCAGCTCCGGCTGCCCGCCCCGGTGGAGCTCGCATGAGCGACCAGATCCGAGTGCTGGTCGTCGATGATCAGGCGCTGGTCCGCGAGGGGCTGATGACTCTCCTTGCCACGGTCGCGGGGATCAATCCGGTGGCCGCGGCCTCCGACGGAGTCGAGGCTGTGGCCGCGGCGCAGCGCCACCGTCCTGACGTGGTCCTGATGGATCTGAGGATGCCGAGAATGGACGGGGTCGAGGCGACGCGCCAGGTCCGTCAATCCTTGCCAGACACCGAAGTGGTGGTGCTGACCACGCATGCTGACGAAGCCTCGATTCTGGATGCGCTCCGAGCCGGGGCCCGCGGCTACCTCACCAAGGACGCCGGCGTGGCGGCGATCGCCCGGGCCGTGCAGGCGGCGGCCAACCACGAGACCCTCCTCGACCCGGTTGTTCATAGTCGCCTCTTGGCGGCGGCTGCACCGGTGGGACAACCTGAGCCCCGGGTGGACTGGGAGAACCCGGACGGGTTGACCCCGCGAGAAGCCGAGGTGCTGGCCCTGATCGCCGCTGGACTGTCCAACCTCCAGATCGCCCAGCGCCTGGTGGTCAGCGAGGCCACCGTCAAGACCCACATCAATCACATCTTCGCCAAGACCGGTGCCCGGGACAGGGCCCAAGCCGTCCATTACGCCTATCAGCATGGGATTGCCGGAGAGTCACCAGGCCCCGGAGCGCGCTGAGTCCAGCTTGCCAACGCTTAAGCCAACGGCTTTCGCGGCCGATGCTGGCCAGGGCCGGTGAACACGATGTCTGCTCGTGACTGCGAACGGAACCCCAGACTCCCACGCGCCCGCGCCGAGCGGGATCCCAGGACCGCCTGAGACGGCGACTCTCAAGCGCGTGGTCGAGCTGGCCCAGGTGCACCTGGGGCTCGAACGGGTCTGCGCGGTAGAGCTCACCGCCACGGGACCTCGCTACTGCGGATGTGCGCCGGCCGACGCCGACAAGCTGGGCTTCGCGGTGGCCCCAACCGAGCTGGAGGGCCTGGCGTCGGTTCCGCTGACGCTGTCCACCGGCGAGCTGTTCGGCCGGCTCTGCTACTCGGCCGTGGCGCCGGGGGCCGAGGCGGTCGCCCGAGGGTTCATGGCCATGCTGGCGGAATTCGTCACCCCGGAGCTTGACCAGCTGCGGGCCCGCGGCGAGCTACGTGAATCGATCCAGGGGCTGATCGACTCCGACGATGTCGCCCTGGCCTTCCAGCCGATCTTCGATGTGCGCACCGCCAGCTGCCTCGGCGTCGAGGTGCTGGCCCGATTCCCGCCGCCCTTCCCCTCCCCCGATCGGATGTTCCTGCGGGCCGAGCACGTTGGGCTCGGGCTGGAGCTCGAGGAGCTCGTCGTGGTGAGGGCCTGGCCGATCCTTGAACAGCTGCCCCCGGGCCGCTTTCTGGCGCTCAACCTGACCCCACCGGCCGTCCTGGCCCTGGCCCGCCGGGCTCATCACCGACCCGATGTCGACCTCTCCTCGATCGTCATCGAGGTGACCGAGCACCGGGCCATCGACACCTACGGGGAGATCCGTCGCGCGCTCGAGAAGCTCCGCCGCCGCGGGCTACGTCTGGCCGTCGACGACGCCGGCGCTGGATACGCGTCGCTGCGCCACGTCCTGGAGCTCAGGCCCGATCTTCTGAAGGTTGACCGCTCGCTGATTCACGGTCTGGCGGGGGATGCCGCCCGTCAGGCGGCCGTCAGCTCGTTCGTCTCGCTCGCGCGCTATCTGGACGCGGAGGTGGTTGCCGAGGGGGTGGAGACCGAGGAGGATCTGGATGCGGCACGCCGCCTGGGCGTCGATGCCGCTCAGGGCTATCTGCTCGGCCGTCCGAGCACCGACCGGGAGCGGCTCTCCGGCTGGCTGAACCAGGACCGGACGCCCGAGCCCGTCTAGCGGGCGGGGGTTTCATTCCAGGCCGGACCGAAAGCCGGCCGGAGGGAAGGCCTCAGTCCGTGGCCAGAATGACGTCTGATGCCTTGATCACGACTGTCACCGGGCTGCCCTCGCCGAGTCCGAGCTCTTGCACAGCCTCCACGGTGACCGAGGCAACGATGCGCTGACCCTGAACGTCGACCTCCACGTTGGCGATGGCGGCGCCCTGGTTGATGCGAGTGACAGTTCCCCGAAGCTGATTGCGTGCGCTCAGCGGCATGGTGCCTTTCTGGTTGACCGGTGTGCACTAATCATGACGGTCTGCCGCCGGACGCAGGACGAGCAGGCTGACCGCCGCGGCGAGTAGAGCAATCGCTGCCACCGCCAGGGAGCCGGCCCGGTAAGCGGCCAGAGTCGAGCTGGCTGAGTGAGGCTCCCCCAGCAACGCGATCAGCACGGCCACCCCGATCGCTAGCCCAATCTGGCGGAACATGTTCACCACCGCCGACCCGGTGGCCAGCGAGTGGGGAGGTAGAGAGGAGGTGCCGGTGGCCATGATCGTGGGCAGTGCCAGCCCCACCCCGATGCCCGTGAGGATCATGCCGCCCAGCATCTCTCCCGCGTAGTCGGGGGTCAGCGTCTGGGCCAGCGCCCACCACACCGCGCCGATGGCAAACGCCGTGCAGCCGATCGCGATGGTGGCGCCGGCACCCAGCCGCTGGCCGAGACGACCCGTGACGAGAAAGGACACCAGCGGCACCATCAGCGGGCCGGGAGCGATTGACAGGCCGGTGATGACGGGGGACCAGTGCCAGACGTCCTGAGCCCAGAGAACCCGGGAGAGCAGCATCGCGCCGAACGCGGCCGAGAAGACGGCGGCCACCACCGAGGCGCCGGTGAACGGCCGCAGCCGGAACAACCGGGGGTCGACCAGCGGATTAGCCGACCGGACACACCGCCCGGCGAACACGACGAGGAGGGCCACTCCTCCTGCGAGGGCGGCCAGCGTCGGAGCGCTGGCCCAGCCCCAGCGGCTCCCGTTTACCAACCCGAGGACCAGCGCCGCCACTCCGGCCGTGAGCAGGGCCGCTCCCCACCGCTCGGGGGGCAGCACGGGATGCCCGGCCACTCGGGGCAACCGGCGCCACCCCACGGCCAGCGCCAGCAGCCCGACCGGCACATTGACCAGAAATACCCAGCGCCAGCTGACGGCCACCAGCAGCCCGCCCAGCACGGGTCCCAGCGTGGCCGCCAGGCCGCCTACGGCCGTCCAGGTCCGCACCGCTCCCGCCCGGTGCTCCGGTGCGAAGCTGGCCAGAATCAGGCTCAGCGAGGTGGGGGTGAGCAGCGCGGCACCGGCAGCCTGAACGATGCGGAAGGCGATCAGCTGGGGTAGATCCGTGGCCGCGCTGCAGGCGATTGAACCGACCACGAACACCGCCACCCCGGCGAGGAAGCCGAGGTCGCGCCGGTAGCGCTCGGCGATCCGTCCCAGCAGCACCAGCAGGGCGGCGTAGACGATCGCGTATGCGTTCAGCACCCACGAGAGGTCGGCCAGGCTGGCCCCGCGCAGATGGAAGTCGCGGCCGATCTGGGGGAGCGCCACGTTCACGATGAACAGATCCAGGCTGGCCAGCACCACGCCGGCACACACAATCGTCAGCACGAGGCCGGGGGCCGGGGGCCTGCGGACTTCACCGGTGGGGAGTACGGGGGCGGGAGGCTGACTTAGGGTTGACATAGCCAGCATATTACAGATCTGACTTAGGCATGCAAAAGTCAGATATCATTCGGGCCATGGAACACGCGCTTCATCTCACCGGCCAGCTCGAACCGCGCAGCGCTTGGAAGGCCGAGCGGTGCACGATCGCCCGATCGCTGGACGTGCTTCCCACCCGGTCCGCATTCCTGATCCTCCGCGAGGCGTTCTACGGCACCACCCGGTTTGCCGACTTCGCCGATCGCGTGGGGATCAGCGAGCCGGTGGCGGCCAGCCGCCTGCGCGAGCTGGTCGACCAGGGCCTGCTCGAGCGCGAGGACTATCAGGAGCCCGGACAGCGGACTCGACAGCGCTACCGGTTGACCGACAAGGGCGCGGAGCTCTTCCCGGTGCTGGTCGCGCTGATGCAGTGGGGCGACCGCTGGCTGGACGAGACTGGTGGCCCGGTCGAACTGACTCACCGGAGCTGCGGAGAGCCAGTCGAATTACAGCTCCGCTGTCGGGCCGGGCACGAGGTGAAGCCGGACCAGCTGGATCTGGCGCGGCGCAGCTGAGCCAAGCGAGCCTGTCACCGGGCCGTCGCCTCAGTGGGGCGCGGTCGACCCCTCGTCCAGCTCGAGCTCCCGGCGCAGGTAGTCCTGAAAGTGACCGATGAGGGCCTCGGCGCCCCCCAGTACCCAGCCGCGGTCGATCATCCCGGTTGCGCTGCCGCGTTGAGCTGCCTCGACGAGGGCTGTGTCCTCGTCCCCGACCTGGCCATCGAGCACGAACAGCTCATCGATCCACTGGGCATCGGCGCTCTCGCCGAACCAGTAATCGAGGTACCCGGCGCACGTCTCTGGACCGGTCGGCCACAGCGGCCCGATCGACAGGTTCGGGTGACCGGGCAGAACGTTGATCTTGAGCGTCGGGAACCACAGATGGTTCTGGCCCTCGGCCATCTCTCCGTGCGCATCGATCGGCCCGCGCCCGTCCAGGGACCGGGGGTGGACCGGGGCCCACATGCTGGCCCGGGATCCGTGTGGCTCGAGCACCAGACGGTGCTCGTCGATCACATCCACGAGCCCGGGGTGGTTCAGCTGGCAGTGGTAGCACTCCAGGTAGTTCTCCAGCGCGATCTTCCAGTTGGCCTGAATCTCATAGTGCGCGCGCCGGTTGATGCGCAGGGCTTCGACGTCGAGTCCGTGCGCCGCCACGATCTCCGGCAAGTCGCCAAGCGCCTCCTCCAGGGCCGTCGCCTGGGGATCGGGATTGGCGAACACGAACGGACCCCAGGTGCCCACCGCCACCGGTACGAGCCCGAGCTGCCCAGCCTCGAAGGCCGGGTCCCCCTGGCTGCGCGGCGCTGCGCGCAGGCAGCCGTCCAGTCCGTAGGTCCACGCGTGGTAGGGACACTGCAGCGTGCCGCGACGCTCGGCGTCGGTGGCCACGATCGCCCCCCGATGCCGGCACACGTTCAGAAAGCCGCGCAGAGTGCCCTCCGCGTCCAGCGTTATTACGACCGGCACCGGGCCAGTCTCGGAGGCGAAATAGCTACCCGGTCCCTGCAGCTCCCCGAGGTGCCCGGCGTACTGCCACGCTCGGCGGAAGATCCGCTCGTGTTCCCGGCCCAAGATCTCCGGATCGGTGTACCAGGACCAGGGAGGGGTGCGGCGGCCCGCCGTGGAGGTGCTGGGGCCCGTCGTCATCATGCGCCGTCCCGGGCAAACTGATGGGTGACCGTGCGGGCGTGCACCCGCACGTCGTCCTCGTAGGCATCAAGCGTTGTCGTCACCGTGAACGTCTCCCGGTCGGAGGTCATCGTGCTCCTGGCCTCGCTGCGTGTGCGCCAGCCCGCTCGTTCGAGGCTCACCGCGACCCGGCAGGTGACGCTCGCCGACATCGGGTCGCCATCCCGGATTCGGTAGTGCGTCACGTTCTCCTCGCCCATCTCGGTGCCGGTGGCCAGGATGCGCACCCGGGAGGGGTGCCAATCGAACTCCACCTCGGTGAAGCCGTCAGCCAGGCTCCGGCGCACCTGCCGCCCGCCGTCCCGCAGCATGGTCGTCTGGCTGGCCAAGGGCTGTCCGCTCTCTGGCGCATCGAAGGCGGGAACCTCAGCGTCCGGCTCCCCGGCCAGCCGGCGGGGAAGCGTCAGGGCGTTGCCCTCTCCACAGTGCACGGTCAGGACACCTGCGCCGGGCGACGGCCACGCCCATGGCCAGTAGGTGTTCGAGACAGCCAACCGGACCCGGTGGCCGGCCGGCAGGGCGTACGCGGTCGACTGCAGTGGCACGCGGATCTCCACGGGAGCGTCGACCGGCATGGGGATGCTGCGATCGTGACCCTCCCGGCGGCTGAGGTTGAGCAACCCGCGAGCCACCAGGGTGGAGGCTCCGTCGGGAGCCACATCGCACACTCGCACCGCGACCAGAGCCTGCGGGTGATCTACGCTCACGCGCAGCCGCGCCTCGCCGCAACCGAGAAGTTCCACACGCTCGGGTAGCGGCGCGCTGTCCCAGCAGAGGGATGACCCATCATCCGGCCGCTGGTCCAGACCGAAGTCGGCCGGGCTGCCGTCACCGCACCACACCCCGCCCTCCACTCCGGTGCTCTGCCGGCCTCGGAGGCCTCGAGTGACCGGGCTGCCAACCTCGCCGCTGCGCTCATGCAGGCCCGCGCCGCCCACCAGGAGGTCCCAGGGGGAGCCGGAAGGTGACGGCCACGCGGGGTCGGCCACCCACCGACCCGGGCGGCACCCATAGGAGCCAGCCGGTGCGACGGGCTCCTGCATATAGCTGAGCAGGCGGGGCTGGTCGAAGAACCTGTTCTCGGCACCGTTCAGGCTCGCATCGAAGAAGCGAATGCATTCTTGGAGGAAGCCGATGGCCGGGCCAGGGGCCCCATTTTCCGGGCTTGTATGGCCCCACGGTCCGATCAGGCCGCGAACCGGCCCGGACACGTGTTCAACGATGCGCAGGACCATGTCCCGGTATCCGTCGCTCCAGCCGCCGACCGCGAACACCGGACAGCGGATGGCCTGGTAATCCTCGCACGCCGACCCCTGACGCCAATAGTCGTCGCGGCGCTGATGACCCAGCCACGTCTCGATGAACATCGGGGTGGCATCCAGCCGCTGGCGCCACTGCTCTCGCCAGCCCTCACCCACGACCGCGGGGTCTGGAGGCTGGCTCAGGTAGGCCAGCATCGAGGTCGCCCACTGCGCCATGTCCATGGCCGAGACGCAGCCGCCGACGTAATGGACGTCGTCCGCATACCGATCGTCGCTGGCGTGGATGGCCACGACGCCGCGCAGCGCCTCCGGATGCCGGGCGGCCATCTGCAGTGCAGCGAACCCACCCCAGGAGATCCCGATCATCCCCACGGCGCCCGTGCACCAGGACTGCCGGGCTAGCCAGTCGATCACTTGCTCGGCGTCATCCTGCTCCTGGGGGGAGTACTCGTCCTGCAGGACGCCATCCGAGTCACCGCTCCCGCGGATGTCCACGCGCGCGTAGGCGAAACCGTGGGCGGCGAAATACGTGCCCCACGCGGCGTCACCGATCGCCGTTCCGTCGCTCTTGCGGTATGGCACCGAGGTCAAGACCGCCGGGACCGGCGCGGTTTCGGAGTCCGGAGGAAGCCAGAGGCGGACAGCCAGCCTGACGCCGTCGGCCAGCTCGATCCAGGTGTTATCCACCACCAGGACCGATTCGATTCGGTCTTCCGGGAGGAGCGCTGGCGATTGACGAGGGCTCATCCGGCCCGTAGAGTAACCGCTGCCGATATGCGAAAGCAAGTTTCGACCAGTGAGAACTCGGTGGGTACGCTGGCCAGGGGACTCGATGTTCTCGAACTGTTCGCCGTCGCTGGTCCTGAGTTGTCTCAGAAGGAGATCTCGGACGCGCTCTCGCTTCCGATGCCCACTGTGTATCGCCTCACCGCGCTGCTCACCGAACGGGGGTGGACCGACCGGGATCCGGTCACCCGGAGGTTGCGCCTGGGACTCGAGCCGGCCCGACTCATACCGGCGCTGCTGGCGGGCATGCGTCTGCCCGAGCTCGCCCGCCCCCAGCTCGTGCGCCTCGCCTCGAACCTGCAGGAGACGGTCAACGCGGCCATCCTCCAGGGATCGGAGATCGTTTACCTGCTGAGTGAGTCCGGTGACCGCCTGCTCACCCCCCAGGTGACCGTCGGGATGAGGCTGCCGGCCCACTGCACAGCGCTCGGCAAATGCCTGCTGGCCCAGCTCCCGGAGGACATCGCCCGCGACGCCCTCGGGGAGGAGCCCTACGACCGGCTGACGGCCAGAACGCTGACGAGTTGGGATGAGCTGGCGGCCCAGCTTCCGGCCATCCAAGCGGCGGGGGTCGCCGTTTCCGAGGAGGAATACGAAATCGGGCTCGTCTCCATCGCGGTGCCGATCGCCTGGCCGGACGGTCCCGGAACCGCGGCCATCAATGTCTCGCTCCCCAGCCCTCGGGCCACTCCAGGCTTTCGCCGAGAGTTGACCGAGGCCGTGCTCGAGGCCGCCGAGGCCATAGAGCGCTCCTTGGGCGTAGCGGGAGCCCGCCGGTGACCGTGGCTGAGCCGGCCGACGGCGTCGCCATCGAGACGCTGGCCGCTGGCGCCGACGCATTCGCCCGCCAGTTGGCCGCGCGAGTGGCGGCCGAGCCCGAACTGCGCTTTCAGGGGATGCCCTCGGATGGTGACTCGACGGTGGCCTATCGCGCGCTGGGCGAGGACGGCTGGATCGGAATCCACTGGCCCGAGCGTTTGGGCGGCCGGGGCTTGACCGCGCTGCACACGGTGGCATGTGAGGAACGGTTCGGATACCACTGGCTGCCGCTCTCCGGCTATCTGCTCTCGGTCAAGACGATCGGAAACGCGCTTCTGCGTTTCGGCTGCGCCGAGCTGCAGGAACGCCTGATTCCCGAGGTGGCGGGCGGCCGGATCCTGTTCTGTCAAGGATTCTCCGAGCCCGACGCCGGCTCCGACCTGGCTTCGCTGCGCACTTATGGCCGGCTGGATGGGGAGCGCCTGGTGGTGAGCGGGCGCAAGATCTGGACCTCGAGCGCAGGTGAGGCCAACTGGACATATCTGGCGGTCCGGACCGACCCCGACCGCGAACGCCACCGAGGTATCTCCGTGCTGGTCGCCCCGCTGAACACCCCCGGGATAACCGTGCATCTCCATTCCACCGTGGGCGGGGGGACGATCGGCGAACTCGAGCTCGACGAGGTGGAGATCCCGGCCACCAACGTGGTTGGGGAGTTGCACGGTGGTTGGGCTGTGCTGATGGGCACCTTGGACTACGAGCGAGTGACCAGCGAGAAGGTGGGCACGATCTTCTCGCTGCTCGACGCGCTGGATGGCTTCGCCGCCGACCCGACGGGGCGCCGGCGCATGCGGCGGCTCCGCGGCGCCGCTCATGCAGCCCGTCAGCACGGGCGGCGGGCTGCCGCCCTCCTGGAGATGGGCCGTCCGGCCAGCGCCCAGAGCTCCATGGCCAAGCTCTCGATCGCCGAGCTGATGCAGGAGGTGGCGAGCTTCGCCCTGGAGCTGCTCGGACCCGAGGCGCTGCTCGAGGAGGGCACCACGACCTTGCCAGGGCGCGTGGCGGCCTTCCAGCGCGCCTCGCTGGCCACCACGATCTCTGGGGGCGCCGCCGAGGTACAGCGGCTCGTGATTGCCCGGCGGGAGTTGGGTCTGGCCGTATGACGGATACAGCGCTGCCCCTCTCGGGCCTGCGCGTGCTCGAATACGCCCAATACGTGGCGGGCCCGTTCGCCGGTCTGCTCCTGTCCGATCTGGGCGCGGACGTGATCAAGGTCGAGCCGCCGCAGGGCGACGCGTGGCGCCACTACGAACCGTTCGCGCCCGGGCAGAGCCGGTACTTCTACGCCCTGAACCGGAACAAGCGGTCGGTCGTCCTGGACCTCAAGACCGAAGCGGATCGCCAGGCCAGCCGTGGCCTGATCGGCACTGCCGACGCCGTGCTGCACAACTTGCCGGAGCGCCGCGCGCAGGCCTTCGGCCTGGACCGCGAAGCCGTTCGTGAGGTCAACCCGGGGGCCGTATGGTGCTGCGTATCGGCGTTCGGCAGCGAAGGTCCCGAGGCCGCGATCAATGCGTTCGACCTGGTTGCCCAGGCGGCCTCTGGCCTGCTGTTTGCCAACGCCCATCCGGCCGATTCGGTGCCCCAGCGGGCGGGAGGCATCGCCATGGCCGACTTCACCGCCGGGTTGCTGGCAGCCATCGCCGTGCTCGGAGGGCTGCTGGGGCGCGAGCGAGCCGCCGCGCCCGGAGTGGAGGTGTCTCTCCTCGGCGCCGCCCTGGCCGTGCAGGCCCAGCGGTTTGTCTCGGTCGACGGATTCGATCCGGAGCCTCATCAGGACCGTGGTTCGGCGACGACGGACGATCTGGCCCGCCACGCTGAGGAGATACGCAGCGCCGCCGAGCTCGAGCCCTATTACCGGGCCTACCGGGCGGCCGATGGCTTCTTCACCCTCGCCTGCCTGCACGCGCGCCAGCGCCGGGCGGCTGCGGCCGTCCTCGGACTGAATGATCCTTGGGCGGCCAACCCCCAGGCGCCGGCGGCCAGCGAGACCGAGCGCCGGCAGCGGGCCGCGATCGCCCAGGAATTCGAGCAGAGGGTGGCCCGCGAGTCCGTCAGCACTTGGGTAGCCCGGTTCCGCGCCGCCGGTGTGGCCGCCGCTCCGGTGCGGCGTCTGGAGGGCCTGTTCGCGGACGAGCAGGTTGTGGCCAACGGCCTCGTGCAGACGGTCAACCAGGACGGTGTGGGCTCGGTACGCCTGCTGGGCTCGCCGTTCAAGGTCGACGGCGTAGTCGCCCCGGCACTGCGGGGAATTCCGTCGCTCGGCGAGCACACCGCCGAAATTCTCGGCGCGGTGCAGGAGACGCGGCCGTGAACCTGTCTGTCGGCGACGCGCAGGCCTTTGCCGAGAGCGTCGCCGGTGTGCTCGCGCGCGTTGCGCCTTCCCAGAGCGGGTGGACACCGGGTGGGCTCAGCGAGCCGTGGCCCCAGCTGGGCGCCGCGCTCGGGGCCATCGATTGGCCTGACCTGGCCGCGGATCCGGACCTGGCGCAGTGTGCAGCGCTCGGGGCGGTTGAGCTGGGCCGGCAGGCGGCCCCGCTCGGGCCCGTGGACAGCCTGCTGGGTGGGAGCCCGGTGGTCGGGAATCTCGTGCGCTGTCCCCCGTCCAGCGGCCGCGGGATAGTGGTGCTGGACGGCGCGCCGGCGCTGCGGGAGATCGTTCGAGCCGCCCCGCTTCCGGCGGCAGACGGGCTGGAGGTGCATCGGGTCAGCGGGCTGGGGCCGCCGGTCCGGTTCGATGCCGGCCTGTGGCCGACCGCGTATCAGGCCTGGCTGAACGCCGGAGTCGGATATCTGGCCGGGGTCGGCCAGGCCGCCCTGGACATGACCGTCGCCTACGTCCGGGAGCGCGTCGCCTTCGGAACCACCCTGGCCGGGCTGGCGCCGGTGCAGCAGCTGCTCGCGGGCGCCGCCACAGCGGTGCGCGGAGTTCTCCTGCTGGCCACGGCCGGATCGGGAGCGGAGGCGCTGGCCCACGCGGGCCCGGCGATCGCGTCGGCCTGCGCGGCCTGCCAGCAAGTCACGGGGGCGGTCGGCTTCACGCTCGAATATCCCCTTCACCGGTTCACTCAGCGAGCGCGCGCGCTGGCTGTCTGGAACGACGCCCTGCTGGACGCCCTCCAGCTGGAGCCAACGCCTGACTAGCCCGGGTCGTATTCGATGCCCCGTCGTACCTGCACCGCCCTCTCCTGACCCGCCAGGCGGCTCACGAGGTGCAGCGCCATGTCGATCCCCGCCGACACCCCGGCCGATGTGACGATGTCTCCGTCGTCCACGTAGCGCTCCCCGGGGCGAGGCTGCACGCTCGGATCCGTGGCGGTCAGCTCCTCGAAGCTGTTCCAGTACGTCGTCGCGGGACGCCCGCGCAACAGGCCGGCAGCGGCGTAGACCAGGGCGCCGGTGCAGACACTGGCCATCAGCGGTACCTGGGTGCGCTGGGCGCGCACCCAGTCCAGATGATCCTCGTCACCCATCAGCCGGCGGGTGCCCTGACCACCGGGGTGGATCAGCACCTCCAGCTCAGGAGCGGCGTGAAGGGCGTGGTGCGCGCCGATGACCATGCCCTTGGCCCCGGTCACCGGCTGCCCGTCAGCCGAGAGCAGGCACACCGACCAGGCGTCCTCGGGATAGCTGCGTGTCCAGTAGGCCAGGACTTCCCACGGCCCGACCGCATCGAGCTCCTCGACTCCGTCGAACAGCAGGATCCCCACATGGTTGGTTGGTCCCGTCACGGGACGAATCAAATCGAACTGGTCAGGTGCGCTGCGCCGTCAGGGCTCGCGCCTGAGGACCTGCCAAAGTCTGAAACAACTCTTGCGGAAAATTTCAGGATGTGGAAAGATGTGAAAGATGACTTTCATATCTAGCGAGAGTCGGGAGCGACGGGTCCGGGTGAGCAATCCGCGGGCGCTACGGGCGCTCGCGCATCCGTTGCGCCTGGCGCTGCTGGACCGTCTTATGTCGTTTGGTCAGCAGACGGCGGCCCAATGTGCGACGGCGCTCGGGTCCACAGCATCGAACTGCAGTTACCACCTGCGAGCGCTCGGACGCGTGGGCCTGGTTGAGGCGGTGGACTCGACCGACGGGAGGGAGCGACCGTGGCGGGCAACGGCTACTGGGCTTGAGTTCGGTCCTGGGGATACAGAGAGCTCTCCGGCGAGCGCCGCGGCGGCGCTTGCATTGAACGATCTGGCGCTGGTTCGGGACGAGGAGTTGACACGAAGCGCTCGCGCGCGTCATCAGCAGCAGCCTCCCGAGTGGCGTTCCGCAGAGGCGTATCAGAACTACGGGCTGCGGGTGACGGCTTCAGAGCTTCGTGAGCTCGTGCAGGAGATCGACCGACTAGTCCGCCCATATATCGGGGCGACCCGCACCGACGCACCGGAAGGCGCCGACGTTGCTGAGGTGCGGCTGCTGGCGTTCCGTCATCCCCAGTCACCGTGACTCGTTCCGGCCGCATCGCGGCCGGCCCGGACAGGGCGCGGCCGCCTGCTGTGTGGCGAGGCAATGCGGCGTTTGCCCGCCTGTGTTCGGCAGTCGTCGTTTCGGAACTGGGCGACTGGCTGCTGTTCATCGCGCTGCCGCTCTATGTTCTTGACGCATCGGGATCGGCCCTGGCCACCTCAACCGTGTTCCTGGCCGAGCTTGTCCCGGCTGTGGTGGTCGGGACGCTGTGCGCCCCCCTGATCGACCGACGGGATCCTGCGCGTCTGCTCGCGGTGCTCACCGGGGTTCAGACCGTGGTTCTACTGCCTCTGCTTTGGGTTCAGCCAGACCACGTCTGGGTGGTGTACATCGTCGCCGGGGCGCAGTCCGCGCTCACTAGCATCACGATCCCCTCCCAGCAGGCCGTCGTCCCGATGCTCGTGAAGCCCGGCGACATCTCCCCCGCCAACGCGGTGGTGCACGTCGCAAGCAACGGCGCTCGACTGATCGGCTCGCCGCTGGGTGGAGCCCTGCTGCCGGTGCTCGGGCTGACGGGTCTGGTCATCGCCGACATGGCGAGCTTTCTGGCTAGCGCGTTGCTGCTAGCTGGATGCGTGCACCACACCTCGCGGCCAAAGACCTGCCCGCCGAGTGGTCGCGCGATCGCCGTTGCCGAGGGCTGGCATGCCGTCCGGCGATCCACGACTCTCAGTACCGCTCTGATCGTCGCGTTCGTCGGATCCGTTGCTCAGGGTCTCTTCCTCGTGCTGTTCGTGCTGTTCGTGTTGCGTTCACTGCACGCCGGCGACGCGGTCGTCGGGCTGCTTCGCGGCGTGCAGGCCATCGGCGGCGTGCTGGGCGGCCTGTTGATTGCATCGCTGGTCAGGCGCGCGTCCGCTCGGACACTGACCGTGTGGGGGTTATCGGGCTTTGCGCTCGTGACGCTGCTGACCTGGAACAGCCCCACGTTCACGACATCGAACTGGTGGTACGTGGCTCTGTTCATCGCTGTGGGAGCCCCTGGCGCCGCATTTGCCACCGGCTTAATCACTGGAACCCAAGAGGCCACGCCCTCGTCAGTGCTTGGCCGCGTGGTCAGCCTCGTCCAAGTCGCCCAAGCCCTTGGGCAGGGCGCCGGCATCCTTGCTGCGGGCCTGCTCAGCAGCCTGATGTCGCTGACCGTGCTGCTCAATGCTCAGGCGGGCTGCTACCTCACCTGTGCGGTTATCGCAATAGTTGGCTTCGCTCCGAAACGCGAAACACAAGAAAGGGCGGTGGCGGCGGCACGCTGAGAGGCATCACGACACAGCCCAGTCGGCGTCGACCCTCTAGCTGCGGCCGACTAGACCCTTTTTGACGAGGTACAGCCCGCCGGCGGTTCCAATCGCGCTGCTCAGGACTGAGATGCCCAGCTTCGCCACGAGAGAGGTGGGCTCTTTCTCCACCACGGTTTCCTGGAGCGACGCGCCCTGCGTCGCCGCCGTCCCGACGTTGCGCTGTGCCGGCGCCTGGCGCGGACTCGCTCGCCGCGTGGCGGTTGCGGGGGACCTCCGGCCTGCCCTGGCGCTCGCGCCCGTTGCGCTGGAGGCGTGGGAGCGGGCGCGCGACGGCTGCTTGGCTCCGGGGGTGGACTTTCGGGGCGAAGACTTGGGCGTGCCCGAACGCTTGGGTGCCCGCGCGGACTGCCCAGCCCGCGTGTGCACTTCGGGCGGGGTGGTGGGCGCGGCGGGGGGGTCTCGTCGGGAATCGGTTTCAGCCGCGCTCCCTGCGGCGCTGATGTCTTCCACCTCAGCCGGCGCGGAGGCGGACGAGTCAGGTTCTGGGGACGCTAGGTCGGTGACGTCGGCCAGTCCCAACTCCGACACTGGACGCAATGGCATCAGGCAGCCCTCCGTTGCGGGGTAACCGTGGACCGCCGCTTCAGCTTGATTTCGCTCGGATAGAGAAACTCCACCTCTGGCCAGAGCTCCTTTGCCAGGTGATGGACGTCGGACTGCGCGTCGCGGGTTCCGCGGTCGCTCCCCTCGAGCAGGATCAGGGGGATGTCCTGGGTGATCGCGGTTCGCCAGGCCGCGCGGGCCCGCAATTCCGTCCCGGCAACAGGAAGCTCCAGCCGTTCGGCGAGCTCTTCCAGAGCCTCTCGATTCAGCCGGTAGCTGAGCTGAGCGTGGTCGCACTCGACCCTGACCAGGCTCTTGAAGCCCACGTGCGCGCCGCGGCGGTTCAACTTCTCAACGGTCTGCGTGAGACGGCTGAGACCCCGGAGTGCATTGCTGTCGCCCATCTTGACCGGGCACACGATCTCGTCCGCCACGAGTAGAGCCGAGACCGCCAGCTCGCCGACGTTGGGCGGGCAATCAATCAGCACCCGGTCGTAGCGACGGAGAAGCGGCTCCAGAGTCTCCTTCAGCTTGAACACGCCCATCGTTTCGGCGCGCAGCTGGATATCCAGCGCCTCGGCCCTTTCATCGCAAGGAAGGAGGTCAAGACCGGGCACGCTGAGCACGTCGTGCACTACCGCCTCCTCCACGGGCACCGCGTTCCGTGGCGCCAGCACATCCACAACAGTCGCCTCGAGCTCCGTCGGATCAACGGCGAACGCAAACGTCAGGTTCGCCTGCTGATCGAGATCGACGGCTAGGGTGCGAAATCCGGCGTAAGACCACTGGGCCGCGAGGCTGCCGGCAAGCGCAGTCTTACCGGTCCCTCCCTTTTGCGCGGCGATGGCTGTAACCACTCCTCTGGGCATAGCTGACTGCTCGCAATCGATCGGAGAGCTCGGACCTTGCCGAAAGCTTGCCAGCCGCTTCGGACGAGTGGGGTGGACGAGCCGCCTGGGCGGCGGTGCCTATTGGCTCAACCGCAGCCGGTGTTGAATCCGCAGCTGGAGCACGTGTAGCAACTGCCCGTCCGCTGCATCATTCCCCCGCACTGCTGGCAGGCCGGACCCAGATCAAGGCCCTGGCGTACCGCCGGGAGAACCGGGGGGGAGTCGGTCAGCATCGCTGCCGCCGGCGTGGGCGGCTCGGTGCCGGTCGGCCGGTCAGTCACCGCCGGGGAGGACGCCGCCGGTCCGGCCGTGTCGCCCACCTGCGAGCTCACGGCATCCTGCGCGGCTTTGCGCGCCCGGACCTCCGGGGTGAGGATCCCGAGCTCCTCCTGCACATCAGGGTCCAGGAACCGGGAGGCCAGCCACCGCATGATGTAGTCGGGCATCGACTTGGCGAACGGGATCTCCGGGTTGGAGGTCATGCCCTCGGGCTCGAAGCGCATGTAGCTGAACTTGCGCACCAGCGTCTCCAGCGGCACCCCGTACTGCAGCGAGATGGAGATCGCGGTGGCGAACGAGTTCATCATGCCCCGCAGCGTCGAGCCTTCCTTGCCGATGTCGGTGAGGAAGATCTCGCCCACCGTGCCGTCCTCGTACTTGCCGGCCGTGATGTACCCCTCGTGGCCGCCGATCGAGAACTTGTGGGTGATCGACTCACGCTCGCGCGGCATGCGCCGCCGCTTGGGCGGCGCCTTGGCCAGTGCATCCTTGACCGCCGCGGCGATCACCGCTTCGTTATCGACCGGAGCCGGCGCATCCTTCTGCGCGTCGGTGCGCAGGGCCTGCGCGGTCTTTGACCCATCGCGATAGATGGCCAGCGCCTTGACGCCCACCCGCCAGGCCTGGAGGTAGGCATCGGCGATGTCTTCCACTGTGGCCGTCTGGGGAAGGTTGACCGTCTTGGAGATCGCGCCGGAGATGAACGGCTGGACAGCACCCATCATCTTGATGTGGCCCATGTGGGAGATCGCCCGCTCTCCGACGGCCACGTCGAAGACCGGCAGATGCTCCTCGGCCAGATCCGGCGCTCCCACGATCGTCCCGTGTTCGTTGACGTACGCCACGATCTGGTCGATCTGCTCCTCGGTGTAGCCGAGCGTCTGAAGCGCCAGCGGCACCGTCCGGTTGACGATCGTCATCTGGCCGCCACCCACCAGCTCCTTGAACTTCACCAGCGAGAAGTCGGGCTCGACGCCGGTCGTATCGCAATCCATAAGGAAGGAGATCGTGCCCGTGGGCGCGAGCACCGTGGCCTGAGCGTTGCGGTAGCCGTGCTGCTCGCCGGCTGAGACCGCCTGCTCCCAGGTCGACCGCGCCGCCTCCAGCAGCTCGGTATCCGCACACGCCTCGTCCGGGATCGCGTAAGTGGCGTCGCGGTGCATCTGCATCACCGCGTTGTGCTCCTCGCGGTTCTCCTCGTAACGGTCATACGGGCCGATTGCCTCCGCCACCTCGGCTGAGCGCAGGTACCCCCGGCCGGTCATCAGCGCGGTGATCGCCGCGGCGGTGCTTCGCGCGTTGTCAGAGTCATACGGCATCCCGTCGGCCATCAGGTAAGCGCCGAGGTTCGCGTAGCCCAATCCGAGCTGGCGGAACGCCCGAGCGTTCTTGGTGATCTCCTCGGTCGGATAACTCGAGGGGGAGACGATGATCTCCTGGGCCAGGAAGACGATGTCGACCGCCCGCTCGAACGATCCGACGTCGAAGGTCCCGTCGGCCCGGCGGAACTTCATCAGGTTCAGCGAAGCCAGATTGCAGGCCGAGTCGTCGACGTGCATGTACTCCGAGCACGGATTGGACGCGTTGATTCGGCCCGAGTTCGGGCACGTGTGCCACTGGTTGATCGTGGTGTCGTATTGGACTCCCGGATCTGCGCAGCGCCAGGCAGCTTCGGAGATCTCTCGCATGAGCTCGCGGGCCGGAATCGCCTCACCCGTGGGCTCACCGGTGGTGCGGGCGAGCAGGTGCCAGTCCTCGTCGTTCTCCACCGCCCGCATGAACTCGTCGGTTACGCGGACCGAGTTGTTGGCGTTCTGGTACTGGATGGAGAAAAAGCCGTCGCCGTCGATCGACATGTCGAAGCCGGCGTCACGCAGCGCTGCGGCCTTGTCCTCCTCCTTGGCCTTGCACCAGATGAACTCCCGGATATCCGGATGGTCCACGTCGAGCACGACCATCTTGGCCGCCCGTCGCGTGCCGCCGCCGGATTTGATCGAGCCCGCCCACGCATCGGCGCCGCGCATGAACGAGACGGGCCCGGAAGCGGTGCCGCCTCGGCTGAGTGGTTCGTGCGAGCCGCGGATCTTCGAGAGGTTTATGCCGGAACCCGAGCCACCGCGGAAGATGATCCCCTCCTTGGTGTTCCACTCCAGGATCGACTCCATGTTGTCCTGAACCGAGAGGATGAAGCAGGCCGAGGCCTGCATCTTGGGGCTACCCACCGGATGCCAGCCCACGTTGAACCAGACCGGGGAGTTGAACGCGGCCATCTGGTGAAGCAGGATGTGACTGAGCTCAGCCTCGAAGGCCGCGGCGTCCTCCATGGAGGCGAAGTAGCCCCGCTCGGAGCCCCAGCTCGCGATCGTGCCGGCCACCCGCTTGATCATCTGGCGCACGGACCACTCGCGCTCGGGCGCGCCCGGCTGACCCCGGAAGTATTTCTGAGCCACGATGTTGGTCGCGTTCTGCGACCACGACTTGGGGAACTCGACGCCCAGTTGCTCGAATGACACCCGCTCGCCGTGCCCGATCCGGGCGTCGCGCTTCTCCCACTCGACCTGCTCGTACGGATCCTCGCCCGGGCGCGTGAAGTAGCGGTCGATCGAGAGTCCCCGTCCCGGTGTCACCTTGGTCGTCTGGGTCTGGGATTCGTGTTCCATTTGCCTGCCTGCTCCTCTCGATTTCCGCTATCTCCGCTGCTTTTTCCTGACTCCGAACTGGTCAGGCGCGTAACAGCGAATCCTCGCGGATGGCCCGGACGGAATACCGGTGCCGCGGCGCTGATCGCAGGCGATCAAGCCGGTTGCGCTGATACCTCAATTTTACTCCGCGCACAGGCGATTGCCGGCCATCGGGAAGAGCCCAACAGCGCCATTTTCCGATGTTGCCGGAGGGCCCGGAGGAGCCGGTCAGACGGGTGTTTCGGCCCGCGGGAGGCGCCGGCCAGACGAGCGGAGCGGCCGCTAGGCCGCTAGACCATGCTCGATGGCGAAGCGGACCGCGCCGGCCCGGTTGCTGACCCCGAGCTTGCGGTAGATGTTGGTCAGGTGGAACTTGATCGTGTGCTCGCTGACCCAGAGCTCCCGGCTGATTGCTGCGGTGGTCTGGCCGGAGGCGATCGCGGAGAGGATGGTTCGCTCCCGCTCGGTCAGATCAGGTCCCGCCGGCTCCTCGTCCACAGCAGCGGTCGTGTTCGGCCGAGGGGGAGCGTGGAAGATGGCCCCACCGGCTACCTGGCGGATCACCGAAGACAGATCCGACGGGTTCACCGACTTGACGATGTAGGCGCTGGCCCCGGCGTTCAGAGCCGAATCGATTGAAGCTCTGTCCTCGTTTGCCGACAGGACCACCGTCTTGACCTCGGGCCATTGGCTGCGGATCTGAGCGATCAATTCGGCGCCCTTGACGCCGGGCATGTAGAGATCCAAAAGGACCACCTCAGGTCGCCGGCGTTCGACCATGGCTACCACCTGCGGCCCGGAGCTGGCTTCGCCGACTACCTCGACCCCGTCGCTGCGGTCCAGCGCTCGCCGGATCCCGGCCAGGATCAACGGATGGTCGTCGGCGATCAAAACGCGTGTGCGGTTCCCAGTACTCATTTGTCCCGAATACTCAAGATCCGAAGTGGCGCTCATCATCCGCCCTAATCGGCAGGTGCACTCTCAAACATGAGCTCCTGGCCGTTCGGTGGACCTTCAACGTGGTGAACGCTACTCCCGGTATCACGCTCAGAAACCCGCCATTTGCCGTATTGACGTTGCGGCATTTTACTGATAAGAGCCCGGTATAAGGCAGTTTTATTGGCGCCGGAAGGGCTGGCTCACGCGATGAGACCGTCTAGCTCACCGAGGGCCGCCCGAAGCACCTCCGGGGCCGCGCGGTCAGCTCGCACGCGGCGCACCCTTGTGGGGTCTTGACGGGCGATCTGTTCGTAGCCCTCGAGCACCCGGCCGAAGAACGCCTCATTTTCCTGTTCGAGCCGGTCTAGAACGGTGGACCGCTCTCTCGTGCGCGCGCGCGCGTCCTCAGGTGTTAGCACCAGCAAGAGCGTCCGGTCCGGTACGAGGCCTCCCGTGGCGAAGTGATTCAACTCGGCGATCTCCTCCAGGCCCAGCTTCCGCCCGGCGCCCTGATAGGCCAGTGAGGAGTCGACGAACCGGTCTAGGAGCACCCAGGTTCCCCGCTCCAGGCGGGGAACCACGCCCTCGGCCACCAGCTGGGCTCGAGCCGCGGCATAGATCAGCGCCTCCGCCCTGCGGTCCACCCGCAAGCGGGGATCCTTGACCAGCTCGCGCAAGCGTTCGGAGAGCTCCACGCCGCCGGGCTCACGCAGGAGCTCGACGTCGAGCCCTCGCTCTCTCAGCGCTTCGAGCAGGCCCGCCGCCAGGGTCGTCTTGCCCGCTCCGTCGATCCCTTCGATGGTGATCAGGCGTCCGCGTGTGCTCATCGCGCTGACCCTACCGACGCCCACTAGCATCGCAACGCATGCTGGCCGAGCTTGAGCGACATCCGGGTGCCCGTGCGGTGCTCGGACCGGCCCTCACCGGTGCCGCGCAGGCGTCTCACGCGTATCTGTTCCATGGCCCGGGTGGAGCAGGAAAGGCGGCGGCCGCGCGCGCGTTCGCCGCCGACCTTCTGGCCGCGGACGAGGCCGACCAGGCGTCGGCGCGGCATCGGGCGCTGGCCGGCCATCACCCCGACCTGACCTGGGTCGTCCCGAGCGGCGCTCACGAGATCCTGGTCAGTGACATCGATGGCCCCGTGGTGGCGGCAGCCAGCCGGACACCCTTCGAGTCAAGTCGCCGGGTGTTCGTGATCGAAGGCGCCGATCAACTGGGCGACGAGGCGGCCAATCGGATGCTCAAGACGCTGGAGGAGCCTCCGTCATATGTCCATCTGATCCTCATCACCGACCGGCTCGGCGACGTACTGCCGACCATCCGCTCACGCTGCCAGGTCGTCCGCTTCGATCCACCGCCGGCGGAGGAGATCACCGCCGAGCTCGAGGCGGCGGGCACGGCCCACGATGTGGCGGTGGCTCTGGCCCGGCTCTCGCTCGGTGACACGTGCCGGGCTCGGGAGCTCGCGTCGCCCGAGGGCGGGCATCTGCGCGATGCCGCCGAGTCCTATGCGCGGGCGGCGATCCGGGCTGAGGCGGCGATTAGCGCGCCGTGGACGCCGCTGCTCGAGTCGGTCCGGGCCCGCGGAGAGCGGGTCAGGCAGGAGCTCGAGGATCAGCAGAAGGTGGCTCTCGAGCTGATCCCGCGCAAGGAGCGCCGGCGTGCCGAGACGGAATGGACCGATCGGATCCGCCGCTCGCGCCGTCGTGCCGAGACAGGCGCCCTAGACCTCGCGCTGACCCTGGTGGCGGCATGGATGCTGGACCTGGCGGCGCTCGGGTGGGGGGCCGAGGACCTGGTGCGCAACTCCGACCGGCTGGACCGTCTGGAGGAGGACCGGGGCAGGGAGGCGTCCCGCCTGCGCCGTGCGGTCGAGACGGTGGAGGACACGCGTCTGCGCCTCCCTCTGAACGTGAGCGAGGATCTGGCCTGTGAGGCGCTGGCCTACCGGCTCGAGCAGGTGCTGAACGGGTGAACGCGGAGGAGGACCGCGTCTATCTGCGGGCGCCGACCCGGTTAGACGAAGCAGAGTTCACTTCCTTGATGCGGGCCAGCCGGGCCTTCCATCGGCCCTGGGCCAGCGCACCGACCGATCGCGAGCGGTTCACCGCCTATCTCGTCGATTCCCGGCGCGCCGACTTCGAGGCGTTTCTGGTCTGCCGGGCGAGTGACGATGCGATCGCCGGCTTCTTCAACCTGTCGCAGATCACGCGCGGCCCGATGCAGAGCGCCTACCTGGGCTACGCGGCCGGGAAGCGGTTCGCTGGTCTGGGGTACATGCGCCAGGGGATCGAGCTGGTGCTTCGCGCGGCGTTTCAGGAGCTCCGGCTGCACCGCGTGGAGGCCAACATCCAGCCTGGTAACCGGGCCTCGATCGCGCTGGCTCGCGGGGCCGGCTTTCAGCGCGAGGGATTTTCGCCGCGCTACCTGAAGATCAGCGGCCGCTGGCGCGACCACGAGCGCTGGGCGCTACTGGCCGAGGAATGGCGACGAATGCACGCGATCAGCTGATCCGGCACTCTCTGAACCTGACACCCTTTTGACTGGAGGCAGTTTTGGCTGGCGAGATCCTTGATGTGGCGCGTGAGCAGGTGCTGGAACGGGGCGTCGGCCTAAACGAGACCCAAGCGCTCGAGGTCCTGCGCATCGACGCCGACCTGCTGCCGGACGCGCTGCAGCTCGCCCACGAGGTCAGGATGCGCTGGTGCGGCCCCGAGGTGGAGGTGGAGGGAATCGTCAGTCTGAAGACGGGCGGCTGCCCAGAGGACTGCCACTTCTGCTCGCAGTCGGGCCGGTTCGACACTCCCGTTCGAGCTACCCGGCTCGACATTCCCTCCCTCGTCGAAGCGGCTCGGCAGACCGCTGATACGGGCGCCACCGAATTCTGCATCGTGGCTGCGGTGCGGGGCCCCGACCGCCGGCTCATGGATCAGGTCCGCGAGGCCGTGCGCGAGGTGCACGCGGCGGTCGACATCAACGTCGCCTGCTCGCTGGGGATCCTGACGCGTGAGCAGGCCGAGGAGCTGCGAGACGCTGGCGTGCATCGTTACAACCACAACCTGGAAACGGCTCGATCCCATTTTCCCGAGGTGGTGAGCACCCACACTTGGGAGGAGCGCTGGGAGACGCTCGAGCTGGTCCGCGAGATGGGCATGGAAGTCTGCTGCGGCGGGATCATCGGGATGGGAGAAACGCTCGAGCAGCGCGCCGAGTTCGCGGCCCAGCTGGCCGAGCTGGAGCCGGACGAGGTGCCGATGAACTTTCTGGATCCCCGGCCCGGCACGCCCTTCTCGCAGCTCCCGGTCACGGAGTCAGAGGACGCCCTGCGCACGATCGCGGCCTTCCGGCTGGCGCTGCCGCGCACCGTCCTGCGCTTCGCCGGCGGGCGCGAACTGACCTTGGGTGACCTCGGCACCCGCCAGGGCCTGCTCGGCGGGATCAACGCGGTCATCGTCGGCAATTACCTGACCACGCTCGGACGCTCTCCCAGCGAGGATCTAGGCCTCTTGGGCGAGCTCAAGATGCCGGTCAAGGAGCTCTCGAAAACCCTGTGAGTGAGTTCTGCGCCGGCTGCGGCCAGCTGCTCGCCGCCGGCGACCATCGTGACTGCGCCGGCCGCCAGCGGGCCACCGACCCGCCCCGGTTCTGCGTGGACTGTGGGCGCAAGCTAGTCGTCCAGGTCCTGCCCGTGGGCTGGCGTGCACGGTGTGTGCGCTGCGGCCCCCTGAGTTCGGTCGGGCCGTGGCTGCCGAATCCTCAATCGGCGGCCACGGGAAATACGGCTAAGGGGTCCTGAGGCTTCCGCTAAGGGGTCCGGGGGGCTAATCGGCAGCGTTCTGCCGATGCGCGGGCACTGGTCGCAGTCCAGTCTTCTCCGTGTGGATATCAACTTCGACCGCAGGAGGGGACATGAACACCCTGACATCTCTGGCCGCTGCAGAACATCAGGCGGACCTTCGGCGTGATGCCGAGAACCAGCAGCTCATATCATCAGGACGGACGCGCCGGCGCCGTCGGCGGTTGCACTGGCACGGAATTCGAGGTGCGGGCGCGAGTCACAAGTAGCCACTTCGTAGGCCGCCTGAGAGAACTCGGGGAGCTCGAGCGCGCGTCCCAGGCGGCCGCTGAAGGCATGCCCGGACTCGTTCTACTGGGCGGCGAATCCGGCGTTGGCAAGACGCGGCTGGTGACCGAGTTCGAGCGGCGAGTGGCCGACCAGCCGGTGCTCGTCCTGCGTGGCGAAGCGGTGGAACAGGCTGACGGCGAGTTGCCCTACGCCCCACTGATCGGTGCGCTGCGTCCTCTGGTCCGTCAGCACGACAGCGCTCTGGATGAGCTGGCTCCGAGCAGCCGGGGCCAGCTGTCCGCGCTTCTGCCCGGGCTGGGCGACGGGGAGCCGCCGCTCGGTCGCGACGACCCCTCGGCGCAGGTGCGGCTGTTCGAGGCGCTGCTCGAGCTCGTTGACGTGGTCAGTGAGTGCTGTCCGTTGGTTCTGATCCTGGAGGACATGCACTGGGCTGACCGGTCGACGCGAGGCTTCCTGACATTTCTGGCTCGTAGCCTGCGACACGAGCGGGTTCTGGTGTTGCTCACCTACCGGACCGACGAGATCCATCGCCGGCATGCCCTGCGCCCACTGCTCAGCGAACTGGAACGGCTCGAGCGCACCCGCCGGATCGAGCTGGCGCGGTTTGACCGCTCCGAGCTCCGCGAAGCGCTCACCGACATCCTGGGCGCTGCGCCCAGCGATCAGGTGGTGGAGCGTTTGTTCTCCCGCAGCGAGGGCAACCCGCTGTTCACCGAGGAGCTAGTGGCCGCCGGGCTGGATGGGCGAGGCGCGCCGCCCCAGAGTCTGCGCGACGCGTTCCTGCTCCGGATAGAGCGGCTCTCGCCGGAGGCCCAGCGCGTGGCACGGGCGATCGCAGTCGGCCGGCGTCTGGATGAGGACACGCTGACCGCAGTCACGCCACTCGACCACGCGGTGGTCCAGGGCGTCCTGCGCGAAGCGCGAGCTGAGCAGATCCTGGTGGGGCTCGACGACGGCTCGTTCGCGTTCCGCCACGCCCTGCTGCGTGAGGTGCTGTACGACGATCTGCTGCCCGGCGAGCGGGTGGAGCTGCACCGCGCGCTGGCGGAATACCTGGAGCGAGACCACCCGGCGGGGGAGGGCCCGGAGATTGAGCGGGCTGCCCTGATCGCCGCCCACTACGCAGCCGCCGGCGACCAGCCACCGGCGCTCCGGGCCAGCGTTCAGGCTGCGTTGGCTGCCCGCGCCGCCCATGCCTACGGCGAGGCAGCCGACCTGGCCGAACGCGCGCTCGAGCTGTGGCCGCGCGTGCCTGAGTCCGAGCGGCAGCTGGAGCTCGACCACGTGGAGTTGCTTGTGTTCGCGGCTAGGGCGCACAGCATCGCCGACGATCGCGCGCGCAGCGAGGTGCTCTTGCAGAGCGCGGTGGCCGAGGTCGACGCCGACCGCGAGCCTCGGCGATACGCGTCCGTACTGGACTGCCTGGCGCGCGTTCAGTGGCAGATGAATCGAGGGCAGGAGGGGGTGAGAACAGCCCAGGAGGCGCTGGACCGGCTTCCCGACGGCGAACTTCCCGAGCGCGCGTCGCTGCTGTCCTGGCTGGCGCGGACTCGTCTCTTGCGAGGTCATTTCCGCGAGGCCCTGAACGACGGGCGCCAGGCCCTCACCGCGGCCGTCGCCGTCGGCGATCAGGACATCGAGTCCGAGGTACTGAACACCCTGGGCATGACGGCGATTGCCCTTGGGCAGGTTGATGAGGGGGCGGCTTGCCTGCGTGAGGCGATTGACCTGGCGCGGCGGACCGAGAACCAGGATGGCGCCGCGTACGCGTTCTCGAATCTGTCTGATCTGCTCAGCCTGCGTGGCCGCACCCAGGAGGCGCTGGAGGTGGCTCGGGAGGGACTGGACTCGCTACCGCCGCGCATGGGAGTGCACCGGGAATGGCTGACCCTGACCCTCTCGGAAATCGAGTTCGAGGCCGGAGACTGGCAGGCTGCACGGCAGCACCTGGACAGCAGACTCGGCCACCCAGCCGGCCTGCTGCTGATGTTCCGCCTGCTGCGCGAGGCCGAGACCGCGCTCGGCGACGGGGACCATGATCAGGCCCGCGTCCTGCTCGAGAAGGTCGAACCGCTGGTCGCCAGCTCCTCCGAGCCGCAGTGGATCGCCGGCCTGGGTGTCCACCTGGGAGAGCTGCGCCGGCGAGAGGGAGACCTGGCCGGGGCTCGCGCCGCGGTACAGAACGCACTTGACCGCATCGAGCTGTGCACCGACGACGTGATGAGGGTCGCTCGCGTCAGCGCGGTGGGAGCCCGCACCGAAGCCGATGTCGCCCAGCGGGCGCGCGACCTGCACGAGCCCAAAGAGGCACGCGACGCTGTGGCTCGAGCCCGGATCCATGCGCAGCGTATGCGGGCGGCGGCTCAATCCGGCGGTCCGGTGGAGGCCGCGTGGAACGCTGTCGGCGCGGCCGAGCTGGCCCGCGCCCGGGGCAAGAACGATTCGGCCCTGTGGGCGGTCGTGGCCGGGCTCTGGGAGGAGTTGCAGCGCCCTTACCAGGCTGGGCTGGCCCACTGGCGGGCGGCCGAGGCGCATGTGGAAAGGAGTGATCGGGTCAAAGCCGGCTGCGCCGCTGACGCGGCCCTGCAGGTGGCGAACCAGCTTGAGGCGCGATGGCTGAAGGCGGAGGTGCTGGCGCTCCGAGATCGCGCCCGGCTGGAGCTGGGCGGCTCGGACAGAGCGGCCGCGTCCGGCCAGCGCGATCCTGACGCCGACCCATTCGGGCTGACCGTGCGCGAGCGTCAGGTGTTGGCGCTGGTGGCCGAGGGTGCGACCAACCGCCAGATCGGTGCCGCGCTCTACATGGCCGAGAAGACCGCCAGCGTCCACGTGTCGCGCATCCTCAGCAAGCTTGGCGTGCGCTCGCGTACGCAGGCGGCCGCGGTCGCCCACCGGCAGTATCTGGCCGGCTAACTACGCGAGCGCAGGGAAGCGCCGCAGATCCGGCGGGACGTACTCCCGGCGAGCCTGCGGGCTGGTCAGAAGCTCCGGGCTGTAGTGGCGCTGGAGGAGCCGGCTGTCCAGTAGTCGCTCGTTGCGCTCGATGAAGTCTGCAAAGGAGTCGTCGGAGGGGCGGTCGCGCAGGTGCAGGTCGACCACGTCCATCCAAGCCAGGGTGAGGGTCTCGTGGTAGCGATCAGGCGCGTCGTGGGCATGCGCCAGGTGTCGAATCGAGCGCCGCATCGCGGCCCGTGCCTCATCGGGCGGAAGGGTGCGGAGGTAGGTCCAGGCGAGCTGGACGTGCTCGCGATGCCCGAAGCCCTTGTTCTGCTCCAGGATCTGTTTGAGCGGCTGGTCCGGGGCGGTCATCACCAGTGTCCTTGGCTAGGTGGAGGGGTCAGTATGGACCCCTGGCGGCGACTTCGAAAGGGAACGCGCTGGAGTACCCTCCTTTCGGGCGGGCGCCCGCGCCGACGTAGCTCAGCTGGTAGAGCACTTCACTCGTAACGTAAGCGTCTCCGGTCTGGGCCTGGGTGGCGGTTTCCCTGCTAGACGGCAGG
>DASZNA010000090.1:0-7349 GCA_035551655.1 Solirubrobacteraceae bacterium
GGCCAGCGCCTCGATCTCCACTCGCGGGGTGTCCAGCAGGGCCCGGCCGCCCAGCCGCGGACCTTCGTCGACCAGAACCACGTCGGCGCCCAGACCGGCGGCGCTCAGCGCCGCGTTCAGCCCGGCCACGCCGCCGCCCACGACCAGGAGGTCGGCGTGGCGGCGGCGGTAGTCCGTGCGCCACTCGCGGTCGGGCTGCCGGCGACGCAGGACGCCAAGCCCGGCGGCGCTTCGCAGCACCTTCTCGTAGAGCGGCCACAGGCGGCGTGGCTTGATGAACGTCTTGTAGTAGAAGCCGGGCGGAGTGAACGGGCCGCCGACCAGATCGGTAGCCCGCATCACGTCGAACTCAAGGCTTGGGCGGGCGTTCAGATGCTCGACCCGCATCCCCTCGCGGATCGGCTCCGTGCACGCCCGGCTGCCCGGAGCGCCATCCACCGCGACCAGACAGTTGGGGCACTGGCCCGCGCAGCACAGCAGGCCGCGGGGGCGGTGGTACTTGAAGCTGCGCGAGAACACGCGCCGGCCGCCGGCGAACAGCGCGGAGGCGATCGTGTCGCCGGCGTAGCCCTCGGCCGGCTTGCCGTCGAAGGTGAACCGCACGGTCTGGCGCCGCTGGATCAGCTCCCCCGGGCGCTCGGGCAACCGGCTCATGGGTTCGGGGCTCATGGGCTGGGCTCCGGCCCGGACATCGGGCCGGCCGATTCCTGCCCCGCCGGCTCCTGCCCGGGCAGGGCCGTCCATTGCACCTCATTGGTTCGGGTGTCCCGCTCGGCCACGAACCAGGACCGGCAGCCCGACCGGTGGTACCACCATTCGCGCTGGACGCCAGCCACGTTGCGCCGGAAGTAGTTGTACGTGTTCAGCTCCCGGAAGGTGGGATGCTGGCGCGGCCGGGGCGAGATCTCGCCGCCGAACCCGAAGTCGGTCACCTCACGGGTGCCGCAGTTGGGGCAACGCAGCTGGTAGGACACCTAAGCGGTCACGCAATGAATGAATTGGTACAAACCACCGCGCCGACCCTATCCCCGGCGTATGATCGTGTCCAATACGCCTTACGGCATCAGTGATTCGTGGGGCGAATCACCGGAGGGTCAGTGGAGCTACGTCAATTGCGGTATTTCGTGGCGGTGGCCGAGGAGCTGCATTTCCGGCGGGCCGCCGCCCGTCTGCACATCTCCCAACCCCCGCTGAGCCAGCAGGTTCGCCAGCTCGAGGAGGAGCTCGGAACCCAGCTGCTGATCCGCAACCGCCGCCGGGTCGAGCTGACCGCGGCCGGGGAGGCATTCCTGCGCGACGCCCGGGTCATCCTGGGCGAGCTCGACGGCGCCGTCGGGACGGCGCAGCGGATCGGCTCCGGTCAGGCCGGCCGGCTGCGGATCAACTTTGTGGGCTCGGCGCTGGTGTCAATCATCCCCGCCGCCGTCCAGGCCTTCCGCCGGGACCGGCCAGGGGTTGAGGTGGAGATGCGAGAACGGCCGACCGCCGAGCAGCTCCGCGCCGTCAGGTCTGGCTCGGTGGACCTCGGCTTCGTCCGCCCGCCGATCGACGACCTGGATGGGCTGCGCGCCGAGGTCGTGCTCCGCGAGCCGACCGTGGCCGTGCTGCCCAGCAGTCACCCCCTGGCCGAGGGCGGCCGGATCAGCATGTCCCGCCTGGCCGGGGAGCCGCTCGTGTTGTTCCCACGCAGCCAGGCCTCCGGTTACCACGACCTGCTGATCTCGGCCCTGGCCCGCGGGGGCCCGCCCCGCGTCGTTCAGTACGCCCCGGAGATGACGACGATCGTGGGTCTCGTGGCCGCCGGGCTCGGCGTCTCGCTGGTTCCCAGATCCGTGGAGCGCCTGGCCCTGGGCGGCGTAAGCTACCGGCCCGTACCGGGCGCGCCGGTGTCCGAGCTGGTGGCCGTCGCCCGCCAGGACGATGACGCGCCGCTCGTCCGAGCATTCATCGAGCAGGCGAGGGCCGAAGGTGGAAGCTGAATCGTCAACCGGACCGAGGCTCCTGGTCCTCCAGCACATCGAGTGCGAGCCTCCCGGCTCCTACGAGGACGAGCTGCTGGAGCGGGGCGGCGAGGTAGTTCGGGTCGAGGTGGATGAGGGCGCGCCGCTCCCCGCCTGGCAGGATTTCGACGGGATCATCGTGATGGGCGGGCCGATGGGCGCTTACGAGGAGCAGCGTCTGCCCTGGCTGGCCGCCGAGACGCAACTCATCGCCTCGGCCGCCCGCGCGGGCGCCCCCGTATGGGGTGTGTGCCTGGGCGCCCAGCTGCTGGCCGCGAGTCTCGGGGCGGCCGTCGGTCCCGGCCCCGAGCCCGAGGTGGGGGTGCTGGCGGTGGAGTGCACCTCGGACGCCCCCGGGGATCCGGTGTTCTCACTCGCCCCCCAGAAGTTCCCGGCCCTGCAGTGGCACACGGATACGTTCGCCCTGCCCGAGGGCGCCCGGCATCTGGCTCGCTCCGCGTCCTACGAGGGCCAGGCCTTCGCTTTCCAGCGCGCCTACGGCCTGCAGTTCCACATCGAGATCGGCACCGAGCTGGCCACGCGTTGGGGGAGGGTTCCGGCCTACGAGCGGAGCCTTGAAGCGATCTGGGGACCCGGCGCCCTGGACCGCCTGCTGGCCGCCATCGACGAGCGCGAGGCGGAGATGCGGTCGCTGGCCCGGCGGCTGTTCGGCGCCTGGCTCGACGACGTGGTAGCGCCGGCCCCGGTGGCCAGCCTGAACCCGTTGCGGTGAAGGGGGGACGCGCCGGGACCTGGCCCGGCGCGCAACCCAGACCTTGAACTCGAGCTTTGCGCGCCAGACCATGAGAAACCTGGTCGGGCGCGCAAGTCGGCAACCCAAGACGCAGTTTGCGCGCTGGAACAGGTTCCGGAGCGCACTTCCCGGCGTCGCCGCGTCGCCGCGTCGCCGGGACCGGGCCGCCGCCGGGCCTGCCGGCCCCGCGGCGCGCCGCTCAGGCGCCGGCCGCCACCGTCCCGGCCGCCTCGCCCTCGCGTTCGGCTGGGGCCGGCTCATCGCCGGCTCCGAGCACGCGCAGCGCCTCGGCGGGAAGGTGGACCGACACCGGGGTGCCCGCCGTGCCGGCGTCCGCCTGACCCGTATTGGTGATCCACACTTGGATGGTCGTCCCTTCGAACAGCTGGACGAACACATGCAGGGTCGAGCCCACGTAAACGCTGCGCTGGATCATTCCCGGCAGCGAGTTCTCCTGAGACGCGCCGTGCTCGAGCAGCTGGATTCGCTCGGGTCGGACAACCACCTTGACCGGTCCGCGCGTGCCCACCTCACCGCAGCACGAGCGGAGGTGGAACTCGCCGACCTGGAGCGTGCACTCGCCGTCGCGCCAACCCACCGCCTCGGCTTCCATCAGGTTGGAGACGCCCAGGAAGTCGGCCACGAACATCGTCCCCGGGTCCTCGTAGACCTCGGCCGGTGAGCCGATCTGCTCGATCTGGCCCTCGTTCATCACGGCCATGCGGTCACTCATGCTGAGCGCCTCCTCCTGGTCGTGGGTCACGAACACGAACGTGATCCCGACCTCCTCCTGGAGGGCCTTCAGCTCGATCCGCAGCTGCTTTCGGATCTTGGCATCAAGCGCGCCCAGCGGCTCGTCCAGCAGCAGGACCGCGGGACGCAGTACGAGCGCGCGGGCGAGCGCCACGCGCTGCTGCTGGCCACCGGAGAGCTGGTTGGGGCGCCGCTTCCCGTAGCCCGACAGCTGCACGAGCTCCAGCGCCTCGGCCACCCGGCTGCTCCGCTGCGCCTTGGGCACCGACTGGTACCTCATCCCGAACGCCACGTTTTCCTCCACGTTCAGGAACGGGAACAGCGCGTAGTTCTGAAACACCGTGTTGACGTTGCGGCGATTGGGCGCCCAGCTCGCCACGTCGGTGCCGTCCAAGAGGATCTTGCCCGCGCTCGGCGGCTCGAAGCCCGCGATCATCCGCAGCGTGGTCGTCTTCCCGCAACCGCTCGGGCCGAGCAGCGAGAAGAACTCTCCGGGCTGTACTTCCAGCGAGATGCCGTCGACCGCGGTGACGTCGTCAAACCGCTTGGTCAGCGACTCCAGCTGTACGTGACCTCCACTCATCCTCGGTCCTTTCAGATGCCTGCGATGGTCGCGAGGGCCTCGGCGGTGCCCTCTGTGCGTTCGCCCCGGGTCAGCCAGCGATATGCGAAGAAGCCGATCACGGCCGCCAGCAGCGAGACGACCAGCATGATCGTGGCCAGCGCGTTCAGGGCCGGCCCGCTCAATCCGCCGTGCACGTTGGCATAGATCAGCACCGACATCGGCTGCGTGCTCGCGGTCGAGGACAGTTGCTCGACGATCACGAAGTCATCGATCGTTGAGGCGAATACGAGGACGGCGCTGGCCAGCATGGCCGGCGTCAGCATGGGCAGCAGGACTCGCCCCACCGCGCTGAGACGGGGTGCCCCAAGGTCGGATGCTGCCTCCTCATAGCTCGATCCAATGCTGGCCAGCCGCGCCCGCACGATGATCGCCGGCCAGCTCAGGTTCCACACCACCAGCCCGGCGACCTCGGCGTCCGTCCCCAGGCCGATGAACGTGAGCGCCTGGGTGACCAGCATGAACAGCGCCACGGCCAGGAGCAGCTCCGGGATCACGAACGAGAAGATCATCACGAAGTTCAGCCCGTTCGCGGTCCGGCTGCGCCAGCGATCGATGCCGATGGCGAACGCGACGCCCAGCGGAACGCAGATCAACGTCGTCAGGCCGGCAAGGATGAGCGTCTGGATCACCGCGTGGTGCAGGCTCGGGTTGTGCAGCACTGAGGTGACCTGGGCGCCGATGTACCACTTGGTGGAGAAGCCCTGCCAGGTGGCCTGAGAGGCGCCCTTGTTGAAGGAGAACAGGACGGCGATGCCGATCGGCACGATCGACCAGATGATGTAGAGCCAGGTGAACCCCTCCATGGCCCACGGCCGCCGCCAGGGATTGCCCCGGAAGCCCCTGTGCGCCCCCACCGCCGCGGGGGATGGGGGAGCGCTGACTGTCTTGTCGATGGCGGTGGCCATCAGGCGTAATCCCTGGAGGCGCGGGCGGTGTAGATCACGTAGTAGCCCATCGGGACGAGCAGGACCACCAGCAGCATCAGCGCCAGCACGGCGCCCTGCCCGGTCTCGCCGGGCGCGTTCAGCTGTCCCTCGATTACGTTTCCGATCATCGTGGTTCCGGGCGCCGCCGAGAGCAGCTGGTTGGTGTAGTAGTCACCCAGCATCGGCAGGACCGTGATGAACGTCCCCGCGACCAGGGCCGGCTTGCTGAGGGGAATGGTCACCCGCCAGAACGTCCGCCACTTGCTCAGCCCGAGGTCCCGGGCGGCCTCCAGCAGGCTCGGATCGATCCGATCCAAAAAGGCGTAGAGCACGAGGATCAGATACGGGATGTAGCCGTACACGAGCCCGAAGATGACGGTCACCGACTTTCCGCCGAGCCAGTCGGTGTTTCCCGGGAGGCCGAGCGATGACAGCGCACTGTTGAACAGGCCGCCCTGCTGGAGCAGGTCGATCCAGGCCAGCATCCGCATCATGTAGCTGATCCAGAACGGCGCGACCAGGAGGACCAGGAACATCGTCTTGCGCCGCCCGGCGTACCGGGCCACGAAATACGCCACCGGATAGGCGATGGCTAGGGACAGGATGCTGGCCACTGCGGTGTAGAGCAGGGTCCGCAGCGCCGGTGCCCCGATGAACGCGTTGGGCCCGGTTATGTTCTGCCAGACCGCATTCAGATTGAACGTCGACCAGTGCAGCGGGTTCCACACGGGAATGACGGTCTGAAAGAAGTTGTTCAGACCGCCGCCGGCCACCGCCAGCATCGCGTAGAACGGCACTACGAACAGGACGATCAGCCACACGGCGCCGGGCGCCGCGAGCCCGATCCACAGCCAGCGGCTACGACGCGTGAATGTTCGATCCCGGGCGCTCATCGAGCGAGGCCTACAGCCCCTTGGAGAACGTGTTCCAGGTCGATTCCCATACGGCGTTGGGGGCTCCCGGCAGTTCCAGCTCGAACAGACCGTGACGGAAGTAATCCGGCAGCACCACGGTGGAGGCCAGCGCCGGGGGCAGCAGCTTCTCCGCGGTCAGCTTGGCCGGCGTGACCTGGGTCAGAGGCTGCATGTAGCCCACATAGCTGTAGTTCTCCAGCGCGTTGTTCACGTCGAGCATGTAGTCGATGAACATGTGAGACAGCACCGGGTTGGAACCGCCGGTCAGGTTGACCATCAGGTCGTTGTTGACCGGGCCTTTGCGGTTGGGTGGGAACCAGTAACCGATCGTGTCCACCGATAGGCCCTTGGGGAGATACTCGTAAGAGCTGGCTATGTCACCCGACCAGGCATGGTGAATCCAGGTCTTTCCGGTCGGCACGTCGGTGTAGTCGTTGTTGTCGATTCGCGCGCCCGTGAGGGAGGACAGCTGCTGCAGCGCCTTGCCGGCGTTCTGGATCTGAGTCGTGTTCGTCGTGTTGATGTTGGTGTTGCCCGAGCGGAGCAAGGCCAGGGCGATCCCCTCCCGGTAGTCGTCGAGGAGGGCCACCTTGCCCCGGTACTTCGATCCCTGCCAGGGCATGTCCCAGCCCGGGGTCAGGTTCACCTTGTCCTTGCGCCAGGCCATCCCGGTGGTGTAGATCGAGTACGGCGTGGTGTATTGCCAGGCCTGGTCGTAGAACGGGTTGCGGTAGTCAGCCCACGTGTTGGCCATGTTGGGGATGTAGGTGTGGTTGAGCGGCCGGACCAGCTTGGCCTCGACCAGCTGACCCAGCGTCGCGACGGTGGGGAAGAAGACGTCGAATTTCAGCTGGCCGCTCTGGAGCTTGGCGATCGCCTCTTCGATCGTGTTGAACGTCGTCAGCTGGTAGTTGCAGTTGTGCTTCTTGCAGAAGCTTTTGATCACGGCCTCGTTGATGTAGGCCACCCAGTTGTAGATCTGGAGGGTGGCGCCCTTCTCGGGGGCCAAGCCGGCGGCGATCGGTTTGTTGTCGGCATAGATTGGCCACTTGACCGGACTGGTCGGACTGGGCAGATGTGGCCCCGTACTGGCGGCGGTGGGGTTACTTGAGCCGCAGCCGGCCAGCAAGCCGGCCGCGGCCAGCCCGGCGCTCGCGCCGAGCAGCTGACGGCGCGTGATCGAGCTTTCCTCGGGATCCAGCTTCCGCCGGATCCCCGGTGCCACCCATCCCTCACGTGGATGCATCTAGGCTCCCCTCCAACTTCAGGTCGATTTCGCGAGCGGGTCGATCTGACATCTCTCCGCGCGCAGGTTGCAGCCGAGCTCTGCCGAGGCCAAAGCCAGGCAGCGTTCAACCATTCTCTCCGGTGTGACAT
>DASZNA010000091.1:0-16782 GCA_035551655.1 Solirubrobacteraceae bacterium
CCACGAGAACCTCGCGGACCGCAGGTTTTCTTGTAGCGGACGTGCTCCTGGCCCTCACCCTGTGGCGGGGGCTAAGGAAGGCCGGAACCGGGGGTGATCCCATCGCGACGTCGGATCACCAGCCTCACCGGCCCCCAGAAAGCAGTCCGACCGGGCGAGAAGCAGCGCCTGGGGGCCTGGTGAACGGCGAGCAATTGGGACTTATTGGCGTCCCGGGCGCAGCGCCCGCTCTACCGAGCAACGGGAGAGCGGCTGTCTAACAGAAACGCCCACGCGTTTATGGGACTTTTCCTATGGGCGATACTGGGCTCGAACCAGTGACCTCCGCCTTGTCGAGGCGGCGCTCTCCCAGCTGAGCTAATCGCCCTGGGAGGGGTAAATGTAACTGGTCAGAAGCGATCGGGCCGGGTATCGTCAGACGACGATGGTTCGCAGCGCTGATGCCTTGCGATGCCCGATTTTCGCCCAGCGGGCGGAGACCTCCGCGGCTGCCCGAACCACGACGACGCGCACTAGTTAGGACCCCGAGCGGTCAGGCCCTTGCGCCTGATGCTCGTTCAGGGTCCGGAGATCCCTCGCCCCGGCGCGGCTCCGCACCGGACATTCTCTTCCTGAAAGTGAGCGCATCATGTCATCACCACCCCTTCTTTCACCCAGATCTCCCGGCTCGCTGGGCCGCGACTAGGATCCGCGAGCCATGGACTACGTGCTTCCAGACGGACGCAGGCTGGATCTGCCCGAGGGCGCCAGTGGCGCCGACGCAGCCGCCGCCATCGGTCCAGGCCTGGCCCGGGCCGCCCTGGCCGTGAAGGTGGATGGCCAGACGCGAGACCTGAGCCGACCGCTGCCCGCCGACGGGGAGCGCCGCCTGGAGATCGTCACCGACCGCAGCGGCGAGGAGGCGCTGGAGCTGATCCGGCATGACACGGCTCACGTCCTGGCCGAGTCGGTGCTCGAGCTCTACCCCGGGGTCAAGATCTCGATCGGACCGCCGATCGAGAACGGCTTCTACTACGACTTCGAGTTCCCCGAGGGAGTCATCCTGAACGAGGACGACTTTCCGGCCATCGAGGCGCGGATGCGCGAGCACGTGTCGGCCGACGAGCGGTTCGTCCGCGAGGACGTGTCGGTGTCCGCGGCCCTGGAGCGCTTCCGGGGCGAGGAGCAGCCCTACAAGGTCGAGTTGATCGAGGACCTGGTCAAGAACGCCGATCCCGACCAACCACTCGAGGCGGTCTCGCTCTACACCAACGGGCCGTTCACCGACCTGTGCCGGGGCCCGCACGCCCCCACGACCAAGCGGATCAAGGCGTTCAAGCTTCAGTCCGTGGCCGGCGCCTACTGGCGCGGGGACTCCAACCGGCAGATGCTCACGCGCGTGTATGGAACGGCCTTCTTCTCCAGCAAGGATCTGGAGGCCTATCTGGAGCTCCTGGAGCGGGCTCGGGCCAACGACCACCGCCGCCTGGGAGCCCAGCTCGGCCTGTTCCACTTCTCGCCGGTCTCCCCGGGGGCGGCGTTCTGGACGCCCGCGGGCACCGAGATCTTCAACGAGCTGGTCAGTCTCAGCCGGGAGATGGGCCGCGAGCGCGGCTACGTAGAGGTCAAGACGCCCCAAATCTATGACAGCTCCCTGTGGGAGACCTCCGGACACTGGGGCAAGTACCGAGAGAACATGTTCCTCACCGAGTACGAGGAACGCACCATGGCCGTCAAGCCGATGAACTGCCCGGGCCACTGTCAGCTCTACGCCATGGAGCGCCACTCCTACCGGGATCTCCCGCTCCGGTTCTGGGAACCAGGCCTGCTGCATCGCCGGGAGCCCAGCGGGACGCTCCACGGCCTGCTGCGGGTGCGCCACTTCGCCCAGGACGATTCCCACATCTACCTGGCCGAGGACCAGATCCAGGATGAGGTGGCCAAGGTTCTCGAATTCGCCTTCGCCACCTACAAGGTGTTCGGCCTCGACGTGACCCTCGAGCTGTCGACCCGGCCCGAGCAGCGCATCGGCTCCGATGAGTTGTGGGATCGCAGCGAGCAGGCGCTCCAGGGTGCGCTGGAGAGCCAGGGCCTCGACTACGAGCTGAACCCAGGCGACGGTGCCTTCTACGGCCCCAAGATCGACATGCATATGACCGATTCGCTCGGTCGTTCCTGGCAGCTCGGAACCTGCCAGCTGGACTACAACATGCCCGAGCGGTTCGGGCTGACCTACACGGGCGCCGATAACGCCGAGCACACGCCGGTGATGATCCACCGGGCCCTGATGGGCTCCTACGAGCGATTCATCGGGATCCTGCTCGAGCACTTCGCCGGGGAGCTGCCGATCTGGCTGGCCCCGTCCCAGGTCATCGTCCTGCCGATCTCCGATCGGCACATGGCCTACGGAGCCCGGGTCAGAGACGAGCTGAGGCAGGCGGGGGCTCGCGCCGAGCTCGACGAGCGCCCAGAGTCGGTCGGTCGCAAGATCCGCGATGCCGAGCTGCGCAGGATCCCGTTCATGCTGGTGGTGGGAGACCGGGAGGAGGAATCGGGGTCGGTGGGCGTGCGGGAGCACCGGGCGGGGGATGTCGGCACGAGCAGCCTCGAGGACTTCGTAGGACGGCTGACACAGGCGATCGAAAGCCGCACCCAGGCTTAGATGCACACCGCTATACTCGGTTTTGTTGATCCAACTGCATTTCCACACACGGCCCGAAGCCGCTTGAGCTTCCGCCGCCACCGCAGATAGTGCCGGTCCCTCGTAGGTTTGACCGGCGCCCGCCGGAGCGGGATCAGACCCGGATCAACGACCGGATTCGCGTGCCCGAAGTTCGCCTGGTCGGCGAGGACGGCAAGCAGATCGGCGTGATCAAGACGCAGGACGCGCTCGCCTACGCGCAGCAGCGCGATCTCGACCTGGTCGAGGTGGCCCCCGAAGCCCGCCCGCCGGTGTGTCGAGTCCTGGACTACTCCAAGTACAAGTACGAGCAGGCCCAGAAGCTCAAGGCCGCGCGTAAACACCAGCAGCAGATCACCATCCGGGAGATCAAGTTCCGGCCGAAGATCGCCCAGAACGACTACGACACCAAGAAGGGCCACGTCCAGCGCTTCCTGATGAGCAAGGACAAGGTCAAGGTGACGATCATGTTCCGCGGTCGCGAGGTGACTCACCCTGAGCGCGGCGTCGCGCTGCTGGAGAAGCTGGCCGAGGAGCTCTCCGAAGTCGGCGTCGTCGAGCAGTCCCCGATCCAGGACGGCCGCAATATGACGATGATGCTGGCCCCCTCGAAGGCAGTGCTGGCCACGGAAGACGACCACCCCGAGCATGCCGAGCACGCAGAGGGCGGCAAGCGCCAGCGCCGCGAGCAGCGCCTGGCCCAGGAGCACGCCGACGGCGACGAGGAGCCCACGGCCGAGGAGCAGCCGCCCGCTGCGGAGACGCCCGCCGCCGAGGAGGAGACGCCCGCCCAGGAGAAGCCGGCCGCCGCTACGGAGGAACCGGCCGCCGCCGAGGAGAAGCCGGCCGCCAAGCAGAACGGCAAGGCGCCCGCCGCCGACCGCACCGAAGAACCCGCGCAAGCCGCCGCCGAATAGCCACTCTGGGAACCATTCGGGCGCTGAGCGCACGAAACCTTCCCAGAGTCGATCCCCCGAGCTACCGATGAGGCCTGGGAAGGCCTGAACCGCGCCGTGGTGGGCCGCCCGCTTCGAAGGCACCGGGGTCTGCTTTACTGGACCCCCGCCATGCCCAAGATGAAGACCCATTCCGGCACGAAGAAGCGGTTCAAGCTGACCGCCAAGGGCAAGGTCCGTGGACGCCACTCGTTCACCAGCCACATCCTGGAGAAGAAGTCGGCCAAGCGGAAGCGCCACCTGGGTCGCCCGACGATCATGTCCGAGCCTGACGCCAAGCGCATCAAGGTCCTCCTGGGCGAGAAGCACCACTAGTCACAGTCATGAGCCGAGTCAAGCGTTCAGTCCACGCCCGCAAGAAGCGCCGCGCCACGCTGGAGATGGCCAAGGGCTACCGGGGAGATGCCAGCCGGCATTACCGGACAGCCAAGGAGGCCGTGCTCAAGGCCGACCAGTACCGCTACCGGGACCGTCGCAACCGCAAGCGGGACTTCCGCCGGCTGTGGATCACCCGGATCAACGCGGCCGCCCGCCAGAACGGGCTGTCCTACTCCCAGTTCATCCATGGCCTGCAGGCGGCCGGCGTAGAGCTGGATCGGAAGATCCTGGCTGACATGGCCGTCCGTGACGCCGAGACGTTCCGACGCTTTGCCGAGCGCGCCCGCGAGGCGCTGGCCGCCGGCTGAGCAGCCGCCGAAACCAGCACCGCCGTCAGGGCGCCGATCCGCAAGGTCGGCGCTTTTTTTATGTCAAAACGCATGACCATCACCAGCCACCAGAACCAGAAGCTCAAGGAGATCCGCAAGCTCAACCAGCGCCGCAAGGCGCGGGCGGCCGCCGGACGCTTCGTGGCCGAGGGGGAGGACCTTCTGGCGGCAGCCGACGAGGCTGGCTGGACACCGATTGAGCGGTACTGCGCCGCCGGGAGCGGCCTGCCGGGCACCGAGGTGGAGCCCGACCTCCTGGCCGGGGCCTCGGAGCTGGGCTCAGGCACTCGCGCCCTGGCCGTGTACGAGGAGCGCTGGGCCGAAACGGTCCAGCCACCCCTGGTGATCTACCTCCACGGCGTCAAGGACCCGGGCAACATCGGCACCATCCTGCGCTCCGCCGAGGCGTTCGGCGCGTCCACGGTGGCGCTCGGGCCGGGCTCCGCAGACCCGTACGGCCCCAAGGCCGTACGGGCGAGCATGGGGGCCATCTTCACCGTTCCGGTGGCCCGGGCCACCCCAGACCGGCTTCCCGGCACCACCATCGCTCTGGACGCAGAAGCCGAGACGCCCCTGTCAAGCCTGGAACCCCAGGACGAAGTCACTCTCCTGATCGGTGCCGAGCGCCGCGGGCTGCCGGCGGATGTCCTGGCGCAGGCCGACCACACGGCCCGGATCCCCATCGCCAGCCACTCGCTCAACGCCGCCATGGCAGCCACGGTCGCGCTCTACGAACTTCGTAGGATCCCCCGCTCATGATCGATCGCATCGAGCAGCTCAGAGCTGCAGCCCAGGCGGCGGTGAATGAGGCCACCACCACCGCGCAGCTGGAGGAAGCCCGAGTCACCTACCTGGGGCGCAAGGCCGAGCTCCCCAACCTGCTCCGAGGCGTGGCCGAGCTTCCGCCCGAACAGCGGGGGCCGGTGGGCAAGGCGGCCAATCAGGCCCGCCAGCAGCTGGAGGCGGCGATCGAGGCCCGGCAACAGGAGCTGGCCGCCCAGGAGCTCGAGCAACGCCTGCGCGAGGACCGGATCGATGTCACCCTCCCGGCTGACCCGCGGCCCGAGCTCGGCCGTCTGCATCTGATCACGCGGACCCGGCGCGAGATCGAGGACGTGTTCATCGGTCTGGGCTTCCGGATCGCCGAAGGCCCCGAGGTGGAGCGGGTCTACTACAACTTCGACGCGCTGAACGTGTCGCCGACCCACCCGAGCCGGCTGCTCAGCGACACCTTCTACGTCGAGCCGGCCCCCGACATCTTCGACCCCGACGCCCTGCTCCTGCGCGTGCACACCTCCCCGGTCCAGGTGCGGGCGATGGAGACCGAGCCCCCGCCCATCTACATCATCGTGCCCGGCCGGGTCTACCGGCCCGACAACGACGCCACCCATACGCCGCAGTTCCACCAGATCGAGGGGCTGGCCATCGATGAGGACATCACGCTGGCCGATCTCAAGGGCACGCTGCTCACGTTCGCGCGGGCCATCTTCGGACCGGACCGCGAGATCCGCCTGCGCCCGCATTTCTTCCCGTTCACCGAGCCGAGCGTCGAGGTGGACGTTTCCTGCTTCAACTGCACCGGTGGAGTGACCGCCGATGGTCAGCGCTGCCCGCTGTGCAAGGGCACGGCCTGGATCGAGATCCTCGGCTCCGGCATGGTCGACCCCAATGTGCTGCATCACGTCAAGGGCAATGGCTATGACCCCGAGCGGGTGCAGGGATTCGCGTTCGGGATGGGCGTGGAGCGGATCGCCATGCTCAAGCACGGCGTGCCGGACCTGCGCATGCTCTACGACAACGACATCCGCTTCCTGGAGCAGTTCACGTGAGGGTGCCGCTCGAGTGGTTGCGTGAGTACTGCGATCCGGGGCTCGACGCCAACCAGCTGGCTGAGCGTCTGGCGCTCACCGGCACCGAGGTCGAGCGCGTGGAGCACCACGGCGTGCAGGCCCTCGAGCACTTCGTGGTCGGGCACGTGCTCGAGCGCCGCAAGCATCCCGACGCCGACCGGCTCAGCGTCTGCATGGTTGACGTCGGCGGCAGCACCCCGTCCCAGATCGTCTGCGGGGCCCCCAATGTGCAGGCCGGACAGACGGTGGCGGTGGCCCGGCCCGGGGCGATCATGCCGGGCGGGACGAAGCTCCAGAAGGCCAAGCTGCGGGGCGAGACCTCGGACGGGATGATCCTGGCCGAGGACGAGGTGGGGATCGGGACCGACCACGACGGGATCATGGTCCTCCCCGAAGGCCCCAGCCCCGGCACCCCGCTGGACACCGTCCTGCCGATCGCCACGGATGTGCTGGTCCTGGAGATCACGCCCAACCGCCCGGACTGCCTGGGTATCTACGGCATCGCCCGGGAGGTCCATGCCGCCACCGGCGCGCCGCTGGGGCCACCGCCCTGGGACACTGACCCGGGCACACCCGGAGATCTCGAAGGTGCGGACGCCATAAACGAGGCCGGCCCCGAGCTATGTCCCCGCTTCACGGCGCGGATCTTCGAGGATGTCGAGATCAAGGCCAGCCCGATGTGGCTGAAGGCCCGGCTCATGGCGGCCGGCCAGCGCCCGATCTCAAACGTCGTCGACATCACGAACTACGTGATGCTTCTGACCGGCCAGCCCACCCATGCCTACGACCTGGAGCGCGTGGCCGGGCGCCGGCTGACGCTCCGTCGCGCGACCCCCGGGGAGAGCGTGCAGACACTGGATGACCAGACCCGCACCCTGGACCCCGAGATGGTGGTGATCGACGACGCCGAGGGCCCCACCGGCATCGCCGGCGTGATGGGCGGTGCCCGCTCGGAGGTGGCCGAGGACACGCGGCAGATCCTGTTCGAGGCGGCCACCTGGAACGGGCCCAACGTTCACCGCACCTCGCTGCAGCTCGGGCTGCGCAGCGAGGCCTCGGCCCGGTTCGAGAAGCAGCTCCAGCCTGAGCAGGCGCTGTGGGCCCAGGCGGTGGCCGCCCAGCTGATGACCGACCTGTGCGGGGCCACGCTGCGTCCCGGGACAATCGACGTGGGGGGGCCCGGGCCCCAGCCGCCGACCATCACGCTCCGCCAGGCCCGCATGACCTCCCTGCTCGGGATGGAGATCGCGCCCGAGCGGGCGACCGAGATCCTGCGCGCGCTCGACTTCGAGACGGCCCCGGCTCGGGATGGCCTGCAGGTCACCCCGCCGGTGTTCCGCCGGGCCGACATCAGCCGCGAGGCGGACGTGATCGAGGAGGTGGCCCGGCTATACGGGCTGGAGCAGCTCCCGGCCACGCTGCCCGCTCGGCGCTCGGTGTTCGGGTCCCTGACCCCGCGCCAGCAGCTGGCCCGCCGGGTGAGCGACCTCCTGGCCGCGCAGGGGCTGCACGAGATCGTCGGCTGGAGCTTCACGGGACCCGACGCGCTGAACGCCCTCCGGCTCACCAGCGACCAGGTCGTCAGGCTGGCCAATCCGCTGTCGGGCGACCTGGCCCAGATGCGCACCACGCTGCTCAGCTCGCTGCTGGACACGGCTCGCCTCAACCGGGCGCGGGGTGCTCAGACGCTCCGTCTGTTCGAAGTGGGCGCGGTGTACCTGAAGACCTCGGACGGTGAGCTGCCGGAGGAGCCTCAGCACGTAGCCGGGTTGTTGTCCGGACCGGTTCGACCCGCGACCTGGCGCGACCCCAGCCCGAGGACGGCGGACTTCTTCGCCATCAAGGGCGTCCTCGGTGGCGTGCTCGATTCGTTGGGGATCCCCTGGGCGCTGCAACCCGGTGGGGAGGCCTTCCTGCACCCGGGTCGCGCGGCCCGGATCGAGGTGGACGGGACCGAGGCGGGCTGGCTGGGCGAACTTCACCCCTCCGTGGCTGCCGACTGGGAGCTGCCCGGCGAGGTGGCCCTGTTCGAGCTCAATCTCGATGCCGTCCCGATCCCGCCGACGGCCATTTACGCGGACCTGACCAGCTTCCCCGACGTGCGGGAAGACCTGGCCGTGGTGGTCGAGGAGGCCGTCACAGCCGCCCAGGTGCTTGACACCCTCACCCGGGCGGGCAGGCCCCTGCTGAGCAGCGCCGAGGTGTTCGATGTCTACCGTGACCCGGCCAGGCTGGGCGAGGGCCGGAAGTCGCTGGCCGTCCGCCTGGCCTTCCGCGCGTCCGACCGGACGCTGACCGACCAGGACGTGGCTCACCAGCGCCAGAAGATCGCTCAGGCGCTCGAGGAGAAGCTGGGGGGGAGGATCCGTGACAGCGGTTGATGGCGGCGCCCGGGTGGCCGTGTTCGGGGCGGCGGGGTACACGGGTGCGTTGGCCGCCCGCCTGCTGCACCGCCACCCGTACTTCCAATTGCAGACCGTCACCGCCCGCTCCGACGTGGGTCGCCGTCTGAGCGACCTGTATCCCCACCACCGGGTTCCGCTGAGCCTGGAGGAGCTCGACCTCGACGCCCAGGCCGCCGACCTCGACGCCGCGGTCGTCGCCTATCCCCACGGCGCCGCGGCCGAGCTGGTGGCCGATCTGCGTCACCGCCGCGTGCGCGTGGTCGACCTGAGCGCCGACTTCCGCCTGCGGGACCTCGGCACCTACGAGGAGTGGTACCGGCCGCATCCGGCCCCCGAGCTGCTCGACACAGCCGTCTACGGCCTGCCCGAGCTCTACCGGGAGCAGGTCGAGACGGCCGACCTGGTGGCCAACCCGGGCTGCTACCCCACGGCGACGATCCTTGCCCTGGCCCCGCTGGCCGAAGCCGGCCTGATCGACGAGGTCATCGTGGACGCTAAGTCAGGCGCCTCAGGGGCCGGGCGCGGCGCATCGGACAAGACGCACTTCGTCACGGTGGACGAGAACGTCAGTGCCTACGGGGTGCCGCGCCACCGTCACACGCCGGAGATAGAGCAGGAGCTGGCTGCCCTGGGCGCGGAGACGACCATCACCTTCACCCCTCACCTGCTTCCGCTCGATCAGGGCGAGTTGGTGTCCTGCTACGTGACGACGCGGCACAAGCCCGAAGACCTGCAGGGGCTCTATCACGACTTCTACGCCGCCGAGGCATTCGTCGAGGTGGCCGACCAGCCGCCCGGAGTTAGGGACGTTCGCGAGACCAACGTCTGCCGGATCTCGGTCCACAGCGACGAGCGCACCGGACGCACGATCGTGTTCGGCGCGATCGACAACCTGTGGAAGGGTTCCTCCTCTCAGGCCGTGCAGAACCTCAACCTGATGTTCGGGCGCCCGGAGGCGGAGGGCATCGCGCCATGACCGCCCACCCGACCCCCGGATTCTTCCGCTCCCGCTGGGTGGAGGCGCCCGATCACGTCACCGAGCTCCCGCCCACCACGCTGCCCCGGGGCTTCCGGGCCGTGGGCGTCGAGGCGGGGATCAAGCCGGAGGGACTCGACGTGGGCGTCCTCGTTTCTGACTCCCCGGCCACCGTGTCGGCGGCCCGCTTCACCACCAACGCGCGGGTCGGTGCCCCAGTGATCGTCTCCCGAGAATCCGCCCGGGACCGGCTGCGGGCGATCGTGGCCAACTCCGGCGGCTCCAACACCGGCGACGGCGAGCGCGGCATCGAAACCGCCACGGCCAGCCAGCGCGCAGCCGCCGAGCTGCTGGGCATCGAGCCCGCCCAGGTGGGCGTCGCGTCCACGGGGGTGATCGGAGTGGAGCTCCCGCGCGAGCCCCTGCTCACCGGAATCGCCCACGCCGTGCCGCGCCTGCAGCTAGACAGCGACACGTTCTCCCGGGCCATCCTGACCAGCGACCGGGGGCCCAAGCGCGGATGCCTCGAGGTGGCCCTCCAGAGCGGGACCGTTCGCATCTCCGCTCAGGCCAAGGGGGCCGGGATGATCTCGCCGCGCTACGCGACGATGTTCTGCTTCGTACAGACCGACGCGGTCATGGACCCCGCCACCCTGGACCTGCTGACCAGCGTGTGCGTCAAGCGATCCTTCGATCGGATCAGCGTGGACGGTCAGCTGTCGACCTCAGACACCGTATTCACGATGGCGGGCGGCGCCTCCGGTGTCCAGATCCAGCCGGAGACCTCGGACGAACTCAAACTCGGGGAGGCGATGGACGCGCTGATGCGCCAGCTGGCCCTGGAGATCGTCCACGACGGCGAGGGGGCCAGGCGAGTCGGCCGGATCGTCGTCCGCGGCGATTCCGACCGGATCGGGCCCGTGGCCCGGGCGATCGCCAACTCACCGCTGGTCAAGACCGCGCTGAACGGCGGGGACCCCAACTTCGGGCGCATCCTGCAGGCGGCCGGCCAGGTGCTGTCGCCGACCGAGCCCTTCCTGCCCGATCTGGAGATCGAGGGCCGGCAGGTCGTCTCGGCCGGCGAGTCGCTGGTCACCGACCTTGACGAGCTGGCCGAGCTGGCCCGGCTCGTCGAGCGCGACGAGGTGGAGTACATCCTCACGCTGCCCGGATCGGGTGGGGAGACGGAGATGTTCTTCAGCGACCTGTCGACCGACTACGTGCGCTTCAACGCCGAGTACACGTCGTGAGAGACGTCGCCACGCTTCTGGAGGCGCTCCCGTACATCCGGGAGTTCCATGGCCGCACGGTGGTCATCAAGTACGGCGGCGCCGCGATGATCGACCCCACCCTCAAGGAGGAGTTCGCCCGCGACGTGACGCTGCTCAAGTACGTGGGGATCAATCCGGTGATCGTGCACGGGGGTGGCCCGGAGATCACCTCCTACATGGAGCGCCTGAACCTGCCCGTGCAGTTCGTCGACGGCCTGCGGGTATCCGATCAGGCCACCGTCGAGGTGGCCAAGATGGTCCTGGTCGGCAAGGTCAACAAGGACATCGTGTTGCTGATCAACCGCCACGGCCAGCCCGCCGTGGGGCTGTCGGGCGATGACGGAATGCTGTTCCGCTGCGCCCGGCTGCCCGCGCCCAGCGGGGAGGACATCGGCTTCGTGGGGCGCATCGAGAAGGTCGATACCGGCGTGTTGCGCCACATCGCCCAGGACTACATACCGGTGGTGGCCAGCGTCGGGGTGGACGGAGAGGGCAACTCCTACAACATCAACGCCGATGCCGCCGCGGCCGCCGTGGCCCGGGCCCTCGGCGCCTACAAGGTGATGTTCCTGACCGACGTGTCCGGCTGGCTGAGGGATCCGGGCGACCCGGACAGCGTGATCGCCGAATCGACGAGCGCCCAGGTGCGAGACGCGCTGCCTGGGGTGAGCGGCGGCATGCGCCCCAAGCTCGAAGCCTGTCTGGAGGCGGTGGAGGGAGGCGTCTCCAGCGCGGTGATCGTCGATGGCCGCGTGATCCACTCGCTGCTGCTCGAGCTGTTCACCAACACCGGCCAGGGGACCATGATCGTCTCCTGATGAGCCTCAGCGAGTTGCAGGCCCTCGAGGAGCGCTACGCCATCGGCACCTACGTGCGCAACCCCGTGCAGTTCGTGCGCGGGCAGGGCTGCCGCCTGTGGGACGACGAGGGACACGAGTACCTGGACTTCCTGGCCGGTATCTCGGTGCTCAACGTCGGCCACTGCCATCCCCGGGTGGTCGAGGCCGTCGCCGACCAGGCCGCCCGGCTGACCCACGTCACGAACCTCTACTACACCGAGCCGGCGATGCGGCTCTCCCAGGCTCTGTCCGATAGCTCGCTGGGGGGCAAGGTGTTTCTGTGTAACTCCGGGGCGGAGGCCAACGAGGCGGCGATCAAGCTGGCTCGCCGGGCCCGGCCGCGGGGCGACATCGTCGTCCTGCGCGATGGCTTTCACGGGCGCACCTACGGCGCGCTGTCGGCCACTCCCCAGGAGGCCAAGCAGGCGCCGTTTGCTCCGCTCGTGCCCGGGTTCGTGGTCAGCGAGAAGGATCCCGAGGCGATCGCCGCCGCCGTCACCGACCGCACCGCGGCCGTATTGCTTGAGGTGATCCAGGGCGAGTCGGGCGTCCTGATCGTGGCCGACGAGGTCCTCCAGGCGGCCCGCCAGGCCTGCGACCGAACCGGGGCGGCGCTGATCTTCGACGAGGTGCAGACGGGCATGGGCCGCACCGGCAGCCTGTGGGGCTATGAGCAGACCGGCGTGGTCCCCGACGCGTTGACCAGCGCCAAGGGACTGGGGGGCGGGCTGCCGATCGGCGCCCTGGTCACCGGTCCGCGCCTGGCCGACGCACTCCAGCCCGGCGACCATGGGTCCACGTTTGCCGGCGGCCCGGTGGCCTGCCGGGCCGCGCTGGTCGCCCTGGAGCTGTGCTCAGATCTGAAGCTTCTGGGGTCAGTGGGGTCACTCGGCGAGCGGCTTTCTGGCTCGCTCGCCGAGCTCCCGTTCGTGGCTGGCGTCCGAGGGCGGGGCCTGATGGTCGCCTTCGATCTGCACCCGGATGCGCCGGCCTCGGCGCCCGAGCTGGCCCGGCGGGCCTTGCTTCAGGAAAAGCTCGTCGTCAACGCCACCGGACCGGCCACGATTCGCCTCGAACCGCCGCTGATCGTCACCCCGGAGGAGATCGACGACGCGGTCCTGCGGCTGAGTAGGCTGGGCGCGTGACCGCGGAGCCGATCGAGCTGATCGCCACCCAGCCGGCCACGCTGGACTCCATCGACCGGGCGCTGGATGGAGGGTTCACCGCCCAGCGGCTCGACGCCTGGGAGAGCGATCACATCCTGCTGGACACGTTTGACCGTCTCCTGCGCAGCGAGGGGTGGACGCTGGCTCACCAGTATGGGCGCCTGGCGCTCAGCGACCGCCGGATGATCATTCCGGTGGCCTCCGGGCCCCCGAGCGGTTCGCCTTCCGGGCCGCTGTTCGGCAGGGATCTGCCGGCCGGGGACCTGCGGCAGCGGGTGGCCGACGCGATCGATGTCCGGGCCCTGCTGCCCCTGGGGCGCCTGCACATCCGCACCGAGGCCTACCGGATCACGGATGACCTGCAGAAGACGGTGGTCCGGGTGAACGTGCTCGTGCCCCAGCTGATCTCTCGCGGCGGTTCGGCCACACCCCTGAGTACCCGGCTGCGCATCCAGGAGGTACGCGGTTACCAGGATGAGCGCGACGAGGTGATCGCCGCCCTGAGTCCGGCCCTCGGGCTGGGTGACGCTGACCAGACGCTGCCCGACGAGGCGATCCTGGCCTGCGGCGAGCGTCCCGAGGGATTCAGTACGAAGGTCGCCGTCCCGCTGGACGCCGGGGACCCCACGGGGATCGCCGTGTCCCGCGTGATGCGGGCGCTGCTCGAGGTGATCGAGGCCAACCTCCCCGGGACCCTGGCCGACACCGACTCCGAGTTCCTGCACGACTACCGGGTGTCGATTCGCCGCACGCGCGCGGTGCAGCGGCAGTTCAAGCATGTGTTCGACCCCGAGGAGCTGAAGCGCGCCCGAGCCGAATTCAAATGGCTCCAGCAGTCCACCGGCGACGCCCGCGACCTCGACGTGTACGTGCTCGGCTTCGACGCGATGCGCGAGCTGCTGCCCGAGGAGATCCGGCCTGACCTCGAGCCGGTGCTCACCGTGCTGGGGCGCCGCCGGATGGTTGCCCACAGCGCCATGGGCCGGGCTCTGCGCTCCGAGCGGGCGCGCGAGACCTTCGAGGCGTGGGAGCGCATTCTGGGCGTCCTGGACCACGGTCCGGACGCCGACCGGCCGTATAGCCGGAGGCCGATCGGCGAGTACACCTCCCGGAGGATCAGAAAGGTGTACCGGCGCATGCTGGACATGGGCCGGGCGATCGACGCCGAGAGCCCGCCCGAGGAGTTCCACGACCTGCGCAAGAAGGGCAAGGAGCTGCGCTACCTGCTGGAGCTGTTCGGCCAGCCGCTGCACGACTCGAGCGTGGTCAAGCCGATGATCAAGACGCTCAAGTCGCTGCAGGACGTGCTCGGCCACCACCAGGACCGCGAGGTGCAGATCGCCATGCTGCGCTCGCTGGCCGATGAGGTAGCGGTGCTGCCGGGCGGCGCTCGGGCGCTGATGGCGATGGGAATGCTCACCTGCCGCCTAGAGGAGGACGCGGCGGACACGCGAGGACGGTTCGGAAAGGTGTTCGAGGAGTTCGCGGCCAAGGACCAGCGCCGGCTGGTCAAGGACACGTTCTCTTGAACGCCCGGGTTCTGGCCACCTACAACATCAAGGGGGGAGTGGGGAAGACCTCGGCCGCGGTCAACCTGGCCTACCTGGCCGCCCGGGACGGTCACCCGACGCTTCTGTGGGACCTCGACCCGCAGGGCGCCAGCACTTTTCTGTTCCGGATCCGACCTCGCCTCAAGGGCGGGGCCCGGGAGCTGGTGGCCCTCCGCTCACGGGTGGGCGAGCTGATCAAGGGGACCGACCATGAGCGCCTCGAACTGCTTCCGGCCGACTTCTCGCTGCGTCACCTCGACCTAGATCTGGATGCCTTCAAGCGGCCGGCGCTGCGGCTGGCCAAGGTGATCGAGCCGATGCGGGCGGAGTACGACTTCATCTTCTTGGACTGCGCGCCCAGCATCTCGCTGGTCTCCGAAAGCGTGTTCGAGGCGGCCGACGCGCTGCTCGTGCCGATCATCCCCGCCGCCCTGTCCTCCCGCACCTTCGAACAGCTCGAGGACCTGGCCGGCCGGAGTCAGGACGGGCTGGGTGGGCGGGACGGCGCTCAGGTGCTGGCCTTTTTCTCGATGGTGGAGGTTGGCCGGCCGATGCACCGCAACGAGATGGCCCGCCTGCGCGGCGCCCACCACCTGACCATGCTGGGCGCCGGCGTTCCGGATTCCGAGGACGTCGAGCGAATGGGGGAGGAGCGTGACCCGGTCGGAGCGTTTGCTCCGGCCAGCCCGGCCGCCATGGCCTACGAAGCCCTGTGGCTGGACATCCAGCGCCGGCTGAGAACGACACGCCGGTAGGCGCGGGTACGCTACGCCCCCGATGCCCACCCCCGAAGCCGACCTCGTCACCGCCTCCTACCAGGCCGCCCCAGGCGAGGTGCACCGCGTCCTGCTCCTGTACAGCGGGGGTCTGGACACCAGCGTCATGCTCAAGTGGATCCAGGACGAGTACGACGCCGAAGTGGTGGCGCTGACGGTCAACCTGGGACAGCCCGGCGAGGACTACGAGGTGGTCAAGGGCAAGGCGCTCCAGATCGGGGCGGTGGAGTGCCACGTGATCGACGCCCGCGAGGAGTTCGCACGCGACTACATAACCCCGGCCATCAAGGCCAACGCCGTCTACGGCCTGGGTTATCCGCTGTTCACCGCGCTGGGCCGGCCGTTGATCGCCAAGCTGGCCGTGGAGTACGCCCGGCGCACCGGCTGCGACACGATCGCCCACGGCTGCACCGGCAAGGGCAACGACCAGGTCCGGATCGAAGCCACCGTGGCCACCCTGGCTCCCGAGCTCAAGGTGATCGCGCCCGTTCGCGGCTGGCGGATGGGCCGCGAGGAGGAGGTCGCCTACGCGCGAGCCAACGGCATCCCCGTCAAGGGCGGGAGCGAGACGGCCCCCTACTCCATCGACGACAACCTGTGGGGGCGCTCCAGCGAGGGCCGGTGGATCGAGGACCTGCAGACCGCACCTCAGGACGACGTCTTTCAGCTGGTCACCCGGCCCGAGGTGGCGCCCGAGGAGCCCGAGACGGTGGAGATCGGGTTCGAGCACGGAGTCCCGGTATCACTGGACGGCGAGCGGCTCGGGCTGGTGGAGCTGCTGGAGCGCGTCGGGCGGCTGGGGGCCCGCCACGGGGTGGGAATCGTCGATCACATCGAGGATCGGGTGGTCGGGCTCAAGGTGCGCGACATCTACGAGGTGCCGGCCGCGGCGATCCTCCTGCCCGCCCACGCCGAGCTCGAGCGTCTCGTCGGCACCATCCATCAGAACCAGTTCAAGGCCGGCCTGGATCAGAAGTGGGCCTATCTGGTGTACGCCGGCCTCTGGTGGGAGCCGCTGCGCGAGGATCTCGATGCCTACATGGAGTCGGTCAACCGTCACGTCACCGGAACCATCGGGGTGCGGCTGTACAAGGGCATGGCTCGCGTGGTCACGCGCCAGTCGCCCCACGCCATCTACGACGCCTCGCTGGCCACGTTCTCGGAGTCCGGCGGCCTGTTCTCGCAGGCCGCCGCCCCCGGGTTCATCGAGCTGTGGTCGCTGCAGTCCCGCATGGCCTGGCGGGTCAGGCACGGCCAGGACCCCATGGACGTGGTCGGGCGCGAGGATGACCACTGACCGGGCTCGCCTGGATCCTCCCCACGCCGCCCGTCCCGCGGGCAGGCCAGACTTGACCTGTGGATGGAAGTGTCCCTATAGGGTCACTTCCATCCATCGATCCCGGGCGAAGAGCACATGACCGCTGAGGAATTCCTGGCTGAGCGCAGGTTGCGCGCTGCCGAGCTGGCTCTCGAGTCGGCCCGGCGCCGCGTCGTCGAGGCCGACGAGGAGATCGCCGCGCTGCGCCAGGAAATCACGGTGCTGGAGGAGCGGGTGCTGGCGGCCGCCGAGCGATCCGGCGGTGACCGGGCCGCGCTCCGGGCGGAGGTGGAGAACGAGCGCCGATTG
>DASZNA010000092.1:0-8246 GCA_035551655.1 Solirubrobacteraceae bacterium
GAGTGGTCGCGCCGCCCCGGGGGTGTGGGCGGCGCGACCTGGGGGCAGACCGGGGCCCCGCATCGGCCGGCCTTACCGTGCGCGATGAATCAGCGCGCGGGGGTCAGCCAGGTGGTGAAGGGTGTTTAGATGGCCGGCCACCGCGTGGTGCCAGACGACCACGTGCTGCAGCGTGGCGGCGTGGGAACTCGTGACGGCGCCGAGCAGGAGGGCGAGGCCGAGCAGGACGGCCCATAGGGCAACCCGGTCGGGCCGGAAGCCGGCACGTTCGTGCGGTCTCAGGCGGGCCTCGTAGCCACCGCGCGAAGGGGCGTAACCGCGCGTGCCCTGGCCCCTGATGACCACCGTGCGCCGCTCGGGCACGGGGAGCGTGGGCTCGGTCTGGGCTGTCTCGACGGTGGCTCCCCTGGCGGCCGCAGCGCTCCCGGCGGGCTGGGGGACGATGGTGACCGCGTGGGCCAACACGTCCTCGACCGTCGGCTCTGCCCTTTCGGCGCCAGCGGGCCCCAGGCTGTTCGTGGGGCTCGGATACGGGGAGGATCCGGCCGCGCTACCGGGCTCCGAGGTGGACCTGACCGGGGAGAGCCGGCGTTCCGCCCGGCGAGCCCGGCGATCCTCATGGGCCGCGTGCTCCTCCAGATGACCGTTCGCATCCTCGCGCCGGCTGGGGCGGCGGCTGTCTCGGGACCTCGGCTCAGACCAGCTGAAGTCGATCTCTATCCGGTCCGCTCGTGGCCTGCGCGCCCCGTCCGAAGCGGCGGCCCCATCACCGTTCGGCCTCACCCCACGCAGCGATTCAGATGACGTCAATTTGACTCTTCCTCTTTCGGTTGCTTACGGGGTTAGCTGCCGGGCTCGCGCCGAAAGAGCGGCGCTACGCGTCCGTGGACGCGATTCGCCCCGAATGGAGTGGGTCCCCCGCTTCCTGCGAACGGCGTTCACGCCACCCGCAGAGGGAATTCAGCATTTGCGGGTGAAAATCTAACACCGATGGGCGACAGAATCATTCTCGGCGCGTGACCGAAGCATCGCAATTTGCTGGGTCAGGGGCTGCGAGGCGGCCCCCAGACGCGGGGCGGGGTGAATTTCTATCCGAGGCGATGGCGAAGAGGGCAGCGCTAGCGGCCGGCAACACGGGCCACGAAAGCGGCCACCTGCTGGGCTTGGCGGCCCTGCACCACGTCCGCCGGCATGTTCCCGTAGCCCAAGCAGGACTGCTGGGAGTTCGAGCCGGGGCTCTGGAGGCAGCCGTACTGAATCGTGTGGAGCACCAGCGATTCGGAAGGCTTCACCTGATCGAGGTTCGGCCCAACCTTCCCCACGGCCGCCGCCGTGGCCAGGGTGTGGCAGACGGCGCAGTGCTCTCCGAAGAGCTCACGTCCGGTCTTCTCCGCCGCCGTCAGCTTGATCCCCCCGACCTGGGCGCTGGCCCGGTCGTGGTTGCCCACCAGGAAGATGGCCGGGATGACGATGCCGAACCCGATGAAGGTCACCACCAGAGCGACGTTCATGACGCGCCGGCCCACCGCGCCCTGCGTCAGCATGACGTTGGTCACGGGGGTCAGACGGCCCCTTCCGGCAGCCCAGAAGATGCCGGCGGCGAGCGCCGTGAAGAGCACCGCTATGATGATCACGCCGACCATATGCCCGGGCACCTTATCGCGAGTGATGGGCGGGTGTCGCCGCCAGGAGGGGCTCGCGGATGGCGTCCGGTCACCGCCGCCGTCCCGAGGCAAAGCTCATGACCGGCGGCGCCACGGCCCGGAAATCATCCGCCTCTGAGGCCGCCTGATTTCTCTGCTCGGCCAGGCCGATCCGGACCTGCTCATCCAGCATCGAGAACTCCTTGATCTGGGCGAGAAGACGATCGGGAGCGGCGATCTGGCCCACCCGGTCGACCAGCACATTGGTGGCCCCGCCGGCCGCGGCGAACCTCTCCAGCCTGCCCTCCACCAGGAGCAGTGGCTCGGTTCGCACCAGCAGGCGGTGGCGCTCGTAGATCTTGGGCGGGACGATCAGGTTGATCGTCCCGTGTTCGTCCTCCAGCAGGACGAACACCACGCCACCCGCTGTGCCCGGTCGTTGGCGGGCCACCACCAATCCACCCACCTTGACGCGGGCTCCGTGGCCTGCCCGGTCCAGATCGGCGCTGGTACACGCATCGTCAGGCAGACGCTGGCGGAGGAGCTGCATGGGATGGGCGTTCACGGTCACCCCCGTGGTCGCGTAGTCGGCCAGCATGGCTTCCCAACCCGAGAGGTTGCGCAGCTTCGGGGGGGCCGGCAGATCCAAGGGCAGCGACAGCTGCACACCGCCGGGCACGCTCCGGCCCGGGGTGCTGACGCCGAGCTGCCAGAGGGCGAGACGGCGAGGTGAGATAGCAGAGCTCCCATCGACCTGGCCGCCGGTCCGGTCAGCGCCGGCCAGCGAATCGCAGGCGCCCGACCAGGCCAGGAGCTCCAGAGCGGGGGCTCCGGCACCCGCTCTGGAGGCCAGATCGGACAGGCTGCGAAACGGTCCCGCCGCCTGCCGGGCACTCACCAGCGCCTCGATCTCCTGCCGGCGCGCCCCGCGGATGTAGCCCAGGCCGATCCTGACCTGAACCCCCTCCCCTTTAACGTCCTCCCCCATCTCGCACTCGGCTCCGCTGAGATTGACATCCGGCGCCAGCACCGGGATGTCTCGCCGTTGGGCCTCGTGGACGAGCGCATCCGGCGGGTAGAAGCCCATCGGCTGCTCGTTCAGCAGCGCGCACAGGAACTCCGGGGAGTAGTGAACCCGCAGCCAGGTCGACTGATAGGCCAAAAGGCCGAAGGCGGCCCCGTGCGCCTTGGGGAAGCCGAAGCCGGAGAAGCCCTGGACCATGGCGAAGACCCGCTCGGCCAGCTCGGCATCGACACCGTGCTTGCGCTGGGCGCCGGCCACGAAGCGCTTGTGATGAGCCTCGATGGCCGCCTCCGATCGCTTCCGGCTCATGGCGCGGCGCAGACCCTCGGCCTCGCCGGGGGTGAAGCCCGCGAACGCGATCGCCACCTCCAGCACCTGGTCCTGGAAGATGATCGTGCCCAGGGTCTCCTCCAGGACCTCCTTGAGCGCCGGGTGCTCGTAGGGGACCTGGTAGGCGGGGTCCTCACGCATCCGCTGACGGCGCTCGATGTACGGATTGACCGCCCCGCCCTGGATCGGACCCGGGCGGACGATCGCCACCTGGATGGTCAGGTCCTTGAGCGTCTCCGGACGGGTCCGCCGCAGCGACTGCATCTGAGCCCGGCTCTCGATCTGGAAGACGCCGGTGGTGTCGGCCTCCTGAATGCAGGCGTAGGTCTCCGGGTCGTCGTAGGGGATGCGGCTGAGGTCGATCCGCTCCTGCCGGGTGCGGGAGATCATCTCCACGCAGCGCTCGACCGCCGAGAGCATCCCCAGCCCCAGCAGGTCGATCTTCAGAAAGCCGGCGTCCGAGCAGGAGTCCTTGTCCCACTGGACGATCTGGCGGCCCTCCATGGCGGCCGGGACGATCGGACAGCAGTCGATCAGCGGGCGGGTGGCCACCACCATCCCGCCCGAGTGCTGGCTCAGATGGCGCGGTAGCCCGTGGGCCTCGGCGGCCAACCGAGCCAGCCACTTCCAGCGCTGGCCGGCGCCGCGAGCCGAGGAACCCACCGCCACGGCGCGGGTGATGTCCTTGCGGGGATCGGGCGCGGGCGGGAGCGGGTCGTGGGGATCCCGGGACTCCGCCACTCCACCGGCACCGAACTCAAAGTCGGTGCCGGTGGCGGCAAACTCCTCGCCCAGCTCGACGCCGAACACGCTCTCGATGTCGCCGGCCACATGGCGGGCATCCCAGCCCTCGCTGCCCCGGGCCACCCGCTCGAGTTCGCCCGGCGGAAGTCCGAGTGCCTTGCCCAGCTCACGGATCGCCCCGCGGGCGCGGTAGGTGGGGAAGGCGGCGACCAGCGCGGAGCGGTCGTGGCCATAGCGCTCGTGGATGCGGGGAATCAGGGTCTCCCGGATGTCCCGGGGGAAGTCCAGGTCGATGTCGGGCAGCGAGGTCAGCTCCTCGTTGAGGAAACGCCCGATCAGCAGGTCGTTGGCAATCGGGTCGACGTGGGAGAGCCCGGTCAGGTAACAGACGATGGAGGAGACGCTGGAGCCTCGACCGCGGCCGGGGGGCAGGAGGGCTCGGGCGCTATCGGGGCCGCGCACCTCCGCGGCCACCTCGCGGGCCAGCTCGAGCAGGTCGTGGTGGAGCAGGAAGAAGCCGGCCAGGTTCAGCTTCTCGATGATCCGCAGCTCTTCGTGGAGACGGGCGGTGGCGGTGGAGTTTCGGGTGGACGACTGGTCGGCGTAGCGCTCGCGGAGGCGGGTGTCGCACAGCTCGGCCAGCTTGCGCAGGGCTGCCTCGTCCTCCGAACCGGGGTAGCGGTAGCCCAGATCGCTGGTCAGGTCAAAGCGCAGGCGCTCGGCCAGACGGGCTGTCTCGGCCACGGCATCCGGGTGCTCGGGGAAGCGAGCGGCCATGGCGGCGGGCGAGGCGAGAACGTGGCTGAAGTTGCCCCGGCGCTCGGGCTCTGAGGCATCCAGCGTGGTGTGCAGGCGGATGGCCACAAAGGCGTCCTGAAGGGGGGCGCGGGAGCGGGCATGGGCATGGACGTTGCCGGTGGCCATACAGGGCACGCCGATCCGATCGGCCAGGCCGGCCAACCGGCGGTTGCGCGCCCGGTCGTGGCGCAGGTAGGGGCGTTGGAGCTCAACGCGCAGCCGGTCGGGACCGAAGGCGTCTCGGAGCCGGCGCAGCGTGGGCTCGTCATGAATGCCCTTGGAGGCACAGCCACTCAGGCAGACCAGACCCGGGTGGTGCTCGAGGACCGCATCGAGGGGGACGTGGGGCTGGCCAGGCGGCCCGGGTTTGCTGTCTCGCGTGTGCGCGTGCGCGCGCGTGAGCAGGCGACACAGGTTGGACCAGCCGGTGGCGTCCTGCACGAGCAGGGTCAGGTGGCGACCGTCAGTGAGGTCGAGCTCGGCGCCATGGATCGGTCTGAGACCCAGGGCCTGCGCGCTGACGGCGAACTCCATCGAGCCCGAGACGGAGTTGTGGTCGGTCAAGGCCAGGGTGTCGTGGCCCAGCTCCAGGGCGGCGGCAACGAGCTCATCGGGCAGGGAGGCTCCGTCGAGAAAGGAGAAGGCCGAATGGCAGTGCAGCTCCACGTACATAGGCGAACGTATGTTCGCACGCGGGAGGGACGGCTGCGCTGTTTAGCTCTTGACGAGATCCCGGTCGGGATCGATCCGCCAGCGGCGGGCCACGTCGGCCAGGTGATCGCTCAGGCTCCAGCCGTCGGGGCGCTCGTCCCCCTCGTGGACGGGACTGGCGCCCTTGAGGAGCATCGAACCGGAGTTGTCGCCGAGGCGGCGGATCTCTGCCACGTCGTCTTCGGTCAGGCGCATCTGCTCTGGCAGTGCGGCCAGCTCAGCCCGCTTTTCCTCCACCGGCCGAGCGTTTGCGCCCACCTCCTGGATCAGAGTGGGGACGGTGCAGGAGACGGGCCGATGGGCCAGGTTCCACTGGCAGGCCAGCTGGATCATGGTGAGGCCGTGCGCTTGGGCGATCGGCCGCATGGCGTCGAGGCGGGTCCGCCCGGCCTCGATCCACCCGGCGGGACGGAATCCGCGGTGATCCTGGCGAACCATCTCCTGACCGGGGACCAGGTCGTCGAAGAACAGGCCGCCGTAGTCGACAACTCGGGTGATCACCTTGATGCCGCGCTGCGCAGCGGCGTCGAGGACGAGCTCCCCGGGCCATGGCTCGAGCGGGTTGAGGATGACCATCGCCCAATCGAGGCGGTCCCCGAAGCGCTCGAAGCAGTCGATCAGGTCAAGCGTGAAACCGTTGGCCGGGCCGGGGGCCACGCCTATGTGGCGAGTCAGCCCGGCGTCCTTGAGGGCGCTCATCCCGTCCCAGACCTTCTCGCTGGTGTAGCCGGTGCGATCGGGGTTGTGCAGGAGCAGCAGGTCGAACTGGTCAAGCTGGCAGCGGGCGAGGCTCTGCTCGGTGGCGTGCTTGAGGTAGGCGGCGTATTCGTCGGGGCCGCGCAGGCGGGGATCGGTGAAGCGGGGGAAGCCCCGGGGACCGTCGCGCTCCCCCTCGTAGAAATCGTGTCCGACGGCGCCGACCACGCAGATGTCATCCCGGGACGATGCGGCGCCCTGGAGGGCTTGGCCGAGCATCGTGTCGGCCTGGCCGGCGCCGTAGACATCGGCCGTGATGACGGTCGGGATGTCGCGGCGGGGGGTGATCAGGTTGCGGTAGCGCTCGTCGTCGAGCGGCTCCCCGAAGTGCATGAAGCGGCCGCCGCTCCAGGTGCCGATCGCGGTCTGGGTGGGGTCGGTGGCCATGGGTTGGATATTAGGAGTCGGCAATCGCGGCTCGATCTGCCGAGCTCACCGCTGGCGCCACCAGCGACCACTGCGCAGATCGTGGAAGACCACCTCGTTGCGCCCGCAGGTGGTGACGACCTCCCAGTAGCGGCGACGCAGCGGGCGCTCGGTCCACCAGCGATCCTCGATCAGCCAGGACTCACATACGGCGTCCACTTCGCGGTCGTCGATTCTGGTGGGGCGCCCGTCCTCGGCCGCCCGAACAGACGCTCGGCGGGGGACCGAGAGACGCTTAGGACCTTTGGGCGCTTTGGCTGCGGTGGGTGCGGTGGGTGCGGACATGGAAATCAGCCCTCGTACGGAGTGAGGACCGCGCGGCGCTCGGGGAAGCGCGAGTCCGGATCGACCTGGAGAACCCGCAGGGCGGCGTCCGGGCCCGCGGCGGCGCGCGTCTGGCGAATGGCCTCCCTCAGCCGGGCCAGCCGCGCGTCAGCTGGATCATCCACCATGCCCTCCTGCTCGCTGGCCGCCGGCCCGAACCGCTCGACGGTGAGATGCAGCGACTGAGCCGGCGCGGGCATTAGCGCCAGCCGCGGAACCAGGGCCAGGCGCATGCGCACCGGATCGCTCAGCGCCTCGCGGAAGGTCATCCGTTCGCGCCAGGTGCCGCCGCGCTCCACCAGTGCTGCCGTGAGCACCACCGAGCGCAATGTCCTGCCCCGGCGTTCCCGGCGGGCGAGCAGGCGATCGATCAACACCCCGAGGGCTCGTTCCAGCTGATGCCCGCCGGCGGCTTCGGGCAGATCCAGCGACTCCCTGACGAACTCGGGTGGAGTGCGAGGTCTCAGCGGGGTGTCGCCGCCCCGGGCTAGCTGATGGGCCAGCCGGCCGAGGGTGCCGAACCGATCGGCCACGGCGGCGGGCGGCAGATTCGCCAGTTCACCCAGGGTGGCGATCCCCAGCTTCTCTAGAGCATCCGGCAGGTGGCTCAGCTGCGGACGCTCGCGCAGGAGAGCCACGGGCAGCGGCACCAGGAAGCCCCGGGCGTCCCGCTCCACGATCAGCGGCCGACGCACCCGAGCCCGAGTGGCCGCGGCGATGGCGGCAAACCGAGTCGACGCCACCCCGTAGCGAGCGGGGGCAGAGATGGCCTGGCGAGCGGCTCGGAGGACGTCCGTCAATTGGCCTCCGTGCAGTCGCAGCAGTCCTCGGGCGTCGAAGCAGGCCAGCCCCGGCTGTCCAGGCTCCACAGCCGCGCCGATGGCCTCCAGAGCGGCCAGCTTGCGCTCCCAGAAATCGGCAACTCCGGCGGGATCGGGTGGAATGAGCATCAACCGTGGGCACCGGGACAGCGCCTCCCCCAAGCGCATCCCCGGATGAATCCCGAACGCACCGGCGGCGGGAGACACCTCCCCCACCTGCTGAAGACCCCCGGGCTCAGGCGCCAGGGCGGCCGGAGTTTGGAGCAGTTCAGCACGGTCGCCAGCGGCCACGGTGAGCTGCAGGCGAGGGAACAAAACGCAGACGATCAGCGGAGGAGCCATGACGAACGTATGTTCGCATGGCCGCCGGACGAAGTCTCGTTTCGCGCCCCCTGAATAGAACGAAGGCCGGGCCCTTCGGCAGGTGCCGCGGATTCCCTTTCAATTTACGATAAATCTGGCCACATGTTTGACGCTCTCAGGTACACTCGGGCTTCGAACAGCGCCGGCACCGACGGAAACGATGCCAGGGCAGGCGCGGAATCGGGGACCGATGGGCACATATTCGAGCAGTGCGGCGGGGATCTCTCCGCCTCGGAAAAGGATTTCTGGACGACGGGTTCGGCTGCGCGGTCAGGACGGCCAGTCGCTGATCATCGTGACACTGGC